>JBFFHJ010000010.1:0-137741 GCA_041556995.1 bacterium | reverse complement strand
CTCTTCCATGACCAGACAATGGTTTAAAACCGGTTCTTCAGTACCACCATATTCTTTAGGGATATGGGGATTCATAAAACCAAGTTTAAATGCTTCTTGGCATATATCCTTGGGGAATTCACCAGAGCGATCGTATTTGGCTGCATTGGGAGCCACCCACTCTTTGGTAAAGGCTCGAGCCTTCTCAACCAATTCCTGTTGTTCCTTGCTTAATGTTAATTGCATATTATCTCTCCGTTAATAGATCCAGGTATTTTGGTTCTTCTTTTCTATTGATGCCGGCCGTCACCAGAATATCAATGGGTTTGTTTTTATGAAGGTCCGGGGTATATGATGTTTTTTCCATGGACTGTCGACCAAGTGTTATTTTGAATCCGTATAATCCAAGAAAAAAAACGATGATATTATTAAAGAAGATGATTAACACACCGTGTGGCGAAAACAGGGTATTGGCCAATCCGGATTGGTAAAGGATAGATATTTCCACCACCAATCCTAAGACCAGGATAAGGGATAAAACCAGTTTAACTTTGTGTGTGGAGTGCCATTTGGTATAAATATGATTTCTTTCAAAAACACCGGTGAGAATAGCTGGAATTGCGACCAAAAAAATCACAATTAAACAAAAATAAACCAAAAAATACCATGTGTCCTGACCAAAAGTTAAAATATTTACTTGAATAATGTAAAAAATATAGGCCATAGCTGCCAGTGGAGCCAGAGCCGACGCAGTATGAACGATCATTGAATGAAGATGCAGTTTTTGCTTTCCCATTTATTTCTCTTCAATGGATTAGAAAATTTTATTCAACCACAATGTACAGAAAAAAGTGTTGGAAGGTTTATCTCTTCCCTGAGCGGAGGAATAACATGATGGTTCGATGATTTTATAAAGCGGATTTGACTTAAGTTCCTTTCCTCCTTCAAATCAATGATTCTATATTTCAGGAAAAAAGCCATCCGGTCAAAAATAAAAACCTTACCGAACGTTCGTTTTTTTGATTCGTTTCTTGTAATCCCTCTGATAGTAACGCTTTATATGTTTTAGAAAGGACTAAAAAAAAATAGAACCGGCAGTCAAGTCTAAAAATTTACAATTCAATGATAATCGTTTTCGATTATGGATTTTTGTTATTTAATGATACTCATTGTTTTATCTCTACAATTTAGTGTTCTTATGTATATATCTGTAATTATAGCAAGTTTGACATGCTTGCAACATCATTCCAGGCTTGACTCGGAATCTATTGTTAGTTACGGGTATCTCAACCTGGATACCGGATCAAATTCGGCATGACGACAAGAACTTTCAACTATCAAGGTTTTATTGATAGTTGCCATTCTTTACCCAATGCAAATCCATATAACATTGATATCAAAATTTTTTAGTAAATAATGTCAAAAGAAATGCTGACAATATTGTACTTTATCATAATGAGTAGAACATCAGCGATATGAAGAATTTCATTGATTTCAAAGATATTTTTCAGAGCAAGTCCTTTATTGTATGTATCACAAATTCAATCAGGATGACAGCCGAAGTTCAAATTTGGGAAATTGTCGATTTGTATAGCCCAATCCAAATTTAATGGGGACAATATGGATAAAATCATTGATATTCATACCTATTGGGAAGATATATTGCTCCTCCAGGGAGGAATAAAGCTTATAGGGTGGAACGATGTAAGGGAGAAATGCTGGCTGAACTCGGAAACTCGTCAAAAACTTTAGGCCGGAACGAACCTAGGACTGCCCTTTACCTAAAAGTTCAAAAAAACGTTTTCTAAATCATTATTTTTATTAGCATTGTTGATTTTGCAATAAATTTGTAACCGGTTGTTTGTATGTACCAATGTATTTATCCTACCCTCCCGTAAAATTGTAACGAGAATTCAGTAAGCATGAATTAGGCTTATATATTGATTGGCCTTGGGGCCAGTAAACCTGCTTTAAAAATGATAAAAAAGTTTTATATGGCAATAAACACCTGGAAAAACATATTTTTTATATAATACGGCCGGGTTATTAAAAATGGATCAAACCTAAAAAAGTACTATCTATACCTACTTTTTTTTAACTGTCCTGGATGTTGTCTATGTGCTTAAAGACGATCAGGTATTAATCTAGAGCACAATTTTGGGTTGTTGTTGCATTTAGGGAAAAACCTTTTGGATTTCCGTAGCAATCATACGTTTTTAGCTTTAACAAAACTCGTTTCGGTTCTGTATCTATCTCCTTCAGTTCTAATTCCATAAAATCAAGTCCGTACTTTTTGTAATCAGGTTTATCAACCAAAACTTCCACTTTCTTTTCACAATCAACTGCATTTGAGGAACCGGTAGAATCTGTTTCAACAAGGTGAACATCATAACTTGTTCCATTAGGATTCCACGTATTATACATAGTTCCGGTGAATGCATATCCACCAGAACTATTTTGTATCGCCATTTTTGCTTCAGTTGTACTGGTGTTGTTAATCGGAGGATAAATCATACCCCAGATAACATTTCCATTGATATCTGTTTTTATCATCAAAGCATGTTTGGGATTATCGATTTGTCCTGCAATAACATTTTCTGTACCGGTGGTTGATATATTGTTAATTAATGAGAAAGTTTTTGATGAACCGAAGTCAGGAAGGCTATATGTTTTTAACCATTGCATGGCGCCATCCTGCGACAAGCTCATTAAAAATGGTTTATAATCAGAGCTGTTTACATATTGAGCGGTTCCCGTGATAACCAGGTTATAATCTTGGTCTTCTTTTATGGAATAACCGATATCATGACTTTCCATCCAGGGTGAAGGAATAATATCAATCGCTTGGCTCCAAACCTGGTTTAGATATCTGTCAAGCTTCATCACCAATACGTCTCGATAATCATTTATAATGGTGTAACCGACAATAGCAAAACCGCCGTCTCGCAATGGCTCAACCCAGTATGTAGATTGATTATCCAATTCATAAAATACCTTTGAGTGCAGCATCGTTCCATTAGCATCGACAAGAACCACATTGATATCACTTCTATAGTTAGGATCATTTTGATAGGTTATACCGGCAAGAATAAAACAGGGGCCATAATCTGGATGGAAAACCGGTTCAATATGGTGGGCAAAATCGGTGCCGTCAGTGGCATATCGTTTGGCAACCATTGGGTTTCCCATAGAATCAACTTTTAAAAAATAGATGTCGCTATTGGTGGGAAGATTGGGATCCGGATCGGCATAACCAACCGCAGCATATTCGTCCCTACCTACCCAGGGAGCTCTTGTCACACTAAAAAAAAGCTCACGGTTTCCAGGCAAACTATAGGTATATGCCCAGAGCGGGAGGCCTAGACTATCTGTTTTTATCAGCAACGGTTCCCCTAATGATTGAATTGTCTGACCTGCTAATACATATCCAGGCTCAGTTCTCGATTCGGTTAATGCATGGGAAAAATCACGTTGAAATGAATCTAAAATGGTCTGAAACTGGGCAAAAGTGTTCGAGGGCGACACTAAAATCATCAACGCACAGTAAAATAAAATGGTGGTTTTTTTCATGGTATCTCCTATTTTAATACATTGAATTAAAATGAATTCTCAATAACAAAGTTCTCTTATCATTAAAGTTTCTGAGAAAATTGAAGAAAAAACCAAGACACTTCAAAAAAGCTAACCAAACACTTAAATTCACTTGAAAGGTACATGCAGAAGGTTTGATCCAAACAAACCAGCGAACTCTGTAACAAGATCATTAAATTTGTAATTTATTAATATTTTGATATATAGTTGTAGCAGATGAAATATGCCAAGGCAATATCTAATTTACTGAAAATATAGGAAAACTAACGGCTTTTTGTATATATATCAGTACGAGGCAACAGGTTCTCCCATCTGTAATAAGGCCAGAGCGGCCGATCAGCACAGTCGCAGGCTCCGGGTGCAAAGGTTATCTCAGTTTTAATAATAATGCTTTCACCAATCCCGGCCTGAGATCGAAAGACTCTTTTTCGTTTTTACTTATCGTCATCAAATATACCTAACCATTCCACGGCATTGAAATCCGGTGTACCAAGCCCGGGATGCTGAATCTTTTGGATTTGAGAATATTGGCAATGCGCCTCAGGGCGGCCGTATCTTGAGCGCCGCAGTTGATATCGCCCACGGTCGGTGTTTCACCAGCTTTGAAAAGCATGCCATAGTTGAGTTCGAACAGCTGCCTTGCTTCCTTTAAGGTCTGGATATCCCCAAATTCGTCGGTGATGGAATGCTTTATGTATGTATATCAATTTGCATTGAGGGCCATGCTGCGTATTTGCCCTGTTTACCAGCTATTCACAGGTTGCCTGACTGTAAATACAGTAGAATTTTTTAATATATTGGTTTATCGTATAGAACATGCGAGTAGTTTTCTATATCTCCAATGAATTTCTCAAAAAAATGTGCATTTCAAAATAAAGAAGTCATATATTCCCAATAAAAACAAAGCGCAATTATATTTTTAAGTGGATAATAAACAATTAAACAAAATACTATTGGGCGTCAAAATAACTGCTGTTACCGGTGCAGTTGCCGATCAGACGTTTAAAAACGGTTTTATACTAGCGTATCTTTCACGTCTGGATATTCCTAGTGGCAATATCATGTTTTTGCTGGCTCTGCCTTCGCTGGTACTGTTCCTTATGACTGTCCCATTTGCTTATATATCCGATTGGTTCGGCAAAAAGCTGATCGGCTTTCTGGGGATATTTATCTCCATCATTGGATTCACCCTGCTTGCCTTGGCACCTTTTTTTTCCAAGCCTCTTATATTTACTATTGTCATTTTAGGTATCAGCATTTTCAGTGTCGGGTTGGCTTTTTTATTTTCCGTCTGGTTTGCTTTGTTAAGTCCGATCGTTCCCGCCAATCTCCGGGGGAGATTTTTTGGAGGCCTTCGACTGGCCTTGCGCTTAACTGCCGTTATTTTTACTTTTATTGTTACATATTTACTTCATACCTATTCATCCATCAAAACTTACCAGATAATTTTGGCAGTTTGCACCGTCGGGATTATTATCCGTATCCTGCTTTTTAACATCATCCCTGAATTGGAAAAAAGTGTTCCTGATAGATCTGGTTTTTTAGGGGCGATAGCCAATGTTGTTAGAATTCCCGGTTATATGCCATTTTGTTCTTATGTTTTTTTACTCATGCTGGCAACCGGTTCCATACCTTGGTTGTTTGGTTTGTTGGAAAAAGATGTACTGCTTTTTTCGGAAGGTAAAATTGTTTTGATGGGAAATCTAATATTCATCGGTATGGTGATTGGATTTTATTTCGGCGGAAAAATGATCGACAGAATCGGTACCAAATCCGTGTTTCTTTGCTGTCATTTTGGCTATGGAATAGTCCTGCTCCTTTTTGTAATGAGAGGAGTGCTACCTATTCCGGTTACTTTTACCGTTGGAATCCTCAGTTGTTTTTTTGGATCTGTACAAGCCGCATCCAGCATTGCAATAACTTCGGAGATGATGGCCTTGATTTCCCAAGAAAATAAAACCATGTCAACCTCCTTTTGCACATCGCTTATTTTAGGAGGTGCTGCTATATCGGGTATATTGAGCGGGCAGATTATCAAATTGAATATTCTTAACAAACAATGGTCAATATTCGGTATGACTATGAGTAACTATGATACTATGATATTAGGTTGCAGCATCATGGTTGTTCTACTGGTCGTTACCTTGGGATTGATCCCATCTGTAATCAAAAAAGCCCAGTGGATGCCACATGTCACTTAAAATCTCTAAATACAGATACTATTATTCCACTACTCCAATGATCAGATCAAGCTATCCAAAAGGTTTCGAAAGCTATAGATCCATGAAATGATTCACCAAAAGCAAGCATCACTCCAAAGTTTTCAAAACAGTCATTGTACTGAAAAGATTCTTATTTTCAGTAGTCAAGGTGTTTTTCCCGTTTTTGGAGCAAATGAGCCATCATCTTATTTCTGAAGGAACTTTTTACTTCATTGAAGACAATCGGTATCGACAATATCTTCCAGCACCGATTTTTATAATTTTTCTTTCATCCAGCAGCTTTTTGAGACGACGCCCGGCTGTAGCACGAGCCCACCCCGTTCTTTTCAAAACCAAATTCATGGTGATTTCATCAAACCTTTCAAATAACGCAAGTATGATATTATCATCTGATGATTCATCTATTATTGTGAGCGTTTTTTTACCATAGAAACTCTTACATTCCTCAACTTTATCTATGCTGTTATAATTAAAATAGTTTTGTTGTTTTAGCTTTTTCCTGGGAAGGATACATTTTACAAAATTGAGGCCTTCGATCACTGTAGGTTTTTCCAACCCCCATTCTCTATAGCTGGAGAAAAGAGAAATAAAACCGCTACCTAGTTTTTCGATAATCCCAGTCTCTCTGAACACTTTTGAGATGACCATATTTCTGATGTAAGTTATCCCCTGTTCCAGATCATTCACATTCAAAGGTCCTGGAAATAATCCGGGACTAAAAATTTCAAGGCGATCCTCATAAATGGCAATTTTAATCGGTCCATTAATAGAATAATTACGATGGACAATGGCATTATATAGAACTTCCCGAACAGCGACTTCCGGTATTTCCAGTACCTCAGCTCGTTGCAAGCCTTTTATTGTATATGACTTATACAATCGATTGAAGACAAATTGCAGCGCTTCATCTATTTGCTGAAATAGGGTACCTGTACAATCCACTGAAGCTATGGCGTTGCGTCCTTCAACTCCTTTGAAATGCGTACATATAATAAATGATTCAGACAGGTAATATTGAGGATTTTTACCAAAAAGTAGAAGTGCTCCAATAGTTGGAAAAAAACGCGATTGCTCATAGATCAGCAGCTTGTATGACTTCAAAATCTTATCTGTGATAGAGTCTTTATAACCGTGTTTTCTATTTTTTAAGAATTCAATTATTAGATTTTCGTCCAAATCAGAGCGATCTGCCTGATAAACCGGGATTTCATCATGATATTTCCCTTTTCCTTGCCATTCCAACTCCTGAATTATTTCAACGGTAGATTTGACAGTGGAATTTCCCATTCTGATATAAGTCCCATTTTCCATTCCCTCAGATGTTCTAAAATAAGGCTTTTTTGCACCTTCCGAAATTTCTATGATCAATACGACCTTATCTTCAATTCGTTGAGAGTATACTTTTGGGAATATGGGCGGTGTGGAAGAATCATAAATGGAATTGTTCAATGACTCAATTATTTGGTCTATTTTCGTTTCATCAATCCCGATAATATTTCTGTCATCGTCTACGCCAACGATTATCTTTCCTCCATAAAGATTACAAAACCCGATAGCCGTCTTTATTATTTGATCATTTTGGGGGATTTCTCTTTTGAATTCTAATATGGATGATTCAGTGTCGTTTAATCTCATTTTCCTAACATATGAAGTAGTTATAATATCAAATGAAGATATACATGATGAGTCAATGAGTTATTCAATAGCTCATTGACTCAACTCATTGACTCAATAGCTCATACAATAACTCAATGACTCATTTTGTCAAGGAATATTTTGACAACGAGTACTGTCTTGATTGTGCTTGCAATTTTTTCGGACGGCGAAGTCATGCAAGTTTGTTCCTTCCTATCAAAAGCTCAGGAGAGATGTTTTAAGTGGTGGTCTAGTTCCGTCCTTTACTCAAAGGAATCATATAAGATTATGATATCCAAGATATTTATAATTACCGTAATTCTTGGAAATTATGGAAATGTATTGAATAAAATAATATGATGCAAAGGGGATCTTTATCTATATCGAACCTCTATAGTGTAAGAAAAAGTTATACTATTCATCTGAATACATCGTTTTTACTAACGTTGCACTTGCTGGACCATCAGAAGTTCAGTTAAGCTAAAAAAACTATTTCCTTCCGCTCCTCAATGTCACGATATTTCGTCACTTTCTATTTTTCACCAAATCTCGTTACTTGTTTTGATGATATTTAGTGAGTTAATGCTTTGTTTTATATAAATACCTATAATATTAGTATAATTATTTGTGGCACATTTCAAGTAACTTACTCGAATATTTATCATTTTTTTATAAAATGGAATTTAGATAAACTATTTATACACCTTCAGAAAAACAAAAGATGCATTTGTAGTTGATAAATATTCGTTGTTTTGATCAAAAGATTGACGAGGTCTTGTTGCAGTATATTTCCCCTGTTTTGAATCAAAAGGAAGTTAAAAAGAATTGGAATGTAAAGGTATATCAACTTCAAAATTGTTATAAAGTGATTTTGGTATACGGATGGCTGAAGAACTCAAATCATTTGACATTATAAATCATACAGTCTGGGATAAATTGTCAGTTTAAGCCATAATTTTTGATGTATGCCACCACGCCATTCTGTTTGGAACGTATCAGTATTAAAAACTGCCAAGGAGAGTATTTACTGTTGCGTCTTACAGGATGGCGGTAACTGTTTAAAAATGTCAGCTATTGTAGAGACATACATTCAGGCAAAGTATTCCTGATTACTAGCTTAGAGATGAAAAATATTGTTAAAGAAACTAAAAAACCATTATGGAATCCAAAAATATCAAAGTAGAAAAGAAAACAAAAAATGTGAGTCCTTCCATATATACAACTGTCTATTTGATGCGGAAACGGTTGTAGAAGAACCTACGAAAATTTGAAGATATCCTGAAATCACAGATGATACCGGTTTTATTTTTGTGAAATCTGTATTATGAACAAAACGTTTGCTTCACATTCCGACTTTTCAAAAAACTCCCGAAAATATAGCTTCACATATTCTTTGATCCACATGTTTCTCTTTTAAGCTTGAGCTGGTGCAATTGAGATTTCGAACGAGAGGGAGTTATTTTGTGGAAACAATATTTTAACGAGTAAAAATGGAAAAACATATCAAGATATCTTTTTGACTATTTTATTAATTAGCTTATTGTACTCATTTATTACCTAATGGGTTTCGCACTTTTCCAGAACCATCGGCATGATGGATGTCAGCTTAAGTTATATTCAAGGTTTGGACACATCACTGGACCTCTCAATGTATCTGGTGATGTAAAAGCTAATAATCGAACCGAAAAAAGCCCTGGATTGGATCTGCAATTTATTTTGACGAATTCCTCGGAAAACTATCATACGTATACTTTCAAATAAAAGACATCAATGGTGATGACCCTATATTAAAAATAGTTGATGGAAATATGCCTTTGGGGGTGAATTTTCTACGCATGACGCAATTTTTAATCTAATTGTTGATTAAAGATTTTAAGATAACATCATGGCCCAATCAATCAATTTACCGTTGGGTTTAATCAATAAACTAATCGGTTTTGTCTGGGAGCATGTGATTACCGGTTTCCTGGCAGGGAATATATTAAACCTGATAGTAATTGGGCACAGGATACTGAGATGAAGATAGGGAAGCCGTCAAATCAGTAGTCAAGATCAGTACGACTTATAAAATAGCTGATTAGAAGTACTATTTAGTTTCATGTATTTGGATTATATGTAAAATACATCTCCCGATATACAGATGGAGATAAAGTATTCATTTGATGAGTAACCCAAAATCTATCTGATAGGGGCGAATTTATGTGTATTAAGGTCTCTAAAGGGACGTTTGTCGTGAGTATTATGTTGGGCAGCAATGTCAACGTTCAAGAAAACAGCTATTTTCTATGATTATGTCTTTTCAATTGAAGCCTAACGAGTAATCAGTTTATTACAATTTTTCAGTTCAACATACCTATGTTTTGCTTTCCCAGTCAAAATGGTCGTCTCCTGATTCATTTGATCATAATTTTTCTTATGGCGATGTTTGCAGATTTTTCCACCATTCATGCCGATCTTTGGTCGGTTTCATTACAAAACGATCTTATTTTCGGAACCGATGAATATTACACCAATGGGTTGAGTTTCAACTGGTTGAGTGACAGTATGGATAATAATGATATTACCAGATCCGGAAGTGATTACACGAATTTTTTATATATATTGATGACATCCATACCTCATCTAGATATCGATGCTGACCGCATTTCCTCTGGATTTAGAATTGCCCAGGATGTATACACTCCATCCGATACAAAGGAAGAAAAACTTATAAAGGATGATATCCCTTATGCCGGTCATCTTTATACGAAATACTCTCTCATTGAATGGAGAGAAGATGAAACCGAACAAACCTATTTTAAAATAGGTATTGTTGGCCCCTACTCAGGTGCTGAATGGAGCCAAAAGTCGTTTCATTGGCTCATTGGAAATGATGAACCCAAGGGCTGGGAACATCAATTAGATAATCAAATGACTTTGGGCATTGGGTACAGACATTCCGTGAGAACCTGGCAAAATGAATTTGATAACGGCAAAACTAGTGATTGGATAAATTCCTATGGTTTTGAATTTGGCAATTTCTTTTCCGGTTTTTTCGTGCAATCTCTTTTTCGATATGGTGAAAACTATCCACGTGATATCGTGTTAACTGATAACCTTGTGAATGCTGTAGGTAATCGATTTATGGTAAATTCAATAGATAAATCATACGGTTGGGCAGTGAGCATGGGGACTCAACTAAGTGCTGTTGCCTATTCTATGATTACCGATTATTCTGAAGAGCATGATATCGAACGGAAAACCTTCATTGGGTACAATTTTTTTAGTCTTAGCTTATATATAAAACACATCGAATTCACTTTCTCAATTCAATCTATGAACATGAACATCAATAACGTTATTCACTCGGTTAAATGGGGCGGATTCTCTTTTTCTTTAGATGTGTAGAAATAAAGCTTCTGCTTGAAGCAATATGGAAGATGAGAGATGGTGGGAAACATCTCAACAGATCGGTCAAGCTGAATCAGTTTAGTCCCAGTCCCACTACTAAACCTACAGCAATTCCCAAGCTCATAAATATACAGCCAATAACGATGCCGACTGCAACATTGCCTTTTTCAAGTTGATCATGCGTATCAAAGGGGGTGATGCGATCAAATAGTTTGTACCCGACAATCATAAATGCTAAAGTTACAATGGCTCCAATAGTTGCATACCCTAAATTCAGTAATGTTATACCAAGATTGAACTCTGTCATTTTAGTATCCTTTTGATAAGATTGATTTTTTCAACATAAGTTATGGTTTCTTTACTATGCTTGCCGGTGACTTTGGGCAGAACTTCTATAATCGAATTCCAAAGATTTGGGTTCAAATTCCTCTTTTTTGCGAGTATCTGAGCTTTCACTATATTCCCCTTACCTGCATTGTACGAAGCAAATGTAAAATCAAGTCTGTCTTGGAACGAACGTTCGGACGTCCATGTTTTCCAAATGGTTCGATTATAAAATATACCTGCTGCAATATTCCACCTCGGTTGGTAAGTGTTCCCTTTAATGATTCGACTCTTTCTTTTTATCTCCTTGAATGTATTTGGCATAATCTGCATAATTCCTCTGGCACCAACGTGAGATTTTGCCTTGGCTTTTAACCTGGATTCCGCGACTGCTTGAGCTTTGAAATACTTCCAATCGAAAAACGGACCAAAAAACCTTTTTGAGTATTTTTTAAAATATCGGTCGAACTTCTTAACGTGATTGTATCTTTGGTAAGCATTTACATTTGTTTGAAACATAAAAAACAGCAATAAAGCCACTAGTAGAAACTTTTGTGATTTCATTGTTATACTATATTCAAAATATTAAAAAAAAAGAAATACTGTTTACATGCTGATAAATTTCCAAACAGGTTATACAAAAGTTTAACTATTTTAAAATTATTTATATGAATGAATATAAACACGTATTTTAGAGTTTGGATTTAACCCTTACTTGTCCAAATTTTTTTAAAAACCAGTGTCATTCTGATGGGAGCCTTAACAATCTGAAGAATTTCCATGCTTACAAAGAGATCTTTTGTCACCGGTTTCACAGGACTTTAATCGAATATGTTTCCAGGCAATCATCAATATCTCTCGTTTTTGATCTTGAGAAATCCTTCGTCGTCCCTCTTTAGGATGACAGGAAACTTGCTTACTGACCGACCAGGAATCTGTGGTCATTGGTGTAGGAAAAAAAGACTAAAATGTGAGTATAAAGAAGCAATAAAGGATTCTCAACTCAAATTTTCACTCTGCTAAAGTAGCTGATATTGAAGGATATCCTGAAATTGCCTCTAATTTCAGGGAAGCAGCTGAAGGTGAAATTGGTCAGGCCCATAGACACCTGAATTATCTGAAATTAGTAGATAATCCAGCCGCTGATCTTCCCATCGGTGGGAACAGAAGAGAATTTGAAAGCTGCTGTTGCTGGTGAAATCCATGAAAATACCGATATGGGCCCTGGAATGGCAAAAACAGCCAGGAATGAGGAATTTGATGAAATTGCAAATTGGTTCGAGACCCTGGCCAAAGCAGCAAAATTTCATGTGGGTCGTTTTCAAAGTATGTTGAACAATCGTTTTTAATGACGAAAAAGCTGTTGAAACAAATATTTATCATGTTTTATGCCATCTCAGGGCATTAGGATTCGGGTTTAGAGATCGAGATTTGATGAAAAAATTCCCGGATGTTAAAGTAAAAACGGTGATGGAGTGTTGTGGGTATAACGGGAGATACGCTTGAAGGCCGAAACTTTAGAGGATTCCGGTCGAATTGGTAAAAAAGCATTCAATGTTATGCAAAATGCAGAGACGGACATCTGGACCAGGGATTGTCCCTTGGTCGCGTTGCAATTCAAACAATTTACTCGAACCAAATCGCTTCACCCATGACCATTCTGGCAAAATATTATCGGGGTGAAACGTTTGCATAGCTTTAATTTATCTATAATATCTGGCTGAGAAATAGTTTTGTGCGGTCGTGTTGTGGGTTATCGAAAAATTCGTGGGGTTTGTTTTCTTCGATAATGGTGCCAAAATCCATAAAAATGACACGGTTGGCCACGGTCTTGGCAAAACCCATTTCATGGGTTACTACCAACATGGTCATACCACCTTCGGCCAATTCTATCATTACATCGAGTACTTCTTTGATCATTTCCGGATCAAGTGCTGAAGTAGGTTCGTCAAAGAGCATGATTTTAGGTTTCATGCATAAACTGCGGGCAATGGCTACCCGTTGTTGCTGACCACCGGATACTTGGCCAGGGTATTTTTTAGCTTGTTCTGGTATGTGCACAATTTCCAGGTAATGCATTGCCAGTTCTTCCGCTTCTTTTTTAGGCATTTTACGCACCCAGATGGGCCCCAGAGTGAGATTTTCCACAATGGTGAGATGCGGAAACAGATTAAAATGTTGAAACACCATGCCCACTTCAGCTCGAACTCGTTCAATATTTTTTAGATCGTTCGTTAGTTCAATTCCATCCACAAAAATCTGTCCCCGTTGATGCTCTTCCAACCGGTTGATGCATCGAATCATGGTTGATTTTCCAGAACCGGACGGCCCACAGATTACAATCCGTTCGCCACTTTTTACATTTAAATTAATATCTCGCAAAACGTGAAATTCACCGAACCATTTGTGCATCTCATTGATTTTGATAATATCCGTTTCTGTTTGATTAACTGTGTTTTCGACTGAATTTTCTGAGGTCATAGTTTACCAATAATAATATTAAACGGTTTTATGCTCCAATTCCGCTTCCAATCGTCGGCTGTAGGCGGACATTAAATAACAAAAAATAAAATAAATAATAGCAATAAAGATGTAAAGTTCAGAGCTAGACCCCATCCATTCGGGATTGGAAAGACGGGATTTGGATGTGTTTAAAAGATCAAATAGACCGATGATAACTACCAAAGATGTATCCTTAAAAGCCGAGATCAAAATACCCACCGATGGTGGAATTACAATTTTTAGCGCCTGCGGTAAGATGATTAAATACATTTTCTGAAAATAATTCAAACCCAGTGATTCGGCTGCCTCGTATTGACCGGAATCAATTGCTTGCAAACCACCTCTAACTACCTCGGCGATATAAGCGGCTGTAAACATAATAATCGCAATTTGTGCTCTAATTATTTTGTGAATGGTTAAACCTTCGGGTACAAACAAGGGAAACATGATAGATGACATAAACAAAAGGCTGATCAGCGGTACTCCTCGGATTAATTCGATATAAACAACACAAATGGACTTGATGGCTTTCATCTCTGACCGTCTTCCCAGAGCCAGCAATACTCCCAGGGGATAGGCTGCCACCATTCCAAAAAACGACAACATGAGGGTTAGGGGTAAACCACCCCATAACATAAATTCCACATATTTTAATCCCAAAATGCCGCCACGCATTAATATTGCTATGAAAACCAAGCCGAAAATCCAAATATATACCAGTTGTTTTTTCCAGTGGTTTCTATTGGAACTATAAAAAAGTAAGCCGAACAGAGTGATCATACTGAGAAATGGTCTCCAATGTTCTTCTGGTGGGTAAAATCCGAAAATTACAAATCTGATGTTTCTGGGAATGACGGACCAGCAGGCACCTGAAGTTTTTTGGCATTCATAACCACTGGCAAGCCACTTTCCATCGATAAACGCCCATCGAACAATAGGTGGTATGATTTGAACCGTAGCAATAATAATTAATATGGTTAGAATGGAGTTAAATACGCCGTTGAAGAGGTTGTTTCTCATCCAACCGATGATTCCAATGTTAATTACTGGTGGTTTAAGTTCTTTTGCAGATGAATTTTCAGACATAGGGATGTTTACCGTTCGATTATTGCGATTTTTTTATTATACCAATTCATGAAAGCTGATGTTGATAGGCTAAAGGTTAAATATACAATCATAATCAAGGCGACTCCTTCAATAGCTTGACCCGTCTGGTTGATGGTGGTGCCGGCCACTGCAACAAAATCAGGGAATCCAATGGCGACTGCCAGAGAGCTGTTTTTTGTCAGATTCAACATTTGGCTAGTTAACGGGGGAACAATGACTCTCAAAGCTTGTGGCAAAATTACGAGATTCAAGACTTGTCTCCGTTTTAGTCCAATGGCCATAGCAGCTTCGGCTTGGCCATGACTGATGGATTGAATACCTGCTCGAACCACTTCAGCCACAAAAGCGGCTGTGTATAAAACAAGTCCGAATAGCAATGCCCCGAATTCCGGACTCAGGTTGAAACCGCCTTTAAAATTGAACCCTGTTAATACTGGTATGCTTAGTTCTGTGGGGGCACCGAAGAATAACCAGGTCAATAATGGTAATCCAATCATTATTCCTATAGCTATATAAAAAACCGGAAAGTCTTTTCCGGTTTTTTCCTGTCGTTTTGATGCCCAGCGATTCAAAAAAAATATTAAAACACAAGCCAGAGCAAATGCCGCCAACATGTATTTGTGAGCAACGTGGGATGCAGGTACTGCGATATCTATTCCTCGGTTGGTCAAAAATACACCTTTTAAAGGATTCAACGCATTATCCGGTTGGGGGAATATATCGTAAAACATTGCATAGAAAAAAAACAATTGCAACAGAATGGGAATATTCTGAAATACTTCGATGTAAATGGCAGCAATTTTTGATACCAACCAGTTAGTAGAAAGGCGGGCAATACCGATGAATGTTCCCAGGATAACGGTGAGAATGATGCCGATAAATGATACTTTTAAAGTGTTCAGTACACCAACCAGAAGTGCTCGTGCGTATGTATGCGATGATGAGTAAGGAATTAAGGATTCACCCAGTTCAAAAGCAGATTCTTTACCCAGAAAACCGAATCCGGTAGCAATGGCTTGTCGTTCAAGGTTTGCCTGGGTATTAGAGAAGAGATAGTAACCTAATAAACCGACAGCCAATAGTGTTGATAGTTGATAGATGATTCCCCGTTTTGCCGGGTCGTACCAAAAAAATGTCTTGCTGCTTGTTTTTGATTCGTTTGAGGTCATAGAAAAGTCAATGATCTGTGAGCGGTGGATGTTTGAACCAATTTTAGAGAAAAAGCTGTTTTTGTGAGCAAAAGCGGTGTCTTGGTTAGAGTCGTTTTCACAAAAACAGCAAATATCTTTTTTTATTTGATTATGACAACAATCTATTTAAACGGTGGTGAATACATTAATCCACCGTTTTTCCATAGTGCATTCAATCCCCTTGGCAGACCAACCGGAGTTCTTGGACCCACGTTTCGTTCAAATACTTCTCCGTAATTCCCTACCTGTTTTACGATGTTATAAGCAAATTTTTCATCTAATCCCAAGGCTTTTCCATTTCCAGGCGTTACCCCCAGAAATCTTTTTACTTTGGGATCGTTACTGTTTAGTTTGGAATCGACGTTTTTAGATGTGATTCCCAGTTCTTCCGCGTTAATCATGGCCAACACAGCAAAATTCACTATGTCTTTCCATTGGTTATCACCTTGTCGAACCGCTGGAGCCAGCGGCTCTTTGGAAATAACATCGGGGAGGATTATATAATCAGATGGTTTTGGAGCACTGGTTCTGATTCCTGCTAATTGAGAAATATCGGATGTCATCACGTCACATCGCCCCGCGAAAAATGTTTTGGAAAGCTCAGCTGTGTTTTCAATAACAACAGGTTTCCAAGTCATGCCATTGGAACGGAAAAAGTCAGCAGCATTCAGCTCGGTGGTTGTTCCAGGGAGAACGCAAATGGTGGCTCCGCTAAGTTGTTTGGCACGCTTTTTGTTCAGCTTTTTGTGAATCATAAACCCCTGACCGTCATAGTAATTAACCGTTACAAAATCCAACCCCAGTGCCGTGTCTCTACCCAAAGTGTGCGTACAGTTTCGGGTCAGAACATCAATTTCACCTGATTGCAGGGCGGTAAAGCGTTGAACGGCTGTTAACGGTGTATATTTAACCCTATCATTTAAGTCACCAAAAACGGCTACTGCGATCGCTTTTGCAGTATCTACATCCAGTCCGTGCCAAACACCTTTGTCATCAGGTGCACTAAAACCAAAAACGCTTCCATTAACACCTGCCTGTATAAAACCTTTTGCCCGGATTTTATCAAGCATGCTTTCTCCTTTTTGCATGGCTGCACTTTTTTCTTCTTGAGGTTGTTTCTCACAACCGCCGAATATCAGGAGTAAAATGGAAGTGGAAACAACAAATATGGTTTTTAAGAATTTCATATATATCCTCCCTTGAGACATATCGCCTTTATATAACGGCATCAAGATTTAAAAAAACAGCGGAAATCAACAAGATTTATCAATTTAATACGGGTATACTACCGTTGTCATAAAAGCTGTTGTACCGCTTTCTGAGAAGAATAAAACCTATAACAATTATAGACAATTACTTAAAAAAAACCGAAGAAATCTCTAAGTACCATAACCAACTAATATTTGCAATATTTTCAATAAAATATTCTTTATAAAATGTTTGATATGATAATAAATGCATTAACCCCCGGAGTTCACTTGTTTTGATGTCGTTATTAAAAAGAATTCAACGAAAGTTAATTCAGGCTGATTAAGATTGAATGAATCTTGACAGTGATGAGTGACATAATCGCTAGTTTTGCTGACACAGGAATAGGGAAAACATGTCATTCTCATTTGAATGGATCGTCTACATCGTGATGGTTTTTTGAGAAAACCAGGGATAATGAATATCTTTAGGAAACATATAGTTAATGAAATATTTGACAATCGAGTGACTATAAGTTAAATTCTGACTATCAGTCAAAATAAAAAATGTTTAACATTGCTTTTTTTAAAAAATGGGTGTTGCAGAAAGGAAAGCCAGAGAGTTTAAACGCAGGGAACAAGAGATTCTTGATGTTTCTTTAAGATTGTTTGTTGAGAAAGGTCCGGATTCGGTTACCATTGATATGATTGCAGAAGAGGTCGAAATTGGTAAGGGGACCATTTACCAACACTTCAAAAGTAAACATGAGATATTTGCTCAACTGCTATTGAATCATTTTGACCAGTTGCAATGGGAATTGGATAAAATTGATACAACACTACCAAATATAGAACAACTTCAACAAGTTATCAGAGTTTATATTAATTTTTGGTTGAATGATCCAGTTAAACACAAGATTTTTCGTAAATGTATGCATAGTATTACGCCGGAAAATCTAGGTCCAAAATTACTTAATAAAGTAACCAGATACCATCGTCAAAAGCACTATCAGCACTTTGATCTCATTCAAAAGTCGATTAACGAAGGATTGCTGATTGACCTACCACCGGTATACATAACACTTGTCGCCGCCGGGCTAATGTCGGGAGTTGCCGAAATGCTGGCTGAGAATCATTTTGAATTGAAAACAGATGCCCAAACGGAAATTGATTCGGAGATTCTTTCTAAAACAATCGAAACCGTTTTACTAACCGGGCTTTTAAAAAAGCCGGAGTAAAAGGAGGTTTTTTTTACTCATAAAATGACCGACAGTCGAAAGATGACGAAAGATCAATTAACGACGGCTGGTCAAATCATTGAAATAGTACAAAATCCTTACCCAATTAGCAATTGCCATACTGTTAAAAAGGATTGAATTTGTTCTTCATCAGGGAGAAAGCCAAACAATTACTTTGAGTGATTGGAGGAGAAGACCATTTTCTTGTCATTTACCTTTTAACGGTTTTCTAATCGGTCTTTTTTTAAATATGACTAGTAGTCAAAATAAAACTTAAATTCAATTTGAAAATATCAGTTCTTGGAGAAGAAAATGAAAACCGAAAAATATTTGGAACACATTGTGACAGGACATCCCCGATTGATTATTCTGTTATTTTTGACAGTTACGGCTCTGTTTGCGTTTTTTTTACCTCAGTTGCAACAGGATACCAACCCATTTTTATTACAACCCACCCATGAAAGCCGTATTTTCTGGGAAAAAACCAAGGATACCTATACCGGACTAAAGGGCAATACTTATGTTTTATTGGAAGCTACTGATACAGTATTTAAGGCTGAAACGTTAGAACGAATTCATAGATTGACCGAGGCTTTTTTGGAGATTCAGCTCATTGAAGAAGAAGATTTCGAGCTGCTTAAAAAAATGGCTGCGAAAATAAACGGAGAAGCCAAATCCAGGCTTGAAGAGTTATTAGTTTTGGGATTAGGCAGTGATAATTGGCAGGAACTGGAATCTGTAAAAGAGTTAATTGAACAAAGCGGTCAAATGACACCTGATATAAATGATGTTTTTACACAAATTTTTGTACGTTTGACACCTGTTATTGATGTGATGTCATTATCCAATACGGACAATATTATAGGAGTTGATGGTGGGTTGGATATTGAGCCCATCTATGAAAATGTGCCGGAAAATGCGGATGAAATAGAGATGATTAAAAAGCAGGTTAGCACTAATGATTTGTTTAAAGAGGTGCTGACCATAAAGAACGGAAAATATTCTTCAATCATCATTGAAACAGCCATCAATGATGATGATACTAAAACAAAATACCTGATGTATTTGAAATTATTAGATATTTTACAAAACAAGGTTCCAGGCAATGAAAAGTTTTATATTGCCGGTATACCTGTTTTTTCAGCTACTCTTTCCCATACCATGAAAACGGATACTACCAGGTTGTTTCCCATTGTATTTTTGTTTGTAATATTTGGTCTCTGGTTGTCCTTTAGAATGCTCAAAGGCATCATTGTGCCATTGTTTGTAGTATTATTATCCCTGATTTTAACAATTTCTTTGAAAGCTGTTTTTAATATTCCATTGAATATCATCTCAACATCAATTCCGGTTTTTATTCTGTCCATCGGGGTAGCGGACGGGATTCATATTTATTCAGAGTTCCGGGATTATATCACGGAGGGATTAAATAAAGTTGATGCTGTTCGCCGGACTATGCGGGAATTAACTTCACCGGTCATCATGACGTCATTAACCACCGCAGTGGCTTTTATGGCTCTTTCTGTGACAGAAATCATGCAAATCAAACATTTTGGGATATTTGTCGCAATCGGCACCTTGATTGCCATGGTTTTTTCTTTGGTATTTATTCCTGCTTTACTGATTGTTTTACCACAATCGGTAATCAAAGAGAAAAAGAACATCACCTGGCTGGATCGGTTTATTCACAAGGGGTTGGTAAAGGTCAGTCGGTTTACTATATCAAATCCAAAACCGATTCTTTTTGTCTCCCTGATGATTGGAATAATTGCGTTTTATGGTTTGAGTTTGATTAAGGTTGAAAACAATCCCATTGATTATTTCAAAAAGGATTCGGAGCTGGTGATTTCCACTAATAAAATTGATTCTACGGCCAGTGGTAGTTCTGTACTTAACATTCTCGTTGAAGCTTTGGAAACAGATGATGAACCCTTAAAGAAACCTGAAAATTTGCAAGCCATTGAAGACTTGTCACAGTATTTAGAACAACAGCAGCTGGTGGGTAAAGTATTGGGATTATCACAGCTGATTCGAAGAATAAACCTGACTCTGCACGATGAAGATCCGCTTTTTAACAGAATCCCGCATACAATAGAAAAAATTGACACAACACCATCTGAGACTCGGTTGAATAGTCAAAGGTCTGATAAGGGAGAAGAAACGATATACGGTCGACAGATGATTTCTCAATACCTGTTGTTGTATGAAAACAGCGGTGGAGATGTATTGTCAGATGCGGTTGATTCCAGGTATCGGCATGCAAATGTTCAAGCTATGATCAGGTCCAATTCATCTTCAGAAATCGCCCGCCTAACCGAAGACATTAAAAAGTATATAGCTGTCAATTTCCCCAAGAACCTGAACGTTACCTTCACCGGTACAGCTCATTTAAGTGCTGTGGCTAACAGGGAGATAGTAAATGGGCAAATCAACAGTCTTGTTCTTTCTTTATTAATGACACTTTTTTTACTGGTGCTAATGTTTAGATCCATATTAACCGGCATGTTCGCTGTTATTCCCTTATTGGCGACTGCCCTGATTAATTTTGGTGTTATGGGTTTTATGGGAGTGCCGCTGGATATTGGAACAGCTATTATCAGCAGCATTGTTATCGGTGTTGGTGTGGATTATAGTATTCACTATCTGAACCGACTACAGAATAACATCAAAAAAGGTTTACCATTTCAAAATGCAATTGCTCATACTGTGAAACATAGTGGAAAAGCGATCGTGCTCAATGCATTTACCGTAGGTACTGGTTTTGTAGCCCTGCTTTTTTCCGTTGTAACGCCACTGGTAACTATTGGTTGGATGGTAATCCTGACAATGATCATAAGCTCGTTTTCAACCATTGTATTGTTACCAGCGCTATTCAGCATTTTTCAAAATGCAACCATACATAAATGGAACAAAAACAACTTAGTAAAATATCAATTTGATCCTGAAACGACCTAAATGAATTAAGATCCAATATGTTGATTTGATCAGCATATGAACACCGTATAACCCGATTTTTTAGATGGAATTAACAGTAAAGGAGAAAAAATGAGTAAAAAAAGAGAAGAATTATATATAATAGTAGTGATTATCTTTCTATTTATTGGTTATATCGTTTATTTCGGGGAATCCCTTTTGTTAACTGCAATAGGATTTTCTTTTTTTTAAGGCTACTAAAGATCTGGGCCATATCCAATGTAGTAATTTTCAATAACTGTTCTTAAAAAAAGATTTTGAATATGATTGCAAGTGTATAAGCATAATATATTAGATGTAAGTAGATCTATTTTTATCAGACTCAGATGGATTATCATCAAGATACAACCAATTATGATTTCTAAGCGATTGATCATGATTTTATTCTATGCTATTAAAGTGTTTTCATAACATTTCAAATATGCATAAAACTAAACATGATCAGTATCGTTATTCCCATTTTTAATGAAGAAGAGACACTTCAGGAGCTTTGGAGACGGCTTTATGACGTTATTAAAGCCAGTAAGTATCAAACGGAAGTTATATTTGTAAATGATGGCAGTACCGACACCTCCTTATCAATCCTCAAAGGACTCTACGATCAACATCCTGGTATTATTAAAATCGTTCAACTTTCAAGAAATTTTGGTCATCAACCTGCTGTGATATCGGGAATTACTGTGTCGTCTGGTGATGGTGTAGTGTTGATGGATGGAGATTTGCAGGATACACCTGAAAGCATTCCGAGTCTGATTGCCAAATGGGAATCTGGATTTGATGTAGTATATGCCGTCCGGGTGAAACGTAAAGAGTTTTTTCTTAAAAGGCTGGCCTTTAAGCTTTTTTACATGATCCAGTCGAAAATGGTTGACTTGTCCATTCCATTGGATGCCGGTTTGTTTTCCATATTGGATAGAAAAGTGGTTGATATTTTGATTGCCATGAAAGAGCACAATAGGTATATTCCGGGATTAAGATCATATGCAGGTTTCAAGCAAACAGGGATAACCATTGAAAGGGCGGAAAGGTATAGGGGTGCACCTCGAGTCAGTACCCGCCGGCTTATAAAACTTGGGCTTGATGGGATTTTTTCCATGTCGCATCTTCCGCTTAAGTTAGCAACGTATGCGGGAATCTTCATTGCTATTCCTTCATTTATTTTGGCTGCGATTGTCGTTGGCATAAAGTTGTTTACTGATAATGCAACTCCCGGATGGGCTTCGAATCTGGCATCGAATTTTTTTATTGGTGGTGTTCAGCTCATTTTTCTCGGAATTATCGGTGAATATTTAAGTCGTATATACGATGAAGTAAAGGGCAGACCATATTATATTATTTCTGAAATAATCGGTAATGATGACCAGGAATCAAATGAACCAAAACCGTGATATGTCCAAAATTGAAGCCCTCATACAAACCACATCCTCAACGTTGAACAGTTGGTCGACCCGACGGTTTTTAATCACCATTGTCGTTATTCAAATCCTCTTTCATATCCCCATTGTTCACCTTCCTCCCATGGGACAACACACTTGGCGACAAATAATGGGACTTTCTACTGCCAGAAACTACTATGAAGATAATAACGCCTTTTTTCATCCTGCTCAAGATGTTCGTGTAGAACCAAACGATAAAGGAGTCATCTATTTCGAATTTCCCCTGTTGTATTGGATTACCGGTCAGTCTTATCATTTGACGGGGTTTTCTCATATCAACGGTCGATTGATGATGCTGATAATGGGGATTTTTTTGATTTTCGGTAGTTATAAACTCAGTCGTAGTCTTGGATTAAATGAGGTGCGGGCTCGTTGGTTTACATTTTTTGTCAGCTTTTCTCCCTATTTCTTTTATTATTCTATTTCCAGTTCACCGAATATGCCGGCGCTAACCTGGTTTATATGGGGTATTGCCCTTATTATACCACCATTGGAACAAAGACATTGGAATTGGAAATATTGGCTGGGGATAATTTTTTTATCTTTGGGGATACTATCAAAAGCTACCTACCTGTTTTTCGGACTGCCTGTGGCCTACTTGTTTCTATTACACTACTATTCCAGTCGAAATCCTAAAACACTAATAGTTGCTTTTATTTCATTTATAGTGATCATTTTACCCAATATACTTATCTACTTGCATTCCAAAAATCTCTTTGATCAAGCCCCGTTTGAACGAGCGAGATACGCAATTCTTCGCCCCAGGTACTTCCCATCATCATGGAAAGAGGTAACCTCAACCCTAAGGCCGGCTATTGCTGATTGGTTTCTGCAAATGTATGTTAATACCGTTGCTATCCCTTTTTTTCTGTTTGGTTGTTATGCCGCCCTGAAGAACAAAAAATGGAAAACCAAAATCGGCGGGTTTTATTTGATGTGGTTGTTGAGTTTTTTTATATTTTCATTATTCTTCTTTACCCAATTTCGTGAACACGCTTATTATTTAACACCTTTATTGATTTTTGCCGCCATGGGTAACACTTATGGAATTGATCTGCTTTGGCGCAAAAAAAAGCTTCGTTTGTTTGTTTGTTTCTTGCTGATCTGCGTGCCCATAGTTATGGTTGGCAGGGTTGGACATCGTTGGTTGTGGGCTAAACAGGTGCCTGAGGAATTACTATACCAGTCGGATGAGTTTGAAAAGGTGATTCCTGTTAACGAACGGGTGCTGGTGTTTGGTGATGATTCACCGGTTGTTTATCTGTATTATCTGCACCGTAAAGGTATATCCTTGCATCCATCGGTCAGTATAAAAGATCTGCAAAGATATAATGCTTTGGGTTTTAAATATATTGTCAGTGAGCTTCCAATGCAGAATGTAAAAGCGCTGAATGCATTAAAGATAGAAAAGGTTACTCAAATCGGTGATTTTCGCATTTACAGAATTGTTGACTCGAATTAGATAGAGATTTGCCGTAAAGAGGGGTTGCTGGATCATTGAGTCTATGTTTCGAATGGCTTAATTTCGGATGACGGCGTTGTTTTGTGGCATCAGATTTTCCGCTTTGTTCACATCTTTTTGTCCAACGGCATCCAGAATTTTGAAATGCTCAACTACAGTTTGTTTAGCTCGACTGGGGATGATAATTGTATTTTGTATGATAGTGGTTTTTCCATGGTAAATAAAAAAATCTAACCGGAGGATAAGTTATGTCGACAAGAGTGAAGGTCAAACCTATGAATTCATATTTTTTCCTACAGGCGACAGTGGCAATGTTTTTTTTGTTTTTGGGAATTTATGGGGTTGTACCGGAAATTCAAGAGAGTGTTTTTACTCTTTGGGATGCCAATCGAACACTGGAAATTGTTTTTGGTCTTTTTGAATTATGTTCCAGTTTGGTACTCATCGCCGGATTATTCATGTATACGCGACGAAAGATGTTATATACGGCCAGCCTGATTATTTTTGGTTTTTGGGCCGCTAGAATCGTGATTTCCAAATTTATTCTTGGATTAACGGTAAGACGGGGCAGTTTTTATTTTTCCCAGGGTTTTTCCAATTGGATTTTGATCCTGATCGTCGAGCTAATTATTCTGGTGGCTATTTTTCACATTAATAGGCGCTATACTTATTATTGATGAATTAACTGACACCAGCATTCAACACTTTTGTCAAACATCAGCTTTTTGACACATGGTTTACCGGTTTATAAATACCAATTAGTCAGATTTATGGGGATTAAGAGATTACTGGAAACCGTCATTTTTGAAATTGGTGGTTCTCTTTACTTATTCAGTATTTTATACAAGACGATATGAAATCCCAAGTGATCAAGTCCGATGTTTTGTTATTAATCACTGCCATTATTTGGGGCTTTGCTTTTGTGGCCCAACGGATGGGAATGGATTATGTGGAACCGTTTACCTTTAATGGATTCCGATTTGCATTGGGTAGTCTTTCGTTAATTCCCTTACTGTTGATCCAGAGGGTTCATTTTTCTGAATCGAGTGCAAACAAATCATCGATTTCTTTACGATATGTTGTTATCAGCGGTGGACTTACCGGCCTTGCATTGTTTACTGGTGCATCTTTACAGCAAATTGGATTGGTATATACTACTGCCGGAAAAGCGGGCTTTATCACAGGATTGTATGTGGTCATTGTTCCGATTATTTTGCGCCTTGTTGGACAAAGATCAAGCGTTGGGACCTGGATCGGAGCGTTTTTAGCGGTTATCGGGTTGTTTTTTTTAAGTGTAACCGACGAATTTACCGTTGAATTTGGTGATTTTCTGGAGATCATTGGGGCGTTTTTCTGGGCAGGGCATGTAATTTTAGTTGGATTTTTTTCCCGCAAAATCCATCCCATCAAGTTATCCTTTATTCAGTTTGTTACATGTTCCCTGCTTAGTCTCTTAACTGCTGTTTTTATTGAAACCATAACCCTGAGTAGTTTGCTGGAAGCCACTGTACCTATATTATATGGCGGTCTTTGTTCCGTTGGAATTGCCTACACCTTACAAGTTGTAGCTCAACGAGACGCTCACCCATCGCATGCCGCTATTCTGCTAAGTCTGGAGTCGGTTTTTGCCGCCATAGGCGGCTGGCTGATTCTAAATGAGTTTCTCAGTCTACGTGCCATAGGCGGTTGCGGGTTGATGTTCGCCGGTATGTTGTTTTCTCAATTATACAAACGACGATAATTCTTCAAAAGTTTACATAGTATTTCTCAACTCAAATACTGTTATTTCCGGCGAGGCAAGAAATCGGAAAGGCGGTCCCCAAGTACCCGTTCCTCTGCTGACATAGAGCCGACTGTGTTTTTCCAGTTCGTACCATCCACAAATATAGGGAAATGCCAGCTTTACCAAGATAGTAAATGGGAAAATCTGTCCGGCATGGGTATGACCGGAAAGCTGAAGGTCAAATTTGCCCAGGCTGGTGGTTTCAATCCGGGGTTGGTGCTTCAGCAGTAGGTTAAATCTACTTGGGTTCAATCTTGACATCAGTTCTTTTTCGTTTACTTTGAGTTTCAATCCAAAACGAGAGGCTGTTGGATCATCAACTCCCATTATGCTTAATTCATTGTTAACATTCACTATATCGTTGCGTATCGTTTTAAAACCGGATTCAGCAGTAAATTTTATGCTGTCTTCAATACCCACAAAAAATTCATGGTTTCCTGTTACAGCGTATTTACCCATGGGTGCCTTCATGGATCTTAAAATGGCTGCAACTTCATTCGGGCGGCGGATACCACGATCCAGCAGATCTCCAGTGCTGACTATAATATCGGGTTTTTCTTTTTGAACCAGATTATGAAGCATTTGAGCTGTTTTAACACCGGTAATGGGACTAAAATGAATGTCTGATAATTGAACAATTGTGATTTTTGAATCGTTGGCAGGAAGCTTTTGGGTTTTTACAACGATTCGCTCAATTTGGATCTGTTTGGCCTCATACCGACCGTAAAAGAGTATGGCGATGCTGATGACCATGGTCAGGAAAAAGACCAGTCGAGCTGTATACTCTGGTGGCGAAAATCCTGCTTTTTCTGTCGTAAACAGCACAACATCGGATATACCGTGGATGACCAGGAATAAAAATAAAAATGCCAACCAACTGTAGCCGGTAAATCCGGTGATGGCTGCCATAAACGTTGGACCGTGCTGACTGAAAATTACAGTAGCAACCGGCGTTAAAATAATTGTGACCAAAACCAGCAGTACCAAAATCCCAGGGAGTGATTTCAGTGTAATAAAGTTACTGTGTTTTTTTAAAAAATAATAATTCAATAGGCTATATACTGTTATTATAACGGTGACCATTAAAATAAACATGCCATTTCCATTCATAATAAGACCCGTATTCGATGATAAAGTATTGTACTTTTTTAAAAATGATTGATTTCTAAATAATACGTTTGTATACCTTTCACATCAAGCGAATTTTGGTAAGGGAGCGATTTCTGTAACAAGATATATTAAACTGAAAGGCTATATTTCTTGTATTTTATTGATTTTATAATTTAAAACATGAATCCAACGCATGATTTTATATTAAAAAGTTTTTGGTTAACTTCCAGTGTGAGTTTATGAGTTATAAAAAATGACTTTACGTAACTATTTGTATTTTTAGCGTTATTAGTAACAACATGCCCCCCCCCCCCTGACTTTATAAATCTAATAATTTCAATTTATTGATATTATTAGATTACTATTTTTTCAAAATTGCTAACTCATAAATTCGCGCTAGAATTTATGAGCTTGATCAGATTTTAAAAAAAGAAGAAAATGCTGATGTAGCCATTATTGGTGGCGGATTTACAGAGCTATCTTCGGTCTATCTTTATAAAAAGCGTAACTGGTTTTAAGGGGAGTACTACAGGAACGCAAAATCTTGAAAATTCGCCATATTTGATTAAAACCCATATTCAAGCAGAATAAACGATCGTAAGCTAAGAAAAGATACCAGGGGAATCTAAACCTGATTTTGATGATTTTGATATGAATCCCGCTTCTTCTATTTTAATCTTGAATTTTATTTCAACAAACGTAATATGTTTTTGTTTTTACCAACTGGGTTGGTATGACTTGATCGGAAAAACATCAATGTTTTCGAGATTTGGAAAGTAAAAGCGATGAAAATGGATAAGGATAAAGTAATGCCTCTAAATGAGGCAATTAAACGGTTTGTTACGGACGGTTCTCATATTTCATTGGGGGGATTTACCATATCTCGAAATCCCATGGCAGCTGTATATGAAATTATTCGTCGGCGTATCAAAAGCCTGCATGTGTATGCTCATTCAAATGGACAGGCAGTGGACGAATTGATCGGCGGTGGATGTGTCTCAAAGATTGAGATTGCATACGGTGGGAACGGAAAATTTGCCCCTACCTGTATCCGTTTCAGAAAGGCAGTACAAGAGAACACTATCACGGTTGAAGATTATACCAATTACCAGATGACGTTACGATTTTTAGCAGGGTCCATGGGCGTTCCCTATCTTCCAACCAAGTCGGCCCTGGGAACAGATATTATTCAATCATGGGGATTTTCAAAAGATTTACGAAAAGCGGATAAAAAACTACCGAACAAAAAGCTGGTAGTGCAGGGTAATCCCTTTGGCAACTGGGGAGATACACCAAAACTTGTCCTGGTCCCTGCTATCAATCCAGATGTCACCATTTTACATGTTCAAACAGCCGACCGTCGCGGAACGTGTCGCATGACCGGTCTGACGTTTGCAGATGTTGAACAGGCAAAAGCAGCCAAGAATCTGATGATCACCTGTGAGGAATTAGTGGATACGGGAGCCCTAACTGAAAGTCCTCACCAGAATCAAATCCCATTTATTCATGTGGATGCTGTAGTGCATGTTCCCTTTGGTGCATATCCTACGGCATGTTATCATTGGTATGATTATGACCCGGTATATCTTAATGATTACGCTCGGATGGCCAAAGACGACCGAACATATTCAGAATATTTGGAACGTTTCATATACTCTGTTGAAAACCATCAGGCATTTATTCAAAAGATTGGTGAGGATAGACTGGCGACTATTAAAGCCAATGAACGGACCGGTTATGCATTAAACCTTTCACGAAGACATTGAAAAACAGGAAATTCGATGAAATACAGCCTAAATGAAATGATGGCTATTGTTGCAGCCAGGGAGATAAAAAATAACGACATTGTTTTTTGCGGAACCGGAATCTCATTAGTGGCTGCCATGGCAGCCAAGAATATTAATGCCCCGGAAAGTGTTATTTTTTTTGAAACAGGAGCCATTGATTCAGCACTGGAGGAGATCCCATTGGCTGTTGGTGATTCCAGGGTGATGTATGCGTCAGCCGCTAACAGCGGTTTGCTGGAAGCGTTTGCTGTCATGCAGAACAAAATTACCGGCAATCGTGTGGTGGGAATATTGGGTGCTGCCCAAATTGATATATATGGCAATCTAAATTCTACCGTGGTCGGTGACTATATCAAACCCGATATCCGATTTTCCGGGAGTGGCGGAGCCGGGGACGTGGCTTCTTTTGTACAAAACAGCATCATTTTTATGAAACATGAAAAACGCAAATTTGTTAAAACCCTTGATTATTTGACCAGTCCCGGGTATTTAGACGGCCCCGGCGGCCGTAAAAATGCTGGTCTCTCCGATGGGGGACCTACTGTTGTCATTACCGACAAGGCTGTCATGCGGTTTGACGAAATCAGCAAGCAGATGTACTTGGCTGCCTATTATCCGCAGGTTAAACCGGAAGAAATATTAGATTTGATGCAATTTGAGGTGGATATTGACCGAGCAAAAGAGGAAATAAAACCGTCTGCCAGGGAACTAAAAATTTTACGTGAAAAATGTGATCCCCAACGATTGTGGTTATAGTCTCTCTATCGAAAGATTAATGATAATATCAAAAAACCACAGGTTTTACCTAAAATACCGTACCCAAACAGGTGAACTAAGTGGTTCTAGTTCGACGGTCCAATTGTTTTGATGATACCCTAAATTTCTTCCAGGTTATTCAAATCAATCAACTGTTTTGACCCGCTCATATTATACATCCGTTTATGCAATCTGGGATAGTCAGTAACATCGGTCTCTCTTCGTTCTCCCGACATTAAGTAAACCAAATCTTCCTTATAGGGGTTTTTCATGGAATGGGGCAGGGAGGGTGCTGTAAAGGCCATAAAATCACCTACTTCTATTTCGAATTCTTTATCCCCAATTTCAGCAATGCCTCTACCAGATAAAATGTAGAGGAATTCTTCTTGTAGGTGGTGAAAGTGGAACTGGGTGCTTTCTTTGCCCTGTTCTACTCTGACCAAGTGAACACCAAGGTGTTTCAAACCGACCAGATCACCTAGAGACTTAGTGTTGCGAACAGCATTGTCATTCAGAGGATGTTGGAAAGCCTTTTCAGGCAGTTTTTTTATTTTTTGGGCTTTGATCAATGGACTTTCATTCATAACAGTTCCTGTATGGATTTATCAATGATTTAAGAACCAGAGACAGAAGTTTCTTTCTGTCTTTTTAAATTTTCAAAGACAGAAAAATTCCAGGGTCTGAATCCAATAATCAATCCACTGCTAAATCGATCTTTGGGCGATAGCGAGTTATCCAATTCGGCTAATTCATCATATTGATTTAACAATTCATCTATTTTTTTTCGAATGATTTTTATGGAGGACTCGGAAAACTGACCCGGGCTGAAAATTAATCGGTCACCGGGAAAACTAAAGGGATAATTCATAAAATCATTAAAGACCTGAGTTTGGTACTTGTTCCATAGGGGGCCATTTCTTTTCCAGTAAATATTCTTTAATATTAAAATTTTTGATTTACTGTTGGGAAACGCTTTAATTAATTTAAAATGCTCCAAGACTCCCAGCATCTTAACCGCTTCGCTTTCTGAAATTTCAAATTCTTCTATTATTGACGATTGGGTCCAACCATTGGCAAGGAGGTACAAAAAAGTCAATAATTTGGGGTCATCAGCCAAAGCTTGTTCCTGATCGTCGGTTAGCAGGTAAGATAATTCCCTGTTTTCATGTTTATCCATTTGTACCAAGTCATATAAATCGATATCCAGTGTTCTACAGACCTCTTCCAGGCGCTTTAACGTAAATGTTTGTTTGGAAAAAAGACGCTTGACTGTAGCTTCACTTAAGTTCATTTCCTGGGCCAGTTTTTTATAGCTGATACCTTTGGTTTTGAGATATTTCTTTAATGTATTCAGTAGATTGCTTGTTTGATTCATGGAGATTCCTTTTTTCTTTATCTTAACGACTATAAAACATAATAATTAACGTTATATGTTTTATAGCCGCTTCTTTATTCACTATGATTCAACCAGAATTTTGTTGCTCATTCAAGTCTAAAATTATGACACTTTTGTGTATTACGGAAGATTTGTCAAGTGTGATCAAAAAGTGGAGTAACGGATCTGTTCAGAATAACAAGACTATGATATTCAATCCTTTCGGTTGAGATCCAGAGAATAAAAACCACAAGGAGGAGGAGATATGGCGTTGAAAACTGGAAAGGAATATCGTGAAAGCCTTAAGGAGTTATCCCCTGAAGTGTATGTTCGGGGGGAAAAAGTAGATAATGTGGTCGATCATCCGTTATTAAAGCAAACTATCAATCACGCCGCAACGGGATATGATTTGATACATGATCTTAAATATAAGGATAAGGCATTGGTTGAATCTCCATTCACTGGTAGCCTGATTCCTAGATTGCAGACACATATTCAGCAGAATAAAGAGGATCTGTTTATTAAGGCAGAACTAATCCGTGAAATAAGTGCGACAATGATTTGCTCCGGGTGTATGTCTAATATGCTGTCGGTTACCTGGGCCATGATCTACGATATTGATGAAGCACACGGGACAGACTATTTCCCTCGGTATCAACGATTCATTCAATATCTTCAAGATAAAGATGAACGGGTTGCCTGGTGTATGATGGACACGAAGGGAGATCGCTCGTTATCACCTTCAAAACAAAAGGAGCCAATCGATCTCAGGATAGTCAGACGAGAACCCGGAGGAATAGTGGTGAACGGAACGAAAATACATACGACATTTGGTCCTGCTTCTCATCATGTGATGGTGGTTCCCTGTAGAGCGTTGGGGGAAGAGGATAAGGATTTTGCTGTGTCGTTTGTCTTGCCTATTGATACTAAAGGTATTAAAATGATTGCCAGACCGTCTCCCGGCCCTGTACGAGATGTTTCAATGGAAAATCCGTTAAGTTCTAAATTCCTTGCTGTGGAGGCAACGACAATTTTTGATGATGTTTTTGTTCCTGAAGAAAACCTGTTTATGTGTGGTGAATGGCAACAAGCCATGAATCTACCATTATATTTTGCTTCATTACATCGTCAATCCAAGTGTGCCTGTAGTGCCGGTCATTGCGATCTTTTTGCCGGGACTGCTGCCCTGTGTGCAGAAGTCAATGGTCTTGGTATGAAAGTATCCCATTTAAGGGATAAAATAACAGACATGATATTGCATGCCGAAACCGGATTTGGTTGCTCCCTGGGAGCAGCTGCCAAAGCGCAACAACATCCCAGTGGCGTTTGGTTACCTGACGCGTTGATAGCTAATTCGGGTTTAAATACTATTCGGTCATCAATCGGAAAGCATATGGAGTATCTGCATGACATCGGGGGAGGATTAATTGTAACTTTACCAACTGAAGCAGACTGGAATAATCCTGAACTGCAACCTTATTTGGAAAAAGGGTTTAAGGGAAGTGAGTCATACTCAACCGAGGATCGGCTTAAAGCGGTTTATCTGGCACAGGATCTTGCTGCCTCCAGGGCGACGGGAACCATATTTGGTTTCACCGTGAATGCATCCGGATCTCCCGAAACAAATAAAGTCGTTGTACGAAATATGTATGACCTGGATAAACAGATCAATCTGGCCAAAGAGATTGCATCAATCGAATTTTGATGTTTATGAATTTTTTTTTGATTGAGAGATAATTTCGCCATTTTCGTATGCTTTTTGAAAAGCTTTAATAACTTTAGCATCAAATTGAGACCCTCTGTTTTTTTTCAGCTCGGCCAAAGCGACATCGTCGGTTAGACCTTTTCTGTAGGGACGGTCGGATGTCATGGCATCCCAGGAATCGGCCACACAGATAATCTTTGCCAATAGGGGAATCTTTGATGCTTTTAATTTGTCCGGGTAGCCTTTGCCATCAACACGTTCATGATGATATTTCATGCCGGGAATGGCCGGACCAAGCTGTTTGACATGACCAAGGATTTCGTTGCCATAGGTAGGATGCTGCTTCATTTGTTCAAATTCTTTTTTATTCAGTTTTCCCGGCTTTCGCAGAATGGCATCGTCCACACCGATTTTACCGATATCGTGTAGAATAGCACTGATTTCCAATAATTCAAGGGTATCAGCAGAAAGGTTTAAGTATTTGGCCGTGGCCATACTCAAATCGCGGACTCTTTTTGTATGCCCCCCGGTATAGGGGTCCCGTTTTTCAATAGCCGTTGCCAAAGCCTCTGCCGTCTCGGTAAACATGACTTTTTGTTCTTCATAGAGTTTGGCATTTTCCAGGGCGATGGCAACCTGGTCAGAGAGGTTTTCCAACAATTGAAGATCGGCTTTATTGGGTTTTTTGCCGTGTAGTTTATTGATAGCCTGTAATACGCCAATGACTTTATTTTTGATTTTTACCGGCACAGTAATCAGGTTTAGGGTCACGAACTCAGACTTTTTATCAACCCGACTGGCCCAGCGTGGATCTATATTAGTATCGGGGACCAGATCACTTTCACCTTTTTGTGCCACCCAACCGGCAATACCCTCACCCATTTTCAGGCGTATTTCCTTAACTGCATCACCTTTTTCTCCCAAGGCCACTTCAAAGTAAAGCTCATCTTTTTTTTCATCAATCAGGTACAAGGAACCTGTCTCACAATCCATTAGTTCAACAACTGATTCAAGGGCTTTTTGACGAACTATTTTTTGGTCGAGGCTGGAATTCAAGATGGCCGAAAGGCGGGCCAAAGTACCGAAATTACCGGCTTGAAATCTGGCGTCATCCAATAGATGGGCGTTTCTGAGTGCCAACGCCATTTCATTGGCCAGGCTTTGCAGTAATTCTGTATCATCATCAGTGAATAACTGCCCGTTGGTTTTGTTGATAATCTCTATGACGCCCTTGGGTTTTCCTTCTATTCTCAATGGAACAGCTAAAAGGTTTGATGTTTGATAGTTGAGTGATTTGGCAATGCGCGGGCTCCAGGTGTCATCTTTTTTGACGTTTTGGGAAACATACGGTGAGTTATTAGAAATGGTTCGGCCAGCGATACCCTCATTTACCGAAATCGTTACCCCTTTCAACTTTTCCGAACTTGGTCCTTTGGTTACAATAAATTCAAGTTTTTTACCGGAGTCGTCAAGGAGCAACAAGGCAGCCGATTGAGTTTCAGTAGCTATGAGAATCCAATCCATAAGACGATCCAGAAAATGATCCAATTTAAAGTGCTTGCTATTAATGTATTCAATGGCTTTAAACAGGTTTACCTGACGTGATTTTCCCAGGTATTTTTTCTTTAGATTTTCGTATTTCTGTTTTGTTTCTTCCAGTTCTGTTACAAGATCACCTCTGGTTTGGGATAGGGTGTCTTTATTAGTTTCAACGTCAGGACTCATGGGCTTGAAGTAATCCAAAAAGTGAAAATATTACAAATAATTTATCGAAAGCTCAAGCTACGCGATGTTCATCTCAATACATTTGGATCAATATATAATAAATACCAGGTTATTACGAAAAGGTTTTATCACGTTTTCAGAAAGATGGATATCGGGTAGCTGTTTTATCAAAATCGATATTTAATTTGTTTATCCCAAAAAGTTGTAGTATAAGTCTTTAATAAAAAAAACATTAGGTACTATGCAATTTTTCTGCCTGGCTTTTTTTATACTGTTTATTGATGGTTCATACATATGTGCGTATGCGATATCCATACCGCCAATATCGTAGATGAGTATTAAAAAACTAACTATTATGAAAAAATATACAATAATTTTCATAAGTTTAGCTTTGATTTCGACCAGTTAATAAAAAATACCTTTTCTTTTTTGGTAAAATATCTGATGATAATGCCACGTCCTCATTGAATTTTGCATGAAGTCGTATATTAAACACTTTATTTTTATTGTCTTCTTCCAGGATAAAGGTTGAAGTTGGGGATTCAACATTAACTTGAATTTAAAAAAAACCCGACAGGAGTCAATTTATGGTTATGCAACAGTCTAATAATAGAAATCATAAACGTTTTTTCCAATGTATTGACGTCAGTGGAACCTGTTCCGGTCCAATCCAAAAAAACAAACAGGTCTTTGAAGGACAAACTCGAGATATCAGTTTAAAGGGATTGTGTGTCAGAGTAGCTGATCAGAAAAGCTATCAGACGGGCCAAAAAGCCAATATTTATATCAAACTGTTTGAAAACGAAAAGCCTTTGTTAGCCATTGGCGACATCTGCTGGATTGAAAACGGTTCCGATCCTGATCGTCCGATAAACCTTGGTATCAGGCTAACCGGAATGGGCAATGTTCGACAGTATGAACGATGGTTGGAGGTCATTTCCTGGTATCAGACCCAATAATTTTTTGTTGTTTCCATTTATTTTATTGATCCGACCCCTAGCTAGATTCTTTTAGTTCAACTTAGTTAGCTAAAGCCAATAATTTTGAAAGGCAAGCTTGCTTTTTTGAGGTTAAGCCTTATTTCTCAAAAGTCCTGATCGGATTCCATTTACTTGATGAGGACACTGTGGGAGCTATCCTCAAAACCCCAATTCCTGATTGACCAAAACAACGGATATATCTGTTAACATGGGTTTTCTGTGCAGAATAGTTGTTATGCGGCATAATCGACCGGGAGAATTGCAGTCGCTGCAAATGCCGGTTCTAGCGCAGGGGGTATCGGCTGACAGACTGTCGGCTCTCATGGGAGCAGCAACTTCATGAATTCTATTGAGGGCGGAGTTTAAATCTTTAGTGACTTTATTCATACCGGCAACAATGACGACCTTTTGAGGGCCGAAAGACATGGCGTTGGTTCTATTGCCTATACCATCAACATTAACAATCTCACCGGTCAGCGAAACTGCATTGGCACTACAGATAAAACAATCGCATTGCGACTGTTTTTTTCGTACTTCCAGACTTTCTTCTGGTGATAATCCTTCTTTCCAATGATCGTAAAGTGTTTTCCCCAATTTTTTTAGTTTTTCTGGCAATCCCAATTGTCTAGTGGTATTGGAACCGGCGAACCCAAAACTCTCAAATCCGGAAACCATTTCCATAATTACGGAAGCAGCTTCATCTGCATTTGATGTTAGCTGGGCATCAAATTCGTGTTTCTTCAGATTTTTCACGCATTTCTTCCCCACTTTCTGCCACAACCATTCTTTTTGCGAATTATCCATTATGTATTCTCCATATTTTATCGTTGAACGAAAACCGTATACAAATTTGCCATAAATCGTTGCTTCCCCAAAAACCGGAATCACAGATTGCATGGGTTGATTTTTTGGTACTCATTAACCCATGTAATTAATTGACATTCGTTTTTTGGGAAAAGATTTAGGAACACTTAAAACAAATGAAGTAATTTCAGTAGATGAATATGAACAATGTAGATTCTTTTTTGATCAATCACACCTTATGACGACAATGATGGTTTTGATTTTACAGTAAAAACCTGTGTTATATATGAAATCTGTGGTTTCTATTAATATCAGGTGTCCATTTTAGCATTAGCTTACCATATTCATCCCCATATCATAGGCTTTCATGTTGATTTCTATTTTGTCGGTGGACATGTTTTGGGAGATTATGGTCTCAAAATCCTCGCGTGTTATGGGCAGAACACTGGTTTTGGCCAGGGCACCGACCAGCATAATGTTTCCGAATATTGGATTTTTCATATGTTTAAGCGCTTCATCGGTTGCATCAATATACCACGAATCTGCGGACAATTCAGCCAACCATTCTTTGATTTGATCCATGGAAGGATAATTATGTTCGCCGGAAATCACTCCCACTGAATGAATTGGTCGAGTGTTGCTGAGTATTTGAATATCGGGATTGCCATAATCTGCCAATACCCGTATGGCTTCGGTTGGTTCAAGAGCCACAACCATATGTCCCCGGCCTTTAGCTATCTGAGGTGAGTAACTGGATTCAGTCGAGATCCTTACTTGGCTCATTACCGAACCACCGCGCTGTGAAGCACCAAATGTTTCTCCAATAGTTACGGTATACCCTTTTTGTGACAGAATGTTGCCCACTATCCGGGACGCCATAACGTTACCTTGTCCGCCAACCCCGGTAATGATCAGGTTGAAAGGATCAAATTTCAGTTTTTCCATATCTAAGCTTCCTCCTTTTTGCTGATGGCTCCCATCGGGCAGATAGACGAACAGACACCACAACCGGCACATATGGCGGCATCGATTTTGGATGTGCCGGTTTCCTTATTCCATACCAAACCGGGACACCGGAATATTCGTGTACAAAGTCGGTTACACCCGCAGTTTTCTCCCTGGCAGATGGATTCGTTGATTGACATTTCAAAGCTTTTCTTGCCTTTTTTCTCTGGGCTCAAGGCACATATTTGCTTCAAAATCAGAACTTTAACTCTGTTTTTAATTTCTAGTAATTCAAACAATGTGTTCTGGGTTTTCTCAAAATCAAAGGGATCACTGACTTTCACCGTTGCGCCCATGGCTTTACAAATGGCTATAATATCCAGTTTCAATGCTTCATTTCCCTGGGCATCTGTTTCTAAACCGGGATGAGATTGAAATCCGGTCATGGCGGTTCCGCTGTTATCAAGCACAATCAGAGTGATATCGGATTTATGATGAACAGCGTTGACCAGTGCCGGCATGACAGCGTGGAAAAAAGTGGAGTCGCCACAGACGGCAATCGCCGGTTGATTCATGCCAAATTGCTTTAATTTTCCGAATCCACTGGCGATTCCGGTTCCCGATCCCATGGCATGCATGGTTTTCAGTGAGTTAAAACCGGTAGGTAGGGTTGCCATGGAATAACAACCGATGTCGCCGCAGACAAATCCCTGTTTATTGTCCAGTTTTAACACATTATTGATGGACCAGAAAGATGCCCGGTGAGGACAACCGGGACAAAACGTTAAATCCCTAACAGGGGCACCCAAAAAGGCGGTTTTTTGGGCTTGTTCAGTGTAGCTCTTTGGTACGGACTGGTAATCCATCCCCAGGATTTTTGCCAGTGGGGCGATAACCAGATCGGGATTCATCTCATTGACCATGGGAATGGAAGCATCCCGTTTGCCAAAAAAGGATTTGATACCGATTTCCGATGCCATTTCCGACGCCAGGATTTTAACATTTTCTTCAAGAAAGGGAATAACTTCTTCCACGACCAGAATATTATCGGTTTTAGTCAGGTATTTTTTGATTAATTTTGGGGGTAGCGGCCAGGATGTACCGATTTTTAATAGACCGACACGGTCTTCTACATCCAGAATACGAATGGCTTCCCGACTGTACAAGTTACATGCGGAACTGGTGATAATCAATACCTCGGGATTATCCGGTCCGGTATAAGTGTTAAACGGCGATTTTTCAAAGATTTCAATGGTTTTTTTCAGTTTCTCCTGTTGGATTTTATGACGATATTCAACAGGAGCACTGACCATGATCCCTTCTTTGGGATCAAGAATAAATCCATCATGTTTAAAACGCGCTTTTGGAGAGATATTTGGAAGCTCTCCAAAGGTGACGTTTCCACTGGCGTGTGACAAACGGGTAACGCTACGCAGCATTACAATGTTTCTGATCTCTTCCGAAAGCTCCAATGCCCATTTGGTCATGTCCTTAGCTTCCTGGAAATCACCAGGTTCAAGCAAGGGAATTTCGATTAAACGGGCGAAATGACGGGTATCTCCTTCGTTGATACTGGATAAAGCGCCGGGATCATCGCAAGGAATAACAACCATCCCTCCTCTGGTCCCGGAACCAGCCAGATGAAGCAAAAAATCCGATGCTACATTCACTCCGTTTTGTTTTAGAATACAGATGGATCTCAATTCCGCAAACGAGGCTGCTGCTGCCACTTCCATAGCCACTTTTTCATTAGAAGACCATTCAACGTATAAATTCTTCTCCTTTGCAACCTTAGCCAGATTCTCAATGATTTCAGATGAAGGTGTTCCCGGGTATCCGGCTGCCACACTGACACCTGCTTCCAGGGCGCCTCTGGCAATGGCTTCGTTCCCCATCATCAGGTGTCTGGAACCTTTTTTGTTACTGGTTAATAATGTCATTATGCCTCCTTTGCAACGGTTTCCTGTGCTCTTTTTTTCTTGTTGCCTGCTCCCAGGGTCAGGTGATCCAAGCTGGATGACGGAAAGTTATCTAAAACCAGATATCCTTCTTCAACAGCCATTTTTATTAAGGTCTCACCTTTTTCGGTTCGAATGATGAGTGTATTCCAGTTCGATTTACCTTCAAAAGCCCCTACCGATATGTCGGACCATTCAGCCGTCATATCCTGGCAATAGGAACAACCTTTTGGTATCATGGGACGGATGTCATCCAGTGGGATTTCCATGGTTTGATTTTCGGTTTTTATTATAAAGACTTCTGCCGGTGGTGGCGGTACGTCCATACCGGTTATGGTGTTGATATCCACCTGTTCAGCCAGAAAATCCAGAAATTGTCGAGTATCCAGGGCCCAAGTGCAGAAGATACCTACTGTTAGGGCAGTCACATCTTTAAAACCATCTTTATTTAATGGATTGCAGCGCATCTGACCAACAGCCGTCAATTGGCAGGCGGTTCCCACAATTCCCATTCTCTCAAAGCCGTCTTTAATACCTTGGTTCAAGCCGGCTACTGTGGGTGTTGCCATATATTTTGTGGATGCACAAGTTAATACTTCCTTGGGGTTTGTGACAATCCGAGGTTTGGGAATAATGCCTTCTATACCTGTAAGTATAGCCGCATCAATCATGTCTTTTTCCAGGGCCATGGTCATCAATGCTGATACCGTTCCACCATTTTGAAATGAACTGTGACTGATTTTTTCTCCGGCTTTTGAAGCTGATATGTTACGGTAGGAGCCAAGTGGCTTTTCTTTATAGGCTGTATTAAACAGTTTATGCGATAGTGCTTCCAGATCTACCTCAGTTCTGGGGCAATGGGCATAACATCTGCCTTCAGCAATATCGCAGTCGAATGTCATGGCGATTTTACCTTTATACGCCTGGTGATAAGGGCATATTCCCACACAACCGCCACAGACAGTACATAAGTCATTATTGCGAACTTGTTCCATCAACTCTTTTGATCCTAAAATCTGCATGGATTATCCTCCTCTGTTGGGGTTAATAGTGATGTGATACTAATTATACTTGTTCGTATGCTCTTGCCAGTAAAGCTATTGGATGAATGACGTTTTTGTCTTCTAAAGCTGATTTCAGGTATGAACGGCAGGAAGGGCATTGAGTGACAATAGTGTTGACACCGGTATTATGAATGTTTTTGATTTTTGGAGAACGAATTTGATTCGACAATTCTTCAAATTCGGTAAAAAATACGCCACCGGCGCCACAGCATTTATCTGATTCTTCCATCTCAATGAAATTCATTTCATCTATCTGAGGCAACAACTCTCTGGGCGCATCGTTCATGGTTTGAGTCCAATTACTATGACACGGTATGTGATAGGTGAATGACTTGTTTAAACCCGGTGGTGTTTCACTTAAACCGATTTCGTTCAAGTAATCCATTGTTTCACGGATTTTTAGAGCAATAGTGGCTGCTTTTTCAAATAACGGATGATCCTGAGAAAATACTTTCAACATTTTTTCTTTTAAGGTCAGACCGCAAGACGTGCAGTCGGTAAGAATAACATCAGCTTCCAGATCTGCCAAAATCTCAATGTTTTTTGTCATCAATTCAGTTGCAGTTTCCACATCTCCTTCAACTAGCGCCGGAATACCGCAGCATACAATTTTTTCAGGTATGATAATTTCTACCCCGTTACGTGCCATTACTTTCATTACGGCGTCTCCAGTGTCCGGGTAAATGGTGTTGGTGGCACACCCCACGAAATAAACAGCCTTGGCTCGAATTTCTCCTTTGGGTGGACAGGTTCCATGGTAAAGGTCGGCAAAAGAATGCCTCGGGATGTTTGGAATCTCTTTTGGACTGATGTTCATAGTTTTTGCCAAAGCATTCAGTTTTTTTATCAATCCCTTAACGCCTCGTTTTTCCATGATTTTCTTTAAGATCAGGCGCTTAGGTAAACTTAATCGTTTACCATTATATAATTGATGCCGAGCTGCAATAACAATCTCATCAACGGGAACACTGCTGGGGCACGTTTGTTTACAATTTGAACAAAGCAAGCAGCGGTTTATGATTTCGTGCACTCTGGGTGAAATAGGTAATGTCTCATCCAGAAGAGCTGCTTTGATAATGTTCATTCGTGCACGGGCAACATGCGTTTCGAGGAGATCCGCCTGAAAAACCGGGCAAACGGCTTCACAGAAAGAACAGTGCGAACATTTTTCCATTATTTCTTGATAACTGCTTAGATCCTTAAGCATTATTTTCCTCCTCAGTCCAAATTTTTCCTGGGTTCATGATTCCTTTTGGATCGATGGTTCTTTTTATGGCTTTAAACAGGTCCACCTGCCGTTGACCCAGCTCTTCCACAATGTATTCGGATTTGTGCAAACCAATGCCGTGTTCACCGGAAATGCTTCCTCCAAGGTGCAGACCACATTGTATAATTTCACGAATCGCTTGTTCAGCCTTTTGGTTCTCATTTTCGTTAATTTCCATCATCAGGATAGTGGGATGAATATTACCATCTCCTGCATGTCCCGCAATGCCCGTTAAAACGTCCAATCGGTCAGAAATTTCTGATAGTAAACCGATAAATTCGGGTAACTTGTCTCTTGGTACGGTGATGTCTTCAGTGATGATTTTTTTCATAAAAGACAATAGCAGCGGTTGCAATTTAGAACGAGCTAACCAGTAGCTGTCCGCTTCCTTTCTGTTAGTGACAATTCTAATATCCATAACATCCAGGTCCAAACAAATGGGGCGAATTCTTTCTGATTCCTGGTCGATCTGGACATCTAAACCATCCAATTTGATAAAAAGAAAGGCTTCTCCTTCAGCAATTAGCGGAGGTGTGATGTACTGATTCATACCACGAATAGCACTCTGAGGTATATATTCCATGACGGCTGGAACGATTCCGGCGGCAATAATGGCTGATACGGTCTTGGACGCTTGAGCGGGGCTCTTGCAGGTAACAACAATAGTTCGATCTGACTGGGGACGCGGTAGGAGGCGGGTTGTTACTTTGGTAATAACTCCTAGTGTACCTTCTGATCCGGTGAGTAGGTGAGTCAGATCATATCCTACTGAATGTTTGACGCAGGAACTACCGGTGTTGATAACGGAACCATCTGGTAAAACCACTTCCAAGCCCAGTACATAATTGGATGTAGTGCCATACTTTACTCCGTGAGGCCCGCCTGCCCGAGTTGCAACATTTCCACCCAACGTACACACTGTCATGCTTTGGGGATCTGGTGGATAATATAGATTCAATTTTTCCACCGCCCGATGAAAATTGGCCAAAACAACACCACATTCAGTGGTGGCAGTCAGATTTCCTTGGTTGATGTCAAGAATACGGTTCATACGTTTAGTATCCAATACGATTCCACCCCTGATTGGAGTACAACCACCTGAAAGACCACTACCCGCCCCCCTGGGAACGAGTGGAATTTCATTTTTTGATGCATAAGCCACAACATCGGAAACTGCCTGGGTTGATGTGGGCAGAACCACAGCATCCGGTTTTTTCCGGGCAAAATAGAATGTTGCATCGGCTTGATATGACAAAAGATCTTCCGGTTCTGCCGCAACGTTGTCACGACCAATGAGTTGTTCCAAATCTTTGGTTAGTGTGTTCATATCATGGGCTTGGTTGTTAAAAAAGATTAAAACATCAGTTTTATAAAGGTTTAATTTCTGAAATAAATCCCATGCGTCGGGAAATCTCCATGGCAGCTTGTTTTATTTCAGACACGATTGAATCGAGTTCTTCTTGGGATATCGATTTGTAATTTACAGCTATACTGATAGCGCCTATAGCATTTCGTTCGAAGTCGAATATGGGAACACCAATACATGACATTCCCATCAGACACTCTTCACTCTCTTCTGCATACCCCTGGCGTCGGATATCCTGTATGTGTTCCTTAAATCGGTTTTTATCTGTAATCGTATTGGTTGTATAGGCGGATAAGGTGACCTTGTTTAGATAGTCATCCAGGGCTTCAGGAGAAAATGTGGATAAAACGGCCTTACCAAGGGCTGAGCAATACGCGGGAATCCGGGGACCCAGTTGTTGAAAATGAACAAAGTCCGTATCGGGAAAAAGGTTCATGGTGATCAGCATGGAATCGTTATTCCAGATGGCTAGACGGGCCCAGTTACTATATTTTTTTGCCAGACGTTGAACCAGCTCCCTCCCAACTTGATTGATTTTGATAGTGCTGGATAAAAACACCCCCATTTCATGAATCTTTAAACCTAGCGAGTATTTTTTGGTCGCAATATCCTGAACCAGGAAATTCCGCTCTGTCAAAGTTTGAACCAAACCGTGGATGGTGGGTTTAGGTAGTTCCATTATTCTGGCGATTTCTGTGATGCCCAATTGAGGTTGAGTAGGAGAAAACAATAAAAGAATATCAAGTGCTCGTTGAACAGATTGTATTGCCATAAAATAGATATTGGATATGAGTTCGATAATATCAAACAGTGTTCGGTAATTTCCTATTTTTTTAGTCATCCCAAACAACTGTGTCAAGCGAAAATATAGTGTTCAATCTTAATCATAATGAAAAACTAAATTGAACAATCCATTGGAATGTTAGTGTTTTATAAATGAAAAGATACCAAGATTTAAAAAACGAAAAAAAAAATATTTTTGTTGGCAGTGGATGTGAATTAAGATCGGTTATGTTTCACATAATAAGATCCTTCGTCGTACTTCCTTATGATGACAGTAAACTTGCTTACTGACCGACCAGGAATCCATGATCATCAGAGTAGAACAATAAATCCAAAATGTGAGTTAAGTCTATGGGGGTGAGATGAATTTTTAGGGGGTCGTCCTGTGGAAGATTAATCTGAACTGGTTTTCAAGGGGAGTGTAAAGGTGAATACGGAGCCGCCTTGGGGATTCTGGGTAGCGAAGATTTTTCCTTTATGGTCGAACACTATTCTCTGGGCGATTGACAAGCCTAAACCGGTACCGCAGTTGATAGTTTCTGATTGTTTCACCTGTTCGTATTTTTTAAATACTTTACTCATTTTATTTTTAGGAATACCACATCCCCAATCGGTAATGGATACCGCCAAAGCGTTCTCTTCCTGTGTAATTTCGATTTTTATTCTGCTGTAATCGGGTGAAAACTTGTGTGCGTTTGATATCAGATTTCGTATCACTTGCAGGATACGGTTTTTATCCATGATCACAAAATCTGGAAAAGTGGGTTTTTTAAACTCGATCTCAATTTTTTTGCTCTCCAATAAAACATTGAACTCCTCTAAAACCGCTTCTACTTGTTTGGACAGTTGATGTTCTGAAAACTCATAATTTGTCTTACCAGCTTCCAATTTGGATAGGTCCAATAGATCGTTGACCAGCAGCAACATTTTGTTGCCACTGTCCACGATGCGGGAAAAATAACGAAATACGCTCTCATCGTTTCCATTATCGACTCGCTTAAGTCCCTGCTTGGCATAACTGAGAATGATATGCAACGGGTTTCTCAGCTCATGACTTACGTCTGCCAGCAAGTCGGACTTAATCTTAAGTACCTTCTCCATCGATTCTCGGTAACGGTTGAAGGTCTTAACCAGATTGTGGTACTGTTCGTTTTCTCTTTTCAGGTGTCTTATGGAAGGAGCCGAGGTGTTGTTTCGGTTTCTTTTGTTTCCCTCTTCCAGGCTTTCACAATACTCGGTGAGGGATTGAAGGATATCATCTTGGGAAACAATTCCTACAAAACAGTCTTCCAGAAAAACCGGTACTGTATCGTGCTGATATTTAGACATGATTTTCCCCACTTCCCAAATATCACATTCACCATCAATTCGGGGTGAACTGTCGATGCAATCAGCCACCATGCTATTTCCGGCACTCACGGCTTTTGATGAAGTCAAAATACCCAAAAATACATCCTGTTTTTTGACAACCAAACAGCGGGTCCCAGTCAGTCGGTGTTCTACCTGTGAGACTTTCAACTCAGGGGAGATCACATCGAAATCTGTCCTGACCAGATTTTTGATCTTCATGCAGCTGCCTCTATGTTTCTTCTGTTTTCTAGATGTCAAAACTGTCTTTCTTTTTCAGGCTCTTTTTGTTTGGATTCAAAATGCTGAGTAGGGGATATCTGGATGTTAAACTGATATTCATATTTTTAACAAATCTAGACTAGTAGGAGCATTCTGGTGGAAGTTCCCAGTCATTTTTACAAGGAAAAACTCCATCTATTATTATATCTTGTGTATCTACTGGTTTAACCGATGCCTGTACTACACACAACCCTGATATCAATAAAACAGTAATGATAAAGCTGATTACTCTTTTTTTCATTTTTGTTCTCCTTTATTTTTTAGATGAATTTAGGGCATTCAATCTGGTTTGGAGCGAGGAACCGTACTGCGATATGAACACCCTGCTTTTTATGACGACGAGACTTTCTATTTTTGCTGTTTTTTTTTAAAAAAAAGTTTAGCGAGCTGTTTTTATTGGTGATATATTGTTATTAATCCTTCTGTTTATGCAGGCTGCATCATAATATACTGAATGGATATTTCAATATTTTTTTATAAATATATTGGTGAATATGTTTGATTTTTTATGGGGCACCCTTTCAAAACAGTCTATAAGGGGAAGTGCAAAATATCTATTTTTGGTGAATGTGTTTTCCAGTAGTAGATATTTATATTAATTTGATACGATTTTTTGTGGTTTTAACAACAAGGGAAGGTCTAAAAAAGGATTGGCTTTTTTTCTAGAGATTTTTACCGATGAATTTGCAAAAACTCGGAGTTTAAAAGATTTTCTGATTGGAAATGAGATTCTTCTGTAACCTTATATTCCACTCAAAAACACATTATAAGGTTAATTGGTTTTATGAAATGTCGTTGATGTGAAGTCATCTTGCCATATATCAGTCGTATCAATCGGTAACTGAAATTCTAAAACCATTATTGTTTGAACCTGACGGTTTTTTTTGTTCAGAGGATGCTCATCATCTTTCGTTATAGATGGAATTTCTGTCCAATTTATTTATATATCACATGTAACATCGACACAATGGTTTGGACGAACAATCTGATCATTGGAAGCATCATTAAATATTTTCTCCAATTTACAGATGCTTTGACAGGTTATGCGCTCGTTTCCACCCTCGAAGTTAATACTATATTTAACCTCAGGGTTTTTTTCCTTCAAGTTGCTTAAGCACGATACATCCCCGCTAACGTCATTATTTTGCAGATGGATTGTTTGCAGGGATTCCATGTTCTGTAACAGGCATATGTCTTCAATATTATTATCTTCTATAAGAAGATGTTGAAGATTTTGAATAGTGGCCAATGGCAAAACATCCGTAACAGCATTGTCTGTCAGATACAAATAACTTAAATACTGAAGCTGGCTCAGAGCTGATATATCCACGATATCGTCATTACTTTCTAGATCTAAAAATGTCAGTTTGGATAGAGAGGCTAGTGGATTGATATCATTTATATTATTTCCTTTCAATTTCAATGTTGCAAGCTTTGAAAGGGAGCTTAACGGAGAGATATTGACAATGGCATGATTTCTCATGCTTAAGTATGTCAATTCCGTAAGATACGATAAGGGGATAATATCTGCTATTTTTGCATCAGTTGACGCATCATTGTCACTAATATTCAGTTGCAGATAATTCAGTTTTTCCAGATGGGCTAATTCATCAATACTTTCAATTTGATTGTTGTACAGCTCCAAATGGTTTAGCTCTACAAGGTTTTCAATCCCGGACAGATCGGTTATTCCAACAGAGTTGCAGATTAAAGTTTTTACTTCAAAAGCGTAAGTATTATCCGAACTGGTTACACATTTTTTCAAGGCAGGATCAGTGAATTCTATACTATCGATCTTTATTGGTTCAACTGGGGGGGTATCTTCTGCGTCTTTGGGAAGATCTGAGGTTTCGATGTGCCCACAAGAAGCAAGGCAAAGGAAAAAAAGGATAACTACCGAAATCATAAGAAAACGGGGTGTTGGTTTGATTGTATTTACCAATTCCATTGTATTCCCAGGCTAAAATCAGTGGACTTTGTTCGGGGTTGAAAAACAATTCTGGGGTCGTCGTTTTCTTTAGGTGGCGGGTAAATTCCCTCTTCATATGTTTTGAATACCAACAAATAGATTTCCCATAGTAAGGCACCAGCAGTGACGATGTCCAGTATTTCGAAATTCGTTTTGTGCGTTTTCATCTTCTCCTGGTTAATCACATACTTCGATTGTATGTTATAAAACTCCGATAGATCGAGGGATTGGCTCAAGCGTTGATTCAACAATCTATTTTCATCGTTCAGTTCTTTAAACTTGCGAGCTTCTTCCCATGACATCCAGGCGGAGGACAGGGCAATAGCTCCCGCTGCGATGTGCCATGTCCAGTCTTGTTTCTTGGGTGGGTTCAGGTAATACTCGTCTTCCATTGTGGAGGTATCCCAAGTCACTTGTTGCTTATTGGTTTTAATACTTACTTCTTTTCTTACCATTTGAAACAATTCTTGTACATCCAATGCTGGTTTGTAAATGTGATTTAACAGGGCGCTGGTGAAAATTCCGTTCTTGCCATCGAAACCATCCCAAGATATTTTGCCGGGTGAAGTGGAATATGCGATGTAAGTTCCTGGCGGGGCGCTCATTTCGGCAAAGCCTTTATAGTTATCATCAATTCCCGGTAACGGACTGTTGCGACAAGCATCCAAAATGATGATATTTTGAATGTTCTTGGCCAATTCCATTTTTTTGAGGAGCAGGTTGATATTAACTGCCACTTGATGAACGATTTCTTCCTGATCAGATGATAAATTTAAGAAACGAGCGATCTCTGCATCAGCGTCCACCGGTAAAAGATAATTATCTCCACGGACCTGAAGCCCATGCCCGGAATAATAAAATAATCCAGTACTATCGACAGTCAACTGTTTTCCAAAGTTGTTGATTTTAGAAATCATTTCATTTCGGGTCAGGTTAATCGCCAGATCCGTTTTAAATCCCAGATGCTCCAGTGCATTTTTAATAGCATGGGCATCGTTAATGGGATTAAGCAATGGTTCATCGGAATAGCTGCTGTTTCCTATAATCAGTGCAATTCTCTTTTTTTCCTTTTTTTCTGAAGGTGTTGCTTCTAGATAACCAAGTTCCGAACGAACAATTTTAGAATAAGGAGTGTGGGGCTCCTCATTCAGAAAGGGCGACCACGATTTTCTGGCCAAGGTCAGGCATTCCGGGTCATTATCCATATCCAACGGCAGATTGCAATGCAATTGCTCAAAACGAATACGGGATGAGTTGAATTTTGAATAGTGGTATGGAAAACGAGTGGGATTTTGCCTTATTTCGGCCAACATAGTTAGTGCTTGAGCACCGTTTATGTCTGGATTCTCCAGATATAGTGCCACTGCTTTATTATTAATAACATCCGGGTGATCCGGCTGGAGCTGCAAGGCTTTGTCCAGCAGTTTTTGAGCCTGGGGAAAATCCTCTTTGATAATGTATACAGAAGACAGATTTATTCTGGCTGGAATATAAGTTGGGTCTTTTTTTAACGATAGCTGCAAATTTTCAATGGATTGGTCAATATACCGTTTGAATTGACGATTGATACTTTTGGGAAATCCCAGCGGCCCTGGAACCAGTTTATTAGCCAGGGTGTTGGGATCAACCACAGTCGAAAGCATGAATCTGGTAATCTTGCTGTGATCGATGTATGCCAGTTCTTTTAATGCCAACTGAAAATATGTCAGCCCAATATTGTTGTATACTTCTCGACCGGGGAAAAATGAGGCGAATCGCTGAAAACTTTCGATTGCCTGGGCGTATTTTTTCTGACGATATAACCGAACGCCATTTGAGTACAGCGGGATTTCATTGATTAATGGTTCAAGATTGCTGGTAAGAACGTTTTTTCTTTTTTGAGGCGTAAAATGTTCTCGATAACTAGTATTGGTTCGAACATTTATGATGTATTCCTGGAAAAAGTTGGAATGATCGATCAAATATCTAGGTTCATAATCAGCCATGGTCATCAGTAACAAACCGCGATAATCTGCCCTGGACTCTATTAGTTTTATTTCTTCGGAAACGGGATGCAGTGGATCATTCTGGAATGTCAGGTTTTGTTTCTTTTCAAGAAATGAGTGATCACGATTTACCAGATGGGACAATTCATGGGCTAAAATAAATGCCAACCGGGCTTTTCCTTTCTCACTGGGGATACTATGGTTGTCGAAACACAGATCCAGTATATTTTCAACAATGACGATACTTCCGTCAGGCAGACACATTGCCCAATTAACCCATTTTGATGCAATTCGGCTAAGGATGATAAGACGCGCTTTCTGATTGGTCTCCAAACGACTGGCTTTCATCAACGCATCAAAAACGTCTTTGGCGTATTTTACGGATGGGTTTTTACGACTGTCCGTTATTCCATATTCCCTGATGTAAAATTCCCCTGTATTCCTGGAAATTTGCCCTGCGGCAGTGAATAAGGGAATTAATGTACAAAGAATTAGGAATAAAACAGCAACCCGGACAGGAAACGGGATTAACTGGCTCATTCCGAGATTTCTTGCTGTAATAATATATTCTGGTTAATGATTGTCGGTCGTAATGGGGTACTAAATGTCGATACTCTATTGCAACGCACTTTCGATATTTTGTAACAGTTTGTATACCATTTCGTGGTTTTCTGCAATAGATTTTTTGTCCTGAAGATCTTTGATAGAATGAAGTCTGCTAATAACTCCCGGTGGTAAGGTGTCTAATTTGGGGTGAGTTAGTATATAATCCAGATAACTTTTTTGAATGAATTCCGGCTTTTTTAATCTTGTGTAAATCTGACCGATTTCTACCGTTAACCCCAGTTTTAGATAGAATTCTTGCGGAGAATCCAACAATTGAGATTCGATTTTTGGCAATATAGTCTCTATTTCCGCCAGATTCGTTTTGTGATTATTGAGATGAGTCAAAAAATCCGATAACTCTTTGTTTGGAACACCAGTTTTCGAATACACTTCCAGATTCTCAACTAATTGCTCTGATAAAATTTTGCCTTTTAGTTGATCTTTTGCCAACAGTGCAATTTCCAGTTTTGCTAAAATAATACCCGATTTAAAAACAGCCTTTTCATTGGAAATGCTTTCGATGAATCCCAGAGCGGCAGGATCGGATTCTTTCTGTGACAGGGATTGATTCAAGATGCTGATTTCTTTTTGGGAAATTACATTCTCCAGAATTTCACGAGATGCCCAGTTCTGTTGTTGAGGTAACAAAACGACAACTAATATAGCTGCTGCAACCGGTAAGGATACGGCTGGCCAATAGGCTTTTCTTTTGATTTTTCGACCGATAAAGTACCGCCATCCATGTGGATCTGAAGTTAATGATTTTGCCTTTCTATAAGCGGGTTCCATTTCCCTGACGGAATCCGGGAGATCATTCTGGATATTGGCTGCTAATGTAAATACATCGTAGCATTCTTTGCAATGTCTGAGGTGAAGCAACAATTTGTCACGTTCTTTTCCGAACAGTCTGCCATTTAAAAAAGTTGATAAACGTTCCGCATCGGGGCATTCAACTAATTCTTCCATATTGGGTCGTGATTTTTCTTTTTTCATGTCGTTTCTTGATGGTTCTGATTTTCAAGGTATTGGGTGGTAACAATGTCTCTTCTATCAAACCGAAGTAGTTATAGGTCAATAGGTTCCCCAGAATCAGCAGGGAACCCAACAAATTCCGAATGTTTGTCAAATATTACCAAAAATACAGCTTTATATCTAAAGTAGCGCTGGTAGTTAGGTAAAACGTGAAGTTTCCCTTTGGTATATTTGATTGAATATTTAGCCCTTTAACTAGTTTGACGACGGTGACCGCTGTTTTTCTGATATTTTTTTTGAAATTATTTGTAAACACAGTTGAGTTGTTCTATGATAATCCTCTTTTTTAACTGACATCAAACTTACTTGATGCTCAATATTTTTCGTGAATAGCGAGATGCGTTTACTAATATATTTCCAGTTTTTGTTTTGATGTGTCTGATTGTTTTTTGAGGTTTTATTTTTTGAATATGGACCCATCATCTTGGCGATTTCAGATATCCGCATGTTTTCAATAAAATAAAGCGAGACTATCATCCAATCTTCATCGTTTATGTTATCAATCAATTTTTCTATAAAAGGATCAAGAGATAATTCCATCTCTTTGTCCATTATGACTTCCATCGGATCGGTTAACTGTTTATCAGGTAATTTTTCAATATAATTTTGATCTTGTTCATCCGGATCACTGGATAGGGTAGGTGCGATATATACAGGTCTGATGGCAGGGATTCTTCCTTGCAATGACATCTCCCATTCTTCCATTAATTCAACGGATAAATTAATCTGAGTTGATTCTTTGATGGATGCCTTGAATTCCAGAATTGAGGATTTGGGTAAGTGTTTGTCAAGGAGGTTGTCGAATACTTTTTCTTTATAAATGGTGGGACCAGCTAAATTCTTAATTAATGATTGAATCTTAAGAGGAACGTTTTTTTTGATTTTCTGAAATTCTATGGGTGATAATCGATATAGTTTGTTAAATTCGATATTATCAAGCATGATCTGAGATGCTTGATGAAAAGAGAATCTATCTCGATACAATAGCGCTTCGAATCTCATGACCGGTTCACCACAGATTTTGGCGGTAGTAGAATTTTCCCATCGACCCCATTGTTTTTTGATAAAATCGATAGCCAGTCGGGCAATGATGACGGTCAAATATCCACTCCAGGATGCCCCGTCATCCCCTTTGAAATCCCTGATCCGCCTTCCATCGTCTTCTAACAGTTTCAAATAAACGTAGGATTTGAAATCATTGGCCAATTCACCTGTAATGTTCTTCTTATTACAGGCTGCATGAATAATCGTGTCAATCTGATTTGCCTGTGCCTCTACGGTTTTTTTTATATCCATATGATATAATTCTCTACAGGAAGCTGATTGACGTCAAATATCCCGGCGGTCAGTAACATTACTAAAATATTTTTTTAATCTAAAAAATCGAGCTTTAATAAAAACTGTAAGGGGGAATTGGTCAATGGTCAAGAGGTATGCACGTAATACTAACGGAATACTAATCGTTAATCAATAAGGATGGGTGACTAGGAAAGAAATACTGTGGAATTCGTAGACTTTAAAAACATCATTGTGCGACGATACAGTACCTGATAATGGCTTATCATGGTTTTCTGTATCGCCTCGCTCCGCACAATGACACTTAGGATGGCTTATTCCATCCTAAAATTCAACGATTTTTAGAACTCATCTCTGGTGAAAACTTCTTTATGCATTTTTTTTATCTTTTTTGCATCTTCAGGTATAGCAAACAGTTCCAGGGCATAATCGATTAAATCTATCAATTCTTCCTTCTGATTTTCATGTTTTAAAGTGATTTCAAAGCAGATTTTAACTTTATTGCTGTTCATTATTTTTAGTCCTCCTATCTGATATCAAATCAACAGAACATGCTCAAATATTTCATGTTAAATGTTTTAATAAGTTTTTGATTACATGATCAATCTGAATTATTGTCATAACAATTTTTTACGAGCAGGTTGTGTGTTTAATAATATGATATATGTTATATTGAGATGGTTGAGGTTCAGAGTCGCATTCATTAATTTTTCCTAATACTGATTAAGATCATGGTATTATGTTGACCTTGAAAGAGAGATTTTTGGAATTTTTTAAAGGCTAGATAAGGTATTTGTAATTATAATTAATGGACATTATAAGTTCCTTATAAAGTATTTCTAATATCCTTGGTATATTTTAAAAACTCCACCTGCATAATAGCAAATAAATTTTACCTCCCCTGTGTAGCCTTTGAAATCAATGCATCAATTGATAATTGACGCACAACGGGTGTTTTAATATAGTATGTAGTAGGTGTACCAAAAATTTAGGTGTAATTATGTTCCACTCTTTTATTAATAAAATCGCTTAGGCGATTTGTCAATAAAAAAATGGTGATTCTGCCTAATATTTTTAAACTGTTTGTTGTTTATTTGATAAATATTACCATATAATACGGGATTTAGTGTGAAATACGGCAGTTTTCCATATGAAGTACTAACGATCAAGGATCTAATTGTATTGTTGGGTCTTAAGTCGGCTCGATCGCTTTCTTCCAAGGCAAGTCGACAGAAATGGCCTTATAAAAAACGCAGTCACGCCGGAAGTCCAATCCATCTGTATCATCTGAAGACGCTACCGGATAATGTTCAAATCGCTTGGGCTTCTTGGGATGAAGAAAAATACCGGTCAGCCGTTCAAGAGGAAGAACAAAAAGAAGAGACCGGTAAACCGGATAAGATAATAAAAGCTATCACGTTGCAAGAGGTTCGCGATGTTCTACAATGGCCAAGAAGAAATGGGTATTATAAAACTTTTGACAAAATATCCCGAAAAGCTGGAAAAGGAGCACCTCCAAAGATCTATGACGGAGAAAGTAGCGGACTCTGTAAAGAGGCTAGAAATATTTTAAAACGTCGATTTCCAAACTTGAATGTTGATCCGTCCTATCCATCATCGCTAAATGGTAGTCTTTTTGATTCTGATCATCAGATGATCGAAGAGGGTGAGTCCAGTTATAGATCCCGTGATTTAGTATACACCACATTATTACGAGAAAGAGACTCCATCATATCTGGTTTGAAAGGGGAAATTGCCGAGTTGAAGGAGAGTAAAAACATACTCCACGAATATCGTAAAGAATTGAAGGATGAGAATAAAAAGCTGATAGATGAGAAAGACCGAAGAATTGAGGAAAAGCAATTTATTATCAATGGATTGGAAGAGAAAATAAATCAGTTGGAAATAAAAATTAAGAGATTGGAAGAAAAGAATACCAAGGGAAAATAGATGAAAATCATAGCCATAGAGCTTTTTCATGTTTCAATTCCCTTAAGGGAAACCTTTTGGCCAACATGGATTCCCGGTTATCCACAGACACATAATAAATTTACCTTAATCAAAATCGTTACGGATGAAGGTATCGAAGGATATTCAGCCGGTATCGCAATGGGAAAAGAGCGTGAAGGTCTTGGTGATTTGCTGGGGGGATACCTGTTGGGAGCTGATCCCACAGATATCAACCGGATACAGGATCTTTTAAAACAAGCTGGATTTTTGGGGTGGCATAATTTCTGGATCGAACCAGCCTGTTGGGATATCATCGGTAAAAAGGAAAATAAACCGGTATATGAGTTATTAGGAGGAAAGGCGCGCGAAATTCCTGTATATCTTTCCACTGGTGAAATGCATGATCCCGAAAAAAGGGTTGATGAGCTTTTGGCCATGCAGGAAAGGGGATATAAAGTTGTTAAACTCCGAGTTAAAAGCATTGATCTGAAGGAAGACATTCGGCATATTGAAGTGATTCGGAAGGGAATCGGCGATGATCTTATTTTGGGCGTGGATGCCAACCAGGGTTGGCTGGTTTCTATTGTAGATAAAGTTCCGGCCTGGGATTTGGATAGAGCAAAGGAATTTGCCAAAGCCTGCTACGCTAACAAAATTGATTGGTTGGAAGAACCATTGGACTCAAGGAATTACAATGGTAATGCCAGGCTTAAAAAAGTATCCAAGGTAAAAATAACCGGTGCTGAATTAAGTTATGGATGGGATGAAATCAAAATCATGCTGGAAAAGGATTGCTTTGACGTCTATCAACCGGATGCAGTTTTTGCAGGTGGAATTGCCCAGGTAAAAAAAATAATGGAAGCCTGTTATAACAAGAAACGTCTTTTTTCACCTCATACATGGACGAACGGCATCGGCTTTTACATCAACTGGAACATGGTTCTGGCGGATAAACGAAATACCGGACCTTTGGAGTATCCCTTTGAGGAACCCTCCTGGATACCTGAATTTAGAGACGGTATTATTGAATCCATTATCCCTGATCAAAACGGTATATTGCATCCGTTTAGACGACCCGGACTGGGATTTGAAATCGACAAAAGAAAATTGCGCAAATATGGCAAGTGTTTTTTTAAGCTTAATGAAACCCACCTGAAAATAAAAGTTATCCGGGAAAAGGGAATTAAGCAGGCATTGGAATTAAAAAACAGAAAAGCAGGTTCGTTTCTAATCAAATAATGTAGCGCTCAATACTACAAGCAAACGTCATCTTTTCGAAATACTTGATAAGTGTACCGTTTATCATAAAGACATCTGGAGTTATTCACTCTTCCACAGAGTCAATTTTATTTCCATTATACTCTAATCAATCAATCAATTATCCATCCAATTTTGTCCCACAATATCTTTATTGTTACCCTTCCTGTTAAAGCCAAGGTAATTCTCTTTATTTCTTTTTTTTTGTTTTTGTCTGTCCCATACGCATCATGTTCAATGATATTAATTTATCAATATATTTTGATGTAGCGAATAACAGGATAAGGTGATATCATGATGACAATCGTTTGAAATCCCAGCCATTGACATCCGGATCTTTAAAATAACGTTAGCAAGTGTTTTTATTAATGGTTCCGGGTGATGAGTTTTTGGGGATGTGCGAACCGATTTTACCTGCAATTGTTGTGTATTAATTTGATGAAGTAACTATGTCTTTTCAAAACAATGTCTATTACAATATTTCTGCTTTTGGTCCTGAAGCAATGGTTGCTTCAGAAGCATTGTTAAAGTCTTATCCATTGACCAAGATTTGTCTGGAGATTCTGGGGAAAAAGCTTCCAGCACAACTGGAACTGGGTTTTTTTGAGTCCGGAAATCAGATTATTAAACAGGGAGAGACCGGTAAGGATTTGTTTTTATTGTGTAATCATGTTGCAGACGTCATCGTTTTTGATAGGGTTATTGTAAAAATGGAAGCCCCGGCATTGTTTGGTGATAAGGCACTCATCGACAAAAGTGCTACCCGGAATGCAACTATCAGTATTGCTGAAGGTGATATCTCTTTGATCATTAAAATTCCCGTGGGAAAGTTTATCCGGGAGTCTAAACAGGAAGAAATCTTAGATGCAGAATTTAAACAGGAGACTCAAATCTATTACAATCTTTTTTTGGAGATTCAGAACCGGTTATTCAAATACGCTGAGATACAAAAAAACTTGTGGACCGAGGTGAGTTCTCAGCTAAAAATGTTAAATATTCAATTAATTACCAATATTTTTAACAAGCAGGAGGAAAGAAACTGGGATGCCAAAGCTTGGCAAATAATCATAAAATACCTTCTATCGGTTCATAAGTTTCCCTGGCCGAAAAATATTCCTTTTAGTATTAAAACTTTTGTTGACATCCTTAGAACCATTCAAGATAGAACATTTCCCCGTAAATCATATAAAGGAAGTGATCAGAACTACGCTTATCACAAACAGATGATATGGAAAAAGTGGTTGGGAAAAGTCAGTGAGTTGGTAATACAAGTCCTGCCCAATGATCAGTTACCTATCGGTATTGGCGAAGTGGAGCTGTTTAATCCCAGGATTTACCAGATAAGAATGCATGGCCTGTTAACAGCCATTGAAAAAAAATTTATGTTCAAAAAAGTACCGCCCAAGGAAGGTTTTTTTCAACCTGATAGGCTTAAAGCCAAGATATATTTTGGAAAAGACGTTCATGAAAATGAGTTCAATCTGGATGCCTACTTAAAGGCATTAAAGGAAATGTTCAACATCAAAAATCCCAATCGTGTATTAGCTCAGGTGGCTCAGCAGACAGCCCAACTATCAGCCACATGCGAGAATGAGTTTAATGCTTCAGTTTCCAAAATGCAGCATTTTTTGGAAAAGGTACGAAAACTATCGATAGCAGACTCATTTGCTGAAAGCGATCGTCAGAAAAAAAGTAATGATATTGATATTAAAATTGCAACCATAAAAGAAGGATTAAAAGCATACAATAAACGAGTGTTAGGGATGTCCCATTCGTTTGGCGGAGTTATCCGTTTTAGTGAAACAAAAATTCCTATCATCACGGATGTGATTAAAAGTTGCGGAACGGATTTGTTAAAAAAGAATGTGGAAAAGGCGTTCAGAAGCACACTTAAATCCTTTGGATTGAAGATAGAAGGATTCTCCGATCAATTATTAGCCGAGCAATATTATATTTGCCAAGGTGATCCATCGGATGTTGTTCCAACCAGTCAATTAATGACACATTATTGGATCCCGATTTCTGGTTGCGTTATGCTAAAAAAAGGTAATCAGGAATTTGTCATTTTAAGACCAGGTACCTTGATTGGGGGGGGGACATGGGAGGCTGGTTACGGGACTGTGGAAGAAGAAACCAAAGAGAGAGAGGAAACCTGGACATTACGCATTGTTAAACCTGAGAAGGATACAGGACCGGACAAAACATCACTGATTCTCATATTTCCCAGGAAAAAACTACCTTGGTGTTTTAACAGTGACCCTTTGCCGGATGACTTATATAATAAATACATTCCAATTATTCAATTACTTATCGAAAAATACCTGGAAAATATCATGCAGTTTTCTCAACTGCGCGATGCTTTGTCAAAAAAATATTCAAATATCATCCAGGTAGTAATTATAGAAAAAAAAGTCAGGGAATTCGAGAGCAACCAAAACATGCTGTCTGAAAAACAATATGAAAAGATATTGGATCTGGTTTTTAATATCTTGGGTTCCAATCTGGAAAAAAGAGAGGTCATGAGTTCGGAAAAACTCTCCAAACAGATTTACAATCACATTTTGAAGCAGACCAAAAGGGATTTTCCCAATCTAAATATCGAAGAGCAGGGGAATAAAGCGTATACTTTATGGCGTTTTGTTCAAAGCGAGATAATCACTCATGTTTTTGCCGATGAAGCGCGCAATAAAGCAAAGGTCGAACCTCCCCAACCAGCATTGGAGATGGTAAAAGAAAATATGGAGATCTTGTTGAGAAAAAACTTCGGTGAAGCGTATAATTTGGGATATAAACTTTCTGACAAAGGGGCATATATATCTCTGAAAGAAATTTTGAACATCAAGCCCGGAATGCTAGCTAATGAGTCACTGGCATTGGCGTTATCCATTTTGGATATTTTAGAAAGCTGCTCTCACAATATTGTGGAGGAGGGAAGTAGCTTTCAGGAGCGTTTGAAGCAGGTCAGTTCTATCGAAACGGAATTCGATGTTAATGAAATCCAATCCAAATTCATTCTTGAGTCCATTGCCAAATTGCGCAATATTATACAAGTAAAGATGGCTAAAAAAGCCTGAATATAAAATGTAAAAGATGTCGAGTAGCCATGAAGAAATAGACAAATGCTAAATGAATTCAAATGGAAGACATATTAGAACGATTAATAAATCAATTTTCAAACAATCCAATCTCTACCGCTTACTTCCAAAGCATTTCCAAAGATCTTGATAATCAGCATCGGGATCAAATTAATCAAATCATCAATAAAATTATTTCCCGTTATACATCAATCCCATTAGTCCAGGAGGTGCTGCGGCACACCCAGGATCAGGAACCCGATATTTTAATGTTGCAAAAGACTTTTCCCACGTTTTTTCTATTGATTGTGAATGAATGTGGGGCAGATCAGACTATGGGAAAGCTTGCTAAAAATCTGTTGATAGCCGCCGTTAACACACAGATAACAATGAAAACAAGCCGATTGCAGCATATTAACCTAATACTCGACTGTCTGGATCAAACAGCGGATGTAAAAACCTTGAATAATCTACTGATCGTAAAAACAGAAGACGAATCTTATATTCCAAAACGTATCTATAAGGATTTTACATTTATTGCCAGTAACTTGATAGCATTTCCCAGTACGCAAAACACCCATGAGATAATCGAAAACCTTTTCTGTTTTGAAGGTATTTCCAGAATCATTCTTCGTTACTATTTTGAGCTATTGTTCCAGGCCAAGTCCGATTGCATGGCTGAGCACATTCATTTCATTTTTACCGGACTCATCCTTGCTCTGCGTTTTTGGGAAAAAAGTTACTGGGCGCAGTATGGAAATGAACAGCTGACATTGACAAGGCTTTTTTCTATTGTTCACCGGGATCGTGCTGAAAAAAGCCATCCTGTTATACGGAAATCAACATTCGAGAGGTTGTATATATATAATCCCGGAATTCACAATGGATCAGCACAACGGACCTCCGAACGGGCGGAGATGGAGTTTAAAAGAATCTTAAAGGCTTTTCAAGTCTTATCTCTACCACGAGTGATACTCATGTTAGAAACCATTTTACAGTATAAAGGTCCGGCTTATGTTAATCATTTCCTGGTGCAAATGGAGGCAGTAAATGCTGATCGATTAGTAAAATTTAAAGATTATGCAATGAACTTGGATGATTCTTCGGTCAGGGATATACATAAATTGATTGTTCAGCTGTTAACAAGTATCAAAAAAACTGAAAAAACATCGGCCCCAATAAAAAAAACTGTTGCCAAGCCTGCTCAACAAATCCTTTTGTCTTCCAAAACAGCAAGGCGTAGATACGTTATGAAAAAACTGAAGGAAAAAAAGGGGCAAAAGGGGATGACACAGGATCAGATAACTGGTTATCTGGAAACTATATTAACTAAATTATATCAACGTGTTAAAAAGAAAGGAGCTCTTAACCAGGATACTGTACAAAAATATCTTGATTTCCTGGCAAAAACCGCAGCCAGAGACTTATCGCAAAGCCACATGAGTCCTAAAAAGGTGGATCGGTATATAGATAAAATAAAACCAATAATGGTGGAGATTGCGGCAAAAGATGAATTGACCCAGGAGGATGTGAATGCTCACACCAAAGAGATCACCCAGCAGGCAAAAATCCATGTGCAGGAAGAAAACCAGGTTGCTGCTCAACAAAAAGAAAAGGTAATTGTTACCGAACAGGCGGTTGAAGAAGAAAAACAAGATGAGGAAAACAACAATCAGAAATTAGCACCCAAGGGCGAAGATGAAGACGCCCTATTTCTTGAAAGTAAAATCATACCCATTGGATTTGAATGGGGAGCCCCTAAAATATCAGTTAAAGATTTTTTTAGTTTTCCCCTTGGTAATCAGGAAGTCGGACCGAATGAAGATGATTGGTTTGCTTTACACCGACGATACCTTGAAAAAGCTGTTGAGTTATCATTGGTGACAGCGTATGCCATGGAAAAAATTCAAAAACTCTTACCCGATCTTCCTAAGTACAAATACAGACGTTATTTCGATATCTTCGCCGATGACGTTTTTGATGATGCTGCCATGATGGTTGTATTCAGCCAATGGCAGAATAAGGTATTGGAACGATCGAGAATTTCAGACAATTAAGAGGTTTATCTGTTAAATGGCAACCGGTTCATTTTCAAAAAGCCGCATATAATCGTCCATGGTTTCAGCGCGACGGATTCTAAACAATTTTCTGCCATCTACCAGGTATTCTGCCGGACGCATTTTAACATTGTAATTGGAACTCATAACATACCCGTAGGCACCAGTATCGTAAACCACCAAGCCTGAATTTTCGTGGGGTGTGGGCAATTCCCTGTCTTTACCCAGAAAATCCGTTGACTCACAAATAGGACCAACAATATCAAACGTTTTTATTTCGCCGTTGATTGGTTCGATAAAACCAATATGATGAAAACTGTCGTATAAACTTGGGCGTATCAGTTCTGCCATACTGCCGTCTATTACGATAAAGTTTTTATTTCCGTTTGATTTCACTCCCAACACTCGATTGATTAGTACACAGGCATTACCGATGATTGATCGTCCTGGTTCAATAATCAGTGTCATATCCTCTATAAGATATTCCTTGATGGAATCAATCAGATCTTTCTGGGTGGGTATTTGCTGATTCTTCTCGTAATCGATGCCAAGACCGCCACCAATATTCAGGTATTCAATGTTAAATCCTTTTTCACGAATGGCTTTAAAAAATTCCATCATGATCCGGGCTGTATCTTGAAAGATTCTTGTTTTCTGAATGGTGGAGCCGATATGGCAATGGATACCAATTAGATTCAACTTTTCTGATTCTTTGATCTTGTCCAGGTACCAGGAAAGTCGTTCATTCATGATTCCAAATTTTGAATTCTTAAGACCAGTGGATATGTAAGGATGCACCTCGGAATCCACATCCGGATTAATTCGAAGAAGAAGGTTCGCTTTTGTACCGCTTTCACCGGTGCTGTGTTTTATATGTTCCAGATCGAATTCACTGTCAATGTTTATCATAACACCGTGCTGAATAGCCAGGGATAGTTCGGCTAGTGTTTTTCCGTTTCCATTGTATGTGACTTTTTTGGGACTGAAACCTGCAGCCAGAGCGAGTTTTAATTCATTGCCGCTGACCAGTGTTGCACCGCCACCCAATTCACGGATGTGTCGTAGAATCGAAAGGTTCGAATTCGCTTTTATGGCATACGAAACCAGCGATGGAATCCCTCCCATTGCAGATTCGTAATCCTGGTAGTTGGTATTAATCTGCTGAAGACTATATAAAAAAAACGGACTGCCAGGGACTCTATCCTGAATATCTTTGATTTTAAGATCTTCACAATAAAGATATCCGTCATCAATATAAAAACTCATATTTTATTTTCCTTGAATGCTAAATCACTCTTATGAAGTAAAATAATTGATCAATGGATGATTTCGGTTTTTTAGAATAATATAAACAAATTGTCTAAAAAATAAAAAAAACTCTAAAAATACCATAAAATCAATTTATTGGAGAGGTTTTATAACGTAAGCCTTCAGCCAGATAGTTAGGTATATGAAGATAAAAGTTAATATTATCATTAAAATATAATCTTTATAATAGTGCTGAAGTGACTATGGCTTTTTATTCTATTTTTATTAGAAGACTCTGTAAAGGCAAGATACGTGCGCGTCTGTTAGAGGCGTTTGGGCTATGGATAGACCAATGTTGCTGGAATCGTCGGGAATAAAAGCCTTTTTTTCGCTAAAATTCATAACCATTCACTGGAAATAAAATTGATAGGTGCTTAGAGGCTTTGAATACTGTTTTATTCATCCGTATCTTTGATATATTCTTTAAATGTACTGAGTGCATTTGTAAATAACTTACGGATGAATACTTCTTTTTCCCTGTTGATCAACTTTTGGAAATGTTCAAATTCCGAATGATCAGGTGATAATAATGGTGGATTTTTAAAGGATTTGTAGCGGTATTGGTCAAAATCCAGTAATAAACTTTTGATGGGTTGCTGCTCTTCAGGATAAGATTGCAGCCAATCCAGGCGAGACATGATCTCAAAACGCGCTCTATCTGCCAGAAACAACTGAATATCCAAGACTTCCATTTTCTGCTCTGAATCCAGCATATCGAGACGCTTTTGATTTCCCAGGTCCAATGTTTCGAATATCACTTCGTTAAAGGCTTGGATATTGTCTTCCCCCGGTGTGGAAAGAAACAATAGTGTCTGATTAGATAAATCAGAAAAGCGGGTTTTTGAGTGGAAAGTTTCACCAAAACGCTTTTTCCATAATGAGAAACCATGCTCTTCTGCTTTTTGAGCACGAAATTTTTCTAAATCAATGATTTTAACCATGGGTGATTCGTTATTAATCCAGGAGGTTATCAATCGGATTGCCAAAAGAGTAAATCACGATATAGGAGCATTTTCCACATATATAGGCATATCCGATGAGAAGCATTTTCCAACAACAGATCATAACATTTACACCGGTCGAAAGCGGTCTGATAGAGTGCTTTCGCTAGATGTTTATTTATATTGACGATCATCTGATTGGTTTCCTTGTAGCTTAATCCCAATTCTTTGGTTGTATAATAGTCGTTCCGATTCTATTTGGGAAGCTATAGTTAAATGGTATGAAATAAGACACTATAGTATTGTCATTCTTCAACAAATCTCCAGGCGGTACTTTAGACAGACGGTTTCCTTCAATGCTTTAAACAAGGGATCATCTGAACTGTAAAATAAATCAATGGTTCTTGCCATGATGTATATATGTTCGAAGATGTTTGATCTTGCTTTATGTAAGTTGTAATTTCTTATATTATAAGTATTTTAATTACGGATTAAGTCATACCAAGAGGTTATTCCAGGATCTTCTTTACCTTTGAAGAAATAATAATCTTTCCTTCATTTACATAGGCTTCGTGGTTGGCAACAATTTTGGATGGATTGTATCGATAATTAACCATCAATCCGGCTGATTGAGAAAGGCCCCGATTAGACAGATCAGCTTCCCAGTTGATGTTTTCAATCTCTGCACCATTGCCCAGATGGAATCGGGTAACCGGATCATAAGGATGATTTCGTTTTTTCTCCTGGCATAGATATTGAGCACATAAATCAATGAGTGGTTTTTTCAGCTTTTTTCGAACTATTTTATTTTTGTACCAATCAGGTTTTGACAACAATTTCTTGTCTTCGTCGCTCAACACGCAAGTTTTACTTTTTAAATAATGTTTTTCCAGCCATTTTCTAAATTTTGGTATTGGTGACAGGGTTGAGAAAATCTTGATGTTCGGTATCTCTTTGGAAATATAATCTACCACCTGCTTGATGAGAAAATTTCCAAAACTGATACCTTTTAAACCATCCTGACAATTACTGATAGAATAAAATATGGCTGTATTCGCTGAGGTCAGTTGTTTGGATTCCTTTTTTGAGTTCAATAACGGCTGTATATTACGGGCGATTCCTTTGGTAAAAGCGACCTGAACGAAGATCAACGGCTCGCTGGGTAGGGCTGGATGGAAAAAAGCAAAACACCTTCTGTCCAAAGCCAGACGGCGTCTCAAATCATGCCAGCCTTTAATTTCGTGTACGGCTTCGTATGCTATCAGCTTTTCCAATATTACTGCCGGTGTATTCCAGTCGATCTGTTGGAATTGAAGAAATCCTCTATTAAACCAAGCAGATAATAAATGAAGTAAATCTACTTCCAGAGGCAGTAAATCGGATCCCTTTTTTAATTCCTTTAGCAAAAGTCGTCTCATCTGAATGATGGCGGCAATTCCCCCCGGGGCATAGTTGATCATACGAATCAAATCGAGCCTGGGTGATTCAATGGCATTGGACAGATGTTGGAAATTTGTAAAATCCTGTTTCTTAACATATTGTTGAGCTGCATTTAGAACAGTTTCTGGTTTCGGGGCAAAATCAATCGTCAGCATATTGAGAAACTTGATTTTTTCATTTTCATTCATTTTGGTATATGCCACAACGATCTCTTTAGCCAAAGCTGTTCCAGATGCCTCACCCCTCCTTAATAAAAGAGTCTGGCATAGATGCTTCATCGATTTTAAGCTTTGTTTCTTGATTGGTAATTCTAAATACAATTTTCCCAAATCAGCAATTTTGTCCAACATTTGACCCATCCAGGACGACTTCATGACAATTTCTCCAAAAATTTGTTTGTATTTTATTATTAGTATGTATTTTATAAATTATTGTCCATTATAGCAAATGACTTAAATATTGGATAAACTGCTTTATATTAAGCCGAATCAGTTAGAATGTTATGACTTAAAAAAAAGGGATATGAATGGATAAGGGTCAATAGATGAAATTGGCAGCTTAAAAACGAAGATCCCAAATTACCATTCCAATCCCCAATTCAGTCTTCCAATCCGTTGATTTTTATTCAAATAAAACAGGCATTAGATGCGAATTTCCACTATATCACCGTCATGGAGGATGTGGTCTCGTTGAACCATTTGACCGTCATAGACATCTTTGCCCCAGATTTTGGCAATTTTTAGCTTATCAACGAAATCTTTGTGAACTTTGGCGGCAAATTTTTCGACAGTATCACCTTTTTTTAGGACGAACGGAGCTTTCATATCAGCGAGTCTTCCTGGTGTTTTAGAGTAAACACGAATAATATTAAGACGTAGAAATAGAATACTTTTTAGTTGATTCAGGTTTCTTCCACTGGTGGCTGATATGGAAAGTAACGGCCAATCATCTTCCAGCAATTCGCAGAAAATATTTACATGTTCGTCTGAAGTCTCGTCGTCGTTTTTATTAGCCAGAATGTGGAATGGAATGAAAGTAATGTTGCGCTTCTCTTCTAAAAACTGTTCTTTCAGACGCAATGGAATGATTCTGTTGTCGTGTAGCAGTTTGACCATTTCATCCAGTTGTTGGAACGGATCAGATTGGAGATCAACCATAAGAAGAACCAGATCCGAACGTCGAATTAGGTCCAGTAAACCGATTTCCATGTATTCGTGGCTGAGTGGCGGAGTATCGATTAATTGAATCTGAATATCCTTAAACGGCATCATGCCTGGGGTTGGCTTCCAGGTTGAATGCGGTGCGTTTGATATTTCTGGAGACGCATTGGTCAGGGCGGATACTAAACATGATTTTCCAACGTTGGCCGGACCAACCACTACCACCTGCCCGGCTCCTTCTTTGCTGATATTAAAGGCAGATTCCTTACGTGTGGCACCTTTTTTCGAATGATCGGCGGATTTAAGCTTTGAGATTCGTTTTCTCAGATCGGCTCGAAGTTTATCAGTTCCTTTATGTTTGGGAATCACACTCATCATCTCTTCCAGACAGGCGATTTTCTCATCTGTACCCTGTTCATCTCCATATCTTTTTTCAATTTTAAAATATTCTGGCGGAAGATTGGTCGGCATGTTTTTTTTTATATCGAAATTGTCAAAGGTGGATACTTACAGTTGGTGCAAGTCGTTCAACCGTTTAAATTCTATGATGAATTGAGTGGTTGAAAAAATCAAGGGGCGAGAAAACGAGGGCGTAAAAGTACAATTGAAGTTGAAAATATTGGAAAATATAGAAGGACTTGAGGTTCGATAACCGTAGTAAAATGGTTACTGAAACCGTAAGATATCGAGCGATAGTTGTTTTCCCTGGCTGTCTTTGCGGTTAAAAATTTCAACTTTTTCCAGGTATTCCTGGGAGAGTATTCCCAGATTTTGAAATTCCCTTTCCGCCTTGATCAAATCCAATCGGATATATTTACCGGTTTGGTATCTGATAAATGCTTGATGAGGGAAAAGGAAGATTTTGGACATTTTTCCCAGGCTTATTGTCTGACGGGCTGTTTCAATTCTGCTCTTAACATTTAAGAACCACAGATCATGGGGTAGAATTCGGTTTTTTTCTCTTTCTTCAATCGTCAGAATAGTGTCTTGGGCTTTATTTAACTTTATGTCCTTATCCAGAATACTCGTTACATCTTTGAGGATGGTTTCCTTGATATTGTATATGGACTGGTATTGCACGTTTGTACGAGATATGGATTCATTTAGTTGTTTTATTTCTGTTCTAACGGAATGTACTGATTCTTCAAGGTTTTTGCGGTATGTCTTCTTATCCTGAATCCACTTCTGGCGTAAGGTTTCTTTTCTTTTTCTTTCTTTTTCCCCTTCAAGTCTTGTAGTACAGATTTCAAGGCAGTTATTGCATTTTTCGAGATCTTTTTTTATTTTTTTCAATGCAGCCAGCAAAATCCGTTTGCTTTTTATGGTCTTTCGAACCTGGGTGATGATGCTTTCGATCTCTTTTAATTCCGGAATGACTGCTTTTTGATTTTTTGGGGGCGGATGTTTTTCATCTTGTTGATGTTCATTTGGTAAAGAGACTCCCAGTGCGGATATTTTGCCTTCGATTCTTTTTAAATCGGATTCAACTTTTCCAATTTCGTTATCCACATTGACATCTTTTGTTTTAGTTTTAGTCAAATTAACGATTTTTTGAAGAAATTTTATTCGCTCTTTTTCCAGGTTTTTTTGTTCATTCAAAATGACACTGGTTAGATCTTTTACCTTCATCCGTTCATTGATCTTGATCAAGTCATTTATTTCTGTTGTTAGTTCATTTAATTCAGCTGTTTCAGCTTTATTCTCCCTGGTTTTAGCTTTCAGATTTGCCTTAAGTTCATTGTTTTTTTCTTTCAGAGCTAAAAGCTGATTGTCCAATCTGTCCACATTGTCGGTTTTCCATTGCCGGAGATCATCAACGGTCAATACGGATTTAACTTCATCTTCTAACAAAGCGTCTTTTTGCTCTTTCAGGCTTTTTTCCAATGATGCAATTGTTACGACCAGTTGCTCTTTTTGTTGAATATCCGCTTCGATGTCCTTTTGGGTTTGTATTCTTACATCCGCATTGGTCTTACGTAAAACGTCTTTGATATATTCTAGTTTCTGATTGACTTTCCGGTTTTTAGATGTGTCAATTTTTGTAATTGATTCTGAAAGACGCAGTAAAATTTTTTCAGCAGTGTTAAGATTTTCCTCTGATACTTTTCTGATTGCTTTTTTCAGTTGTGTCATCTGTAGGTATTCGCAATGCGTGTATAAGACTTTCTTATTTCGAATTCTGTTTAAAATGTAAAAAAGACATCCTGGAAAACCACTTTAGAAAATTTCCGCCTTGATCGATGTAGTTCATATGTTACTATTATAAAGCAACGGTGGCAATCTCAATTGATTTTATCTATCGGAACCTATTGCAATTTATTAACTAAATGAATGATCATAAAAATCAATGATACCTTATGCTGACTTGAATCATTGAGGCAAGTCAGTAATAGATTTTTAGAGATTTTGAGGGATGTAAGTGAAGGTGTCTTTTACTAAATTCGTAACACCAGTTTTAATACTGTAATATTTGTTCATGACAGTATTATCTTATAAGGACTGATAAGTCTCAATAACTTATGGCAATATTCAATGTTTAACTACCTGTTTGAAGGCTTCTATGCCCTGACTGCTTATTGATTGATACCGAGGAGCGGCAGATTTCACTCCTTGTAAAAGCAATAAAAAACCATTTCTTTAGATGCAACGATATTTAGAAAATATCGGTTTGCATTCCCCCTTAAAGTCTGGTTTCAGTCAGACCTTTTGCATTGCCCAACGAATAAATCTCCAGCGATTATTGATACGGCTGGATGTTCTGAGGTGTTTAAAAATATACCATTCGAATTTACTAATGAGTCGGTATGAAAATCGGATTTTTTTGTAGATATCTGTTTTTTTAAACGAATTTTCATATGTTGTACAGTTTTTTTTGTTCCAGATCTGCTCTATTACTTTGTCGGAGTTTGGTCTTGAAGGCAGAGTTTTAATACTATCCGAAAGTAAATTTGCCCAAAAATCGCCCATTATCATTCCGGATAATAGTCCAGACGATCCAAATGGATCAATGAATCCTGCGCTATCACCGATAAGCACAATGCCCGGATTAACAATAAAACGATCAACTAATTTTGCGTTGGATAAACCAGTGGTTTCTTCCACTTCGATGGCGGTGTTTTTAAAAAACTGACTGAATCCTGGGTAATCCTCTTTCAATCGATTCCAAACCTGCATCAGTTTTTTATCATCCGGTATGATGACCTTCTTTTTCATTTTGTGGGCATGAGTCATGCGGAGCATTAATCCTAATTCCATCCTTTTTCCACCGATTGGAAACATGTAAGCCACAGATTGCGGAAAATCCGGCGCAAATTCCAAATCTCCATTTCCGATAAGATAAAACTGTAGATCCGGGATAGCGTTGATATCGAAAAAATCATTATGAGCCAGGCATTTTACCATGGGGCAATTCATCAAGTCATATGGAATGTTGTAATGTTTACCCAAAATACTTTGATGCCCGTCGCAAGCAAAAAACACATGTCCATTCACCTCTTGAATATTTCCAGCAATGTCTTTATATCTAACGCCCGAACATATGCCTAAATCATTTTCAATGGGTTCCATCACTTCCGATTGAAATTTAATAGTCACTCCCAAGCTTTTGGCTTTTGCTTCCAGAGTGTCAATTAGATGTCGCCATTCAAAAAAAAACAAGGGGGTGTTACTTGATAGCTTAAATTGTTGGAGGTCATTTGGGCTGTGATAAATTGCAGCACCGGTGGTTTTAAAACAATATTCTGTGAAGAACTTATCTCCTAATAAATCGGTTAGAAACGGGTTTGATCTGAAACTTTCCCCGCGAATTTTGGGACCGGTGGTGATTCCTTTTTCCAAAATCAATACTCTAAACCCATTTTTCGCAGCTGAAATACTGGATGTTAAACCAGCGGGACCAGCGCCGACAATAATAAAATCAAAGAACTCATCAGTATTCATCATTCTTCTAGAACATCTGGAAATGAATTGATTTAGTTATGATCAATGAAAGACTATTTCCATAAGATACGTTTTTTGCCGATTATTGCTTATAGGATATGGCTCGTAACAGGTTCTTTCTGTCCTCAATATCTTTGTCTGTTTCCACACCTTTGGAAGCAAATCCATCGATAACCCCCATAATACCTCGTCCCAAGTCGGTTTCTGCTACAATGACTTCAACAGGATTGGCTGTCGCGCAATAGATCTTGCAAACTTCCGGAATCTGTTTGATTGAATTCAGGACATTGATGGGAAAAATGTCTTTCATAAAAATAATAAACCCGTGGCCGGTTGAAAGTGCGTAAGCGTTTTTTTTTGCCAACTCTGTTAGTTCTTCATCAGTGCCGGTGTGTCGAACGAGGCATTTATCTGACGCTTCACAAAAAGCCATGCCGAATTTTACACCGGGAACTGAATTGACCATTGCCTCATAAATATCTTCTACTGTCTTAATAAAATGTGATTGCCCTAAGATAAGATTCAAGTTATCAGGGTTTTCTATTTTAACTGTTTTGATGTCCATTTGTCACTCCGTTATAAAAAGGATCGGTGCCAATATTTTAGGTAACAAAAACTAAAATGAACAAGTTGTTATCAGTAAAAAGCCTGATGACAAAAAAGCATCGGGAGCTTCTTTTTGTTTTCTAAGTTTCTATAAAAAACAGACTAATTGCAACTGAAATGTTAGTCATTGCCATGTTATTGAATGAGTATATTGGATTCTACTGATATAAATCGATTGGTATCTGTTGCGGTTTTCCATAAAACGATGAGTAGTTGTGAAAGTCTGCATAATAGGGACGTAGCCATTATTCTTTATTTGTTTTAGCTTTTCCAACTTTCATCCCGAGGAGTTCTTGGATGCAATTTATGCCAATTCAATAATGATAAATCTCCCCTTTAATTTACTTAGGGATCGCTAAAAGATTAGTTATGTCGTTTGGACTCCAGAATGACATAACTAATGTTGTATAACCTTCACTTAATGATATCAGATAATGAATCGGTAGAATGGAATTAAAAGTTAGGCTGAGAAATAATACTCAGGAGGAGAAAATACGCTGAAATTCAGACCGATTGTAATTTGTCTGCTAACCAGTTCAAAAAATGAGGACTTCCTTTTACGATAGGAAGCGTATTGACTGAATATTTCCGAGTCTGGAAAAACAATGATAATTCTTTTTCTACCTGAGGGAAAAGGTCTTTGGAGGTTTTGAATCGGCATCGCCATGTTTTTTCATCAGCCTGACAGACGGATTTGGGGCCTTGAACTTGGGCACAGGCCACAATACGTTTTTTTGTCAGTAAACCAATCAGTTCTTCCGCTTCCTGCTGGTTTTCCGAGATTGCCGTCACTTGGAGAAAATTGGTTTTTAGATGTGGTTCATTCTTATGGTGATGTTGACATTCGGTTTTTTGTTCCATGGCTAGTGAAAGCATTGGAGTTGTTTTTGGCAAATCGCCAGATTTTGTATCCCTGTGGTAAAATGGGATAAAATAAAGAATACCAGACTTGAGATAGATGTTGCACTATCTATCCTTTTTCGTTTGTTAAGCATATCCAGAGGTGGGAAGTTTGACGAGAATAATACCCATCGATCAAACGAATCGATCAACATTTCTGAAAAATTTCAGTATTGGTTAGTTTTTTAGATCCTTCTTTATCAGGAAACTGTGATTGAAGGGCAAAATCATGCAGATAACGGTACCGCCCTCGGGATTACGTTCTGCCCAGATTTTGCCATAGTGTGCTTTTACTACCTGAAAACTAATAGCTAATCCCAGTCCTGTTCCACCAGCTCCGGTTTTGCTTTTACTGCTTTGGATGAACTTTTCGAAAATGGTTTCCAGTTCATCTTCCGGAATACCGATACCTTGATCGGCAATGGTGATTTTTAAAGCGGAAACAGTTTTGTCGTTGATGATGAGTTCGCTTTCATTGAATGAAATTGCAATACTCTTTTCAGCCGGTGAATACTTAATTGCATTGGAAAGCAAATGCTGTAACACCTGGATGATTTTTTTTCGATCACAAACAATGCTTGTAGATATATCCGGTTTTTCAATATATAGATATTGATGGTTTTTTTTAAGAATAGAATCAAAGTCGGAAACAAGATCTGCAACAATATCAAAGATCTCGTACTCTTCCATTTTGAAACTTTGATTATCATATTCAAGACAGGATAGATCCAAAAGATCATTCAGTAATCCCATCAATCGCTGAGCACTGGAATTGATATTATTGAAATATCTATACAATTTTTCTTTGTCACCCAACTCAATTTTATCCATACCGAATTTTGAATAACTCAGGATGCTGTGCATAGGCGTTCTTAACTCATGGGAAATATTGGCCATGAATTCCGATTTGGCTAGTCTAGCTGCTTCCGCCTCTATTTTAGTGTTTCTCAACTCATCTGTTCGTTCTTTTACTAGACATTCCAGGTTATTCCGAAATAAATCCTGTTTTTGTTCCTTTATTTTTCTAAGGGAGATATCGCGTAGGATACCACAAAAACCAATGGGATTGCATGTGGAATCGGTTAATAGCGAAACAGAAGCTTCGAATTTTCTCTTGTCATCGTTCTCAAACTGAACTTCCAATTCGACGGTATCTTCCGACTTACCGGTTTTAAACACTTGATAAAATGAACGAAAAGCTCTATTACGATTGGATTTGTCCATGATGTTGCGATAATTCAGGCCCAATTTTTTTTCCTTTTCCACCGACGATATGTTTCCACTTAAAAAGGTAATGCGTCCGGATAAATCCGTTTCATAATAAACCTCTTTAATATTTTCAATGATGGAGCGGTATTTTTCTTCACTTTGTCTGAGTTTTTTCTCAAATAATTCACGAAAGGAAAGCTCTTTAATCAGTTGATCGTTTAATTTCTGAAGATTTTCCGCTCGGATTTTTAGCAGATTTTTTGAACTTGTACAACGATCCTGAATTTCCTGATTCAGCTGTAGGTATTTGGTTGTATTATTTTTTGAAGAATTGTTCGGTTGATTGAGTTGTTGGGGGGTGTTTTTTGGATAGGCTTTGTATCGTCGGTTTTCTTTTTGCAGCCTTGTTTTTTCAAAAGTTCTGCTCAGAATGTTTTCAAAATCCTGCAGGCTTTGGGAGAATTTTTTGACAACCCCCCAGATACTTATTTTTAATACACCGGCATCCTCTCCAGATGTAGCATTTTTTGATGCAATATAAAGCAGTGTATCCGGTGATTTTGCTGAAATGGTACTGGCAACATCAAATCCGCCATTTTCCGACGCAATATGATTGATAAGGACCACATCCGGTTGTTCTTTTTTTAAAACCTCCAGTCCTTTATCACTGTTTTCCGCTTTCAGGATAACATATCCTTTTTTTTGAAAGTGTTTTTCGATGATATCCAGAAAACAGCTTTCGTCGTTGATGGTCAGAATTTTTATTTTGGTATCAGGCGACATATTGAATATGTCTGATAAAAGTTCCGAAATGTATCAGACCATTACAGTGAATTAGCACGATTGAAAAATGTCGGCTTAACGGTACATCAACTAAAAATATTTAACAACTATATTCCTGAAGTTGACGGTAAAATCGAACAATTTATTTCTTTTTTGCTCGAGATCTTTTTGCATCTTTCAATTCGAAGGGATTCTCTCCCAGCACTTTTGACAGTTTTGGCAGAACAGACTGTGTTTTGGTGATAATGGTTGAGAATTGAGATCGTGAAATTCCGCACTCTTCGGCCAGTCTCGCTTGAGTGACTTTCTTTAACATGAGCTTCGATTTGATTTCTTCTGGGGACAGCATAGTTAATTTCCTTAATAGATTTATATGGATAGTTACCAATGAAAATTCATAAAAAGCAATAATAAAGCGTTTTTACATATTTAAATATTCTATGAGAAAGATAATCCTTTTGCAAGAAAAATGTTAGTTTTTTTTTAAATATATCAACACTTGATATTTTTTGAATTATACAAAGCGGTTGGTTTTACTTACAAAGTTTAAAACTGAGTATCAATCTTTTACAAAAAATGACAGTTTTATACTGGCTCAATTGGCCTTCAAAAATGTTTACATATTCGGATTGCTTTAATCCGAATTGAGACGTTGCAAATTAATCGCAATGTATCGTTATCTGGATAAAGTAATAGACTTCGGCTTTAGTATTTGTTATTTCAAAAACATGTATCGAAATTATAAATACTGATAATTACAAACCCCATATCCTTCTGCAAAACATTTGATGACCGTCTGTTGAATCAATGAAAAATTCATCACTTGCTTTTGGGAATGACAGTGAAACAAATTGGGATTTTTCACATACTCGGTATTAAGATATCCAATTAAATCACTATATTGCAACAAATAATGAAGTTAGTTTTTGATAAAACTGCAATTCATATAGTATTATAATCAACAATATGCTGATTTTAAAGGATTATGAATTAAAATATGACTCTTCAATCTAATTCTTACTGCTATTTTTCCCTAAAGTTCCTATTATATTAAACAGATTTTTTGTGCCCTATTTGAATATTTTTTCGTTTCAGGTTAACGAAAATTTGCACTAGCAGTTGTAGAGCATTGTTTTTAGTCAGAATCTCCTGAAAAATACGGTTTGTTGTTAATGTACTATTTATTATCTGTTTCTGCGATTTTATGAAGTTACTTTTAGCCATCGTTATTATAGCCATTATCGCTCTTATTGGTTCACGTATTACATTCTTGAACCGGCGACTTCCCATGGGTTTCAGGAATATATTGCTGACTGGTACTGAGTATATTTTCATTGGTTTGTTGCTTGGTGGGATGGGACTCAATGTTCTTGATGCCAATACACTTCCGAAACTGAATCCGTTTTTATTATTTGGGTTAAGTTGGATTGGTTTTCTATACGGACTTCAGTTCGAATATCGTTTGCTGAAAACACTGCCCCGCCGCTATTTTTCTATAACCGCTGTTCAATCTTTTGTTACATTTTGCATCGTTAGTGTTTCGATGTATCTGATATTAGACCGATATTTCATTCTTTCTCAAACTGTTATCTGTTTAGCTGCCCTGACCTTGGGATCAACTGCCTCTTGCACTGCACAATCGGCCATTGCCATTGTAAATATGAACTATCGAATCAAGAACCGTGGATTATTGGACTTAATGAGGTATATTTCCAGTGTTGACGGACTTTTCAGCCTAGCTTTTTTTGCAGTGGCGCTGAGCATTATTTCCGATATCGACAGTGAGGCTTTCAGTATTTTGGGTTCAATGAAATTGTTCGGGATTTCTATATTGGTAGGCGCTATTCCGGCAGTTATTCTTATTATATTGAGTAAATCCCAGTTTTCACAACAAGAGTTTATGGTATTTCTAATTGGGATCATCTTGTTTTGCGGTGGTCTGGCCAATCATGTCCATTATTCACCTTTAATCGCTGGCTTGCTTTGTGGAATAATAACAGCCAATTTTTGTCGTCAAAGATTGCATGCCTTATCTATTGTTGTTCATGCAGAAAAGTCCATATACATTATATTATTATTGATTATCGGTGCAAGTTGGGAATTTAAATTTGACGTAAGCCTGTTTGTCGGGATTATCTATTTTTTAGTCAGGATTTTGGGCAAAGTAACGGGTGGTTTTTTGGCAACACGAATTTTTAAGCCGTTTTATAATGTTCCAGTTGGATTTGGGCTCGGATTAATATCAGAAGGCGGATTAGTAATAGCCATCATTCTAAATTTTCGCCTATTATATCCATCCGTCGGAAATTCCTTAATCACCATTGTTGTGATATCTGTTTTAGCAAGTGAGTTATTGAGTCCTCGCTTAATATTAGCCCAGTTCGATAAAACCGAGATTCCGATTAAAAACGAAACCTGAACACATGGTATTTTGATTACTTAGTTTATTCATTGCTTTCGGTAGTTTGATTATTCTTCTACATACCAATTGGATAACTAAGTCGAATGAGCTATCCCCGACGCTGGTTCTCGGCTGACCACCTATTGTATAGGATTTATTTTAGGTGAGTATGGATTGCCCAGAATTATCGGTTATCTGTTGACCGGTCTTGTTTTTGGACCTTACTTTTTCAGATTTGTTACCCAACAGACAATGGTTGATCTCGGATTTTTGAACAGCTTGGCATTGGCTTTTATAGCATTTTGTGCCGGCAGAGAGTTAAAGATATCTAATATTGCACATCACTTGAAAAGTATTTTGTTTTTGATTACTGGTGTAACCATGGTTGTTTTTTCGGCGTGACGTTGACCATCTTTGCCATATCGACATTTATCCCGTTTATGGCTGAGATGTCAGCTTTGATTCGATTTGCCATCTCTTCAATATTTGGAATTATAGCGGTTGCGCGATCACCATTTTCCGCTATCGCAATCATCAGTGAGACAAACTCAAAGAGCGAGTATTCCGACAAGATTTTGAGTGTGACTATCGTAACGGATGTTGTTACTCTTTTTGGGATTGTTGTATCGTTTTGTCAGGTTATTTTATCTACTGGCCGTTCAATCGATTTAAGTTTTATCTTTTATTTAATCTTTGAGATTTTTATTGCTTTTATCATCGGCTTTTTTCTTGGCAGATCTATTGTTTACCTGATAAGAACAGTGAAAGTTGAACTCCCGGTAGTTATTCTTGGTGTGGGTTTTATGGTTGTTAAATTCAGCTGTTTTCTTGCTGAGTACCTTTATTATACCCATGATATCGTGCTCAATCTAGAACCGCTTCTGATTTGTATGGCAGCGGGATTTACTATTCAGAATTTTTCCAAACAGGGGAAAACTTTTCTGATAAAAATGGACAGAGTCTCTCTGCCGATATATCGCATTTTTTGCCATTACCGGTGCTTCTATCGATGTAGATGTTTTAAAAACCAGTTGGATATTGGGGATTGTCGTAGTTATTTCACGCACTATAATGATATTCATCAGTTCATATTTTTGTGGAAAGTATACTGGAGACAAACCCGGGATCTATAAAAACATCTAAGTTGGGTTTTGTTATCCAGGCAGGTGTGAGTTTGGGGCTGTTGACCGAAGTCTTCGGGCGATTTCCGGAGATCGGTGTTCATGTTCAAACGATTCTTATTGCTTCAATCACTGTGAATCAATTGATCGGTCCTATCAGGCTTAAACACGCATTAATTAAAGTTGGTGAAACGAATATAAAAAAGGTGCGATTGCCTGCTTGATATTTATCTTTTATTAATTTATTCGCATTTTATATGGAAGGATATGCTGATTACGGATTATTTAAAAAAAGAGTGCATTAGCGTAAACTTGCAAAGCGACACTAAGGAAGATGTTTTAAAAGAATTGGCGGAACTTCAGTTTAATGCCTATCCTCAAGTTGATCGGAAGGAAACCCTGGCCAGTCTTTTTGAACGTGAAAAACTTTTGACAACCGGAATTGGTAATGGTGTTGCTATTCCACATGCCAGGATCAAAAGTTGTAAGGAAATCTCTGTTGCAGTTGGTTTGTTGAAAAAAGATATTGATTTCAATTCGCTAGATAATCAACCAGTTAAACTAGTGTTTTTAATATTTTTTCCAAAAGAACAGGTGAGTATTCAACTTCGCTTTCTAGCTAGAGTATCACGCCTTTTACAGCATACGTCCCTGCATGATGACCTGTTTAAATGTAAAAGCCCAGACGAGATTCTTAGCACATTTAAGCAATATGAAGCAGAACATTTTCATTAATTCATTGGTTTGTTATGAAACTTGCTGTTATTTTTCTAAATAGAATAGAATACCTGGATGAAATACTATCCGTTTTTTTGGAGATTGGTGTATCCGGTGCCACAGTGCTTGATTCTGTGGGAATGGGGCATATTTTATCTCAAAATGTGCCCATTTTTGCCGGTTTAAGAGAAGCTTTCGCTGGCAGTAGTCCAAACAACAAAATTATCCTGATGCTGGTTGAAGAGGAAATGATTGAAACCATTGTGGTGGCTTTGGAAGATATTTGCGAGGAGCACGAGGAAAGCAAAACTTATTTCATGGCCACGCTCTCTATCGATGGCCTGTATGGATTTGAAAAAGATCCATCCTGAATTAACTCTATGTTGTAATCAAATTTAAAAGCGGTTTATAATGAAGTGGTGATAATCACGGAATTATGGATTATCTTGTGATATGGGCAGAGTTACGGTAATTACCGCACCACCTGTAGTGTGGTTTTCTGCTTTTATCATACCGTGATGAGATTTTACAATCTCGTTGCATATGGCTAAACCAAGCCCTGTCCCGCCAGCGCCGGTTTTGGTTCTGGAACTTTGATTGAACTTATCAAAAACAGTATTCAACTCGTTTTCGGGGATTCCGACACCTTCATCCTTAACAGCTATTTGAATTGCAGGGATGGATTTGTTGTTTTGTTCCAATTCCATTTGATTAAAGTAAATGTTGATTTTTTTGTCCTTGGGAGAAAATTCGATGGCGTTGGATATGAGATTTCGAATCACTTGCTCGATTTTAGAGCTGTCGCATTCAACTTTTGTGGATATTTTCGGGTTTGTTATTTCTACTACCTGGTTTTTAATATCCAATTCTTTCTTAAAACCAGAAACCACTAGATTGGATAACATAAACAGGTCGGTTTCGGCCATATGATAGACTATCTGACCTGCTTCCATCTGTGATAAATCCAGGAGATTGTTTAGCAATCCCAATAATCGATTTCCGCTTAATTCTATCTTGCTGAAGTATTGTGCCACTTTGTCCGATGTCATGGTAGTTGCTTTGGATATACCGAGCTGTGAAAAGCTAAGGATGCCATGCAAAGGGGTGCGAAGTTCATGGGACATATTGGCTAAAAACTCACTTTTTGCCCGGTTTGCCTCTTCCGCTTTTTCTTTGGAAGCTTTAAGATCCGCTGTTTGCTCATCTACTAATTCCTGAAGATTATTTCTGTGTTGTAGCAGTTCCGCCTCAGTTTTTTTAAGAATAGTTATATCAGTTCCAACGGATTGATAAACCATTAATACATTATTTTCATTAAAGATTGCACGGTCCGTCCACTGGTACCATCTTTTTTTATTATTGGGCAGGCGTAAAACGCGTTCATAGGATATTACAGGTCTATCCGGATCGGTCGGTAGGGCGGCTTCCGGTGTTGCCTGCTCAAATGTTTTCCCAATCAGTTTCTCTTTTTCTACCCCAAAATGCCGACAGAATGCATTGTTTACAAAGGTAAGGGTTTTATCAGGTAGGAAGCGACAAATGAGTTCGGTTTGATCTTCAACTACTCCTTGGTACAATATCTGGCTTCTATAAAGTTGTTCTTCCATTGCTTTTCTGGTTAAAGCAATCTCAATAGCTGCTTTTATATCATGAATTTTTACCGGTTTGATCAGGTAACCGTAAGGGGTTACTTGTTTGGCTTGATTGATGGTTTCTTCATCGGATCTGGCAGTGAGAAAAACAACTGCAAGGTTAAGCTCTTGAACAATTGTCTCGGCGGCTTGAATGCCGTTTACTTTACCCGGCATCATAATATCCATCAAAATAATATCGGGTTTGATTTCCCGGGCTAACCTGATGGCTTCTTCACCGGAGGTAGCTTCACCGGCTACTTCATAATCCAAACGAACTAATTGGGCACGTAGTAATGTGGACAGAACGATCTCATCTTCAACGATCAATACCTTGGGCATCTTCTTTACCTTTCGGAGATCAGCATGAATATAGCATGTTTCTCTTAACCAGTAGCTGGATGACTGTAATGGAAACAGGTTTGTGAAGATAGACTATTATATAAGAAATAGAATATAATGTCGAAGAAAAAACACGGAGGCCATCGTTCAAATATCAAGGATGATTTTATTTACTTTTTTTTAAATTGGGTGGTGTTCATAAAAATGGTATGTTGTTTTTGGGTTTTTCCGGTTTTTTTAAACTTTTGAACGATAGCTTTCAATAGGTTCATGGTAGTTTGGAAGAGCTAAAGCTATCATATGACTATGAATCATATATATTGCTGAGCATATTGCGTTTTTTTTCAGTAACAAAAACAAATCCAAAGAACAGTATTTCGACAGTTCGATGGCAAAAAATTGGAGAAATCGGGGGTATCGACCGGATATGTTACTTTCAGTAGATAAAAGGTTTCAAAAAAGGAGTTCAATTGATGTGGGATAATTATTTCCCTTTCTGCATAACCTATGATAAAAGCCACTTCCTATGGCAATTTTTAAATTTTTTCAAATAAGAAGAAAAATAGCGCTTGAACTTTTTCATTAAAAACACACGACTACCACTTTCCAGTCAAAAACTTCCTGGTTATTAATATCTGCTTCTTGCATCGACAATGATAGCTTTTTGATGGGATATCAATCATCTATGATGGACAACTTCAATATTAGTGGTATACTGAGACATTATTGAAGTTATCAAAGATATGGCACAAGATGGTATTGAGTTGGATGATTTGAATCTATTGATAAAATGTTTTGGCAAACTATTATTTTATGTGATAGTCTTGGGACGAAGCAAGATCATAAGAACTGATAAAAAATTATAAGAACTGGTAAATGAGTTGAGATAAATCAAAAAATAAATAAGGTGTTATTATATTTGTTAAATCGATCCGACTTATGGTAGATATATAGAGCATTTAGACGGTGTTAGGTCTCAAAATTACTAGTTGTGGCAATGAAGAATGGGTCTCTTGGTTTGATTTTTGAATTGATTCAAATGCCAATAAAATAGGCTGAAAATTCTTCAACTACTACAGTCGACTGTATTTTTTATAATCTTTATTTAAGTCTTCTTATGTCTGGGAGGCTATATTTGTCTATGAATACAAAAACCAAAAGATTCCGGGGAGCAAAAATGAAAGACAAATTCTATTTAATTCTATTCGAATATGTCTGTGTTGTGATCTTTTTGTTTTGCTGCTTTATGATTCTCATTTAGGAGGACCTACCTAAAATGCTCTTTTCCAAAGTTTTTGAAAATTCTACTCTTAATCCGCATCTATATTTAAATAATATCTATCCTTCCTAAACCTTTCTTCGGGTTCAATCGGATTTTCCCTGATCCAATATCGGATTAGTTTTTTGAAAAACTATCTATTTTATTGAACCTTTGTTACCAAACTCTTTTAAACCTCTTGATATAAATGGCCGGCCATTAATTTCTGGCGTAACTAAGGCAATTTAGCGTTGATCTGTATAAAATCCTGAACAGATATGAATTTAAAAACATGGGATTGATACAATAAGATGATTGACCCTGAAGATAAAGTAAAAAGGCACCAGTTTGATGAAACGGCATTAAAATCCATTAAACCAAGGTGTAACTATGAATTCGGGATCTGTTGATAACTCGTCGTAGTCAACCACACTCTTATGGATATAAAGTTTGTCATTTTTATTAAAGATAATTTTAATACCGTCGGTCATAATTTTGCTATCGTCGGATTTTAGCTCATCCAGAGCTAATTCGAGTTTGCTGCCTTTTCAGCCCAACCCCTTATAAACAATTCGGACATGTTTATTTGTATCGGTATTTAGTAACTCAATCAGCTTTTCTTTTGCTATTTCAGTCAGTTTTATTTGAATCATGGATGGTACCTTGTTTTTGATTGATTCGTATTTATGTAAAATTGTATTGATGATGGCCGCGCTGTATCATCTTTATTTTTATATTAGCGACTGCTGCGATGGCTCAATTTTAGTGTATCGAATTTATCGTATTTTATCTATTCATGGGAGATTCTTAAGTAATTGAGATAAAAGACAAGGCTTCCTTTGGAGCACAATTTTTATCATTTCGGGATAACAGTTTTCCGTTACAATAGGGAAAATGTGATAAATCAAAAAAATTTGGATAATATGAATTAGCCGTTAAAATTTGTCACGAAGTATGCAGAAGGAGAATTGAGTGATGGATTTAGGCGTTCAAGACGCCAATAATCAATCCTATTTCGACAATAATGTTAAGTGTAGCGACAAATAAGTGGGATAATAATTGGACTTGAATTATCAACACTGAAAATCGATAAGAGTAATCGGTTCGTCATGTCGTGGTTTTTGTTATTTGTAATTGTTTGATGGTTGGAATGTAAATATCTGATTTTCAATGGAGATTATCATGAAAAAAGTAATTTTGATAGTTAGTCTATTGCTCTTTGCCGGGAGTACGCTCTATGGTGGAACAAAAGATCCTATTGCCGTTTTGTTTCAGGTAAAAGGAAATGTGGAATATACGAGAAATGGTGAAAAGTGGAAGAAAGTTCGTCGCAACAAATTCCTTTTTGCCGGATATCAGGTGCGCACCGGTGACAATGGTTCCGGTAAGATAACCAACCAGAAAACAGGAAAGAATTTGCTTTTGCACCCCAATTCATTGATTGTCGTAACCAGTGAAGGATTGCAGGCAAAAAAAGGAGTCTTAGCGGATTCTGAAAAAGCCAATAAATTGCTTGCCGGTTTAATGAAACGATTCAGTAAATCACAGTCTTATACAACTGTGAGAAGGGGACGTGTTTCTAAAGTCAAACTGGATGCAGCTCGGCATATTATATTAACAAACGAATATCCCTATTTGGTTTGGGAAAATCTTGGGAGTAATTATCGATACGAGTTGAATATAGACAACAAAATCTACAATGTTTCTCCAACTAACGACGAAATTGTAAGAGTAGAGGTAAAACCTTTTGCCGAGACCAAAGACTTTTTTATCAATGCTTATAAAGGGGAAAAATTGGCGGTATCTTTAAAACCGTTCAAAAGTAGAGGGGTTAATAAGAACCATTCCGTTCATTGGATGAATGCCACCGAGAAGCAGCAATTTAATAGCTCGATAAAAACAATTCAGGAAAACTATCCAGACAATTCCTTCATGTTGGGTAGTTTCTTTGAGAAAGAGCAGATGTGGATTGCTGCCATGGACCAGTACAAAAAGTATCTCGATAACAACCCGGATGAAATCGAAATGACCCCCTATTTGTTTAGAGTATATAAAAAACTAAAACTGAAAAAAGTATATAAAAAAGAATTGTCAGAATGGACACAAGCAATGAAGGAATAATGCTGTCGATCAGACATTGCTTCTTCCCATTTTACGCTTGTCGATAAAGGTAGGGGAGAAGCATTTACTATTTTCGGTTTTTAAAAATAATCGCCTAGTCATAAAAGGCGTTTCAAAAGTTCCCACCATAGCGCGCTTCTTTTATTTCCATAGCCTTAGACCTGGATTGCTTTTGCGTTTACAAATTCATTTTAAAAATTAATGACACTTCTTGAGATAATCGTCTGTCTATGGTAAGTTAACTAAATCTTAGAGTCTTAATTTTGTGATTTATACTGGACTAATTAATCAAATTTTAATAGTGAAGTAGACGCTACAGCCCCGATTTTGTAATAAAACAAGGGCAAATTTTAACCATTTCGAATTTGAATCAGACTGTTCAACGTAGCTGGTTGTACATTTCCCATTCGTCAGTGTAATGATTGACGAGTCAGTAATAAACATTGCTTCTTAAGCAATTAGATTGTTTCTGGTGCAAGTACCTTATTGCTTATAAAGTTTAATTAAAATAACTAAATAAAGAGAATAGTACCAAAATCGAAATCGGGTAGAACATCCAAATGATTTTTTATCTTTACTGGTATTACAACTAGACGATGATATTTCGCCCTGAAAAGGGTAAAGGGCTTTTACAATTATATTTTTGAAGTGAGTAGGAATGGAAAAATTCAAATATGATGATGTTAAAAAATTTATTCATGATGACGACCTGATAAAGTTATTGTGCTATGACAGAACAGCAGATGAATTATTTGAGGCGTTTATTGAAGACGATTTTTTAAAAATCGATCCGGTAATGAAAATCCCGTTTTTTGCTGAGATAAGGGATTATCGAGGTGCAGTGGAAAAAAAATCTCCGGAAAGTCATTGGCTGGTGAAACCTATTAAGGGTAAAGATGTGCTCATGTCTGAAATGGCAATGATTTGCTTTTTTCTTGACCTTTATACCCACACGCTCTCGGTTCCGGTAATTGTGACAAAAATTGATAATGTTTTATATAAAGCAACCAAACTTATCCAAAAAGCCGAACAGTTATCCGGTGCCAACTACACGGTATATCCTGAATTAATTGAACAGTTATTGTTGGATACTATCAATCGGTGGATCTATTACGATGAAGATCGAAACCCCAACAATTATTTGATCAGGTACAATTCAAAAAATAAAAACCTTGTTTTGGCCATAGATTTTGGTAATAGCGATCTACTTTTCAAGGACATAAAGATCAAAGGATTAGCCAAAAGTTTTGGTTGGCAACGAACAGAAAAAACTCGGTACTTAACACCGTTAAAAGTGGATAATTTTAATAGTTATGCTATGGATTTTTACGATCTCCGATTTAAATATTTTAAACAATTGAATAGCAAAACATTATTCGGCATATGTAACAAGGCCCTGAGGTTTGACACTGACAAGGAAGCCAATGCCAAAACAATTGTTAATAATATTTTGAGAAGAACCAACTATGTTTATAAGTATTTTTCATCAAAGTTATCGGAGAAAAAGGACACCAACAAAGGACATAATGTGATGGGTAAATCGTTCCAAAAAATATATAACGATTAATTGGAAATTAGTCCCAAAATGGGAATGTTTCATGTCCGGTTTTATCCTGAACAAGGGATAATTCATGAAAAACATTCAACCGACGGTGGATAAAGGAAATAAGGTTGTGATGCTCTTAGGTGTGATTATTAAGTTGATGACTCGTGTTTATCAGTATGATTCCCCAACTGAAAATTAAATAGATCATTTTGATAAAGCAATCGTTCATTTACGAGGCATTAGTTGGTAAGAATAAGGTTCATAATATTAATCATAGAAATAAAGGAGCGATTCAAATGAGACTCTTAACCCGAGATGATTTTGATGGTTTGGTCTGCGCAACGTTGCTGACTGAAAAAGCGATTGTAGATGAATACAAGTTTGTTCATCCTAGGGAGATTCAAAATAATAAAGTTGCGGTTACTTCAAATGATGTTCTGGCAAATGTTCCCTATGCAAAGGGTTGCGGGCTATGGTTTGATCACCATTCAAGCGAGGAAGAGCGGCTTGAAATAAAGGAGTTGGAATTCGAGGGTGATTCAAGGGATGCTCTCAGCGCCGCCCAAGTTATTTGGGATTACTACGGTGGCGTGGAAACCTTTGGAAAACATTTTTTGCCCTTGCTGGAAGCAGCCAATAAATATGATTCCGCCGATTTAACCCTGGATGAAATATTGCTTGCGGAACAATGGATATTGTTGGCGTTTATTATCGATCCTCGCACCGGTCTTTCCGAGTTTAAAGATTTTACTATCGATAACGAAAAATTTGTATTGGATATGATACAATACTGTAGAACTAAAACCGTTGATGAAATATTACAGATCCCCGATGTAATGGAAAGAACCCAACGATACAATGAACAGCAAATTCTTTTCAAAGATATGCTTAGAAGATGCACCAGGTTCGAAAGAAACGTTGTGGTGACCGATCTTTTAAACGAAGAAACAATCTATTGTGGGAACCGGTTTATTGTATTTGCCAGCCATCCGGACCAAAATATTGAAATCCGTTTGGACTGGGATAATGAAAAGAAAAATGTAAATATTTCCTGCGGTCACAGCATTCTGAATCGTACCAGCAAAACAAATGTCGGAAAATTGATGTATAAATATGGCGGCGGCGGTCACGAAAAGGTTGGTTCCTGTAGAGCGTCGGCCGAAAATTGGGAACAGGTGTTTCAGGAAATTATAACCAAAATGCAGGAGGATGGCTGAGATTTTTAAGCCCCAACGTTTAATAAAGTTGTAAACCGTCCAACAACCCACTCAGCACTGTTTTCAAGCCCACGCAAAAATCATCTCAATCCAAAGTTATTGAGATGATTTTAACCAACCAGCTTTTCAAGTTCTTCCAAAAACACTTCCATTTGTTCCCTGGTACCCACTGAAATGCGAATGTATTCATGTAATTGGGGTGTTTCAAAATAACGTACCAGAATGCCTTTATTTTCCAGGTTTTTGTGCAGTAGTTTGGCATTGTAATCCATAATCCGGCAAAGAATGAAGTTTGATTGGGATTGAAATACATCAATTTGATTAAAATTACTAAGTTTCTTCTGGGTCCAATTTCTGGTTTCTATTATTTGGTTTACCTGTTTTTCATAGATCGGCAAGTTTTGCAGGCAGATTTTAAGCGCTGCTTCAGCGGCTATATTGACGCTGAATGGTGGTTTAATCTTCATCAAAGCTTGAGCCAGTTCATTCGACGCAATTCCGTACCCGACTCTTAATCCTGCCAGAGCAAAACATTTAGAAAATGTTCTGAGTATAATTAAGTTGTTATGATTTTTAAGTTTGTCCATATAGGATTGACTTGAGAATTCATAATAGGCTTCATCCAGCATAACAATCAGATCCTGGTCTAAAAAATAATCAAGAACCGGCTCTTCCAGAAGATTTCCGGTAGGATTGTTTGGTGAGCAGAGGATCACTAGCTTTACTTTAGTCAAATTGATGGTCTTAACCTTATCCAGGGAAATAGTAAAGTCCGATTCCCGAGGATAGGCTTTGATGTTTCCCCTGTTAAGAGCGATAATGTGTGAATAATAGGAAAAGGAAGGAGTAAAATTGATGACCGCTTCACCGGGTTCCAAAAGAAGTCTGCATACAATATCAATAATTTCATCAGCTCCGGTGCCAGCGATAATTTGATCGGGTTGGCATTGAGCATATGCTGCGATCGCCTCTCTTAATTGGACTTGGGCTGGATCGGGGTATATATGGTAATATTTTACGTTACTCAGTGCGTGTAATACATCTGGTGCGGTTCCATATGGGTTTTCGTTGGCATCCAGCTTAATGATTTGATTTTCTTTTAATCCCAGCCTTTTGGCAATCTGATCAGGAGGTTCGATGGGTGAGTAGGGCGACATATTTTGTGCCGAACGACAAAATAGGTTTTCTAATGGCTTCATTGTTGTACAAATTGGTTAAATCTAAAATTAATAGGATTATTCACAAAAATGTTGTTGAGCTTCGTTTGAAATGAAATTCTGTTAACATTTCCTTTGATACTTGAGTTCAAGTTTTAGCCTGAATCATTGATGACAAATGTTTTGGTAGAAATGCCCTTCCTGTTGAGCGATCAAGGAGTATTGATTTAGGGACTATTAAATTGTCATCAATGATGAATTGAAGATGCAAGATTTTAAAATTATTTTGAAAAGAATTCTTGCATTTATTCATTACTTAGCATATGAATTAAATTGACTAACAAGCAAGCTCGATTTTTCAACTTGCTTGATATTTATGTATTTTTCGTCATTGTCTCGATTCGCGGACATCTTGATCGAGAATATGTTATTGATTTTAGCGCTAGGAGAATTGTGAATGACGTAAGAGTATATGTTGGCAATTTACCTTTTAAAACATCAGACGATGAGTTGAAAAAACTCTTCAACACGTTTGGAGAAGTAAAATCCGCTGATGTCATTCGATATAGAGAATCTGGGCGTTCGAAGGGGTATGCATTTGTGATTATTGATGAAGAAGGTGCCAAGAACTCCATCGAACAATTGAATGACAATGAATATGAGAGTAGAATTCTGAAAGTCAGGATCGCTAAACCGCGTGAGAACTTTCCCCGGGAGGATAAAAAAAAATCTGGTGACGTCAAATCAATTCGTTTGGGGATTGATTAAGTAAAAGCCGACTGAATTGCCAAATAGAATTTGTTTTAAATGTAAAACTTCATAGCATCTTAGGAATACATAAAATATTCCCAACAGGAAGACTTTGCATTGTTGTATATGAGGGCCACACCGGTAACTGGGGTGGCTTTTTATATAGAAAGAATTTCTAACAGCACTGTACACTGTAACTAACTAAAAATAATAATGAATTGAAAAAGATGGAAAAGAGCTGATAGAAAGATCAGTGGCTTCGTAATCACCTGCTTTCTGCATACCGACGCCAATTTCACCTGCAAAACCAAAATTTGGTAAGGATTGGAAGAATATTTCAGCACCTGCAAAAGCTCCAAATCCGGTTCCTGAACCTTCAATATCTTTACTGTCGTCATCAATTTGCAGATATCCAACCGAACCGCCGTAATATAGTACAATATTTTGCATCCGCTTAAAAATCATTCCCATACGATAATCTAAAGACAGAACCTGTAACTTATCCCCGCCATATGAAGCTGTTCCGTAAGCCAAGAGAATATTTCCGAATACTTCCTTGTCGATGAAAAACTTGTAACTGATCTGGTTACTGGAGTAGGTTGACAACCCGGAAGAGGCATTCAGAGTGGATCGTTTTTGGCTATATCCAATGCCATCTCTTTGATTTAAATCGATATGTGATCTTTCGCTGGTAATAAAATTCACACTTGAGATAGGAATTTGTAGCACACCGTAACCTTTAGGGGAATCAATGGTTAAGAACTCATTGGTGAACTGGGTAATGACGCCTTCTACAATCTCTCCGTTTTTTAAATATAAAATGAACTTGTTTACTCCTGAATCTAACTGCTGATATTTCTTAGCTGTACTAAGGTAGTCGATAAGACGTATTTTCGAAATAGGTATATCTTCGACACCGGCAGGTGTCTCCAAGGTAAGTGAGTCTTTACCGTATTGTGTTATTTTGCCTTGAATAACCGTATCGTTTTCCAGGATGATAATTTCGGCTAATACACCCGTAGTTGATAATAAAAGGCAAAAAACAATCAACAAATAACTTTTGCGCAATGTTCTCATTATGGGAACCTTTTTTCTTAGTTGGATAAATTAATGATGGTTTGGATAAAAAATGCAAATAAAACACCACCATTCATACTGCGTTTGTAAAATGTCCTGTGAGTATCGTCATGACAAGTTTTGACTGACTTGAACCGTTTTTATGATGGATCTTTATCGATGGATGGTTAGTTGATATTTGACATACTACCGAGTTTTAAAAAACTTGCTTTTATTGTGACATAAAATCTAGAGGATAGCGCTATACAGAAGCATAAAGTAAAACCACTTATAATGAGGAATCAGGGCACGTTGGCTCTAACCTTCAATGCTATATAAAATCTGTGATTGATATTTCCTTGAGTGCTTAATTTATTGTAATCACATACAAAATAGTATTATCAGATAAAACTGATCAGAACTAATAATTAAGTACAGACCAATAGCGGTTTTGAAAGGGAAAATCGATTAACCCTGTATGAGAAATTGCCGAGCTTGCAATAACGTCTTATCTGATATTATGCTTTTTATGTTTGGCTATTCTTTTTAAGAGATAAGGAAGAGGTTTTCGCAATGACTATAAAGTAAATTTTTTAGTCGGTAACTAAACTGAAAAAGGAAGTGAATGATGATAATCGCGATTGACGGTCCGGCAGGTTCAGGGAAAAGCACCATATCAAAACTGATGGCTGAGCGGCTGAATATTGAATATATTGATTCCGGTGCGATATATCGGACGTTGACATTTTATGGAATGAAAAACTTCGACGATGAATGCTCCGGTCATGAACAGAACATCGCAGAATATTTTGAGAAAACCCCTGATAAAATTAAAATTGTTTATGAAAATCATACCCAACATATGTGGTTGGATGGTGAGGATGTTACGCGACGAATTCGCGATCCGAAAGTGACCCTGCAAGTTAAATATATAGCCGATAATCCAGCTTGCAGAGAACTGGTTAATAATATGATCAGAAGAGTTTCTGCCCGGTATTCAGTGGTTGTGGATGGTCGTGATATTGGGACCAAAGTGTTTCCAGATACACCTTATAAATTCTATCTTGATGCTCAACCTGTTATCAGAGCAAAGCGGAGGGCTAGAGATCTCAATATTCCCTCTTCGGGTACCGAGTTTGATACTTTGTTGAACAATATCATGGAGAGGGATAAAAATGATATGGAGCGGGAGATAGCGCCTCTGAAAAAGGCACCGGACGCTTTTCTGGTGGATACTTCGGATTTAAGTACTGATGAGGTAATTAATGTTTTACTTAAAAAGCTTCAATAAAAAACTGGATAAATACCTTACTGTTTAACAAATTTCCAGTGCTATGTCTTATAATTTTTATGTTTGTTTCGGTATTTTTAGGTTAAATATTTGAAATCAAAAACTGAATATCGAGTAAAAAACGAAATAAAACAACTGTAAGGCCATAAAAGAGAATCCTAAGAAAGCGCGCGAATGAGACAATCTTGCTGTTGATCAGGAGGGGGCGATATCGTATGCCTTAAACAGCATCAACGGATCAATGATAAATATATTTTTCCTTTTATATCGCTGAACCGTATGAAAAGCTGATTTAGGAAGATGAGTGGGAAACTTTTTTAACTGCTCAATATCTATTTTTTTGGTTCCGATTTTTTTCAAAGATATTTTCATGAGGAATTCGTTCATCAAGATTCCCATAGGCAATTGATTTGAGATATTTTTTAAAAAAATGACGCCGGTTTGGCTGATGCGAAATTTTGAAAATCCAAAAAGACTTCCAGGATGAATAAAACAACCCTTTTCCTTTTTTTCTTTGCCTTCGAATCTCCAAACTTGGGAGGAATTGTTTGCCTGAGAGATCCAGACTTTATTTAAAGGGAAATATTGTTCAAAGTCGTTGGATCGAATACCAAAAAAAAGGTTTTGTTCTCTGAAAACCAGTAGTGTGTTTTTCATATTTATCTCTCTTGCTTGAATCTTTACCAAGCTGTACGATTTTAGCCGTTATGTTGGATGATTATATCGTTCAATTTTTGATTTGATCAAGTTTTGAGTTCTTTTATATATTCAATATTTTATATGAATAACCAAATTTCAATAAAAATAATACGACAATTTTAATGTCGATAATGTCTCATTGTACTACCATCAGCCGGGGAAAATACAGGGTAACTTTTGTCTTGATGTTTCGAGTTGTAATTATTCTTTTATTGTGTATATGAGTTGTTCATTCATTTCTGTTTTAAAAATTCAATGACATTTTTTCCAGGATAAAACAATGCTCCGAAGTAGTCATTATGAATTATTAGATCAATTGAGGTATGGCGAGTCTTCCGTTGAAAGAAAAGAAGCTTTAAAGGATCTCATTGTTTTCGAGCAGGAAGGAAAATTTGAAGATGACGATTTTCTATCTTTGTTAAAAGAAAAGGACAAGGTATTTCAGATATATGCAATCGGAGCCTTGGGAAGGCAGCAAGTGGAAAAAAGCATTCCCCTTTTGACGACACTATACAAAGAATCAAATGATCCCTTAATTCTATTGGCGTTATTGGATGCATTTTTATTATTTGAAAGTGATGCCTTTGTTGATGTGGTTCTTTCACGTATTAAAATTCCGGATAAAAAGAAGAAAGCAAAAAAGAAAAATAGATCAACAATGATTTTTGATAATGGTTTCATATTGGATCAGGTTATTATACCATCATTGAAATATCTTCAGATTTCAGGAGGTTCTGATATAAAGGATACAATTTTGCCTTATCTTGATCATGATGACTCAAATGTCCGTTGGCACTCCATGGTCGTGTTTGATAAACTAGAGATTCCTTTGGATGAAAAGAAGTTGGAAGAGATAAAACAAGCGGACAAAAGTATTTTGGTTAGGGAACAAGCCGAAATTATGTTGATAAAACGAAATATGTAGTATTGGATACTTTTACACCATTAAAACAACATCTGGTCATCTACCATTCATCACCGCTTAGGACGTAATGAAAAGATGTATTTAAGCGAAACAGGGAAATTGTGTTAGACGAAATTAAAGATAGCAATGAGATTCAGAGCCTGTCTGTTTCCGAGTTAAAAATCCTGGCGGAAGAATGTCGGAATAAAATTCTTGAAGTTGTTGGGAAAACCGGGGGGCATTTGGCCTCGTCCTTGGGGGCAGTTGATTTAACAGTGGCTCTGGCCAAAGTATTTGATTTTGAGAAGGATAAAATCGTCTGGGATGTCGGCCATCAGACATATACCTATAAAATTTTGACTGGTCGTCTGGACCGTATGGAACAATTGGGGAAAAAAGGTGGCATTTCAAAATTCCTTTCACGTTTTGAATCAAAATACGATCATTTTGGCGCAGGTCATGCGTCAACTTCCATTTCAGCCACGCTTGGTATCGCCAAAGCAAGAGCTATCAATAAAGAGGACTTTCATACTATTGCCGTCATCGGCGATGGTGCCATGACCGGTGGATTAGCCTATGAAGCCCTGAATCATGCCGGCCATCTTGATGAAAACATCATTGTCATTCTCAATGATAATGAGATGAGTATTGACCCCAATGTAGGGGCATTATCCAGGACAATCCTCAATATTTCTTCCTCAAAATCCTTTAATATTATTCGAGCGGAAATCGTCAGGCAGATTAGAGAGCAAAAGCTGCCAAGAGCTATCAACAAGACTTTGGACAAAATGAATGATTCCATGATGGCTTTTTTCACCAAGGGGATTTGGTTTGAAAAATTTAATTTCCGTTATTTTGGCCAGGTAGATGGCCATAATATTAAAAATCTGGTGTCTTTTTTTAAATTGATAAAAGACCTACGAGGGCCGATTCTACTGCATGTCATTACCCAAAAAGGCAAAGGGTATTCCTATGCTGAAAAAAAACCGGCGTCTTTTCACGGAATTGGACCTTTTGATTTAACAACCGGCAAAGTATTGGGAGCAGCAAAGTCGGGCAAGAGTTATACGTCAATCTGGAGCAAATCTTTTTCCCAAATCATCAGAGCGGATGAAAAAGTGGTGGGTATTAGTGCTGCTATGCTTGCCAACACAGGGTTGTTAGCCATTCAAAAGGAACATCCAGACAGGGTGTTTGATGTCGGTATTGCCGAAGGACATGCCGTAACTTTTGCTGCAGGAATGTCAACACAAGAGATAAAACCTTTTGTTGTTATTTACTCCACATTTTTGCAGCGAGCCTTTGATCATATCGTTCACGATGTTGCACGCCAGGATTTACCAGTTCGATTCATATTGGACCGTGGCGGTTTTGTAGGACCGGATGGTGCCACTCATAACGGTGTCATGGATTTATCTTACTTAAGGATGATTCCCAAAATGGCTATTATGGTACCAAAAAACGGATATGAACTCCAGGTGATGTTGAACTTGGCATATCGTTACGAAGAGGGACCAATCGCTATTCGATTTCCCAGGGGGAATACCAACGAATATTCAGAACTCAGTCAAGCTGACCTGCCGGAATTTGAGTTTGGCAAAGGTGAGTTGATCTCAACAGGAAGTCGGATTATGTTATTGGCTGTGGGAACTATGGTAAGAACAGCAGAAAGAGTAGCGGAAAAGCTAAATCAGCAGGGGGTTTCAACCGGTGTGATTAATGCCAGGTTTGTCAAACCGATGGACGAGGAATTGATTTTGGAGGAAATTGGCAAAGTTGATCTGGTAGCAACACTGGAAGAAAATGTTAAAATCGGTGGATTTGGTTCCGGCGTGTTGGAAATGATGGCCAGAAATAGTATACTCAAACCAGTCAAACAATTCGGCATACCAGATTGGTTTATTCGATATGCCTCTCGTGAAGACCAGTTGGAAATGGCCGGATTGGATGTGAACAGCATCACAGAAAAACTATTTGAATTCGACCGAAAAAACAAAAGCACCACCGATTGACAGATTATTGTGTTGCCATGCCCTGTCACAAGACACCGGGAGGCGGTGTAAACCCACCGACGATATCTTCCATAGCAATGGCTAACTGGATGGGGGTATGATCTTCCAAATACGGCCCTACTATTTGTACACCGATGGGTAAACCATTTGGTGCTAATCCGACCGGTGTAACCGTCGCTGGCAGAAAAACAATATTGGTTAAACCGGCCCAGCCCATAAGGTTTGAATAAGGATACGCTTTGCTATTCACTTCAATGGTTCGCTTAAACCAGGAGCTGTGATCGTGTGGGATGGCTGTGACTGGTGCTGTGGGGCACAATAAAACATCGAAATCAACAAAAAAGTCTGCCCATTTCTGACGCATCATTTGCCTTTCAGCATCTGTTGACAACCAACAACGGTGTCTCTGGATAGCGCCCTTAATTTGTTTTACCTGATAATCTGGTGAATCAGGCGCCATATTTCCTTCATTTTCAATCCATGTCTTGAATTTTTTTTTGGGGGCAGCGGCACCCATGACCCCGTTTAGAAGACTTGTAAAAACTTCAAAACTTCGCTCAAAGCTGACTTGCGGGTGTTGCTCTTCAATTTTGGCACCTGCATTGGATAAAGCATCTGCTACTTTTCTGATACGGTCACTGATGTTAATATCAACCGGGCAAATCGGATCATCTAACCAAACGCCGATTTTAAAATCATTTATTTTTTTCTTCCTAGAGGGTGGGAGTTTAATACTCCAGGCGATTTTATCCGATGTTGCCGGTTTGACAATCAGCTCCAAAGCTAAAGCAAGATCCTGCGGTGATCTGGCCATTGGTCCATTGACAACGATATCTGGTTCAACGGTATAATCACCGGTAAATAATCCTGGGGGCGGTGGAATTTTCCCTCTATCCGGAACAATGCCATACGATGGTTTATGACCATATATTCCACAAAAAGAGGCGGGAGTCCGAATCGAACCGCCGATATCATTTCCTATTTCAAGACCGGTTAAACCTGAAGCTAGAGCTGCGGCAGACCCACCTGAGGAACCACCTGGTGAGCGTGATAAATTCCACGGATTATTGGTTTGACCATGCAAATCGTTATATGTTTGAAAATCCTCACCATACTTAGGCATATTGGTTTTACCAAAAATAATAGCTCCGGCATTTAACAACGATTGAACCAAATCGGCATTTCTTTTTGGTTGATGACCTTTAAGGTCTGATGCCCCGGCCGAACATGTCATACCGACAACCTCAAGATTGTCTTTAATGGTGATAGGCAATCCGTGAAGGGGTCCCCAATTTTCCCCCTTTTTAATGGCTTCATCCGCTTGGTGTGCTTTTTTTAAAGCGGCATCGTAATTATTTGTAATAATAGCATTAATATGTGGATTTAACCGCTTTATTCTATCAATAAAAATCTGTAACAATTCGGTAGCATTGATTTTTTTCTCTTTTATGGCTTGTGTTAGTTTCGATGCTGATTGAAAGGCCCAATCGCTCATTGTAATTTTCCGATTTTTGTATGTTTTAGGTTATTTGATGATTAAAATCCTGTATTAATTCAATCCGTCACAGAAATAGTTCGATTCATTAATAAGAGAAATACCAATAAGTGTCAAGTTTCATGCGGGTTAACAGCTATATTTCAAATCGGAAAGAAATTATTGAAAATACTCGGATTTTTGATTCAGATCTCTCCATAATATAAATAATTTGGTATACTTAATTTTATATTAATGGCAGTAAAACTCAATGTAAGTTAATGTTTTAATTTAATATATTCAAAATAAACCGTAAGGCTGAGGTCAAAATGAGCATTCTTGATGTAATTGGAAATACTCCCGTAGTTGAAATCAAACGATTGTGGAATTCGGAAAAAACCGGAGTTAGAATAATGGGGAAACTTGAGGGTTCCAACCCGGGCGGATCTGTAAAAGATCGACCGGCGTACTTCATGTTAAAGGATGCTATTAAATCAAGAGAATTAGTACCTGGCCAGATTATTCTGGAACCGACCTCTGGTAATACAGGAATTGGCATGGCTATGATTGCATCTGCCATGGGATATCGTATCAAGCTGCTTATGCCCGCCTGTGTCAGTATTGAACGGCGATCAATATTGATCGCTTTGGGAGCAGAGCTGGAATTAACCCCGGGAATCGACAAAACGGATGGGGCTATTAAACGGGCACATAGTATAATTGAAAAACAAGGGGATATTTATTACATGCCCAACCAGTTTTCCAATCCGGCTAATTGGAAAGCCCACTATCAAACAACAGGACCGGAAATTATAAATGATACAAATGGTGAAGTTGATGCTTTTGTAGCAGGAATAGGGACATCCGGAACCTTGATGGGGATTTCCAGATTTTTTAGAGATAACAACCAAAAGACACAAGTCATCGGTATTGAGCCTACCGTAAATCACCGAATTCAAGGATTAAAAAATTTGGAAGAGGCAATCGTACCGGAAATTTATGACGCATCGTTGCTTGATAAAAAAATTCGCTGCAACGATAATGATGCCTTTGATACGGTGCGGGATCTTGCTTTAATGGAAGGTTTGTTTTGCGGGATCAGTAGTGGTGCCGCTATGTGGGGAGCTATGGAGGTCGCCAAAGACTTGCCTCGCGGTTCAACTGTGGTTGCGCTTTTCCCGGATAGAGGAGATCGTTACTTATCAACCGAGGCATTTCGATCAATATGTGCAGAATGCCCTCCCTAGTAGATTGTTTACAAAGCCCTATAAGCTTCAGGTTTTAGTGCAATATTTCCTGCGACGGCTTCACCGATCAGCTTGAGAACTTCTTCTCTGTCTTTCGGTAAACGGGCTTTAATAGGCAGATAATTGGAGGCATGATTGGCAAAAAACAAGCCCCTGGAAAGATGCGTGTGAGCGATCATTGTTCCAAGTTCTTCCAGCATCTGCCTGGAATCGAGTAACTTGAAATCTCCATTTAAATGCTCCTGGTACAATGGTGTGTTGGGCGTCAGCATTAAGCTGAGTGCTCCCACATACTGTGGATCGATAGCAGATAGTACACGTCCTGTTTCCCTGGCATGGATAAAAGAACGCTCAGGGCCGCCTAGACCTAAAAGAACCGTGATTGATAACTTGATTCCTGCTTCTTTAACTTTTTGGCCTTGCTCGATCATATCATTGGCATCTCCCTTTTTCTGAACTCTTTTAAGCGTTGTATCGTCCCCTGATTCAAGTCCCATATAAACGATTCCCAAGCCCAACTCTTTCATCTCTTTTAATTCTTCCAGGCTTTTGCGTTTAAGGCTTTTGGCGTTTGCATAGGTCCCAACCCGGTTGATCCAGGGAAGCTGTTTCTTTATTTCTCTGAAGATATTGGGGAGCCTTTTTTGAGAGATGATCATAGCATCACCGTCACATAAAAAGAGTCGATGTTGTTGTTTGCAATATTGGGCGGCAAAGGCAATATCTTCCATGATAATATCATCGGATTTAATCTTAAATCGTTCTCCTTTGTAGGCTCCGCAAAAAGTGCATTTGTTATGCGAGCAACCGACCGTTACCTGTAAAAGGATGCTGTTGGCTTCGCTCGGTGGTCTTATCATGTTTCCTTCGTAATGCATAATATCTAGCTCCTGCTGGTGTATCTCCCATCCGGTATAATTTTTGATATATTTTATGCTATCTTGTTACAATTTTTTTTTCAATCCACAGCTGAAATGTGGAAATGAAAATTGTGACGTTGTGGATATGTTGAAATGCTACTTAGTAGATATGAGGAAGATTTTAAACGAATTGTATTGACAGCATTGCATCGTATGTTGATTATCTATGGGTATTTTTTTACAGAAGAGTGGAGTAAAGAAAAATATAAAATAATGAGAGCTGTAAAACTATAACTTTGTCTCAACTGCTTGTTAACTTTAATATATCGGGATGCTTCCAAATTGTTACAAACCGCCATTAAAACACATCAACAGTGTTCCCAATATGTTTATGTTCCAGGGATGGGTTTAGTCTTCATATCACCAAATAAAAACTGTAAAATACTTACAACCGAGATGGCTGCGGTTTCAGATCTCAAAATTCTAGGACCCAGGTGGATTTTCAGACAATTGATTTCATTTAGTTCATTTTCATCCCACCCTCCTTCCGGTCCAATTATAACGTTGATCTTTTTTTCTTTGATCGATAGTTGATCAAGACTGGCGGTTTTGCCGACCGACATCAGGCATAGAGATAGTACGGTGGATGATGATAATTGAGCAAAAGGTTCATAATGGCTAAGTTTAGGAAGGAAATGGATTTCAGGTGGAAGAAATCTGCCCGACTGTTTGCAGGCTTCCAAGGCTATTTTTTCCCAGCGATTGTGCTTTTTTTTCAGATCAATCCCTGGCTTAATCTGTTGAGAATAACGACTTTGAAAAATATAAATAACAGAAACACCCAGTTCGGTAGCCTTTTGAATTACCAGGTCCAAGGCTTTCTCTTTTATGAGTGACTGGAATAAATTAATTTTTAGAATAGGTTCAGGAGGTGCTTCTTGAAGTGAGAAAGCTTCCAATGTCAGATCTCTTTTCCTGGTTTTTTGCACACGCGCTCGATATCGTTGTTGTGATTGATCCTGAATTTGAACAATATCACCTACTTGTATCCGCCGGGAGCAAAGAATATGAAGAGCTTCTTCCCCTTTGATAGTAAAGGACTGATTTGGAATGATAATGCCATTAAATAAAAAATAAGACACGGATTGCCTTGAAAAAAATGGTTTCAATGAATAGTCTTTAAGGTTAAGGAATTAAAATTTCTCATATTAAAACCGATCTTACAAGTGATCTTTAAAAGTTGTAGAATCGCCCTATGGATAGAGAATCTGGGGATTACAGACTTTATGGAATGTCGTTTTTTTAAACCAAAATGTATGGAGTAACTCATGACCGATAAATTGTCTCAATTAAGACAAATGACTGTAGTGGTAGCGGATACAGGAGATATTGATACCATTAAACAATATTCTCCTGAAGATGCAACAACAAATCCTTCATTATTGCTGAAAGCAGCTCAAATGGAACAATACAAGGATTTGGTGTTGAACGCCGTACAATGGGGAAAAGATCAGGGTGGCGATTCCGTTCGGCAAATGGAAAATATATTGGATAAATTGGCGGTTAATTTTGGAAAAGAAATTTTGAATATCATTCCTGGTCGAGTTTCCACTGAGGTGGATGCACGCCTTTCTTTCGACACCGAGGGAACCATAAACCGGGTGAGACGGTTGATCAGTCTATATGAGAACGAAGGGATTTCCAAAAACAGGGTATTAATTAAAATTGCAGCCACTTGGGAGGGAATAAAGGCAGCTGAGCTATTGGAGAAGGAAAATATAAATTGCAACGTAACGCTGCTTTTTGGGTTTGGACAGGCGATCGCTTGTGCAGAAGCCGGTGTTTTTCTGATCTCCCCTTTTGTGGGTAGAATCTTGGATTGGTATAAAAAGAACGAAGAGAAGGAATATTCAGCTCAAGATGATCCTGGGGTGTTGTCGGTGAAAAAGATTTATCAATACTACAAAAAATTTGGGTATAAAACCATTGTGATGGGAGCCAGCTTTCGAAATGTTGGTGAAATTGAAGAATTGGCCGGTTGTGATCGATTAACCATTGGACCCAATTTTCTGGATGAACTTCAGCAGGATCAAACGGAATTAGAACAGAAACTCAGTTCCGATATGCCCTTTGCTGATGATCTTGAAAAAATTTCATTGGATGAGAAAAATTTTCGGTGGATGTTGAATGAAGACGCTATGGCAACGGAAAAACTGGCTGAAGGCATTCGGAATTTTAGCTCCGATCTGGTAAAGCTGGAAGAATTTGTAAAACTATTTTAATTGAATATCCCGAGAGATAATATGTTGATGTTCCTTTATTTTGATAATCTGGGAGGAGCATCAGCTAACTGACACTTGGAATATATCACGATCTTGCTTCAAGAACTTCTTTCAAGACTTTCCACTTGACTCATCAGACACATAGCACCATTCACACATTAGACAATGGTTTAACCATTTGTGTGGTTCCTTTTCCAGAAGTTAAAACTATTAATTTACGCTGTTTTATTTTTGTTGGATCTATTTATGAAACTGTCCAAAATTCCGGTATCTCGCATTTTCTGGAACATATGCTGTTTCGTGGCAATAAGCGTTTGGGGGATGGGAAGACGTTGAGTTTTAAAATGGAGGAATTGGGTGGAGAAATGAATGCTGCCACTTCCTTTGATCTCACTGAATTCTGGCTGGATTATCATTGCGATTTTTTTGAGCTTGGTATCCGAAGATTCTGCGACTTTCTTCAATATCCCCTATTTGAACAGATTGAGATCGAACGTTCTATTATTCTGGAAGAGATATTAGTCGATTATAATGAAAACAATCAGTTAATCGATCTTGATAGCTTGACCGCCGCACAAATTTGGCCGAAGCATCCCATGGGATTGTCTATCATCGGGACTTCGGAATCCATAACCAAAATTACCTTGGCAGACTTGGTGGCTTGGCATCAAAAGTTCTATCAACCCAGTAATATGATTATCGGAATTGCTGGTGATTTTGATCAGGCGAATGTAATTAATATTATTGATAAACAATTCAAAAGAAAATCCCCTTCAAGGAAACACTCTTATCCGCATCTATCCTCAAAAATTTCCTTGGGAGACCAGCTGTGCCTCGTGAAAGACAATGATAATCAATTCAATTTACAGTGGGCGTTTCCGGCTTATTCATTATCACCCGAACTTCGTGTGGAATATGAATTGGTTAAAAGAGTACTGGATGATGGCAACAGCAGTCGTTTGCAAAGGTTAATCCGTGAAGAAAAAGGGGTGGTTTACGATATATCGGCGGATATGTTGTATTTTGAAAAGGGAACTATCTTGGCTATTCAATCACTGGTTGGTGTTAGTCGGCTTGAAGAATTGATGGAAGCATTAACCCAGTTGATAAGAGACCTGATCGATACCGGGATTACCCCGAAGGAATTTGATCTGGCAAAATTACGGTTCAAAGCAGCGCTTGACTTCCACAATGATACTGCCCAAGGAATACTATTCAGCAAATTATGGCCATTTTTACAACCGGGCGGTGCTTCATTCGACCGGGTTCTGGCCATAATCGAAAATATCTCACTGGATAAAGTCAATAACACCTTGATTCGATTATTGAATCAGAGTCAAACGTGTTTTGTTCTGGTGGGACCTTGGAGCCAAAAGAATAGGGATTTTCTTCAGGAAAAACTTCACGACTGGATTAAAGGTAAAAACATCTCATAAAAATTGGGAAACGTTTTTGAGACACATTGAGGATTGAGGATGGTGACATTCGGAATTTTTAATCCAGCTAGAGATAAAGCCATGGCCATCCGGTGGTCATTGTAGGTATGTAGTTCAGCACCGTTATATTTTCCGGAGCCAGTGATGCTCAATCCGTCCTCCCACTCTTCTACTTTGGCACCCAGCTTTTTTAGTTCTGTAACTACGGCACTAATACGATCACATTCCTTGATTCGCATATTGGCTACGTTATTAATTCTAGTTTCACCTTCGGCAAACAGTGCCACTACTGCCAGAGTCGGTGCAACATCGCTCATGGTATTCATATCAACATCGACTCCTACAAGAGATCCACCTTGAATGGTTACTTCATTGTCTTTCCATACGACAGAACATCCCATCTGTTCTAAAATACCCAGCAAACCGGAATCGCCTTGCGTACTGTCCGGTTTTAAGCCGGAAACAGTCATTTTCCCACCAGTAACAGCCGCCATGCCGAAAAAATAAGAGGCGGAAGATGCATCGCCTTCAATCCAATAATCCTGTGCTATGTAATGTTGTCCTGACTTAATGCTGAGAGTGTTGTTATCGATCCATTGGCTGTTAACTCCAAATGTAGCCATAATATCCCGGGTCATTTCAACATATGTTCGAGATACCAGGTGCCCTGTTATTCTTATGGTGGTTTGTTTTTCTGCATATGGCGCAGCTATCATAATGGCACTGATGTACTGTGAGCTTTTATCACCGGGAATATTGACATACCCGCCGCTAAGCCCCCTGGCGAAAATTTCAACCGGTGGACAACCCGTTCCCCTGGTATCTATCACTTGACTGCCTAAGGAGTTCAGCGCATCCAATAGATCTTTTATGGGACGTTCCTGCATACGTTGATTTCCTGTCAAAATATACTGTCCTTTGCCCAAGGTTAGGATGGCAGTGAGAAATCTGGCAGCTGTGCCTGCATTTTCCACATACAATTCTTCTTCACATGAGAGTAGTTTTCCATCACATCCAATGATGCGTATTGCCCCCGGTTCATCATAAAATTTTGATCCCAATTGTTTACATACAGTGATCATGTAATGAGTGTCATCCGAGTGCAGAATTCCTTCCAGCCGGCTAGTACCTTTGGCCAACGCTGCAATAAGAATGGCTCTGTTAGTCAGGCTTTTTGAACCAGGGATTCGAATCTTACCTGCTACGGGGCTTGATAAGGGAATGGTAATCGATTTTGTTTCTTTCATTTTTTTAATGATTCATATGATTTGAGTAGTAATCACAAATTTTACATGTGAGATCGGTTTCCGGTTGTCGATGTAAATCTATAAAATTCTTTCTAAGGATGACTGAACAGCAAAGCTTTTTGATAGTTAAAATTATTTTCAGTAGCTGGATTGCTTAAGCGACGATGTATACAATTTTTTAATAAAGATAGGGGCAAGGTAAATAAGGAAGACTGATTGTTTTGTTGGCATGTTTACTCTACAGGTCGGATTTTTTATCTATTAATACATCTATTTCTCCAAACTTGACTTCATCACCGATTTCCAACTGTCGGGGGGTAAAAGGACAATGTGTGTGTCCCATAACCAGCCGGTCGGAAAGATCGTTGGCAAAATCTTCCACATCTCCATGTACTGCCGGACCACCGACGTCGATTTTTTTAACGTTTACTTTTATATCGAATATTTTTCTCACCAGTTTGAGATAATTTTCTGAAATACCACAATCATCCGTTTTATTTTTATTGATCACCATTTTTTTCAACCAGCTTAAAGCGGCGATATCGCTGTAATGACCATAGGATCGATACCCATTTTTTGTTTTTACCCGAAAAAGGAAAATAGTAGTATCAATGGGATGGGCGGATGGAATGGGTTGGATTTCCATTCCGTCCAAATTGTTCCATTCATCTTTTTTCAGGTCGGTAAAAGTGATATGTTTTGATAACTCCTCTTCTGATTGAGACAGTAGCGCACATAGTTTTTTATAAATAGTTGAACGCACGACATTGGTGGCATAAATCCTGATTTTATGTTTGTCACTAAATAATGAGTGCAAACCGGCAAAATGATCATCATGGATATGTGTGAAAAATATACCTTCAATTCGGTTGGGTTTGATACCAAATGCCGCAAGTGTTATCAGTAAATTCGGACCGGCGTCGATTAAATATATTTTGTTGTTATACTTAATAATACTGCTGAGACAAGGTCGGTTTGGGTCCCATCCATCGCCTTCTCCAGAATGAATAATGGCGAAATAATGATTGGGGATTTTGATCTTAGGTAGTGAATAGGTGCCTGAGTATTTTTGGTTTTTTTTCAGGTTTAGATCAACAGTAACTGATTTCTCTTTGTAATTGATAAGAAATATATTTTGTTTTTTTCTTTCAATTGTTACACCGGGACGTATTTCAGCTGTATCATTATCCAGGTACACACCTTCCATCAGTTCATTGGAGGGGATAAACCTACCTAGGGCGAATCGTCGTTTCATTCGGATATCTTGTTTGGCGAATTCAAGAGTTTCACCCGCATCGATAAATTCTTCTTCAGATACCAAGCCATAGTTTCCCAGGAAGATGTAATCCATCTGGGACAATACCTGGGATTTTTTACCAATAAGCAGAGGTTTTTGAGCATAATTAGGATGATCCGGTAAAATCATTCCCTGGTTATAAAACATATGAAGAACCGGAAACTCAGAAAGATTAGATAGTGCGCCGTTTTGCACCAGGATATCGGAAAGCAGAATGGCATTGGGGCCGGATTCAAATTGAATTCCATTTTTCTCTGTTATTGGAAGCAGATTTTTTATGGCCAGATGTTTTATGCTGTCGGCCGGACAACCACAGAGGATTTTTAGATTTTGTTCGGGAATTTCAACCAGGTAGACACCTTCTAGTACTCTCTGTTTCGTAATTAATGTCATGTACGCAGTTCAATGAATAAATTTGATATCAGCCGGCTTATCAAAATATGGTTTGAGTTCTTATTTTGATAATCGCTTAAGGAAAATACCCTGCTTCAATTTGATTTTATAAGTCTTTCTTTTAGAGAAGCGTCTACTTTCTCATTTAATGCAAACGTGGTCTGTTTATATAGTTTAACATCTTTTTGTCTTGCCCAAAGGAAAAACATGTCGATAACATATTGAAACATTGGATCGGTATGATTATCGTCATCTATATTGGAAGTCGCTTGAGCAAAATTAATAAGCTTATGAAATTCTTCATGTCTCAAACCAATCAAACTGGCTATTTGCGTCAGCATCATTCGTTCCTGATCAAGAATGACTCCATCGGCAATTGCCATAGCTATCAGATCAAGAATAAAGCTATAATGCAGATTGTTTTCTTTCAGATCCTGAAAAATTGCCTTGATTTGTTTGTTACTAAATGACTGTTTTGCAAATATCTGATCTTTATGTTTGTCTGACATCTCAAATTGCGTTGCCATTTTTTTTAAAAGGGCTATTTCATTCCGGTCAAATTTGCCATCAATTCTGGCCATATGGGCAATAAGAGATAGATATTTCACCCTGATTTTAACCTTCTTATTCCTGATGTTCGGGAGTCTCATAGCTGTATTTGTCGGTGGAATGTTGCATGTTTGCCCATAAACATCTAAATTCAAGCAATTGACAGGTCAACAAGTCTATTCAAATAGTTTGCCGTCAGTTATATTTTTTATAATGAATTAATAAAAGATGCTACCAAAATCTTGTTAGATTATCAAATCCTCATGTTTGTTAACAATTATCTATTGTAGTATATTTCTAAGAAAAAAGAGAAGAGATCCGAAAATGTGACAAATTAAAGGATGAAACAAAGTCATCTGATACCATGATTTAACTATTGGGAATCAAAGCCCTTGAAATGATTTAAAGGGAAATACTGAGTACCTGTATGGATTAAAAGATTAATTCTAAATAGTCATGTTTTTATCAGAATATTTTGAGAGTATTTAAATAAAAATTGACAATGAAATTCACTATCAAAGACCTTTGTAAAAAACTAAAGCTTGATTTTTCCGGGAACAGTAATACAGAAATCAGCTATACCTGTGGCGTAGAACAATTGCAAGCTGGTGGTTTGGCCTATATCGCAAATCCTGCGGAGTTGGCTAACCTACCTACACCCAAAGGGATTTTTAATTCCAGGCGTCTAAACCTGGATGATTATGAAATATCTCCTGATGCTGCTATTATCGTTCCAGCAAATAGCGAAAGTTCTTCTCATAATCTTATTTTTTCCAATGATCCGATTAATGATCATGCAAAAGCAGCTGAGCTTTTATATGATGCTCCCAACAAAAGTGAGATGATCCATTCTAATGCTTGCGTCAGTGAAAATACCACTATTGGAAAAGCCGTGACAATTGATGCAAATTCAGTTATTTACGATGACGTTGTTATTGGGGACCATACTGTAATTCGTTCCGGAACAGTTATTATGGAAAAAACGGTGATCGGTAAGAATTGCCTGATTTATCCAAACGTTACCATCAGGGAGGGATGTTGGATAGGAGATAATGTAATAATTCACCCAGCTGCTGTAATTGGGGCGGATGGTTTTGGTTTTTACCAAAGAGGAGGAAGGAATCTGAAAATTCCTCAAGTGGGAGGGGTTATTATTGAAGATGATGTGGAAATCGGTGCTTGTACAACCATTGACAGGGCTCGTTTTACCAATACCATCATCCGAAAAGGCTGCAAGTTGGATAACCTTATCCATATTGCTCACAATGTGGACATGGGAGAATACTCTCTGATGGCTGCACAATCGGGAATAGCAGGGAGTTCCAAGGTGGGACATCATTTGATGATGGGAGGACAATCAGGAATCAAAGATAACCTCAAAATAGGTGATAATGTCACCCTGTTGGCTCGAACATTGATCACATCAAAAACCGATGATAATGCAATGGTTGCCGGCATGCCTTCAAGACCGATCAAGGTATGGCGACAGATTCAAGCCTTGATTAACAATCTGGACGGTCTATTTGAAAGGATGAAAAAAATTGAACGGTTGTTACATAAACAGGAGAAAGATACTTGATATCAAAAGGTTTTATAAAATGCTTTACTACTACTACTACTACTATATGGAGTTGCATTAAAAGCCAATCGGTTGGAACATAGCTAAAAAACATAAACCACAGATCTTACAGATTTAAATGAAATCAGTATAATCTATGGTTTTTTATTGATATTATAAACTAAACTATGAAGTATATTGACTATGTCCCTTGGATTCAATTTTGGTCCGGGTTTATCCAATACCAGAACTGCCTTTGTTGATAGACAATCCAGGCAAACAAATATATCACTTTAACGGATAAATAAGCGGTCATTGACCATAAGATCCATTGAAAACTTTCAGTAGAAATCAATTTTGAAAAAAAGCATATCGACAAGACAATAATCAAAACTGAGATCAATATATCGGGATGGCGGTGCTTTTTTGATAAAAGATAACTTTCCATAACTTTGGCAATATATTCTCCACTGTATAGAGCCAGAATTAACCATCCCCACAGGTGATCAATTCCTGCAGAATAAAGCAAATATGCAAGTATCAGGGCAAGAAGAGAATACACAGTAAATTGACGAGGGCTGTACTTAATTCGTCTTAAAACATCTACAATGGTTAAGGCATAACCCAACCCAAGAATGATGATCACAATCCAATAGGCCTTATAACCTGCAATAATCTCAGATAACCAGAATTCTTTAATGGGTGGAATCAACCACAAAATAAAAAAGAAAATTAACAAAACAACACCTTCCAGTGTACCTAGAACGCCAAAATACAGTTCCTTTCGTTCCAGTTCTTCCACCATTGTGACGGCAAACGCAGTACAATTCAGGACCAACAAACCATAAAAAACAAGATCAGGTATGGGGGCAAAAAAGATAGTGATTATATAAAAGACGATAGCGCCATTGTACACATCCATATAATGATCAAGAAATTCGCCCAAAGATGAACTGGTATTGGTTTGTTTTGCCTGCATACCATCGAGATGATCTCCGACAATGTATCCGTTTAAACAAAGAGCAAATACAATAGCCATTATTTCAGAGGATGCCTCAGGACGCCAATTAACAAAAAAGAAGAGGAAAACAATCAGTCCTGTTGATAACAGGGTGATAAAATTGGCAGTCAGTTTTTGGGGTATCAACTTGAAATAAAGGGAGACATAGTATTTCTTAAAATAGGGTAGCAGAATTGATTTATCAACACAGTTGTAGCTATACAGATTCATTGCTTTGCCATGAATTTCAGAGTTTCAATGTCGGGTCAAAATGGTATGGAAGCCACATAGATTTCACTGGTTTTTCGTGGAATCCGGAGGACAGAGTTAAAAAGACTGATAAAGTAAACTTTTTCTTATTTTGACTTTTGTAATACAATCATTTTTTGAATAACACAAATTGAACAATGTATAAATCAGGGAAATCCAAGATTTTACATCTGGATAGCACTGCACAAATTTTAAAAAAGCCCTGATTTCTTAAGAACCGTTTTCGAATATTCAAAAGGGGTTTGATTATATAGACTGCTTTTAATGTCAGGAAAAATTCTTAACCCCTTCTTTTTACCCATAATTTTTTTATATAACTCAACTTTTTCAAGCTCATTCCAGGTTTTTGCCATACTAAGATCGTTTACCAAATTTTGCGGAATGACTGGTTCTTTTAAATAGTACTGATGCTTTTTTATAAACTGAAACAGTCTGTTGACTGTGTTGGATCGCTCTGACCAGTTGATTTTTGTTGAATATGGATAATAGAAAGTCAAGTCTCCATCACAAATAAGATGGCTTCCGATTTTTTTATTGAGTTCCTGTTGCACTGCTGCTCTGAATGTTGACATCTCCCCTGACATGTTTTCCGCTGCAAAATATAATAGATCGTCCTTTTCGCCCAGCATATGAGTTTCATAACGTGGTTGTAAATGGGTGTGTATAATCAGTTCCAGCGTTTTTGCACGACTTAATCGTGAAGTGGGAAGGCCGCTGAGAGCATCGATTAGCCATTCTCGAACCACTTTCCATTCACCATCTTTCTTCTGATATAATTCGTGAAATGCTCGTCTTAGTTGGGGGAATGATTCTATTCGTTCCAGTAAGTGATTGGCATTTATCTGCCATAGTCCAAATGTTTGGGGTTCATATTCCAGTTGCTGTTTATAGGATTCCAGTTCAAAAAGCCATTGTCCCAACTTGGCTATGTTTTGATGTTCCTTTAGCAGAATTCTAATAAGATCATAGGTTTTTCGACTCCATAAGTAAAAATCATATTCACGAACCTTTATATTTTCCAAATCAGTAATGGATGCAAGTTCTTTTGAATAAAGATTTAGTTGTTGTTGGTGCTTTTTTGAAAGAATCAGACTGGACATCTTTTCTGGAAAGGAGCCTTTGATTTGCGAAAGAATGGAGTGGTATTTTTCTTTAAGGTGCTGCTTTTTTTGGATATTAAGACGGGGATTCCATTGGATAGTCGATTCCTGGGCACTAAGAGCAAATATCATCCGTAATCCATCTGGCGATGGATAAAATTTGGTTTGATGCATGGCATTTAAAAAATCCCGACCGATTTTTTTGGGGATGAGTTCCCCTTCCAGAATGTCATTGTAGAGATGTTCGATTCCAGGAAACATGAGTTCACCCTTGAGAGAGGGCGTGTCGCTAAAACTTTGTGAAAATCCGTATTTTTGGCAAATATCATAAAACTGCTGCCAGGGTTGAGGCCCGGAGGAACCGGCTTCGGGTGTTATATGAACAGTTATATCCGGAATTTCTAACTGATGTCTGCTATAATATGGAGGAGCTGTACTGGTGATAACGTCTTGCAGTCGCCCCGGAGTTTTAGAAAAGAGAACCAATTGATAAGCAGGACTGCGGTATGCAGAAATGAGTTTGGCATTCCAACCAGGTACCTGTTTTTGAAAGTTTTTTACACAATGGTTCCACATGGAAGCCATTCCCGGGGTGACAAGAACATTTTGCAGTCTGATGTAGCTGTTCATAGTCGCTTTTGGGACGGCATGGTGTGTATGAGGAATATCGAATAGGAGTCCTAAGCGAAAAGAGTATTCTTTCATGTACAGCACCCATCGTAAGGCTGAATCTGTTTCCGAACCAGAAAAACCAAAATCTCTACCGGTTTTGTGAACCATATAAAGTAGTGTTTTCCATGAAAGCCGTTGCATTTTATCCGAGACGGGCAGTTTTTTCATTATCTCACTACTTTCCAATTTGAGGCGTTCAAGGTATGTTTGTTCTTTTTTAATTTCCTTTGCGGCAGGATGTTTATTTTTGACGGCTTTTAAAATCGAGGCCGGTAAAACTGGAAGGATTAATGCCTCCTCCTGATTGATTAGTTGCTGTTTACGTTGATCGGCAGTGGACTGCATCAACAGGTTTTTTTGGGGGATCAGTGTCTTTTTTATGGAATTAATCGATATTGTATCGATTTTAATGGACGGTGTTTTTTTTGTTGCACAAATGGCTGTCAAAGAGAGTCCCATGCATAAAAGAAAAAAGCAAAGGCAAATCACCCCGCGATTCACTCCAGTTCGTCCATTACAAAATAAGAATTGTGTCTTGTTGATCATGAAATGTTTTTGAAATCCAATTCCAGTTTTTAATTGAAAGTATCTAATATGATATAATGTTTTTATACTAGTCGATATATTAATAGTAAGCTACACAATAAATGTTCATTTTAATACCAAACCGATAAGAAAATTGTACAAAACACTACGGCATATCAAATATCCGATAGTATTTGCTTAATGTATCAAATATCCAAGGTAGTTAGCCGATGCAACTATGACTTGTTTTTGCTCTGGGCAGTTAACATCCAATGGCTTGCTACCACTATAAAACACAATCGATTTCATTCTGTAAAGCGCTATCAATCTTGATGGATTTGTTTGTTATAAAGGAGAAATTAAAAAAATATCGGATTAAAATGAAAATTATTGACATAATCAAACAAAGGGTACATATGTTCAGTATGTCATGTGTAATTTAGTTCTGTTGATTGATTATAAGCAATTTAGGTATTACAGTCGACAACTGAGAGTGAAAGCCGTCGTACAATGTCTGGTGTTGAATAAAGTCTGGTTAATCGATTCATTACTTTTTCCGAGGAGTTCAATGAAACTGACAAATCGTCAAGAGGAAATACTTGTTTATATAAAAGAATACATCAATGAAAATCATTTTCCCCCCAGTGTCCGGGATATTGCAGCTCATTTCTCTCTAGCTTCCGCTGGGGGAGTACATAAGCATTTGATTAATTTAAAGAAAAAAGGATACATTACCTTCGAAAGCAATATACCGCGATCGATTCATATTATTAATAATCCTGACGTCATCCAGGAGAGCTATTCTTCTCGCTATGCCAATACCATCGAATTGCCTTTAAAGGGTAAGGTGGCAGCAGGGCAGCCGATTGAACATTTTTTGGAAAATGAATCGATGGAGTTTCCGTATTGGATGATTCGTAAACCTGATGATACATATGTTCTTCAAGTTCAGGGCGACTCAATGATTGAAGAGTGTATTTGCGATGGCGATTATGTCCTGGTGGAACATAGGAACTATGCCGATAATGGAGACATGGTGATTGCTATGATTAATCACAGCGAGGCAACACTAAAACGTTTTTATTTAGAAGGCAAGGCAGTTCGTCTGCAACCAGCTAATCATTTAATGAAGCCGATTTTTGTCAATCCCCAGGAATTATCGATACATGGTATTGTGGTGGGGGTTGTTAGGAATTACAAATAGGCGAGAAAGGCAGATCAAATTCAAAATTATGTACAAAATATCCATTGTTTTGTGGGGTACGTCCTCATTGAATAATTACAGGCAGAAAAAATTAAATATTATCAGTTTATTAAAAATAAACGTCGTGTTTTTATTACATTGTTCCAGGGAGGACAATTCTCCCTAGAACAATGTTTCCAGGTTTTTATTCTACATTTTCATAGATATGATCTCTTATTTCTTTCCAGGTTTCATATAGAGGCTTCTTAGGAAATTCTTTCCAATCCATGAGTGTTAAGATATATCCTTTCACTTTGCCACGTGTCAAATGCCTGTTTTCCCATTCTGTATAAATAGCCTCTTCAACATTGGTCAGCGCTTTACCATCTAATTGTTTTCGGAACAGAAATTTTAGAGCACTATCTGGATTTTTATGAACAAAGTGCATGATTGCCGCATCAGAAATCGGTCCAGTGCCGTAAACCACATCATCTTCTCCTTCAGTTATATCGTCAAAATCTGTACTGATCTTTTCAATGTGCTCAATAATTTCAACAGGAGGTGTTGTAAGTGTATCCAGTTTTTCTGCTTGCAATGGAGGTGGAGCAATTGGTGTTGGTGGTGCGATGGGTTCATCAGGTTTCTCTTCTTTTGATGGCGGTTCGATGATAGCCGAGATGCTGCTTTCTTTACGTTCCGGTTGTACCGGCTGAGGAGCCTTTCCAATTTTTTTAACAATTTTAGTTTCTACAGAAGGCAAAGTGATCATTATCAATAAACTGGCTCCGGCGATGAAGAATGTTAATGAAAATATCAGTCCTTTCTTATTCTGCATATAACCATAATGGTCTATTACATGTTTGATAGGTGTGACGCCCCTTTGAATCAAAATGTAGTTGCTGTTCATTCGGTTGATGAACGTTAGGCAGCCGATAGCCAGCGCACCGATCAACAATGTCAATGCCAACATAAAAACAGTTGCCGAATTCATTCGTTTCATTGTTTTCTCCGACTAGATTATCCAATATTCCTTTAAGTATCTTATCGGCAAGTTTGGTTGAAAACTTTATCTTTTATTGAATAATTATCTATAAATATAGAACTTATCAATAAAACCAAACGGATTGGTTACCTTCCCTGGAACCAATTATCATTTTTCCAATTTTTTTGTCATCTAAGATTTTTACCATCAGCATATGATCCATTAAATATCGTTTGGTGCGTTTAGATGGCTTTCTTAGAAAAGAAGCGACATTTGGATTCCTTTTATATTTTATGGGGATTCGCTTCCAGATTGAGTTAAAATTTCTTGATACAGTATATTCTACGCTTCTTGATCTATCCTGCTTCTACCAAAATTATTGTTGTGAAGAAATAGGCTAATTTTGATATTGGGTAAAAAAGGCAAAACGAATCCACCCATCATTATAATGCGGGTGCAAATGGCTAAAAAAGACCAATAGCAAAATTTCAGCATCATGTTAAAATTGTGCAAAACGAAAGAAAAATTGGTATAATGTAAAATACAGTAGATCGTTCTTTCTGTTTGATAAGTATCTGTTATTTAAATTGATTATGTATTTTCCGACAGCTGACAAACCTATGATTATCGGAAGGTATTCTAGTAAAGTTGCAGGTATCAACTAAAGTCGTTCTTGATGGTTTTGCTTATTGTTGATATGTATGGTATTAAAAAAACTTATTGATTTTCTTAAGATCTTAATACAAGAACAGGAATTATGGCAAAAAGAAATTTAAGATCAACAAAAACTAAATTATCGGCAAAAAATGTCGAAAAAGGAAAAGGCAATAAGATATGGATATTCCTGTTTTTATTACTTCTTTTGTTGTTGATAATTTGTGCATATAAATTTCTGGACCTCGAAATTCCCTTTGATGATCTATTTAAGGAACCAGACTTGGTCGAAGAATCACTGGATAACATCCAAGTGAAATGGGATAAAAAGGAAGAAGAATTAGATATATCGGAAGATATGCCAGAAGTATCATCAGAAGTATTAGAAGTAAAGGTCAAAAAGATAACGCAACCATCTGCTACACCCAGAGCAAAACGAAAATTCGGGAAAAAAAAGTATATAAAAGTAGAAGACTGTGTTTATTCTACCTGCAAAAAAGAGGTGCTTAAAATTTTGAAACAGGAAGAACTGCCTATTATTCAAAGAAAATACACTAAAAAAACCCGGTATTTCGAACTGATTTCAGATTCGGTTTATAACCTGCAACGGGCAAAACAAAAAATATCCATATTGAACAAATACAATAAGAACGTTGGTGCGCCTTATATGGTTGCTTATAAAAACAGGTACAAAATATCATTTGGGCAGTTTCCAAAGGAAGAAACAGGCATGCGAATGAAAACAAGTCTAGCAGAGCTTTATCCAAAGATTGAAATGAATTTTGTTCTGGAACCCCGAGAACAAAAATACAAAGTCACTTCCATTTTTGTGGGGCCTTTCAACCAGGAAAAAGCAGAGAGAGTTCTTGATTTATTACAGAGCTATCCAGATTTTGAGTCTTCAGAGATCATATCTAAACTTTGAGAAATACCTCGCTTCAATACAATATTAAATAAGCATTGTTTTTCGGATGCTTTTCCAAACAAATGCCCCTCCTCCCCGAATTGTTCACTGATGGTGAAAACTGATTAGTGCTATATCTCCTTGTTTTTGGAGGAGGATTTTTTCACTGTTCGCAACATTTTTTTCCGTTCCTTGCATCCCCCGAATACTTTCAAAGTGTTGAATTTTCGTGTTTGTATGGAGTTTCAGCATAAAAATCGATTCCCCGTTCACTATGTTTGTAGCATCCAGGTGAAAAAAAATCTCGAAAATCCTGTTATTTATCTGTAGAATAGATCGAAAGTTACAAAAAAACGATTACATATGCAAAGTCGACTGATTAATCGTTGAACAGTGATCAAACTGAGTAATAACGCCGAATAAAAACACCGATAAGGGGACGTGGAATTGATAATTTATTCTCCAAAATGCGGAAGATTTATTCGGCTGGAAAAAAACCGATCCAGGCGGTTTGGCAAATGCTAAATCTAATATTTTAGGGTTGGTTTTTTTTATTACTGAGTTTAGCTGTAAAGCGTATCGCCCTATTTGTTTTGAATTAATTAAAAACAGGTTTTTTGCTTTAATGACTTTAGGAGGTTGAGTCATGTTAAAAAAATCAAAAACCAGGCCCAAAACTATCGATTTTAAAATTGATAGGACGGCCAAATCCGGTTTGTTGAGGATTTCAGGGGTTTTGACTGAGAAAAAGGCGAATGAGGTTCGAAAAACACTTGAAGATTCGGCCAATCGAGTCGAATATTTCAAGCTGAATCTTGAAAAAGTAACAGCAGTGGATCTTTCCAGTATCCAACCACTTTACTCAACTTGTGAATCGTTGGGGAATTCGAATAAACCTTTAACTATTGATGGGATTTGTCCTGTTGAGTTTACCAGCGCTGTGGAGGACGTGGGGTTTTCCTACCATAAATGGCTCTGTTTCGGACAACAATAAAAAAGAAAGTCTGAAAATAGAGTTTCGATTATCAAAGTGAGTGCCGACCTTATTTAATATTGGGCCGGCCTAACTGGAATGGAAGGTAAAAAGCGTCGAATTATTGACTTTGTTTAGGCATCAGTTTCTTTAAACGGCATTTTGAGTTTATAAACGCCATACTCAAGTTTTGCCTTCACAGTACCACCCTTCTCAAAAACTTTCATCATACCGGTGTTGGTGGATAATACATCTGCTGTAAAACCGTGTAATCCTCTCTTTTTAGCCAACTGGATAAGTTTTTTATATAAAAAGGAGGCAATACCCAATCCATTAAATTTTTCATCCACAACAAAGGCTACATCCGCCCATGGTTTATCGGGCTCTTTAACAAATCTGGCTTCTGCAATGATATGTCCTTCACCTGGTTCGTTAATCAAACCGACTATGGACATTACCTGACTATAATCAACGCAGACGTATTCCTGCATTTTTGTGTGAGGCATTGTCTTGATGGATGTGAAATATCGGTAATACACCGCTTCGTCGGAAAATCGATAGAACAAATGGCGCATCTCATCTTCGTCGGAAGGTTTTATTGCTCTGAAACGAACTTTAAGCCCGTTATTAAATACATGTATAGTAGCCACATCAGCAGGATACAGGTAGGTATTGTCTTTTAAAAATATCTGGTCTTTGTAAATCATGTTGGCTTCCTTTGCCTGCTCAATCAGTTGAGCCCGATCATCAGGATGCGCAATTTCGATTAATGCCTGGGCTCTTTCTCGAACGGTCCTTCCGGTGAGATATGAAACTCCATACTCCGTGGCCACGACGTTTACGGATTCCGGTATGTTCAGCAGGTTGGGATAATTTTCTACTGAAGTTAAAAAATTAGTTTCGCCTTTGGCATTCCGGCTGGGCAATCCAAAAACGGTGAATCCCCCCTGGGATATCTGCGCACCGCTGACTACAGCAGTTGCTTGGGCTAGACCGGCAATAACTCCTTTATTTTGTACATGAAGTGTTACCCGACCGGACAGATCAATTTTCCGTGCTTGTACAACAGCGATAAAGCGGTCATTCTTTCCAATCTGAAGCGGATTAAATACCTTATCAATGCCTTGGAATTCCACCATTGGATTTCGATCCAACCAATCGAGTAATTCTGGTGATCCGAAGGCATATGAGGTAACTGATTGTCCTCGCCATGTATTTTTTTTGCGATTGGTGACAGCGCCGCTTTTCATCAGGTTCATCATATTGTCACTGAAAAAAGGCGTATGGATGCCCAAATCGTGTTTGCGTTCCAAGTGGCGGCTGAGATGCTCAAATAGGGTACCGATAGAAGAGGCAATACAACTGCCGTCTTCAATGATCGATGCTACGTTAGCAGCAACTCTGTCAAATATTTCGTCAGTAGGCCATGGATCGAAATAAATTGGTAAATCTTTGGAGTAAACCAGCATATCAAAATCGGATACCGGGACAAACGTATCTCCGAATGTTCTGGGAATTTTTGTATTGATTTCACCCACTACCAATGATGACTGCTCCATTGCAATACGGGCAACATCCACAGCGACTCCCATGCTGCAATAGCCAGCTTCGTTCGGTGGAGTGATCTGAACAAAAGCTACATCGATTGGAATTCGCTTGGATTCAAGTAGATGAGGAATTTGATCAAACCGGCTTGGAATCAGATCAACTTTTCCGGAAGTAATGGCATCAGAAGAGATCCAACCGGAGAAGAATGTTTTTAGGCGATATCTATGATGTCGCATGTCTTCATGAGAAATCGCATCTCCAACACTAACCAGCTGAATTAACTCAAGGTCTTGGAGGTTGTACGCTTCGGATTTTGTGAGTGCTTTTACCAGAGTCCTGGGTTCTGCCGGGCCTGTTCCCAAAAAAATACTCATCCCAGGTTTTATTCTTTCCAAAACCTGATCTGTTGTAACGATTCTTTTTTCCCAGCCTTGTTTTTTTGCTTTAGGCATTTTTATCTATTGATAGTCTTCAGTTATGGATAACGGTCCAGAGAAGATTCCCAGACGACAAATAAGCTATTTTACCGTAACTACTGGGCAACGTGCTTCTAAAATGACATGTTGAGCTGTAGAGCCAAACAGTAGTTTCCCAACTTTTGATGTTTTTCTAATGCCGATAATGATCTCATCAATATCATTTTCATTGGCAAATTTAATAAGATCTTCGCCTGAAGAGAGCCCCCTTATTAACAATCGGGTTTCACAGGGAATCCCTTCTTTTTCGATCAGGGCTTTTCCATAATTTAAACCACTTTCAGCGTTTTTATTGTCTTCAACATTGTCCTTGCTACCGCCGATCATGGACGTTATAAGGAAAACCTTCCCGCCAAATCCTTTTGCATGTTTGATTGCTAGCTTTAAGGCTTCCTGAGCTGAATTAGAATCATCATAACATACCATTATGTTCATATTGACCCCCAATTTTTGTTAAAATTTGTTTAGGAAAAAATGTTTCTCCACAAAATAAAGTAATCGATTTTCCCGGATTCAAATGTCCGCAGCACCCAGAAAGCACCTATAAAATCGAATGTCTCACAACACTGACACTATAATAACTATATGAAGACAACTTGCCAACAGTCACGATTCATGTTTTGTAAATTATTGATAAAAAAGTTTCATAAAAAGCTAAAATGATTGTTTGTGTTTTAACACAGACGATGTTGGAAAATGGAAGTATACGAATGTTGCTTCCGTTCGGCGTTTGATATAACATAGAATAATAGTTCTGACAATAATTTATCGTTTTATAGATGGTAATATTATTCCATAATTTAATGTTCGAATCTTAAAATTAGCAATAATAGCAGTTTACTTTCCGTGAGTTAAATAGTAGGTGAACAATTACCTGTTGCTTTCTCCCCAACACTAAACCCTGTGCTATTTTTCATATTATATACTTTGATTTGGCAGGGGTTTTTTAAAGTTATTCATTTGGGGAACAAGCTTTCTATTGGTGTTTATTGAATCTCGATCAATGGCGATGATGGTTTTGTTGTAAAAAACGAGGGGTGTTGACAGTCCTCGTTTTTAACGGATGAACCATCGGTAAGTTTTTATTAATGGGAGTATAAAATGAATATATTGGTAATTGATGATAATGCTCAAGTACGAAAAATGTTGTCCAGTTATCTGGCAAAAAATGGACATACTGTTGATATAGCCAATGATGGTAAACAGGGGTTGGATTTAATTGAACAACCGCATAATTCGTATGATTTAATATTCACAGATATTAAAATGCCGGTTATGAATGGTTTGGAACTCCTTGAAAAAATACGAACGAAAGAGCTGGATGTCCCAGTAATTATTATGACTGGATATGCTGTGATTGAACTGACTTTAAAGGCATTCAAACTTGGGGCTTACGATTTTTTGACAAAACCGTTCGAATTTAAACCATTACTGGCCACTTTGGATAAGATTGAATCTTTGAAAGCAGATAAACAGGAGATGATTAACGTTTCGAAGTTTTACCGATCCAAAATTCAATTTAGTATTCCCAGTCAAACCAAATATATAAAGAGCCTTGTACCTACTATTCAAAGCCATTATAAATACCTGTGTGAGTTATATCGGCAAGATATTCATGGTATTGCTTCCTGCCTGTTTGAAACCATCAAAAACGCTATTGTATATGGGAATTTGGGGCTTGAGCCAGCCATGAAAAAGGATTTACCGGAAGAATTTAACGACATGATCATTCAAAGAGAAGCTGACAGCCATTATTCGGAAAAAAAGGTTACAGTCCGGGCTGAATTTGACCAACATAAACTGGTGTTTGAAATTGAGGATGAAGGAATGGGTTTTGATCGGGGGACTTTACCTGATTTTTCCGTCCCCATAACGGTTATGCCCGAGAACAGAGGCTTGTTTATTGTTCATTCCAATATGGATGAAGTCAGTTGGAATGACAATGGTAACTGTATTCGAATGGTAAAATATCTACAGAGGTGATAAGTAATAATCATCTTCTAATCGAGAGCGTAAAGCTGTTGTAATGATCAGGTATTGCGTGTTTTTTAAACATAGTTTCTTTCGAAAGGTCAACATCGACAGTGGTTAAGCAAGGTACAATTTTAAATATATTAATAACAATGTTTCTGAAAAAACTTAAAATTTAACGAAATCAACTATCAGGGGAGACTCAAAAGCTGAATTATTAACATCTTTGTTTCATTTTCAGTTTTTAAAACGAAAAGAAAAATGTATGAAAGCTATTAATAATGAGAAGATTTTTGAAGAAAACCAGGAAATCGTTGACTATTTAAAGAAGTCTCGTCTTTTTGGCCATCTGGCTGGAGATATGTTAAAACAGCTGGTTCCTCTTTCCGAATTTAGTGAGTATCCGAAAGGTGCAGAAATTTTAGTAGAAGGTCAGGACAACGACAAGGTTTATTTTCTTGTTGAGGGGGAAGTGGGTGTATACTATAAAAATGAGTCAATACTTAGCTTAAAACGGAAAGGTGATATTTTCGGTGAAATGAGTGTTATCAGTTCCAAAGCCTGTTCGGCGACCGTGGTGGCTAGAACACCGGTGATCCTATTTAACATTATGGCCAAGGGGATAGGAAAATATTCTGACTTGAAATCCGATGATTTGCAGAATTTCTTCTATCGCGTGTTTGCTGTTGTGTTAACTGAAAAACTAAATCTCACCACAGAAAAGGCTCAACAATTCGAGATTACCAATCGATTGCTGGAAAAAACAAAAAAGTCGCTGGAAAATAAAATCATTGAGCTGCAATACGGGGAAGAAAAACGGTTGCAGTTGGAAACGCAGCTAAAACACTCACAAAAAATGGAAGCCATTGGGACACTGGCTGGAGGCATTGCACACGATTTCAACAATTTGCTGTTTGCAATGCTTGGGTATATTACCATGGCCAAAGATGAGCTACCTGATAAAAGTCCTATAAAAGATGATCTCATAGAAGCCATCACAGCTGCAAAACGTGCCAAAGAATTGATTCAACAAATATTAACATTCAGCCGCCAACAGGAAGGAGAACGTCGACCGATCGGAATTACGCCATTGATCAAAGAAGCCCTAAAAATGATTCGTGCATTTTTACCGGCCACCATTGAAGTGAATGAACATCTGGAGACTTTTGATAGAACCATTCTGGCCGATGCCAGCCAGATTCACCAGGTAGTTATGAATTTATGTACCAACTCCGGTCATGCTATGCAGAAAACAGGGGGAATTCTGGATGTCAGTCTGACAGAAGTGGAAGTTGATGCTGGATTTGCATCGTACCACGAAATTGTTGAAGGGGAGTATCTGATGCTCACCATTAGAGACACCGGAACTGGAATCAGTGAGGAAGACATGGACCGGATTTTTGATCCGTTTTTTACTACCAAGCCCGTTGGGGAGGGAACTGGTATGGGGCTTGCTGTTGTCCATGGCATTGTAAAGAATCATGAAGGTGCGATTACTGTTGTCAGCACTTTGGGCAAGGGAACCACCTTCAGTATTTATTTTCCCATTATTCAAGAACCCATCGCTGTCAAGGAAAAGAAAACAGAAGCTATGCCTAAAGGAAATGAGCATATTTTGATTGTTGATAATGAGTCATCTTTGGTGAAACTGGAAAAACGCATTTTGGAGCGCTGCGGTTATAAGGTGACTACTGCTGTTAATAGTCTGGATGCGTTGGAGCTTTTTCAAAAACAACCCAAAATCTTTGATTTGGTTATTTCCGACCAGGCCATGCCAAAGCTGCCCGGTGTAAATCTGGCTAAGGAGTTGATGAGAATAACTCCTAAAGTTAAAGTGATTCTTGTTACCGGATATAGTAGTGCCGTGTCTGCTAATCAGGCAAAAGATATTGGTATTAGAGAATATGTTCAAAAACCCATTGCTCCCCATGAATTCAGCAAAACAGTACGCAGGGTATTAGATAGCGATTGATCATTTGGGTTTCGCAGACAATAATAATGACGGCTTTGGAAAAATTTATGTTTCTTATTGACATTATTAGTTGAAAATAAAAACCTTTGATACATATTTTAGAGTTTGGATTTCACCTTTACTTATTCAGATTTTTCAAAAATCAGTATCTTTCTAATAGGGGGTTTGGCGACCTGAAGCAGACATGTTTCCAGTTAATCAGCAACATTTCTTGCTTTAGGCCCTGAGAGGTCCTTTGTAGTATCTCTTCAGGATGACAGGAAACTTGCTTATTGACTGGTTAAAAATCCATAGCCATTGGGTTAGGAAACAAACCCTGAAATGTGTGTTTTAATATAAATGAAATTACAATGCCATTAAACATGTGAAAAGTAAGACCTTTCCTCAAATTTTCAATCTGAAAATAAAATGCTTGATAAACTTTCGTCTATAAAAAGGATTAGTGATCAGTCACGGAAAGAAAAGATGTATCTTTTGAAACAGTTGGCTTATCATATGCTTGGGCCCAAATGGAAGTATTATCGAAAAATTAAAAAAGGTAATGAAGGTTTGCAGCTTTTAAAAGAGAAGTCGCTAATGGAACAGATGAAGGCGACCCAGGCAGCTTTACGCTTTACTTCAAAAAGTGCAAAAAAAAACTATCGCAATGTTTTTCAAGCATGTATTAAAGATATTCGATTATATACTGATATTCCCAAAGAGGAGTTGCCGCAACTGCCTGAAGCCGAAGGGGGAGGTGATCCTCCTTCATTGACCTCTCGGCATGATGAAATCATTATTTCATGGACACCCATAAAGTTTTTCCTCCCGGCCAAGCAGATTCGAGAAAAAGGAGCTGCCACGCAACGCCATACCGAAGGATTGATAGCCAAATTGTTTTTCAAGGTAGTTGCATTTTATGCAGATTCTGAAAATTGGGATTTTGATAAACTTTCATTCTATTTACTGAAGTTGAATAAGCATTCCACTTATCAGGAAGTATCATCTGTTCTGGAGACATTAAAGACAGATTTAACAATGTTTACCGAAGCTTTCGAACCATTTAAATTTGGTAAAGCATCTTTATCAAAAGACTCTTCCCAGGAGGATGATACGTTTGATGATGCTATGGCGGTTGAAAGCTTTGATTCCCAAGTAAGAACCTTGTATTGGTACGGTTTTATTTATTGGGCTACAGAGTTGTTTTTATTCCGGTACTTCCTCACCCTGATAACATCGACAGATTGTATTCAGGCGATTCGGTATCTGGCCAACATTTTTGAAACAGCCATAGAAAAGGTTATTGAAAACAGAATTATGTTTATCGGCTCGTTTGAGATTGATAGAAGCAAGAAGGAATATCGAGATGCGTATGAAAAATATACTATTGAAAGAATCAATGATCCGAATACGACAAGAATAAAGACGCAGAAAGGGATTTTTGAAACGTATCTTTACAATTTCAAAATGCTGGAAAACTCAACTATCAATTTTGAACTGCAAAACCTGCCTGGAAAAAATTCAGAATGGGGAAAGTTTATTAAATATCATATTTTAAATGTGGAACGCCCCGTGGTGGAAAGAAAAGAGGGGGAATTCCCGGATTTTAGAAGAGATACGGATTTCACTATTTCTCTGGAAGCTAGAGAATATGCACTAATGCAAATCATGGCCATGATGGTGAAATGTATCCGATTTAAGCGTCAAGCACGGCACAAAATTTTGGAACGGTTTAAAAAAAGGGTTGTTGCCGATAAGGAACTGGCCGAAAAACGAATTGAAGAACTAAAAAAACAGGGAGAGAAAAAACTGCAATCCATGGAGCGTAAAGTCTCGAAATTAAAACGATTGAAACAGACAGAAGCTGTTGGGGTGTTTGAAAAGGACATTCAACAGTTTAAGGTCAACCTGAATAATCGCTGCAAAGGTATTCAACAAGGGGCTTTAAAAGAGCTTCATGCACAAAAACAGCGATTACAGGTTCTTTTCAAAGCGATTTCGAAGGAAAACTCCATTAATGCAGGTGAAACAGCCAACATTGTTTTACGTCAGATTGAAGAGATTGATGAAGAAGGGCAGTTTGTTGAAGTATTTATTAAATATGTCACCAATGATATCCAAGACAAATGCAACAAAGAACTCGAGCCGTTTTATGAAAATATCTTTAATATTATAAAACCATCCATCCAGGAAAAAATTCTTATTATTCAATCAATAAAAAAATCCGATTTTGGTGCAAGTTTAAACCTTTCTCTAACGGACGAAGAGGAGGAGGAATTTGAAACCATGATTCGGAGCATGAAAGAAAACATCGATCAGATTTCTCCCGATATTTTAAAAAGTAAACTTGTTTTTTTGTCCCTGGTTTTTCCTTTAGAACATGTATTCCGTTTTAGCATTGATAATAGAAGTTTAAAAGCCTTGATGCGATTGAAAGTCATGATGCCAAAAGGAGGCAAACCTACGAATATTCCCGCTGAAGCCGTCAAAAATGTGTTGGTACTCAACATGATGATGAATCCCGTACCTTTGAATAATTTAATCATAGATGGAAAAGAAAATGAAAAAGATCCACAAAAGATCATTAACAATTCACTGCTAAATAAGCTAGTATCAGAGATTACATAAGTTTTTGCAGTCAGGTCATAACAAAAACCAAAGTTTTTAATCTATCAAAAATATAAAAGACGGCATCATATTGCTAACGCAAAACAATGAGATTATAAATGATATGTTGCCCAATTGCAGCGATATCGAGTATATTTTGTCCCTAACATTTTTTGATGATGGATTTTAATCGGTTTTTTTGCTAAAAATGGTTGAAAACTGTTATAGAATCCTAAGATACAGAGAGGCTTCTTTCTAAGTATTTGAAAAAAGACGAATTTCACTCAATTAGAGAAAAAATAAAACAAATCATCTAAAGGGAATTTTTCAATTGCTGTTTTTTTTATATTAATACCTTAAGTGGTTATTTTGGAAGGGAAATTGCAATTCGAATTCGACGCAAAAAGAGATAGGCGTTTAATCTCTTTTTGGTAACAAAAAAATAAAAATACCCAAAAACGTTGCACATAAGAATATGCTTGATATATTAGCTTCCATTAAAGATATCAAAGATCAAGATCCCAGTGATAAGATCTACATTTTAAAAATGATTGCGCACCAGATGTTGGGGCCAAAATGGGTTTATTTTCGGAAGATTAAACATGCCGGCGAAGGATTTAAACTGTTCCGGGAAAAAACCTTAATGGAGCAGATGAAGGCGACCCAGGCAGCCTTGAGATTTACATCAAAACATGCCAAGAAGTTATACCGAACAATATATAAAAACAGCCTGAAAGACATTAAAATCAATACTGGACTTCGAAATGAAGATTTTCCCAGTTTACCGGAATTTGTTGAAGGTGAACAACTTCCTTCATTGACATCCGAACATGATGTAGTTTTAATCACCTGGACTCCGATCAAATTTCTTCTTCCAGCCAAGACCATTCGTGAAAAAGGTGTTGCAACTCAAAGGCATAGCGAAGGATTGGTGGCCAAGCTGTTTTTTAAAGTGGTGGGGTTTTATGGAGCATCTGAAAATTGGGATGAAGAAAAACTGACCTTTTATCTTAGAAAAATCAATGAAGATTCAACATATCAGGAAGTGTCAGCGGCCTTAACACCCCTGAAGGAAGATCTTCAGAAACTAACCGAGCTAAATGAACCATTCAAATTTGGAAAAGCTTCATTATCAAAGGATAAAACGGCCGATGAAGGTGTTTTTGATGACACCTTAGGGGTTGAAAGCTTTGAAGACGAGTTGAGAACCTTGTATTGGTATAATTTCATTTATGTTGGAATGGAATTGTTCCTGTTCCGCTATTATTTAACCTTGGTCACTGGTACCGAATCCAGACAGGCTATTCGGTATCTGACCCAGATTTTTGAGCCGCCCTTGCTAAAAGCTATTGAGAATAGGACTGTTTTCCTGGGATCATTTGAAACCGACCGATCCAAGAAAAAATATCGACTTCCTTATCGAAAATACGAACACGATAAAAAAAACGAACCGCTGGTCAAAAAGATAAAAACCCAGAACGGTTTATTTGAGTCGTATACGTATAATCTCAGTATGCTGGAAAATGAATGTCTGGGATTCAAAGTTGAGAAAAAACCGGATGAAGAATCTGAATGGGGAAAGTTCATTAAGTTCAATATCCTGAATGCTTCGAGCTTCAAAAAAATTAAAGGCGAACTGGTTCCGGAGTCAATTCCATTTGAAACCACTCAGTATGCGGTAATGCATATTTTTAAATGTATGGTTAGTTGTACTCAATTTGAGAGAAGATCCAGACATAAGATTCTGGAACGATTTAAAAAACGGGTTGAAACAGATAAGGAGCTGACTGAAAAAAGGATTAAAGATGTTCGGCAGCGAGGGGAGAAACAGATTAACCTGACGGAGCGTAAAGTTACAAAATTAAGGCGAATGAAACAGAGTGATGCAGCAGAAGTGTTCCTGAAGGATATCGAAGACTACAAAAAGAAAATCGAAGAAAAATGCGAAGATATTCAGGAAAGTGCACAGCTGGATATGACGCTCCAGAAAAGAAGATTGCAAAGCCTGTTTCAGGAATTATCCCAGGAAGAGGATGTTGATGAAGGTGTTTCAGCGAAGTTTATTTTGAATCTTATAAGAGATGTCAATCCCCAGGGAGACTTTGTACGAGATTTTATCAAGCGAGTGGCATCTTTTATCCAAGAAGAATATGATGTGGATTTGGAACCGTTTTATAAAAACATTTTTAATATCCTGAATCCGTCCACACAAGAAAAAGTCATCCTGATCCAGTCTTTAGAAAAATCCGGTGGGGATGAAGCAATACACCTGTCTCTAACAGATGAAGAGCGAGAAAAAACCCAGAACATGATCAATCTGCTGAAAGCCAAAATCAAAAGCAGTATGCCCAATATTTTTAATTGTAAAGTGATTTTTCTGACTTCTGTTATCCCCATTGAGGATTTATTCAGACTGAGTATTGACAACAAAAGCCTGAAAATCATGTTGAGTCTGAAGGTCACCTCTCCTACCAATGCCAAACCCACTAATTTGCAGGAAGTCATCATAAAAGCGTTGATGGTCTTAAACCTGGTCACTAATCCTGTTCCCAAACACAATTTGATTCAACCAGGACGGGAACATATGAAAGATCCGCAACAAGCAATAAATGTGGCCATCTTAAATCAACTTCTGGAAGAACTGTCCAAGTAGCAGACCTGTCTACTTTTAAAGCTTACCTCAATACCTTTGACCTTTCTTCAATTCATTCTTTGAAACACCTGTTTTTTGCGCTATCGGATTTTTGAATAATGGGATTGAGTTGGTTTTTTAAATTAGTTATTCGTTGATTTTGTTGATGAATCATCTTTTCAATAGATTCACCGGAAGGACTGCCGGTATGCTGTTTATTATTTATCAATGATGAAGGTGTGTTAAGAAAATCCACGTCCTTTTTTGAAATCGAAATGGATAAGCCTGTTTCATCTATAGATTGATTCAAAGCATCATGTGTCAATTGACCTGCTTTTTCACTGTATTTAACAGCCAGGGAAAGGGTTTCATAACAATCCCGAAAAGGCAGGTTAAATTTTTGCGCCATCCAATCTGCTACATCGGCACTGTTCATAAAGCCGTTTTTACAATGTTGCAACATGACATCCCGCTTGAATACCATGGATGAACATACACCGCTCAGGATACCAGGTGCCGGGGCACATTCTCTGAAAAGATCCATGATCAGGTATTTGGTTTGTTGCGCATCTCTGTTATATCCGCTCATGGCTCCTTTTTGTATGCCCAGAAGGCTCACCAGTATTCCATGGGCAAAGGATGCCTTGCTTCTGATGATCTCGCCGAAGTCCGGATTTCTTTTTTGCGGCATGATAGATGACCCGGTTACGTACCGATCATCTACTTCCAACATATTATAATAGGGCATGCTCAACAGAATGATGTCCTGGGAAACAGTACTCAGATGGTTCATCAATATTGAAATACTGGATGCGATACGTGCTTCATTTTCGCCTCTTGAGCTCACGCAATCCAGTGTATTGGCTTCCACTCCGTTGAACCCAAGTAATTCAGCGGTATATTCCCGATCAATCGGCCATGAAGTACCAAACGAAGCGGCGGCACCCAATGGTGAAAAATTAAGAATTTCCAGATCTTGCATTAGTCGAGTGATATCTCGAATAATGGATTGGCTCCACGAGGTAAGCCAATGTCCAGCTGATGTCAGCATGGCTGGCTGAAAATGAGTGAATCCCGGCATCAGAGAGTTTTTTTCTGCCGATGCTTTATCAAGAATACTTGGAACTAGTACAAATAAATCGTTTAATAGAGCGATTACTTGATCACGGAGATATAATTTCATGTCCACTGCAATTTGATCATTCCGACTGCGCCCGGTATGGATTTTTTTTCCGGCATCTATTCCCCGGTCGAAGGTGATGTAGTGCTCAACATTAATATGAACATCCTCCTTGCTTTCATCCATTTTAAAATCACCGTTTTGATATATTTTATTCAAATCCAGAAGGGCATTTTTTATTTCCCGGCATTCATCTGTGGATAGGATGCCTGCTTTCCTAAGCATTTCGGAGTGGGCAAGATTGGTCCAGATATCGTACTCCAAAAGGACTTCATCGGCCATAGGCAGTGCAGTAACATCCCGTCCTGCGCAAAAACTGATGTTGAGGGCATCAGGGGGAGTTTTTAAACGATTTCCCCAAACTTGTGATTTTATTTTTTTTTCTGTCATGGTGATTCAATAAGGAGTTTTCGAAGTCTATTGGATATTTTCTTTGCATATTAGCAGAAAATGTCCTCAGTCATCGTAAATGGTTGACTCGGGAAACGGTGTTGGTTTGTATTCTTTTCTGATTTCATCGGACAATAGACTCTCATCTGCAAAAATGATTTCCCGAATAAAAATAAAAGTGGTTTGCAAAATGGAGAAGATTGGGACTGCAATAAGGGCTCCGAATAAGCCATAGGCACTTTTTCCTGCCATTAATGCAAGAATCACTAATACCGGATGGATTTCGGCTGATTTACCGATGATTTTCGGATTAAGAATATTGCCTTCAATAAAATGGATCAACAATATCCAGGCCAGTATCAACAAGGCAGTGGGAAATGAAGTGGTCACAGCCATCAGAATAATGGGAATCGATGAAATGAATACACCGAAAATGGGGATTAATGAACAAACGGTTGCCAGTAGCGACAAGGTTAATGCAAATTTAACATCGAAAATCAGCAGGCCAATACAGGTTAATGTGCCGTTAACGGCACAGATGATCAGTTGCCCCCTGACCACGCCGTGTAATCCAATATTTTGTTTTTGCAGAAAAATGTCAACCCGGCTGACAAATCGAGATGGAAATAATTGCCGGAAGTAATCAATAATTTTTTCATGATCGATTATAATGAATGCTGCCATCATCAGAGTGATCAATGTTTGAAAAATAGAGCTGATGATAGAAACTACTATGGTTTGCCCAAAGTTAATCGTTCCCAGTAAAATACTCTGCAAGTTTTCAATGATCCCAGATATGATATCGTTAATGTAATTAGTTAGATCAAAGTCCTCGCTTTCTGCCTCCAACTGGGCAAAAGTTCTTTTTTTATGGGGAATGACTTCAAATCCGCTTTTTCCCTGTTTAATTTCGAACCTGGTATTTTCCAGAAATTTTAAGAGTTCGTTTTGAGTTTCAAATTCACTGGAAGCTGTTGCTTGCTGTTTCGTTGTTTCATCTGAGTCTCCCTCAATATCTTCCTTGGTCCTTTCGATTTTTGGAAAATAACTGGCGATGTTTTGAATGCCTTTGCCTACCGAAGGAACCCAACTCTGAGTGAATTTTTCACCGTATGAGGGGATGTCTTTAACCAGGATCTGTAATTCATTTGTAAGGTTAATGACAAAATAAGCTCCGCCAAACGAAATACTGGTTATCATGACCAGATATATAATTATAATGGCAATGCCTCGTGGTATTCGGCGTCTAAATACTTTTTTGGAAGACATCCAAACCACAATAGGTGTTAGAATATAAGCTAAAAATAAAGCAAGAATAAAAATTGGAAGAACTTCACGGAATTTATATATCAACGCAAGAGTGATAACCAGTAAAAACAGTACGATAACTTGCTTTAAACGTTTTGAAAGATTCATCAGGATTTAGGAGTAATGACCAATTGTATGAGATGGGGAATGGAATACTGTTACACTGTGTTAAGCAACCATAGTTTTATTATATATTCAATCATCTGTTTTGGTCTATTATGTTTAGATGTATATTAAATAGATTTGTGGTTATGCATCAGGTATAAATCCATTTTCACCTGAAGGGTTTTATAATACACAATGACTGTAAAAAAATTAGTATTTTTTCATTGCCTTGACAAGCAAGAAAACAGACAGGCTATGGGGCCCCGCTTTTCGGTATTCAGATTATGCTCAAAAAGAACACGGCTCTTCTCTTACTTCGATTTGTGAATTGTGCATCCTGTATCCCCGCCCTAACCTAAAAAAAGGCTTTTTTTGATGTTGGTTTTTTCATCATTGAACAAAAGATGTTATCTCTTTTTACAATAAACGAATATCTTTCTAAAAAAGCTATTTACGTTCTATGTATAAGTAAGGTATTTTGTTTCTGATTAGCTCTACAAACTGAAGTTATATTAAAAATCATTTTGGCAACCCGGGATCTATAGATAGATTTTTGATTGTGGCTGCTGTATCGATCGTACAAGAAATATATGTTTGGACGAATGTTTACAAGGTTTAAACGAATTTTAACAGAAAACTTGGTGTAACATCATGGAATTGAAAGAAATCATCGACATAAAGTTTAAAACGATCGATGTTTTAATGAGGGAAAAATGGCGGTATGATTTAGCCGGAGGATAAATGAAAATTCTTATAGTTGACGATGACTTGGTTTCAAGAAAATATCTGCATGGTATACTAAGGAAATATGGGTATTGCGAAATTGCTGCCAATGGAAAGGAGGCAGTTGAGTATTTTCGATTAAGTATAGAAAATAATGATCCATATGATATAGTATTTCTTGATATAATGATGCCAGAAATGGATGGAGACGAAACACTGGAAATTATCAGGAAAATCGAAGAAGATTCCCAGATTGCTACCGGGCAAGGAGCAAAAATTGCGATGATCAGTGCTCTTAACGATAAAAAAAACATACTCTCATCTTTTTCAAAGGGCTGCGAATACTACTTGGTTAAGCCGGTTCACCAAGATAAGATACTGGAAATCATGAATGATATTGGACTGAAATAACCAGGTAGACGTAAAGAGCATTGTTTTCCAGATTTATAATTGAAACCAAAAATGGAAAAACATCACGTTCTTATTGTTGACGATGTTCCAGACAATTTAAAACTTTTGGAAAAGATTCTGAGCAAATTGGATCTTTATATCCATAAAGCAGAATCTGGATTAGACGCCATAAAACTGGCTAAAAAATATGAATTTTCGTTGATATTAGTCGATGTGATGATGCTCGACATTGATGGACTTGAAACTGTTGAAAAAATAAAACAGACACCCCTGAACAAAGATCTATTGGTTGTTTTTTTATCTGCTATTCAGAAAAATCAAAGAAATATAATAAGGGGATACGAACTTGGTGCCTTTGATTATATAACAAAACCATTTGATTATGAATTATTGCTCAACAAAGTTAAGCTTTTCTGTGACCTCTTTGAGCAAAAAAAGATTTTGAAAACCAACAGGATAGATCTAAGGAAAAAAAAACACTTCACTTTCTTCAGTTATTGAAGAAAACAATAGAATTCAAAAGAAATTAAATGAAAACCAAAAGGAGTTGAACAACTACAAAAATCGCCTTGAAGAACTGGTTAATGAACGAACATGGGAACTTCATAAAGCCCGAGATCAAGCTGAAAAAGCAACTCAGGCCAAATCTGAATTTCTAGCTAACATCAGTCATGAATTACGCACACCGGTGCATCAGATTTTGGGATTTGCAAAATTGGGGATTGACAAAATCCATGACGAAAACAAAGACAAACTGTTGGAGTATTTCAAGGAGGTTTATAGTGCGGCTCAACGGATGAGTATTTTGCAAAATAACTTGCTGGATATGTCAAAATTGGAAACCGGAGAAGCTATCTTCGATTTTCAAGATGAGAATGTATCAGATCTTATCTATGAAGTTTTAGAAGACTTTACTAAACAGGCTGATGAAAGAGATATCGCCATTGAAATCCAGCAGATTGATATAAGAAAAAACGTGTCCCTGGATAAAAATAAAATCGCTCTGGTAATGAGGCATTTGGTAAATAATGCATTATGTTGTACCGGCCAGGGAGGGAAAATCAGTATAAAAGTCAAATCAGAACAGCAAAACATCAATGTCTCTGTCATTGACAGTGGTATTGGCATTCCAGAAGATGAATTGATATCGATTTTTGACTGTTTTTCCCAGGGCAGCAATACCCGAAAAGAACCAAGCGGCAGTGGATTGGGGCTATTTATTTCAAGTATGATTATTACCGGCCATGGCGGCAGAATTTGGGCAACTAATAATCCTGATAAAGGCCTAAATATGACGTTTTCCTTGCCAATAAAACAAGTCAAGAAGAAAAGACGGATTGGCCAGATCCTAGTGGAAAAAGGATATTTAACCAAAGATGAATTACTCAAAGAGCTGAAGAATCAGGAAAAAGAAAGCTGACCATTTATCTGTTTTTTTTTGCCATCCCATTGATAAGAAAGGAACTTTTTTGATACTTGGAATAGTAGTATTATTTAGCTTATACTAACCAGTTGAAATATTATGATAAGATTCATCACATCATGGTCTGATAACCGTTTATACACAGTTTGAAATATTTCTTAATTATGATATATTTATAGTATTGTTATCGAATTCAATTGTACCGACTAAGATATGATGAACGGCTCTAATATTTAAGTTTATTTAACCATCAAGGATTATATAAAAAAGCAAATTTGGACTTTATAAACTAATAGAAGTGACGTACCATGATTTTTCACTGTTTTTGTAAACTTTTGTTTTATTGAAGTTTTTGTGTTTTTTGAATGGCTTTTGTTAAAGACGGTGAATGATTGCTGACGATACAGTTCGTTGCTGGAAAAGTGCAACATGTTTCTCAAGTCCAAAAAAAGAAGAGAAAATTCATGCAAAAAAGTGAAAAAATCTTAGTAGTTGATGATGACCAGACGAATTTGAAGTTTTTAAAAGAAATATTGGAAGATGATTTCCAATTGCATACTGTCTCAACAGGTGAAGAGGCACTTGATGTACTCAATGACTTTGAACCGAAGATAGTTTTATTGGATGTTATGCTGCCAGGCATCAGCGGTTATGATGTTTGCCAGAAAATTCGACAGGATCAAAAGCTGGCAGATATAAAAATAATACTAATTTCAGCCAAAGCTATGGTAAATGAAAGACAAAAAGGATATGAAGCAGGTGCTGACGATTATATTACAAAGCCCTTTGATCACGAAGAGCTTTTAGAAAAAGTAAGATCGACACTGAATCAAGAATACAAATGATCCTTAATGAAAAATATAACCATTCGGCTTTGCAATATTTTTTGGATATCCAAATTCTTTAAAAACATTCATTGATTAAAAAAAAGGGACAAAATGAAGTTTCTAATTGTTGATGATGATTTAACGAACAGAAAGCTCCTGCATACAATGTTGGAAGATGTCGGCCATTGCGATATTGCCGTGAATGGTAAAGAGGCGGTTGAATATTTCCAGCTTAGTTTAAAGGATAAAGAATTTTATGATGTCATTTTTTTGGATATTAAGATGCCGGTAATGGATGGTCATGAGACACTAAAACGGATACGAAAGATCGAGGAGGAAAACGGTATTTTCATTGGAGCTGGTGTCAAAGTTGTCATGGTTACAGCCTTGGGAGACAAACAGAATATCCTGTCAGCTTTTCACGAAGGATGTGAATATTATTTGGTTAAGCCGTTTCAACAGAAAAAACTGTTCGAATTATTGGAAGAGATGGGATACAGCGCCTAAAAAGGTAGCTGAATAAGTGATAAATACACATATTTTTTACTTATTGTCGCATTTTCAACTCTGGCCTGACAGGAGGATAAATAAAACGCCAATATACAATCAAGCGGTCTTTTGGAAAGGCACCGGGCAAAGCTGGTCTTTTCAGTGAATCAACAAGAGCTTTTACTACTGCCAGTTCCATTTCAGCTGTTACTTTGGATTGCAATATCGTATATCCAAGTAATTCTCCAGATTTTGATAAATCTACCTCAATCCATACATCCCCGCCATCCGGCACTTTCCCATATGCATAATCTAAAGGTAGCTTCCACCATCTTTGAAGATCAATGGCCCAATTTTCCGCAAAATGTTCGAATGTCCATTTATACGTATTCATGGAAAACTGTAGCGTGTCATCGTCTGTTTTTTCGGCTTCGCCTCCTCTGAACGTCTTCAAAATCGCTTCAGGAATTTTTTCCGCTTCTTCCTCGGTTTGATCCGTTTTCTTGGGCGACTCCGGCTCATTTATAAAAAGAGGGGACCTAAGAGGAACTTTGTCTTCAGTATCTTTTTTTTCCACATCCTTTTTTTCAACAACACTCTTTTTCACCACTTCCTTTTTTTTCTCAACAGCCTTGGGGGGCGATGTAGCATTTTCTCCAGTTTCTTTTTTGACCACTTTATCCTTTTTTAATCCGGGAACCAGCACCTTTTTTTTCTTGGGTAAATTTCTAAATACATAATGCTCCGGTTCATCTGGTAAGATTAGAGGGGGGAGCTTTTTTTCTGGGGGAGTGGGTAAAGGTGGGATCAATTTTTGATCAGGTACTTTTTTGGGTTTGGCATGAATTTCAGATAAATCGATTTCAATACTTTCATCAGAAAAATAGGGTATCAATCGTTGATTGATCAACTTGGAAACAGGTGCTATGGCGCTGATGTGAATCAGCAATGTAATGAATAAGGCGATAAAAAACCAGGGGCGATCACGATCACGACTTGTCATAAGTACCAAAAACAACTTTTTTAAATTGATGGATTTTCAGCAGATCCAGTAAGGTGACAACCTTCCCATGGGTGATTTTTTTATCAATGTTAAGAATCACCTTTTGTTTTCGGTCATATTTTGGGTGTTGGATCTCTTTATCAAGACCTTGCCATAAAAAAGGTTTGCCATTGACAAAAACTTCATCTTCATTCTGCATAATAATGATCAGTTTTTCACTGGTGGATACCGCCACAGAAGTGACGGTCTTCGGTAATTCCACGTCTATGGCCTGCTGATTGGTAAAGCGGGTAGAAACGGCAAAGAAAATAATCAACAGGAACAGCACATCTACCAGTGCGGTCAAGTTAATATGGGTTCTTTTTTTTGTTGTTTCAAAAAGTTTCATTGTTTCATTTTGCTGTAAATAATATACTCTGGTTATTGACCGCTTTTAATGATTGAATGATAAAATTCATCAATTAACTGATTAAGTTGATCCTCAGCGGTGAGCAGAATGCTTTCCACATGTCTTGAAAACAGATTGTAGGCGATCAAAGCAGGAATTCCAATACACAAACCGGCCACCGTAGTAAAAAGAGCTTGTGAAATGCCGGATGATAAAGCGCTCATCTTAGCTTCTCCAGCAACAGATAATCGGGAAAACACTTCTACCATACCCAGTGCGGTTCCCAGCAGCCCAAAAAGCGGGGCAATACCGGCAATGGTATCCAAAATGACCAACCCACGTTCAAGGCGGTGTTTTTCTTTACGGGATATGTCTGCCAGCCTTTCCTCCAATCGAGATTGGGGAAGTGGGAAATAGTGGATCAGGGGTACTAGCATGCAATTCAATATGGATGGTTTTTTTTTGTTTGGCAGGGCGGTGTGTCTCATATCGGACTGGAACCATTGTTTCCAGTTTTTTAGATATTTTTTGGAAATCAGACGTCCATTTCGAAGGATAAGCAGTCTTTCCAAAGTAATCAGTAGTACAAGGAATGAGCAGACTGCCAAGGGAATCATCATAATTCCGCCTTTGATAAAAATGATTTCAAGTCGTTCAAGTATCATTAGTTTGTTTGAGGGATTTTACGTTGTGATTATTGAAATGGTGATGAAGGCAAGGATCAATGAATGTCTACTGTTTAGAAAATTTAACAATTTAACAAGTATTCTGCAATGCCAGGATTGATAATTGATAAACCGTATGATCTCAATGATAAAATATGCTCAAAATATGAAGATAATATGAATATTTGGTTTCGTGTCGATTATTTGTGTACCATATTGGATCTATTGACGAAGTTTTTATCAAATTACATGACCGAGCAAGTTTTTTTTACTCTGAGCAAAAGATCTCTGCTTGAATCGTTACTGTGTATAATAAATAAGATGTTTTTTTCTAATCGTGGATGTGGATTGTAAAAAATTGATTATGAATGGGTGTTTTTTACATGTTATTCTAATTTTTTAATAATATACACGGATGTGGGGGTGTGCAAAGGTTTTTCTCGTTCAAGAAGTGGAGCAATCATTGTCCTGAAGTGGGGGATGTTTTCGTTTATTAATAAGAACGATTGGTATGAAAGGGTAAATGATAACAAAGAATAAAACAGTAAGAATATTATGATTCAAATGGCTCAATCCGTCTATGACAAAGCGGACATATGGGATCCCTTACAAAACTTTCCGGTGTTGCCCTCCAACGATGTCCCTCGGAACATTCCCATAAAAGTGCTGGTTTCCCTTTTTTAACTGTATCCGAAAACCATTTGGCAATGCGATAGTTCGCCAAAAAGCTTTTCTCCTCAAATGATAGTTTTTCCATATAATATATTCTGGTGAAGAAAATGGAACCCTATCAATTGAATGTATGGGAATATGTTGCAATACCTTGTGAAACTCAGGATTTAACATTGAATGAATAGAGTTCATGTTGTCTTTTATCCTACAGCAATTAGCCAGGGATGTGAAATTTTTTTTCTTAGAATAGCAGTAAAATAAGGCTGTAGAGGGTGATTGGTAAAAAAAACAACAACAACCAAATTAAAAAAAGATGGTGAATGGACTTTTTGAGGTCGGTTTCAATGAGTCATAGATTCGATGCTGGCATAATGCTATTAATCATCTCCATAATATTATTATCAATATCGTCATTTTCATTCAAAAGACAATTTATAAAATAATCATATTGTTCTTTATTTTGAAGGTATTCACGCAAGCCACCCTTTTTAACCTGAAGTCTTAATTCATCCCATGCATATTTACCGGGACAATTGGTAACTCTGGCTGCCATTAATTGCAGTGTTTCGTTGCACCAACCGTACTGACTCAAAACATCGAAGATTAAATCTGTTGGGTATTGTTTTTCATTTTGACAATTAATGACTTTGCTTTTCAGGTATCGGACAAAATCCCGGATATATTTTTTGTCATACAATACAAGCGCTTGAAGTGCATATATGCCTGTCTGAATATCATCGTTGTACCATAATTCATCAACAGCCTGCTGCGCGATATTTCCAATAAAGTGCTTGAGTTTTTCGGCCAGGACCGGTGTTAATGAGAGGCGCTTAAAGAAAGATTCTTCATTAATATAGGTTTGTCGCTTTTTATCTAGAAAATTAAACCGAAGCCTACCGCTGACAATCAATTCATTGATATTGGTAGATAGATTTACAAGTTGGTTCATGGCTTCGATATAAGCATCCGTTTTTTCCAGATCCTCAATAAAAACAGTGGTCGCTTTTAGGTCTTCTTCAAAGTAACTTATATCACTGATAAAACTGTCTGGGAGACTGTATGTTTTGTGTTCAATTAGATTATATGGTTGCAGGACACGATTGGATATTTCAAGAGGTTTTAACCCGGATTTATCAAGTCCCAGCCTGGCATAACGGATTTCTGTGTTGATGCTTTCCAATTCAAAATTCAGCTCCTCCATTGTTTTTAATTGCTGATCACCAATAGCAAAGGTTAACATTTGTCCATATTGAATTTTGGAAATATTGTCAAGGATTTGCTTACGTCTTAAATTCAGTTGGTTGAGTGTCAATTGAATATTAGCTTTTTCCTGATCGGAAAAAGGTTTCTCTCTCTGCAACACAATTTTTATTAAATCATCAATATCAAGATTATCAATGTTGGCTCCGGCATCAATCAACAGTTTGACAATTTCCTGGTTTTCAAGTTCAAAAGCCAATACTAAAGGAGTACATTCGAAATCAGGATGACGGATCTCCAATTCAACCTCTTTTTTTAAGATCGATTGAACTGAATTTATGTCTTCTTCCTCTATGGCCTCAAAAAGCATGTCTTCCAACGGTAATAGTAATTGAAAATATTCTTCGGCCAAAGATTTAAACAGACTATGACTTCGAAAATATTTTTGATTGTCAGGAATTTCCATGTAATCTTGAAATGGTCTGGATTCAAGATAAACCTGGAGTTGATCCAAACCACTGCCAGTCTGAAAAGCTGCACGTGTTAATATCATATCTATGGTGTCCTTGTTCCATCCATAACAGGCAATAACATCACTGACCAGTTTTCCAGGCTCTTCTTGTTCATTTTTTGGATCAATTAAACTTCTGAGATATCTGGTAAAATCGCTGATATATTCTTTATCTAATAAAACAAGAGTTCTAATTGCAAAAATACCGGCAGGTGTTTTTTTATCATACCATAAAGGCGATTCAAAATCACAAAGCTTGATGATATAGTCTCTCAAATCCGACCAAAGATTTGGATGTTTACTCAGCTCATTAAAAAAAGATGCCTCCGAGATAAGTTCATTATGACATACAAACCTAAAATGCAATAGCTTGCCATCTCTTAAATTATCTATATTATCAGATAATTGTATTAGGGCAAGCAGTGTCTTTTTTAAAGACTTTATCTCAGAAAGATCATCAATCGGTAGTGTTATCCAGGATAATTCACTATCTTCCGGATGATTGTTCTGTTTCGGCGTTTTAAGGTTTTTGGGTTTTAGGATGATAATCTCTTGACTACTATTCAGATCAATCTCATTGACGCAGAAGGTGACGGAAGGCTGGCCGAAGGTTATATATTTGTCATCCTTGCTAATCGAAATCGGTGTTTCAAAACCGGTTCTATAATATGGGTCTTTCGGCGATTCTGTGGGACTTCCCGGATGGGAAATGTAGGGCGACTTGTTTTTTCCGTCAAATGAGATTTTTCGAATAACACCATGTTGAAAAGCAACCCATAAAGCAGACTCCTTATGGCAAAATGCAAAAGATTCAATTCGCTCCAGAAATTCGTCCCTGGCATCAATATAATCGTCTGATGTGGATGGTAAATCCAGGTATGATAGGGCAATTTTCGGGTTTTCATCTTCAAAAACATGTTCTGGATAAAATTCTCGAGCTGTAATGGTCTGAATGCCTTTACAACTGTGAAGATCGAACAGTTGAATTTTAGCCAGGTATCTTTTCCCTTTCGGATAATCGCGAATTTCTATCCTGGCATAACATGGTCGAACTCCCAGTTTTTTTTGGGGTAAGACAACAACTGGTGGTATGGAATAATTCCCTGTAGGTGATTTGGAGAAATACAATGTTTCAATTTTTTTATCATCAAGATCAATCTTGTAGAAACCATCGTTAACCTCATTTCCTATCGAGCCTCCGGGAGGAAAATATATTAAAACCTGGTGTTCATTCAAAACGGTCAAATGGCTGACTTTCGCCTTTTCCGGAATACATATGTTATTTTTAACGTCCAGTGTTTGAGCATCAATTTCCAATAAGTGCTTGTGTCTATCATTTTCCGGAAACAAACCAATTAAAACAGAATTTCTACTTTTTGAAAAACCGGCTCCGGCCGGTTCTTTAGCGGACAACTCTTTCCATGCCAGTTTTTTCTTATGGATAACATCATGCAGTGAAATTCTGGCGTCTTGATCCACAGCCATTAAAATCGTGTCCGAAACCATTTTAGCAAGGATAATGGGAGGATTATTTTTAATTGGCATAAATTGCCAGTAGATGCGGCCAGTCTGATTGGCAGGTGGATGATAGATGTTGATATATCCACATCCTCCTTCTGTGACGGCTGTTTCAGGCAAAAACGAATG
>JBFFHJ010000009.1:0-143755 GCA_041556995.1 bacterium | reverse complement strand
GCATTTAATTGCTTAGCTTTTTCCTCCCAACCCTGCGGCAAAAAAGTTGTAAGAAATTCCCAGTTTTCTTTATTCGCTTTTTCCATGCCCTTATATTGGGGCAATATTCATTTTTTGTCAATCCTTAAGTTAGCGCTTATGGGTTGTTATCCCCAAAGACTCGGTGACGTCTGCATCTTTGACTGCCAAAACCCATACATTGAAAATAATCTGTGGGATAGCAACCGGCGAGGGATCGTGGGAAGAAATGCCACCATTACCATTCCTGTCGTTGATTAATCCGGTATTCAATGGATCGGGTTTACCGTTCATCATTCAGCTCGAAACTGTTTATATCAACCCGCCACAGGATTATACATTTAATCTTCTTGAGGGAGATAACATGTATCACGAATTTCCATTGGTTGTGGCCGGTAACACATATTTAGGGGGTGCAAAAATCAACAAGGAAATCCCCCAGGCGGCGTTTATTTAGCCATTTTACTACCATATTATTTCATCCCAGGGACAATGGAAATGGAAGCGGAAAACCAAATTGAAACAACCGAAAAACAACAACAGATGATTGATCCTCGTGCTTTGGCACATATACGGAAATTGGAGCTACCCATTGATGGGGTCGATTTTAAATTCAATTGGAGCCGGATGCTGGTACCGGAATTAATGCTGGCATGCTTGGGAGTCAGTGACCGTTCAAGTGACACGACATCTCAGGCAATACAACGGGTTCTATTGAAAGCTGTGGAAGCCTCTCAAAAAGGATTGTTGACTGACGTTTTTAATAATCCTGAAAACTATCCACTACCCGTTAGTCTGGCAGAGGTCATGTTGAAACCGGTCACGGATAATGAAACGGTGATCGGTCCTATCAATACACGGAAAGAAAAGGATTTACGGATATTTACCGTTCCCCTTTCAACCGATGGTCACACACGTGTATTTGAATTTACCTCGAGTCGGCAGAAATATGCTGACTATGAAGAACAACGAGATAATCCTGATATTGATCCGGCAGAAGCGATATATAATTATTTGTCGACATGTCTTCAGAAAGCAGACCAAAACGACTTTGCGCTGTTGGTCTACGATGAACGGAATTTTACCCTACCGACAAAGATATATAGGAGGGTCACTGATTTTTTATCTCGAACCGCAGCTATTATCGGCGAGCTGAAAACGATCGGTTGACTGATATCGAGCTGGGAAACGTTTTGATCCGGTATTATAACCAGTCACCTGATGTGCCTCCGGAGGAACTGTCCGAGAAGGATTTTTTGAAGGCATATCGGGGTGCCCTGGCATGTGAAGCTCGGATAGGAGCTGTTTTCCAGTCGGCTGTGGGAAAAGCGATTGCCGCCTTTTTACCTAAAAACACCTGAACCAAAAGATAACCATGCAACGCCTTTTAATATCATTGGGACTCGATCTGAACGAATGGAAAAGCGGCATAAAAAAGGCAAAACGGCAGTTTTCCGTCCTGATTGAAGGTACCAAAAAAAGATTAAACCGGGAATTCAAGGGCATCGGAAAAGGATTGGGCCGGGCGATCAAAGGAAGCCTGGTGGTTGCCGGGGCAGGGGCAACCATTTTCGGCATGACCCAGATGATTGCCGATCACTCCCGTCATTTTGAAAACCTCCAAAAAACCACTGGATCAACCGCCGCTCAAATGCAGCTCCTGAAAGAAGATGTCTACGATCTGAATCGGGAACTGGGATTACGCTCGGTGGATGCGGCGGTGGAAAAAATGTCCACAGTGGCCAGACTCAGCCGGAAAACCGGGGATGAGCTGAAACAGTTGACGTTTCAGACTGGCTTATTAGGAAAGGAATTTGGTGACGAGGAAAACCAGTTGACTGCTCAACTCAGCCTGATGAAGGCATTTAAAACATCTGTCGGGGAAGTGGGCGACGTGATGGCTTATCTCAATAAACAGGGCGGTGACCTGAAGGGTGAACTGCTGGAATCGGTAAAGGAATATTCCGTTCAGTTTGCCGAAGCCGGATTTAACATTGATCAGACTGTTGCCATATTAAAATCAGGATTAGAACAAGGGTGGAATGTTGATAAGGCAGCAGACGCGTTCAAGGAAGGAAGATTACGATTGATGGGAGGGGACAAGGCAACGGTTGACGCCATGAAATTGCTGGGCCTGGGTAACCTGGATGAACAGATTAAAAAAGGTGCGGTTACGATTCCCCAAGCCATGTCCAAGATACAGACGGAACTGAATAAGTTGAATAAGACAGAACAGTTCAGGATTGCGAAAGAGATTTTCGGTGCCCAATACGAAGATATCGGGGGTGATGCCATGGCTGCCATGTTATCTGGAATGAATGTGAAGCTAAAAACCAGTGGTTCTATTGATCTGTTGACCAACGACCTGCAAGGCCGATTCAGTTACAAATGGGATAGGGCTGTTAGCAATTCAACCAATGCATTTTCACGCATGTTAGACTCGCTAAAACCGCATGTTCTGCCGTTGATTGAATGGTTTGGTAAAGCTACAGAAACTGTTTCCAATTTTTCCAAAAAGTACGGCTACATAGCTAAAACCATTGGGGCAAGCATCGGTATTATAACAGTTCTGACAGGCGTATTGGGCGGTATTGCGGTTGTGGCTGGTATTGCCGGAGCCGCTTTTACTGTGTTGACCAGCCCTATTCTTTTGGTTATTGCCGCAGTAGTGGGAGTGGGTATCGGTTTGGTGTATCTGGAAAAAAAGACCGGGGTATTTTCAAAAACGTTCAAGGCGTTATCACCTAAAATCAAGAGCATTGCAGCACGATTCAGCCAGCTGGGTAAACGGATATCCCCTGTGATTGATTATGTAACTAATCTCTTGAAGGCGTTTGACTGGAGCAAAGCAGGCAAGGCTTTTGAAATGACCATTGACCGGTTTTTTCTGGCACCCATCAGAGCCATTGTTGCGGCTTTTGATGGTGTTTTAGATGTTTCTGAAGCTGCTCTGAGTCTATTTGAAAACGGATTTTCAAAAGAGTCAGTCGGCCGGTTGGCAAATAGCCTGAAATCCGCCTTTGTGAATCCTGTAGCCGAGTTTTTTGATTTTGATTCAGCCAAAACTATTTTGGGACCTGGTTCTGATGAAGAAAGCCCCAAGGCTAGTCCCCGTGAAATCCGGGAAAATGAAAGTGGCAACCCGTTTCGCTTGAAATCGACCACGAACTGGGAAACCCAGGTTGCCCAAGGAACTTCCGACGATAAAAATGTGCCATCAGTCGGTAAACAGGTAACAGTTCACATTAAAAATTATCACAGCAATTCCAACAATGCTGCAGCGGATTGGGAAACCCAAGGACTAATTGCCGGGTAGTGTTTTGAGATGACAATACAAAATGTTAAATCGAATCTGAAACCGGATGACCAACCATTAAAAATTGGTTCATTTGTCTTTGAAAAAGTGATTGCAAAAAGTGATGTCCAAGCTTTGGATCCCGAAGAAGATTATTCGGAAGTCAAACGTGTTCCGGTCAAAGTCGTGGCATGGTTGTTAGACAATTGGCAGTTTGGCAATGCGTATATCGGATCTCCTGAAAAAAGCAAACATCAGAAGTTGAAAGAGTTGACTACCATGGTAGAGAGCAAGGAGATCTTTACCATTACGGATACTGATCTTAACAAAGCCGGTGTCCAATTTGGGCTTATACAGCGGGTTGGACGAGAGTATCAAAAAGGCATGATCGTTGTTTCCCTGGACATAGAGCAACGCTACAGCCAGGAGGATAAAAGGAAAGAAAGGGAATCAACCGAGTTATCAGACGCTGAAAACGAAGAATCCACACCCCAGGCAACCACTGCAAAAAGAAACCAGGCACAAGTTGCCCAGGAAGAAAGCAACGCCGTGCTGGATTGGTTGAACGGCACATTTAAAAAACTGTGGGAATAACATGGATCATCCAAATATAGTTTGCTATCTGGAGACGCTGGATAAGATGTATCATACCCAGAGTTATGACATCCACCAGGAAAGACAGCGGCCAACCTTAGTCAAGGCAGAACTGGAGGAACCCATAAAAAAGGACGTGGGGTCCATATTGGAATTGGGATACCTGGGCAAAGCGGACCGGATAACACTGTTAAAAACACTCAGTTGTTCCCAGGAAGCGGACGAAACATTTCAAGTAGTGGCGTTGGAAGCGGTGCGGGATATGTTGGATGCAGAGTACATCGATCAATTGGCCGGTGTGGATCTGGCTGCTACTCTGAAAGCGATTGCCCAACGAATTCAACTCTCATTCAAAATTGCAGGGACAGCACCGACCAGCAAACCGAAAAACCTGATTTTTCTCAGTTCTATCAGAAACGCATTAGATCAGGTCTGGCAGGTTTTTGAATTAACTGAAGCCCGTTGGTTGATCAATCTGCTGACCAAAGAACTGGTCCTGCTGCCCAGGGGGAAATTCGAGGTAACACCTGAAGCGATCCCCATGAAGTATTTTAAACGGGAAATCGACAACGGGATTGAGATGAATATTATTCCCCAACTTCGGCCATATACTCCTGTTTTGTGGAGGGGGCAGGAGGAAATCATCGATATTGTTCGCATGAACAGTAAAACCCGGACCATGTTTGTTACATTTGCTGAAAAATGAATCTAAAACAACTGACACTGGACAAACTAAGAAAACTGATCCTGCGATTATGGCCGGGGCTGGCCGGATACCATATAATTCGATACGCCAAGATCACAAAGGTTTACCAGGGGCAGGCCACGGATCTTGTCAACTCTCCTGCCATGGCAGTCGATTTACAATTTTTAAAACATGATTTTAGTAAAGATAACGCGTTTCCTGTTTTTAAAAAAGTTCGCTTGGCCGGTGATTCGGAATTTGTACAGGCGCCACCTTCAAAAGACACATATGTTCTGGTCCATTTCCCGTTTTGGCTGTCAAGCACCGCCACTGTTCTCAGTGTGCTGTATCTGGGAAAAACGGTTCATCCTGAAGAAAATGTGTACCAGATTCGGAACTGTGTTGCGACCCGAATTTCCGCAAAAGAGGAACTTGTATTGGGAGAAGGAAACGACCAGGCAGTATTGGGAACCGAGCTAAATAAAAAACTGGGAACATTGATCGACAAAATTTCTGCCCTTGGTGATCAGGTTGTTTCTTTAGGTTCTGGTGGCACTGTTGCCGGAGACGGGTTAAAAAATGCTGCTGCTGTTTCAACAGCAATAACTTTAATAAAAATAGATCTGAAGGCTGTCAAAGATACACTGAATGATGTTTTATCAAACATTAAAATAGGACTTGGTACCGATGTCCCTACTACCTGAAACTATCTGGGCATTCGATGTTAAGTGGGATTCCGTAACGCTTGGGCCCAAACTAAACGAGATAGGTGACGATTTCGAGTATGTATATAACGAGGATGCTGTTGCCCAGGTTGTTTATCTGGCAATTCGGGATTCAGATAACGCCCAATATCTGGTCAACAGTCACCCCTGCGATGTTGCAGAACGACTGAATCAATTAACTGAAGAACTTGAAAATAAAGAGTGGTCAATTGAGTTGGGGAGCATCACCTTAAACTTTGATTACGGCGCAAAAAAGCTTGAGTTTTCAGCCATAACAGCGGGTCAAGTAAAAAAACCCATACGATTTTCTTTGAATCTTGCGGGAGAGGGCGATGTCTGAATCAAAAAAAATGCCTGAAAACATATTAAATAAACTGATGCAGGAGATCGGCGCCGACGATCCGGAGTCCGTTGCCAAAATTATTGATACTGAGTCCAGTGGAACTGTGCTTGGATTAGTCATTCAAAGCGGGAAAAGTTTAGTGATGCAAGTGTATCAAAAATGCCTGGATTTTTTGTGGGGCTTGGTTCGGTCTGTCCTCGCAGCACTGCTTCCTCAGTTATTTCTACGGTATGCCACTGGGACTTATCTAGAAGAATATGCCAAGGATCATGGTCTTGAACGGCATCCAGGACAATTCACCATTTTACCGCTTGAATGCACCAAAGACGCAGGTACCTCCCTAACACTTTATGCCGGGGATGTGTTTTATATCGTTGAACAGGAGCCCAGGCGATACCAGGTACTGGAAGAAACTGAAATTGATGAGGCGGCCACCGAGTTTCAAATCAATGTAGAGGCTTTGGCACCAAGTGAGGTCATTGGTGACATAACGTATATCTATAGCAAAGCATACAACCCTGCTACTGGACTCACATGGGCCTGTGAAGAAGCCCTACCGATCAATACAATCGAATTCGCCTTCAGCGATCTAGTTCAGACCGGTGAAAATCCGGAAGAAGACGACACTCTAAGGGACCGTGTATATGCACTTAAGTCGTTGGAAGTCATTGAAACAGGGATTGATCTTTACTATGAAAACCTTCTCAAAACTGTTGCTTTGGTGAGCTATGTCACACTGGATGAAGTGGATCCGGTTGATGCTACTCTAACGTATACCATTTATGGTGCCTCCGGAGAATTGACATCACAAACCCAGGAAGAAGCCCAAATAGTCTTCGACGCCGGAAAAATGAGAACCGATAAGGGACTTATTCTACTGGCAACAGCTTATCCCCTGGCCATTTCCATCAGCCGGACCGGGGGTGGTACCGAAAATGAAATTATTAATGCTGTCAACAATCATTTTTTGGAATTGAACAGGGGGGCCGACTTTGAAGCCTGCGACCTTTACAATACACTTGATGGACTTTGGCCTGATATGATCACAAGGATTGTACCACAAAATATTGTTTTACCTCCGGGGAGATATTTTGTGCCTAACACTACAATACAGGAAATTTGATGGAAATTCCCAAGTTCGCTTGGTGGCTATCAAATGAAGTTGCTGTTGTTTGGCGGAAAATTACGCAATGTGTCGCTGATTTTATTGAAGAAATAATCAATCGTGCCTTTGCTGTGGCCAGGATCGGCACGACAACTGAAACAGGTCTTCAGATATTTTGGGATGACGCAAAAATCAAGCCTCCAGTGAGTGACGATCTGAAACGAGCATTTTTACAGAATTACGATCAATTTTTAAAAACGGTTGGAACTCCTAAAGTTGATCGGGTGATCGAATCAGTGCTTTCTATTCAAAATCTGGATTCAATCGATATGCGTGATCATTCCAAATATGCCCATCTCTATCGATACTGGGCAGTACGGTATTACATATTACCGGAACATCTACAATTATTGACGAAAATTAAGGAACTTATCGAAATCATGCTTCCGGCAAGGTGCATCAAACATTATCACATCATAGTTATTCAAAACGATGGTTTTTTCTGCCGGCGTTTAACAAGACGGTTTGCGAGAAAATATGGCAATTAGTGAAAAAAAAACAGGACTGGGCCTGCTGTTGCCCGAAGTAGAGTCAACCATAGATTCATGGGAAAATCTCTACTTCCAAAATCAACATCTACTGGGGATTGCAACAGAATTCTCAAAACTGCAAAGCAAGTTGATTTCCGGTACGCTTGACGGTTATACATTGAGAGATGTCGAGGTTTTGTTTGTGTTGACAGACGGTTCCACCGAGCTGGTCAGGTTTTTTAATACAACTATTACAGTCATTTCAGAACAGCGACAGATAGTATATGCAAATCGGTTGTCAGGCAACATAGAATCGATGATAGTGCCAACATATGAAGACTTTTCTATCAACGAAAACTATTTCCCGCTGGTCCATTGCGGTACTTATGCAGATACGGATGTTACCCAGACGGAGTTCATAAGCTGGATAGCAAACCGACATGATCCAGATATTTTTAAATTCAAAAAACATTATACATGTGTGGTTGGATCTGCAGAAGAAGTGATAGCCGGGATCGCGCATTGTACCATCAATGAGTTGCCAAGTTTGAATGCAAACGATTCACTGATGTTGCTGGATGGCGAACATTTACCCGCAACAAACATTAATATTCCAAGCAAAATCTATCAGCAATCTGTTGACGCAGTAATCGATCTACAGAGTACCTATGAATTGATATTATCAGGAAATAACCGAGAACGCACCCTGTCGATACGAAATGCGACTGAAAACTCTGTAGAAATTCCGGGTGTTAACTCTAAAACGGTCATATATGGATTCAATGTACACAGAAGATTAGTGAAGTGGGCGTCGGAGAGCTTAGGCTCGGGAAATGAAATCGAGTTGGTCGGTATTTATAATACTGCTTTCATCCCTTTAAACCACCTTAGCCAGGTAGACGGTACCTGGACTGATGGAGATATACCCGGATGTTTTGCCTGTACTTCAAGCAATAAGGATATCGGTTGTCCGGATTTGACCGCAAAATTCGCTATGGGAAGCACAACGGCAGGCAGCTCCGGTGGAAAAAACAGCTTTGCGCTATCAATAGCTCAGCTGCCGGCACATAACCACTCAATCAATCATAACCATGGATCACAAACCCTTACTTCTGGAAACGCCAATAAAAACCATGGACACGAATTCCGTTGGTCTAAGACAATTAGTGCCGAATTTCCGCACCATTATGTTGTTATTTCAGCTGATCATCAAGGCGGACCGTTGGATAATTATGTCGATCATTCATCTGTCACTGGAGGCTATGATCATACCCATCAAACATCAGTAGATATTTCAAATTTCACTGGCAATTCTGGAAACGTTGGGGGCGGAAACACCATTGAAAACCGTCCCTCTTTTTATTCGGTAATTATAGTAAAAAAGGTAATCTAATGAAAAAAATAATCGATGGTATCTTGCATAATCCAGAAGGGAATCCGGTTCCAATTTTTTTATATGAAAGTTCAACTTACGCTTTTTTGGCGGAAGGAACGACCGGCACAAGTACAACTTATCGTATTCCCGAAAACTCCACGTTTTCAGAAGTGCCCGAACACACATCCGATCAGATTCCGATTTATGATTCTGATAAAGATGATTGGTATCTAATTTCTGATAGATGCTTTCTGCTTGATGAGAATGGATTTTTTACTGTCGAAGCGGAAAACCCTTTGCTCAACACTCAAGAAGAACCCGTCCCACCAAATACGGAAATCGAACCACCCGTGGATATAAAAAAACCCTGGTTCAATGAGCAGGCCCAAGCCTGGGAAGACAAACCAATGCCGCAAAATCTCAAAAAAGCAGTTTTCAATAAGGAAAAAGGGAATTGGGAAGAATCAATCACGTTTGAAGAATTTATCGACCTGGTTAGAATACAGCGAAAAGAAAGGTTGCAAAGGCTCGATAAACCGTTGTGGTATAATAGATTAAGTGCTGATGCGAAAGCAAAAGTGGATTTTTACTATCTGGAATTGCTTAATATCACTGAGGTGGTCACTCAACAAGATATAGAACTTCCCTGGGCAAACATCTTTCCGGAAGAACCCGAAGTCGTTAAAACACTACAAGATTAATTTTTAGAAACCAATATGAAAACATACAGCGTAATCTGCAAAAGAGGACTACTAAAAAAGACTAAGTTTGTTGATATCGTAGCGGATGGATTCACTCCAAGTGGTTCCCGCTATTTCATTTTAAGTGACGAATCGCGGATCGAAATACCATCCGACTTCATTGTCTGCTTTTCTCCAGATCGTGCAAAGTTTATTGCTAAACAAGAGCAAAACAAACAAAAACAAGAGGAGTTTCAACGCATCAGCGGAAAGAGATAATTCCAATCAACTAAATCCACACAAACTTAAATTCACTCCAAAATCATAATCCCATTCAATTAGAGACTGATATGAAGAGCTTTTTACCATGGCTCGGTGGAAAATCGAAGCTTGCCCGAATGATTTCAACTTATTTAAACCTAATACAACATTCTTGCTATGTAGAGCCTTTCATGGGCGGTGCCCACGTGTTTTTTGCCAAAGACCAAGTAAAAACTGAAATTCTCAACGATATAAATAACGATCTAACAACGCTTTTCCGAGTTCTCTCCAATCACCTGGAGGAATTCCTGAGATATTTTAAATGGACTCTCTGCAGCCGTGATGAGTTTGATCGGCTGAATAGCCAAAACCCGGATTCTTTAACTGATATCCAGCGAGCCAGCCGATTTTATTATCTTCAAAAATTGTGTTTCGGTGGTCGTCCAATTGGAAGGACGTTTGGTACCAGCACAACGTCGGCACCAAGGTTAAATCTACTCCGGATTGAAGAAGAGCTTTCCCAGGTTCATTTGAGACTTTCTCGTGTTACGATTGAAAACCGTCCATGGCAAAGAATCATCGAGCAATATGATAGAAAGCACTCCCTGTTTTATCTGGATCCACCATATTTTGGCTGTGAAGATTACTACGGAAAAGAGGTTTTCAATCGAGAAGATTACGACAAGATGACCGAAATATTGGCGAATTTGGAGGGGGCTTTCATCCTCAGCCTAAACGACAAACCGGAAGTAAGGGAGATCTTCAGAGATTTCTATATGAAAAAAGTTTCGGTTCAATATAATCTGAATCCTTCTGATAAGAAGAGAATAAAATATCCTGAACTGATTATTAGTTCAATGGATTTAAATAACTTAATTCACGTTGAAAATCGGTCTTGCCCCTAATACCGTTATACTATGGAACAATAATACAAGTGTCCTTTTGGATTTTTCCAAGAATAGGAAAATCCCTTAATCATAAAAAAAAATTAAAGTCAATTGACCTTTATGACATCTAAAATCCAGAAAAAATGTCACTTTTCTGTCACTTTTAGGTGGAAAAATGACATATTTTGTCAAAAATGTCACTGAAAAATCCTTAAATTGATTTTTGGGGAAAACCGGAGAAGTCTTGAAAAGTGTGGTACCTGGACCCGGAATCGAACCGGGACGTCCTTGCGGACACAAGATTTTAAGTCTTGAGCGTCTACCTATTCCGCCATCCAGGCTTATCTAAAGAAAGCGAAGGAATGTGGAGGCGACAATCGGAGTCGAACCGATCTAAAAGGTTTTGCAGACCTCTGCCTAACCGCTTGGCTATGTCGCCTATCAGGAATGGAAATATATGTTTGTGTTAAAGACTCCAATACCTTTGGCTTGATAACCAGTTAGCTATTTGTTTAAGTCTTTATCTTAAATAAGTTATCGATCATTTTTTGTCGTGTCAAGATATAAAAGACAAGAAATCAGAACAATCATATGAAAAAAGCTTGTTGCTATCAAAGTTGTTGAATTTACCGTAATATTTTCTATCGATATAGGAAATATTACGATGACGAATGTCTTTCTTTTCCTGGAATCCCGATTTTTGTGAAGTATAGCTGCTTTTTTATGATTATACTTTCCGGGTTATGGTATAACTCCCGTGAATTTCATGTTATTGTCCCGGTAGTACCGATGTTTTTGCTTGACACGTATGATTTCTTGGCTGAAAATACTAATTTACAACGATCACATTAAAAAAAGCGAGCATGGTGGAATTGGTAGACACGCAGTCTTGAGGGGGCTGTGGCCCATGGCCGTGAGAGTTCGATTCTCTCTGCTCGCACCACATTACACCCACCTTAAGTAGCTTTCACACCAATATATTCGTCATAAAAATATACTTTGAATATCCAAACATCATTACCTGTTTTCATAAACGATCAAAGTTAACGGATGGGATAATGAAAAAGGCAAGAAATTGTGAGGTGTCATTATTACTGCTTGTTTTCGTTATGTTATTGTTCGAAACGAATGTTTTGGCAGATGATCTGTTTTTAAATGATAAAGAGCAGTATCAATTTGCCATTCATCTGTATCGTATGGGGGAATATTACAGAGCGATCAGCGAGTTCCAGCGTCTTTCGTACTTTTTCCCCGATAGTTCCTTGGTTGAAAAGTCAAAATTGCAGATTGGTAGAGCCTATATGGCAGGAAATCGCATTGATGATGCCATTTCGTATTGGCAATTACGATTGAATAAAGTGGACCCAATGGACGAGACTTATAATATAATGAAGATCCTCCTGGGAATTTCGCTATTGGATAAAAATCGTGCCGATGTGTTTAGATTGAGAGAGGAGAATATTGAGGCGGCCTTTGATCACTTCGCTGATATTAAACACAACACCGTTGAGACACAGTCTATTGGAGAATTTGTCGCCGATTGGCGATCGAGGACACCACCTCCCCAAAAATCACCCTGGTTGGCGGGGACATTGTCAGCCGTTGTTCCGGGAGCCGGTAGCTATTATCTTGGAAGATACATGGAAGGGACTTATGCTTTTTTTATTACAGGTCTTTTTTATATAGCAGCCATGGATGCCATACGAAATGAACAGAATGAGGCAGCAGTGTTTTTTGGATTTTTCAGTATCGCATTTTATGGTGGAAATATTTATACTTCAATAAATAGTGCGCATAAATTAAATGACAAAGCAACAGCTGATGATTTGTTTCGTATGAGGAGCAAACACGGGATATGGTTTATTCCTGAATCTCATCATCATAAAGGACGTTATTAATTTCGCTTTATCTGTTTTTAACAGATATGGTTTTACTAGAAGTACCAATCATTTTTTGTAATTACCATTTTCACCCAAAAACCTACACCAGGTAACATCTTTTATAAAGTTATAGATGAAAAATCCTACTGCAGAAGAATTTCAGATCATTCAGGAAGAAATAGCCACATTACAAAGGCTTCAGGGGAATTATCAGCTAAAAGCATCTATTGACAGTCGTGAAATGCTGCTAAAGCAGATCACAGATATTAATGAAAGCATTCCTGATGTGAATGCCGACGACCTACCTCAAATCAGTGCACAGTTAAAACAATTGGATGCTCTGATGAGTCAGAGCGATAAAATGGACAATTCGGACATTGATCTGATGAATCCGTATTTTGCTCATATGAGAGTTAAGGATAATAGCGGCGTCAGGGATTTATATCTGGGTACCCAGGTTTTTAGAATGTCCGACAATTCAATTCAAATTATTGACTGGAAGAGCTCCCCCATTAGTTTGATATATTTCTTATATGAAGAAGGAGATGAGTATGAAGAAGAAATTGAAGGTCGCTGGTTTGAAGGTGTACTTGAATTTAAGCGCGTTTTGAAAATTCTGAATGGTGAAGTGGTCCGTATTCAGACTGGTAACACTGTATTGCTTAAAAACAGTGATTTGACTTGGCAGCGCATGGACTCTTTTCACCATTTTTTAAGAGGTGGTGCCGGAACAGCATCTCGGCCTGAAAATACTAAAACGGTTAATCCCCAACTTGGGATGGATCGTAAAGGGGAGATGCGCAAGGATAAGTTATTACCCGAAATTACTGCACTCATTGACCCTGATCAATTTAACCTGATCACACAGCCTGAAACGGGAATTGTTGCTATCCAGGGAAATGCCGGTTCGGGAAAAACGACGGTAGCTCTTCATCGAGTGGCCTGGCTTCATTTTCGGGACCGGAAACGTTTTGCATCCCAGCGTTTATTGATAATGGTGTTTAACAAAGCTCTGGCTAACTATATTTCCAAAGTTTTGCCTTCACTTGGGGTGGAAAACATTGATATTCATGTATTTGAGACTTGGGTTGCCAAAAAGCGTAAAGCAAATATGACGGTGCAATTGCCTAAGTATTATTCGGAAAACACTCCGGTTTCTGTTATTCGGTTTAAGAAACATCCGGCGTTGTTGAAGTTGATCAACGATCACATTGTCTCCAAAGAGAAAGATTTCTATAGCCATCTCAATGAAATAATTGCAAGTAAAAAAGTTAAAAATTTTCCAATGCAGGAATTGCGGTCAACACCGTTGATTTCCACCCTGTATTCATTGCAGGATTGGTTGGATGGAAAAAAGAACTTTCTGAGCAAAACGAAAGAATTGAATATTGAATTAAAAAGCCGGATTGCCCGTTTACTAAAGCAATACTTTAATCCGAATAAAAAACCTTTGGAAACGGTTATTCAATTCTGGGAAGAGTTTTTCTCAGATTTTGAAACCCTGAAAATGGGATTTTTAAAGTTGACCGATGATCTGGATGAATCATCTCTAAATGAGGTGATAGAGTGGCTAAAGCTTCAATATATGCTTCGAGAAAGAGACGATGTCCGTCATATACGGGATTTAACAGAGGTTTTTTCCAACGCAGGCAGGAATATTGAACACGACGCATTTTTGGATTATGAAGATGACCCAATTTTATTGTATTTTCATCAAATGTTTTATAAGCGCTTAAAAAATAATGCACATAAGAAGACTTATTCACATTTGATGGTGGATGAGGTACAGGATTTCAGTCCCATAGAATTGGCGGTTATGCTTAACGTTGTTGAAAAACCGTACAGTTTGACATTGGCTGGGGACACCAATCAAAAGATGGTACGGTACAGCGGATTTCAAACATGGGAGGGAACCTTTTCCAATTTGGGAATAAAAGGACAAAAGTTATCCGCTCTTCGCGTTGGTTATCGTTCTACTTTTGAAATCATGGAATTTGCCATAACAGTTTTGGGAGATCTTGCCGACAATAAGGAATTTATTGCCACTCGAAATGGTCCACCAGTAGAACTGTTTCAGTTTTCAAACCAGGGGGAATTAATTCAATTTCTGTCCGGTAGTTTAAAAAAATTGGCAACGACCGAACCATTGGCCAGTGTGGCTATCATATGTTTCTCCCCTCAGGAGGCGATTAGCTATTTTCAGTTATTAGATAAAATGGAGATCACAAACCTTCGCCTGATAAACGATCAGGATTTTCCTTTTGTTCCCGGCATCGACGTGACCGATGTTAAGCAGATCAAAGGATTGGAATTTGATTATGTTATCATGTTGGATGTGGATCGGATGAACTATCCAGTTGATACCTATTCACGGTACTTATTGCATATCGCATCCTCCAGGGCAGCTCATCAACTGTGGTTGATGAATTATCGTCAACCTTCATTGTTATTGCCGGAACCTGTTATCCAAAAAGCCATATATTAGGAAAACCGTTGGCCTGGTTGATATAAATTTAGAAAATAAAAAAAGATATATAAAGCTTTAAAAACAATTAATTAAATACGCTTGATTGCAGAATCCCATAAATTTTTTCCTTGACAATTTACTGGGAGCTACATAAATTTTTTAGATGATGTACCAAGGTGGCGGAACTGGTAGACGCGCACGGTTCAGGTCCGTGTGAGCTTTGGCTCTTGGGAGTTCGACTCTCCTCCTTGGTACCATTATCATCCCAATATCTTATCATCTCAAAGCTTTCTTTGACCTTTTCAAAAAAAAATTGCACTCTATACTTAATAAGCTTACAATTTGGAGCTTTTATTGCAATTCCCAAATCCATTAAGTTCAAGCAACTAACATTTAGCAATTTATCATTAAAGCCTATTTTTTTAATAATTGGTTTTTTCGCGGGCTTATAAGGCACTCATCATGGCAAGAAAAGGGACTTGGGCAATAGCAGGGGGAAAGGGTGGAGTAGGAAAAAGCTTCTTGTGCAGTAATCTAAGCATCGATCTGGCACAAAGAGGAAACAGCGTCGTATTGATCGATGCTGATTTTGGCGGACCTAATTTGCACACCTTTATCGGAATTAATACCTCAATAATCAGTGTATCGGACTTTATAAAAAGTAATCAACTGAGGTTGGATGATATTCTGCTTCCTACCGGCATACCGAATTTGAAGCTTGCCAGCGGTGCTCATGATGTGCTGGGGATGGCTAATTTAAATGTGATCCAACAAAACAAGCTGATTAAAGCAACAAAATCTCTGGATGTGGATTACGTGTTGGTGGATTTAGGCGCAGGAACAAGCTCTTATACCCTGGATCTGTTTCTCAGCGCGGATGTGGGAATACTAGTGGCTGCTCCTGAACCAACTTCAGTCGAAAATACCTATCGTTTTATCAAATCCGCTTTTTACCGCAAGTTAAAGACAGTCATCAAACACCAAGGCGTACGATCGTTTTTAGAAAAAATCACCGAAAACAAAAGTGAAGAAAGTCCAAGAACGCCATCGGAACTGGTATCAGAAATATCCAATCTGAACGCCCAGGCAGGTGAAACGTTAAAATACGAGCTGGCCAATTTCAGTCCAAAGTTGATCTTAAACCAGGTTCGAACACCGACGGATGTTCGCATCGGTTTTTCTATGGGGAATGCCAGCAAGAAGTTTTTTGGTGTAACTTTGGGTTATGTGGGATTCGTTGAGCATGACAATCAGGTGCTTCAATCCATACGGCAACGAAAACCGATTATCATCAATGCACCCGAATCGACGGCATCTAATTGTATTTTACGAATAGGGCAGAATATCCGACAGAATTATCACTTGGTTCATTCAAATTAATCAAAATCAGCTTTTTTTGTACGGGGATTTGTTTACTATCAATCCCATTTGCTTGCAATTCAAACGGTAGGTAATTAAAATATATATAAAGAATCGGTTGAAATGCTGTTTTGTATGGAAAATACTGGTGAGACCGTGTCTAACGTTGATCAATTCGATTCTCAAACGAGCAACAAGATCAATCACCTCACAAATTTTAGTATCGGTGATTTAAACTTATTATGCGTAAAGGACAATCCATATGGCTGTTTATAAAATATTGACTTTTCCTCATCCATTTTTAAAAACGAAAGCAAAACCGGTTACCGAGTTTGATGATGAGTTAAAAAATATCACCGACACGATGATAGAGACATTGTATGAAAATTCAGGAGTAGGACTGGCGGCTGTCCAGGTAGGTTTAAATAAACGTTTGTTTGTAATGGACGTGAATAACAATAATGATCTGAATGTTTCTGAAAGAAGACCCACGATTATTGTCAATCCTGAAATTGTTGCGAAATCCGACGAACAGGTTGGTGAGGAAAGATGCTTATCGGTTCCGGATTTCAGTGGGGAAGTAAAACGTTATTCAAAATTAACCCTGAAATACCAGGATCTTAAAGGTAACCCGCACGAGATTAACGCTGAAGGTCTTCTTGCGGTTTGTATCCAACATGAGCTGGATCATTTGGACGGTAAACTTTTTATCGATCTTCTTCCCCCTCTTCAGAGAAAAATAGTAAAGACCAAATTAAAAAAGCAGGCATCTACTCAATAAAAATAGGATATGAGCCGATTTTTACTGATTTTTATCACTGTGTTATTGTTTTGCTGCCAAGCTCAAGTTCTTGCGGTTGAATGGAAACGGGTAAAGATAAACAAGGCTGATATAAAGGTGGAAGTGGTTTCGTCATCCCTGGAACAAAGTCTTGGACTGGGTAACAGGTTTTCTTTGCCGGATAATCAGGGTATGTTGTTTGTTTACGATAAACCCGATGTCCGGGTTTTCTGGATGAAACGTATGCATTTTCCGATTGATATTATCTGGATTCTATCCGGCAAAATCGTTCATATTGAAAAGAACGTCCCACCTCCATCTTCTGGAACTGACGATTTTGCTTTAAAAAGATATGGCTATGAAATCTTAGCCGATACTGTACTGGAAGTCCCTGCCGGATACTCACAAAAAGAGAAGTTCACCATCGGAAGTGATGTTTTTATTATCCATTAAAATCTGAAAGTTAATCTGGTCGTGGTAAAATTCAACAATCGGCCATTTTTTAAAGGATTTCTACATAACGTCTTTCCGGGTCCCCTGTCAAGCTGAGGACATGCTTTTTTAATCTGGAATCCTATTTTGAAGTATCCATAAATATCAAGAGGCCTCCGGGGCTTAATTGCCGTTCCTTCTTGGGGTTGTATCTTCGCTAATAAGATCAAAAAAATTACTGATATTACCTTGGGTATGATAAGGTAAAAAAGAATATAAAACTCTGATTAAATATTAATGTTGACATTTTGATTTCCCAGATAACAATCAGTACGATCTATAGTTTTTATTGATATTTTTAACAAAACTTTGGAATTTCGATACAAATATTTATGATTGAATTGGGCATAGATGAAGCCGGAAGGGGACCTATATTAGGTCCATTGGTTATGGCCGGGATACTGGTACCTGAAGATAAAAAGGAGATGCTACGAGAATGGGGCATCGACGATTCAAAATCTTTTGGTAGTGGAAAAAAAGCAAAACAAATAAGAAATGATCTTGCAGGTAAAATTGCGGATACGTTTCGGTATAAAATCGTTGTTATTTCGTCTCATGAGGTAGATGATTATGTGGAAAAGCACAGTTTGAATTATCTGGAGCAAAAAAAAGCCATGGAGATCATTGATGCATTACCTTCGGACAAAGTTGTGTTGGATGGGCAAAATCTATTCGGTCCGATTACCAATGAAAAGATTTTTGCATTTAACAAAGCGGATCAGACGTACGTAAGTGTTGGTGCAGCATCTGTGCTTGCCAAGGCTGAAAGGGACAGGCTTTTCGAATTGATCTGTGGTGATTTTGAACACGAATTCGGCGAAATCAAAGGTGGAGGTTATGCCAATAAAAAAACACTTGAGTTCGTTGATTGGTATTTAAAAAAAAATGGCGAGTTGCCGCCTTTTTATCGAAAAAGCTACCAGTGGAAATATCTGGATTCTGTTAGTCGGTAAGATTAATTTGTCAGCCAATTATTTAAATTTTATCTTCTAAATCCTTTCCCTCTTTTTCCAGTTTTTCCAGCTCTTCATCTTTTACGACGTCTTCTTCCTTATTTTTAGCCAACATGTTCAAATAAATCAGGTAACCACTAATAACAGCAATGGCACTGGCCAAACTGGCTAAAAACCGAATGAACAGCTTAAATACGGATGAGGTAAATATAGTATGTATAAGTTTCAACATGGAGTGCTGATTTGTTTAAAGTAAAGTATTCTGGTTTAATAATAAACTTGGCAAATCACTTAAATCGCCATAATATTAAACGATATAAATAAAAAAATAAAGCTTGTATCCTCATTTTATGGTGTATCATGATTTTTATTTTTATGTATTTTCCCGGAACCCTTTTCTGTTTGTCTGGCTCTTACGAGAATTCACTATCGGATGGTGTGCTTGAACCGTTTAATCCTCCTCTAATTTTGTTTTAGCTTGGATAGAATAAAAGTTCAAATCATGGAGTAAAAATCTGTACTGGTTGAAAAATGTTTTTTTATGGTCTGATTTTTTGATTATCTTCAATCATACTTATGTTGCCGATCATAATGATAGTAAAAACCAATGCAGAAATCGTAATGAGTGAGCAGATAGGCTTCAACCACTTGATTTGTAATAGTTTTAACTGGCTACTTTTTTAGGGCCATAATTAGCCGTGTTCAAAGTTTTTCTATTAATTTAATATCTTAATTTCAAGTGATTTTTTTTAATTTTACAAAAAGGGGTTGCCAGATTAAGCTGAGTTCAGATATGAATTCAAAAAAGCAGATAGGGTAACCATCGGCTATTGAGGGATTTTTCTAATAGCCTGTTTTTAATAATTAATCCGTTAACCCAACTTCTAAAAATGAAAATGATTAAAAAATTGCTAAAAGGCGTCCGACTGTTTTTAATACCGGCAGTTGGAGCAAGCCTACTTGCCGGATGCACACCGGAAGGAATGAAAAATCCTTGGAGTTCTACGATGCAGGATCAGATAGAATTTCGTTTTACCGATGTTGATATGGATAAAGGTGAAGTAGCGGGGAACCTGGTTTTAAAAATGGATCAAAAATTGAAGCCGTCAGGTGCCGTCAATTATGTAGTATACTGGAGTGACAGTGATGATGATTCGGGCAAAGGTCCCAAATTGACGGAAACTTCCATTAACTTTTCAGGTGTCATCCTTCATCGTGTTCCTTCAGATACTGTAATTCCTGCAGGAAAAGGTGACTATTTTCTGCTTTATCTTTCCGATGGAAAGGGTAAAGAGATTTTCAGCGGTAAGAGTGCTAGTGTGATAGATAAATTTACTGAAGTGCAACAAGATACAAAACCGGACGTCGTTGAGCCTGACAAACCGGAAGTTGTTGAACCGGAAGTCGTCGAGCCGGAAGTTGTTGAACCGGAAATTGTTGAACCGATCAAACCGGATGTTGTTGAACCGGAAGCTGAAAAAGACTATAAGTCGGTCATTGTAATCAAAAATGTGTTGTTTGAATTCGACAAATCCCAGCTAAGACCTAGCTTTAAAAAGACATTGCAGGAAGATTTCGCTGACCTGGAGGATAAAAGTCAGAAGGAAATATTGATCGCCGGTCATGCGGATGAAAGAGGGTCAAACGAATATAATCTGGCTTTGGGTGAGCGAAGGGCCTATGCTGTCAAACAATATTTAATCAGCTTGGGGTTTTATGCGAACAATGTTAAGATTATCTCATACGGTGAAGAAAAACCGCTTGATCCGTCTCATAGTGAAGAAGCTTGGTCAAAAAATAGACGAGCTGAAACTAAAGTAAAAGAATAAAAAAATTGTGGTGGGAACGGAAAGCCGAAGCTCCTTTATTTCAAAGTGCTTCGGCTTTTTGCGTTTTAGGCCTGTTTAGTTAGTTGGTGATGGAATTATCTTCAACCCTGCCAAAGTCATCCTCAACCCTTTCGATATCATCTTCCTGAATATAATTACCTTGTTGTACTTCGATCAGTTCCAGAGGTATTTTCCCTGGGTTGGACAATCGATGAAACTCGGTTTTAGGAATATAGGTTGATTCGTTTTCCGACAGGTAAAAGTTCTCGTCCCCTCTTTGCACTTCTGCTGTTCCGGATACTACGACCCAGTGTTCGTTGCGATGGAAATGTCGTTGAAGGGATAATCTTTTTCCCGGTAGAACAGTGATATTTTTAATCTGGTAATCCGATCCTTCCGCAATGACCGTTACACTTCCCCATGGACGGGCAACAGTTGTGTGAAATTTATATTCGAAACGATCTTCGCGTTTTAGGGTCTCCACTATTTTTTTCACATCCTGGGATCGGGCTAAATCACAGGCCAACAGTGCATCTTCCGTCTCAATTATAATGATATTTTTTAATCCGGTGCAGGTGACCAGTCGTTTATCAGAAAAAATTAAACAGTTTTCACTATTTTGCATAATCACGTTTCCTCGGGAGACATTACCCTGGCTGTCTTTCTGGCTGATCTGGTAAATGCTTTCCCAACTGCCCAGATCGTTCCATCCTACATTGATAGTGAGCACGGCTGCTTTTTCTGACTTTTCCAAAATGGCGTAATCAAAGGAATCCGGAACAATCTGGGAGAAAATAGCTTTTATAGTTTCTTTTTTATGCAGGTCTTTTTTGGGTGTTGAGTTTTCAAAAAACAAACTGTGCATTTCCGGACAGAGAGTTTTATACTCCTTAAGCAGTGTTCTTGGGGTGGCCATAAAAATACCGGCGTTCCAGCTGTAATCTTTTGAAGCTATATATTGTTTAGCTTTTTTTATATCAGGTTTTTCTACAAATTTATCCACTTTATGACCAATTTTCATGGCTTTGCCGGATTTAATGTATCCAAAGCCAGTATCCGGTCTGTCCGGCTGTATACCGAAAATGACAATCCATCCATCCTTGGCCAACGTTTCTCCACGCTGTAATTGGGACAAAAATTCTTCTTTTTCCTTAATTAAATGATCGGCAGGTAGAATGACAACGGGTTCGTCCCACTGGTTTTCGGGTATTCGACTGAGTCCCCAGATAATCGCCGGAGAAGTATTTAGGCTTTGCGGTTCCAATAAAATATTGTCCATTGGAAAATCCGGAATTAATTGTGTAATTTGGCGTTGTAACTCCAGCTGATGGACAATGGAGCCGATGACAAAGGTTTTTTCCTTTGTTAACAGGCTTGACAGCCGTTTCATTGTATCCTGTAGCAGCGATTCATGGGTGGAACCAAGATTTAAAAATTGTTTGGGGGTCATGGTTCTGCTGAACGGCCAGAGTCGAGTACCACTGCCGCCTGCTAGTATCATTCCTATCATCTTTTATAATTTTGATGGGTTAAATTAGATATGAAAAAAAAATAAATATTACAGGGTATGGGTTCTGATTATACTTTGAGAATTGTTGCTTTATATCGTTTTTATGAGTGATTTTATTGGGATTTATTCCGGGTCCTGAACCATTGATGATTGATTTTGACTTTGGATGCCCTTAAGTGAATATAAAAATCTGCCGTATGGTAGCGTCTATTGGGATAAACTGCGTCATATACAAAAACTAAAACGTCCTTGTCATCCGTGCGTGGGTGTTTGTAAAGCTCTATCAGGTTTTTTGCCAAAGCATTTTCCACAACAATTTCGACTTTTTTTTCTAATATTGTGTTTAATTGTATGTTTTTAAGTCCTTTTTTAAGGCGGTAATATTTGGAATCTTTAGCTGCATTTACAAAATTAAAAAAGTCTTCAACAGTCATGTTAGGTGGATGTATCAATTCCGGAGTCCAGCTTAAGGTAATGATTTTTTTATATTTATTGTACCGCCGACTGGAGATATTGGAAAAACTTACCGGGGTAGTAAAGTGATTTGGAATATTTGCCTTTTTTCGTTGCACGCGAAACCGATCAATTTGACATCCGGGATTTAAACTTGATTCAGTTTGACATCCCAATACGGACGTTAAGATTTTTTTCCTGGCAACGGTTTTATTTCCCTTTAGGTCAACTATATTATAAAAAACGGTTTGAATAAGAGAGGGGCGGAACATGAATACATTGTCATATTCAATAAAAAACGCCGTATATTCCAGGTTGATGTTTTCTCGAGGCTGGGCGTGTAACGTTGGCGAAAAATGGTGTGCCAGGCAAAAGGCGATTATCCAGCCAAACGCCACCAAAAATCTGATTGGATTACTCGAACTATAGGATCGGAACATGCCACCTGAATTTGTATTTAGTTTAAATAACATATAAAATGATACCAGAATTATCAAAAATAATCACTGACGCAAAAACAACATCTATACTAAAATATTCAACCTATATCAAAGAATAGAGCTGGCTTATGAAACTATTCAGCGGAACGCTTTCATTGTGCAAAATATTCCTTTCAGCAGTTGGTGTATATTATTTGTATAAGAAATATCAGGAGAAGATGGGAAATAAACGGTACGAGTATAATGTTGACGCCTTATATGGGAATGATCCTGATAAGATTCAAAACCAAACTAAGCCTAATTCAAAAGAGACGATTCAGGTTGATAACTTCGACTCAATTGAAATGTAGCTAAACATCAGCATTTCTAAACGGTTGCCATTTTCTCTATTTTTTATAACTTCTGACAAAATTATCGATTCCTTCCTTTTTAAGTGCTTTTGCTACCTGGTTTGCTTCTGTCCTATTTTTATAAGGTCCTGCTAATACACGGAACTTATTATTACTTGTGTCAATCATAAAAGGTATTTTCCGATATCTTCCAGCCAATTGACGTTTAAAGTTTTTTGCTCTTTTTACGCTTGAAAACACAGCTATTTGTACAACTGTTTGTTTGTAAGGTTTTAAACCGTTTGATGGATCAAAGTCTTTTGGGTATTCAATAATTTTTAATGATACCCTGGCGGTTCCCTGTTTTATAAAACCTAGTTGATTAGCTGCTTTTCCACTGAGATCGATGATTCGGTTTTTTTTGTAAGGTCCTCTATCATTAATACGAACGACCACCGAGAGATTGTTTTCCAGGTTAGTCACTTGTACCCATGTGTTCATGGGCAAAAATTTGTGAGCGGCGGTCATATCGTTTTGGTCATATTTTTCGCCGTTTGCGGTTATTTTTCCGTGAAATCCCGGTCCGTACCAGGATGCGTAACCAATGATTTGTTCGTTTGGAATAACCAACTCAGCGGGTGTTTTTGTTTCAGCTGGAGAGGGCTTTTTCTGAGGAACCGATTTGGATATGGGAGCTTTCCAGTTTCTGGGCGTAAAAAACGCCCTTTGACTTTGTGAAGGTGGCGGTTCAGAGTGTGATGTACAGCCAATCATCACTACAGCAAGTAATAAAATGAAGTAAGAGTTTATTTTCATTGTTGCTAAATTCTTTGTTCGTTTGCTGAAAGAATACTTTACTGAATAAATAGATAAGTACCGGCCATGCGAATATTCTGCCAAATTTACCAATAAATCATTATAGTGGCTAATGTTTACGGAGAATTTGGATGATTTCTTTTACCCGGTAATTAAATGAATCCAGTATAAGCCCGATGGCAAAGAATATCATGGAGACTAATACGAGTCCTGTGGCCAGAATAGCGGTAGGAAAATGTAAAATCAACCCGGTTTGAAAAAACTCTACAATGGGAATGGTGCCAAGCCCTAAACCGGTTAATAAGACAAGCAATCCGATGATACCAAAAAAGAAAAGCGGACGATATGATTTGACAATATTGAAGATAGTTAGAATGACGCAGATGCCATCATTGATGGTATTTAGTTTGGATGAGGACCCTTCTGGACGTTGCCGCAATTCGATATCCACTTCTTGAATGGAATAATTATAATAAAGTGATTGAATTACTAACTGGGTTTCAACCTCAAAACCTTTTGAATCCAGGGGAATATTTTTTACAAAATCTCGATTGAAAACACGGTAACCGGACATTATATCCTTCAATTTACTTTTAAATATCCAATTTACTAGTTTGACAATTAAAAAATTGCCAAATAAGTTCAACAATTTGAATGCATTTGTTTGATAATTGCTCAATCGAGTTCCGACCGTCATGTCCACTTTATCCTCCAGCACCGGTTTGATCAGGTCGTGAACTGATTCTGCGGGATACGTATCGTCACCATCAACCATAACATAAATATCTGCATCAACTTTCTGAAACATCGAAACCACTACAAATCCCTTACCCTGTTTCGGTTCTTTAATTACGATAGCCCCTTTTTTTTCTGCAATTTCAGCACTTCGGTCGATGGAATTATTGTCAAAGACATAAATAACGGCGTTGGGTAATTCTTTTTTAAAGTCTTCAATCACTTTTCCGATGGTGATCTCTTCATTATAGCAGGGAATTAAAACAGCGATTTTTAAATCTGTGGGGTACATATTTAAATGGTGGTTTATTGGTCATAATGATTAACTGTTTTATAAAACTGATGTTTTATTCTATAAATCAGCCTAAGGAATCGTTAAAAATAACTTCACATTCTGTTTACAAAAGTCCCAAAAACAGTGGATATTTTGAAAACAGGATGTGAACTAATTTTTTAGCCGACCCTAAGCGGAACGGAAAATTGAACGAAGATATTTCCTGACATTGCTATATAGTATAGTGAAAAAGTATAGTGAATTATGTTACATTCAGTAAACAGTAAAGAATTCTACTGTAAGGAAAGGTTTCCAATTTGCATGTCGAAACGCTTATGTCCGATATCCAAGTGATTTGTATGTCGTATTTATTAGTAAACATATTGAATTTCCTTATTATTGCTCGGTAGCACGTGACATAAAAAACTGAAGTGCATACAATGAAAATGATTTATATTAAGAATGAGTTTTTGAACCGCTATGCTTTCCCACGATCATTATAAAATGTCGGAATAAGATCCGCCAAAAACGATATCTTCATAACGTATTGGTTTTTGTTATCTGACCCGGATCATCTTTTAATCGTTTAATAGAATTTTTCCCTTTAAGAAGCAATAATAGCGTTACAAGAACAATCCCATAATCATTTGTGGACAGGTTTTTTAAAATAGAAAAATACCACCATGTTAACAGAACGAAAACCTTATTATTATCTATTTGGCTTATTGGTTTTTGCCGGTATTTTTTTGATAACCGGCATCGGCGATGTTGCCTTGATTGATTGGGATGAAAATATTTATGCAGAAGCCAGTCGTCAGATGTTGGTACGCAATAATTACCTGAATGTTTTCATCAATGATTTCCCATTTACAGAAAAGCCGCCGCTTTTCTTTTGGGAGCAGGTGATCAGTTACCGGATTTTTGGTGTGAATGAATTTGCCGCTAGATTTCCTTCCTGTGTAGCCGGTATATTGATGATCGGTTTGTTTTATTTTATCGGTAGAAAAATTGGATCATACAGCCTTGGACTGATCTGGGGGGCAGTATATTTGACCAGTTTATTGCCTTCGATGTTTGCCAGGGCGGCAGTTATTGATCATACATTTAATTTTTTCATCGCTGCCAGTACTTTTTTTCTTTACCTTTTTGATGTCGAATTCGGACACTATATTACTAGAAAGCAGAGGAATCCGAAAAGTTTTGGATCGGCAGGAATTCATATGAGATATTTGACGGCCGCCGCCGTTTGTATGGGACTGAGTGTGTTAACCAAAGGTCCGGTGGGCGGTGTTATTCCTCTTGTGGGATTTGCCGGTTATAAATGGTTCAATCGGTTCCCTGCCATTAAAATACATCATTTTTTCTTTTGTGCCATTATTTCCCTTTCTATCGGCTTTTCCTGGTATACCTTAAATTGGATAACCTACGGCGGTAAGTTTATTGAAGGTTTTGCCGGATTTATGATCGCCCTTTTCTCAAAACCATTAGAGGGGCATGAAGGGCCGTTTTTTTACCATTTTGGAGTTGTGTTGTTGGGGCTTTTACCTTGGACTCCGTTTTTATTTTCGGCAAAAAGAAAACAAGTATTTAAAAATAATGTGCATATCAAACCAATTTTTCAGCTGGGCTTCACTTGGGTATTGTTTGTTTTAGTATTATTTTCATTTGTTTCGACCAAATTACCCCATTACTCTGCATCTGTTTATATTCCTTTAACATTTATTATCGCGGCCAATTTACATCATTACTTGATCGAAATGGGCAAAGTATCTGTTTGGATCTCTGTTTTTTATACTATAGCAGGTTGTAGTCTGGCTATTTTACTAATGCTGTTACCTCGTTTGATAATGGAATACACAAAGCGGGAGCAATTCGACTTCACTTGGAACTGGTCGTACGGTCTTTATATCATGGGGGTGATTCTGATTGGTTTGTTTTTATTGGCAGCAGTACTTTTTCATAAAAACAGCATTATCCTGGCAGTTCTGACCACAATTTTCAGTATGTTTCTTTTTACACAGACACTATGGCATTACCATTTACCTCCCTTTTTGCAGATTAATCAGAATCCACTGGTGGAAATGGTCCATGATTCTCACCAAAAACAAGGACGTGTTGTTTTGTATCGAATGGTATCTTTCGCCGCTTTTTTTTATGGCAGTCAACCAATTGATATTCTTCATAATTATAAATTTCCGGGGAATCCCGATATTTTAGATCATAGGCAAAACAAGGATCTGTATATAATCACAGATCCAAAAAACAAGGAGCGATTATTAGAAGAGCATCCGATGGTAAAATTTGTAAAAAACAATGGAAGATTTTCGTTATTCATCCTTCCCAAAAAAGAGTGATTTTTGGGCAGTTTTTAATTTATTGCGGATAATACATGACTTTAATTGATAAATTTTTTAACTCATCCCGCTCTATTTGGGCGATTCTATTGATTCATTTTGGTATTTGGCTGGCAGTTTTTTCCATTCTTGATATTCATCCAGATATGGCGGATCATTGGATCTGGTCGCGATTTCTCTATTTCGGGTACTTTGAACATCCGCCGGTGATAGCCTTGACCATGCGTCTGGTTACCATGTTTGGCGGTAATACTGTAATAATGCTGAAGATTGGTAGTGTTCTGTTTTCAGTTTTGATCCTATTTCTTGCTTATCTTACGGGGCAGACGTTTTTTGATCGGAAAACGGCTATTATTTTTGTATTAATCCTGGAAAGTACCCCTTATTTTTCCACCGGTTCCGTCTTCTGGCATATTGATCAACCTTATATGGCGTGTTGGTTGCTGGGATTATATGCCATGGGCAAATATTTAAAAAGCGACAACCCAAATTGGATGCTTATATTGGGCGTTTTTCTGGGACTTGGCGGCATGTCCAAATATATTATGATTCTATTTCCCCTGGGATTATTAATATGGTGCTTGACCAATAATATGATCATGAACTTACTCACTAAATGGCAGACTTACGTTGGTGCTGTTATTAGTTTGGGTATTCTGGCACCGAATATATATTGGAATTATCAGCATGATTGGGTGACTTTTAATTTTGTGTTGGAAAAAGGATTAACCGGTGCTCGCTTTGGGGAGCATTTTCTCCATTTTATTATTTCACAGTTTGCACTGTTTTCATTGGTTTATTCCGTTTACTTCTGGTTGAGCTTAATCCGAAAAAAGATTCCGCATTCGGTTCTATTTGGATCATCGGATATTGGAAAAAAAGCCTGGTCGTTTATCTTCATCACCGGTCTTGTTCCCATGGTTGTTTTTACCATTACTAGTTTTGCGGGCAGCAGAACCGATCCGCATTGGGTAAACGTGTCATATTTCAGCTTTTTTCTGTTATTGGCACGCTACATCAGCATTCTTATTGATCAAGGTAATCTTGGTCGACAGGTAATATTATTTGTTTCCTCTACTTTACTGAATCTTATGCTGGTTATACTAATAATTCTCCAAATTCATTTTGTGATTATTTCCATAAATCTACCTGATGCGCCATCTTTAAAGGTTTTAACAGGTTGGGATGATACTGCCCGACAAATAGAAGAGTTGTATCAGCACCGGGGAAAACCGGTTCCGGAATTTGTGATATCAAGAGAATATCAACTGGCCAGTGCTCTTGGATTGTATTTAAGCCATCAGCCGAAACCGCATTCCATTGAAAAGGCGGCACGCAACCAATGGAGTTCAGTAAAAGAGGTTAAGAAAAAAGGTGCCTTGGTGGTATGTCCTCCGGATGAGTGTGAGAAACTGCTGGATAATACTGAAAAAAGATTTAAGACATCCTTTAAATATATGGGTGAGATAAAAACACATTACTATGGAAAGGTCATCCGAAAATTAAAATTATTTCAGATGGTTCCTTGAACTTTTGGCATTGATATAAGGCGACGCTACCATTTTGAAATTAGTAAACAAAATATGAATAATGATTAAGAAACATCGCGGATTGTTAATATTATTGATTATCAGTTTTATTTGCCATTCGGCTTTAGCGTTAATTCCTCCTCTAAATGGAGACGAAGCAACGTTTTGGGAATGGTCGCGGCATTTGGCATTGGGCTATTATGCTCATCCTCCCATGACGGCCTGGCTGGTTGCCTTGTTTAGCAATGTTTTTGGTGTTTTTAAATATAGTGTACGATTGCCGGCTATCCTTCTACATCTTGGAACGTGCGTTTTTGTTTATTTTCTGGCTATCGATGTATTAAAAGAAAAAAAACAGGCTTTGTTATCGGCCATACTGTTTTCCGTGTTGCCTGTTTCCATCGTATTGGGAACGGCAATCACAACAGACGCAGCCTTGGTTTTTTGTTTTACCGTAGCGGTTTATTTCGTCAAAAAGGCAATTGTAGATGATATAAAATTCCACTGGTATAGTACGGCTATTGCTTGTGGTGGCATGTTGTTGACTAAATTTATGGCGGTTTTGTTCTTCCCGGGGTTACTTCTATTTATGTTGGTGAATAAAAAATATCGCAAGGTATACTTTTCAAAAGAGCCTTACCTTGCTGCTTTGATTTCATTGATTATTGTCAGTCCTTTTTTATATTGGAACATGAATAACTACTGGTTGACTTTTCAGTTTAATTTATTCATGCGTCATCGTGATGAAGGATTTGAAATAATGAAGGTCCTGAAATACATTGGCGGACAGATGGTAGCGACATCACCGGTGATGTTCATTATGTTGATTATTGTTTTAGCTTATTTTCTGGTACATCTAAGCAGGCATCGACTATCGGACGCAGAGAAAGACAATACTAATGATTCTTTATTGTTGATATCCTATATTATTACTTTCCCCCTGGTGTATTTTCTAGGGACTTCGTTCGGGGTGGAAGTAGCACCACATTGGGCAGCAGTTGTTTATCCCTCCGGTAGCGTTTTACTGGTTGCCTGGGTGTATTTTAGAAGGAATAAGCGCCTGATACCTCCTTCTTTCAGATCAACTATATATTGGTTTTCGGTTGGTTTATCTCCGGTTATCTTTATTCCACTGATTGCCGTGGCAATTTATCCGAAATTACTGCCGGATCATATGATTTACACTCCGACTGTTCATGCCGATGCACCGGTGATATCTCACTATTTTGGATGGAAAGAGGCAGGGATTCATATTGATAAGATCAAAAAAGAGTGGGAAAACCGTCCAGAAGGTTTGTTTTTTACCTCAAAAGATTATAGCCTGGCGTCCATGTTGGCATTTTATACACCCAGCCATCCCAATTATTACCTGATGAATGTTTCAAAAGATGTTACACATGGTAAAAGTTATCTTCTCTGGGAGAAGGGTAAAAAGAAGCTGGGGGCCAATACCATTTATGTTTCCGATGTGTCCGATTCATATAAAACACGAATCCCAGGTTTTTTTAGAGAGGTCAAGCATCTTGATCCTTTGATCATTCGTGATGCAGACAACAGGATATTAAGAATTTTTTATATTACCATCGGTATTCAATACCTGGGTGGTGAACCGGATAATCTTTCGCTGTGGTGACGACCCACCTGGCTGATAAAACGCCTTGATTCCATGCTACTGTTTTTTTACATTGCCAAGGAAATGGTTTTCCCGATGCTGTTAAGTATTGGGGTAATAGCGTCAATTCTTCTGATGAACCAGATTTTTGAGTTTATTCCTTTCCTCCAAGCTTCCGGTGTTGAGTTGAAAGCCATCACTCAGATGATTCTTTTTTCCATGCCGCCAATCCTTATGATTGCCATTCCTATCAGTCTGATGATTGGAATTTATGCAGGCATTAACAGGATTTCCAGTGATTATGAATTGGTGGTCATGAGAGCATCGGGTGTATCCTTATCCTATGCTTTTCGTCCGGTATTATTTGTCGCTTTGATTGTAGCGGGGGTGGTGATGATACAGACATTTTACCTGGGACCCATCGGTATTACCCGGCTAGAAGAGCTTAAATTTGCCATTTTAAAAAAACAAACCAAGATAAATTTGGCAGTTAACCGGATCAACAATTTTTTTGGGAAACAACTGATCTATATTTTCGATAAAGAGGGTGAAAACTATAAAGGCATTTTTATTGCCAATTGGGACTTAGCAGAAAGAGATGGTGTGATTGAAGCGGAGTCAGGAATCATAGGTCTGGAAGAAGAAAGACATCGTATCGTATTCCATCTTAAAAACGGAAAACTTCACTATCCCACTGGTAAAAGCAGCTATCGAATTATAGATTTTGAACAACTTGATTACGATTTGACTCCCCCCAGAACCAAACAGGAGAACTTACCCCAGCGATTTAGAAGAGATGAGACACCGGAAAAAGAAAAACTGGACACTGAAATGACCATTGATGAGTTGATAAGAAAAATAGGCCAGTCAGCCGGTAGTCCTGAAAAATACTATGAATATGTGGATGAATTTCATGGGCGAATTGTAACCATTTTATCGTGTGTTTGTTTTGCGATTTTTGCCTTGCCCATGGGCATCTATAATCCAAGAAGTCCAAAAACCGGAAATATCATTTATATGATTGCGGTTCTGGTTATTTATTTTCTAATTTTTGCCCAGACGCGAACCATGCTGGTTCAGGGAAAACTACCCCCGGCAGCTTTATATTCTTCCCTTTTATTTGTCATTTTCACCGGATTACTTGAGTATCTTAAAATTAATCTTAATATTGACTCTTGGAGAGATTATTTTAAAATTTGGCTGAATCAACGAAAGACAAATCCCAATTGATATAGTTGTTGGCAGGCTAACAGGGAGCAATTCAATGTATCGATGGAATGATCCAGGGGCAACCTGACGATTTTGGTTAACTATTTGAATTTATTTTTTAATGAAACTATTATTAGCTCGATTAAAAGAAAAGGATGCCACAGAAGATGGTAATACGCTTTTTTTATTTTTGGTTTTTGTTGCCATTGTAATTTTTGTCTCTTCCCTTTCATATTTTTCGGATGACCTGTTCCAGGAGAACATTGGGGAAGTTTCATTTTTGTTTTTAACTACCTTTCTCAACCCGTTTTATATTTTATTGTTTTTTTTCCCGTTTTTATATCTTTTATTCCGAATTTTCCCCAGAGTTGTATTTAAATGTCTATTATTCCTGTTGGTTGGAACCCTTTTTACTTATCTCTTTATTGAAAAACAAATCTATAGCCAGTTTAAATTTCATATCAACAGTTTCATTATAAAGATACTTCGACAAAAAGGAGCACTGCAAGTACTTGGAATCGGTGTGTGGGAAATTATCGGTATGATTTTGGTTGTGGCTGCCGGATTTTTGTTGAGTTGGGCAATATATAGTTTGATAAGCAAATCAAATATACCGATATGGTGGGGAATGAAGCTGAAAGGGAAAATCAGAAAAATCGCCTTTATTTTATTGATATTGATAGTTTATTTGTCAGACAAAACAACTTTTGCCTGGTTTTTATTCAATAAAAAACCAACAGTTTATCTACTGTCTCAAAAAGTACCTTTATATATACCGGCCCAAGGCGGCAAGGTATTCAAGGACCTGGGATTTGATGTGCCTGAATCAAAGATGCCGTCTATTAAATTTTCACGCAAACAAGTTCGTTATCCGCTTCAGCCGTTTAAATCTTCAAATGATGGGACGCAAACCCTGCCGAATATTATCCTGCTTATGTCGGATGCCTTACGACCGGATATGATCAGCCCGGAGATAATGCCGAAAACTCACCAATTCAAAGAAGAAAAAACAGAGAGTTATGAAAACCATTATTCGGGATCAAATGGTACTTCCCAGGCATTGTTCACAATGTTTTACGGTTTGCCTTCTCGGTATATGGATTTTTTTTCCAGGGCGGAAGTTTCACCGGTTTTAATTGATGCTTTGCTGGCCAACAACTATCGCCTGGAATTACTTTCCTCCAAAAGTCTTGGTTGGCTGGGAACCGATCAGGTAGTGTTTTTTAAAGTCAGGGATCATGTCAAGGATGAGCTGGATCACGATAGTATCAAAAGTGACATGATGGTGACCGACCTGGCTATCAAAACATTGGATGATCACAATCAAAATGACAGTCGTCCGCTGTTTATGATGTTGTTTTTAGATGCCACTCATTTGCCTCATTTTCGGCATAAAAAATATAAAAAATTTCAGCCGGATAAAACAAGCATTATTTTTGATCCGTCCAATTCAGATGATCTGGTAGGTGGCTTTAATCAATATAAAAATGCCTGTAACTTTGCAGATCACATGTTTGACAAAGTTCTAAAAAAGCTGGAGCAGATCGGTTACTTGGAAAATTCGGTCATTTATATCACAAGTGATCATGGATCGGAAAAATACGAACATGGTCATTGGGGACATGCCAGCGCATTTACAAATGAACAACTGATTGTTCCATCCCTTCTTTATTATCCCGGCAGTAGGCCTAAAAAAATTCATCGGATGACATCCCATGCTGATATATCTGTCACTTTTCTGGAATTTATGGGTGAAACATATAAACCGGAATTCCATTCCCTGGGGCAATCCCTTTTCAATCTAACGCCCAGGGAGTATATCATTGCCGATGGACTGGCCAATCGAGTCCTTATCGATGAAAGTTATAAAATTGACTACACTCCATTTGAAGGAATTTCGTATTATAAAGTCACCAGAGCCAATGATCAACCAGTGAACAACCGGGATGAAATAATTGCTCTGTACACTCCCAAAATATTACGCATGTTTGATGATTTTCAGAAGTTTTTGAAGTAAGGGGCGGCTAAAAAATTAGTTCACATAATCGGTTTAAAAAATGTCTGTTATTTTTGATACTTTTATAAATAGATTATATAAAATTGTTTTTTAACGGTCCCTAAGGCTTTGATGGGTGGAATCTCAATATCATGAACACACATCTGCTAAGAAAACCGGGATTAAGTCATGATAGTTATTTTCGATGTCAATTTAGTTTTATAGAATTAGCAAAATCGTTTTTTAAAATTTCCTGCAAAAAAAAGATTTTGAAACATATTAAGTGGAATAGCTTACGTTTGGTCAGGGGATTTTATTGAAAAAGCCTTACGCAATAGAAGAGCGGATATACGAGGTATGGTGTTTATCAGGGGGAAAAGAAGTGGTTTGTGTCAAGGTCTATCAATGACCTGTTGGACGTTCCTGAGTTTTTCAAATTTTATTGCCTCCAAATGAGTTATAATATTTTGGATCTTTCACACTTGAGCGACAATGATATCAGGGAGGAATATTGAAAAATTCAGCTTTAAATATGTTATTCTTATTGTTGATGAAAAATGTCGAATATAAACCAAATGTTTCTCTTGGTGAAAACGTTTTTTAAAGAATAAAGAGGTATTGAACATCATATAGTGGCCAAAACAATCCTTTTTTCAAATAGCCTTTCTGAGATATTTACAGGTTTAGTTTACTGGAATTTTTGATATTTAAGAAAATAAACTACTCTCCTTCCACTGTAATTACATATAATTGCGGATTTTTCGGTAGTCTCCTGTATTGATTTCTTCGTATTTTTTTCTTTTTTCCACCGGGATGATATCCGCTTTTTTCACTACCGGATTAAATACCTGGGAAACCAAGAGAGAATAGGCGTTGCCGTTGACTTGCAGTTTGCCGTGGATGCAGAGGAATGACTGGTGTTCGATGATATGGCTGTAACGGGCGTAGATATGAGGCTTGATTACTAGCTGGATGGTGCCGTATTCGTCTTCAAGGGTGATGAACAGCATTTTTTTAGCTGTTCCCGGGGATTGTCTTACCAGGATCATGCCGAAAACTGTGATGGAGCGATTGGGCGTCATTTCGGGCAGTCGATTGGAGGTGATCACCTGTTCGACCGGAACGTAATAAACCCAGGCCTGTTCCCGAATAAGGCGGGTGAGATGTCGCCCTAGGGAGGTCCCGGCAGCCCGGTAATCAGCTTCTACGGTTTCGATTTCATTTTCCAACGAGAAGTGGACCAGCTCTTCGGTCTCGATGGTTTCAGGAACAAAGGGTTCTGGATAACCGGCAGGGGGTTGAGAGGTTTTAAAGGGAGCTGCCTCCGCCATCCAGATGGCTGATTTTCTGTCGATGCCGAAAGACAGGAAGGCATTGGCGGCGGCCAAGGCGGTTAAATCCGTTCTGGATAGGGGGCTGTCTTCCAGAAATGCTTCCAGGGTTTTCCATCCCCTTACCTGCTTTCGTTTTTCTACCAGTTCTTTGGCTCCGACTTTACTGATGCCGACCACCAGGCTAAATCCCAACCGTATGCCGTATTCGACCGAATCTCCTTTTGAATCGACCCGTTCCAGAAGTGCGTCCCAGTCAGAATGGATGATGCTGATGGGAAGTACCTGTACCTTGGCTAATCGGGCGGTTTTGATCAGGGTATCCGGCTGGTAGAATCCCAGGGGTTGTGAATTCAGCAGGGCGGTGAAAAAAGCGGCCGGATAGTGGCATTTTAGATAGCAAGATGCATAGGCTAAAAGAGCAAACGAGGCCGCGTGGGATTCTGGGAATCCATAGCTGGAAAACCCCTTGATCTGTTGCATGACTTCCCTGATAAACGATTCTTCGATCCCGTTGTCCATCATTCCCTGGGTGAGTTTGCCCACCCATTGCCCTATTTTACCGTTGGCGGTGAAGGAGCCGATATTTTTTCTAATTTCATTGGCTTCCCCGGGGGAAAAGTTTCCGATGGCCATGGCAACGCGCATGAGCTGTTCCTGAAAGATAATGGTTCCATATGTCCGTTTCAGGATTGGTTCCAGCTTCGGATGAGCGTATGTTACCGGTTCAAGTCCGTTTCTTCTTCTCAGGTAGGGGTGTTTAACGCCAGCCAATATGGGGCCGGGACGGATAATGGCTACCTGAACAACCAGGTCGTAGAAATTTGCTGGTTGCAGGGTGGGGAGGCTGGACATCTGGGCGGTGGATTCAATCTGAAACACGCCGGTAGTGTCGGCTCGCTGGATCATGGCATAGGTTTCGCTGTCGTCTTCCGGGATAGTCGATAGTGTCAGTGATTGGTTGTAATAATGCCGGATCATTTCCAGACACTTGCGGATGGCCGTTAACATGCCCAAGGCCAGGATATCGATTTTAAAAAATCCCAGGGCTTCGATATCTTCCTTGCACCATTGGATGACGGTGCGACCGTCCATGGTTGCCGGTTCTTGTGGGACCAACCAGTCGATTTCCTTTTCTGCCAGCATGAAACCGCCGGAGTGAATCCCCAGGTATTTGGGGAAAAACAGTATTCGTTCTGACAGATCGGCCCATAATTTCCACAGGCGCTGGCTAATGGCCGTCATGTCGCCGTTTTGGGTGCATTCCTGCTGAACTCCGGCAATGGTTTCACTGATTTGAGTGGAGCGGAAGTTTATATTCCTGCGTAATTTGGATGCCCGGTCGATCAATCTTTCGGGAATTCCCAGGGCTTTGCCGGTGAAACGCATGGCACCCCTGCTTTTGAAAGTGATGACGTTGCTGACCATGGCTGCCTTTTTCCTGCCATATCGGGCATAGATATATTGAATCACCTCTTCTCGCCGACCGTTTTCAAAATCAACATCAATATCCGGGGGATCACCGCGTTCCACGGAGATGAATCGTTCAAAGAGCAGGTCGAATTTATCGGGGTTGATGGCGGTGATGCCCAATACAAAACAGATGGCGCTATTGGCGGCGCTCCCCCTGCCCTGACATAAAATACCTTGTGACCGAGCCCAGGCAACAATATCCCAGACGGTCAGAAAGTAATCGGCAAAATTCAGATGATTTACCAGGGAAAGCTCATGATGAAGCAGATCGGACATTTTGTTCGGTAGATGGTCTCCGAATTTCTCATGGGCCATTTTCCAAACAAGATGTTCTAGATATGACTGGGGTGTAAGGTCATCGGGGATCATCTCCTTGGGATAGTGATAGGTGAGTTCATGCAGATCAAAATTAAATATCTCGGCCAGTTCCGCCGAATTCCGACATGCTTGAGCAAAACCCGGTATGTCTTTGTAGATTTTTTGCAGGGCGGAGAGAGAATGTAGACACCGCCGACTGTTGACAAAAAGATGTTCGGGAATTTCGTCAAGGGTCTTGTTATGACGAATGGCATGAAGCAAATCGCTGATATCTTTGCATTTACGAGTGGCGAAAAAAACATCCTGGCTTGGAATGACCGGCGCACCCAAATGTCGGGCCAGCTTCAGGGTTGGTTCGATCCATTTGTCTTCAACCTCGTTGAGGTGCCGACTAATAGCGAAATACAATTTTCCTGAAAAATGGTCCTTGAGATCGGCAAAACGTTTTGCCAAGTTTGACTGAGACTCCCCCTCTTTCCTCCGAATCAATCCTCTCATAGGCTGGATTGCAACCAGATCATCCACGGGGGCAGAAAGAAGAAAATCAAGGGGAACGTTGGCATATTCCTTACCGTCACGATGGCTGTAGGAGAGCAGTTGGCAAAGATTGAAATATCCACGGTGAGTTTGGGCGTAGAGGATGATGGTGTTCTGAAAATAAACTGGCAGGTCGTGGTCTTTTTCAAAATGGATTTCTGCCCCATAATGAAGTTTTATTGAGATACGGCTGTCCATTTCCTTGAGATCTTCAAGTGCTCGATAGGCACGTGCAATGCCGTAAACTCCATCGTAATCGGTAATACCCAAGCTTTGATATCCCGATTCTACGGCTCGATGCACCAGTTCCCCGGGGTGGGACGCGCCCAAAAGGAATGAAAAATTGGTATGACAAATCCATTCGTGCCAGTCTTTAACCAAAGATGCCATGTTGATACCAGTGTCCCGAAGTGTCCCGAAAAATCCAGAAGGAATTACCCTCTGGATCAATGTGTTTAAAATAGTCACGTTCGATATCGGTCGTGTTATCGGCTCTCCACCATTTGTTCATGGTGCTTTCCAGAAATTTGCTGCCGGTTTTGCCGTTGAACTCTTCTATGGGCATGGGGCTGTGTCGAATATAAAGTGGTCTGTTTTCCGCCACTGCTTCCAGGGATCGGTCGAGTTCGGAATCCGTCAGGGATACCTCTTCGGCGTTAAGATCCTTTTTCAGGTAGGAATCTTCCGGCAGCCAGTCGCTTTGGGCAGCGAAACGGCTGAGGCGCACCGGGAGTTCATTTTCCAGACGCAACAGAATATCAAGATCCGAATCCTTTTCACCAGCGTTACCAAAAATATCGAGTACGATGTTAGGGAGGCTGAGGCTGGCGGAAATTTTGAGTTCCCATCCCAAAATGGGTGGCATTGAATAGATGTCGCCGGGATTGGTTGGGGGCGGAAATTTTTTTTCCATAACGCTTTTAAAGCCATACCCGGCCTGTAACAAAGTGGTGCGGTGCTCGCCTTCTTCACTTTTCAGATCATGAGGATTTCTGAAACATATAGGAATATGAAGTTCGGGCATATTTTCCAATTTAATGTCCCAGTCAAGTTTAACAACTCGCTGGCCGGTACTACAGAGTTTGTCCAGATCTTCGATTAAAAGGGGTGTAAACTGCTCCCAAAGGGAAAGGGGGTAATCCAGGTAACGTCTGACAAAGGGAGGTTCCACGAATTGTTTGGTTTTCCAGGGAAACCCGGTTTGATGAATGGTTTGTATCTCGCGGGGAAATTCTCCATATGTCCAGTTCCATATGTCTGCCATGAGAGTCCCGAATCGTTTTTTAACCCCGGTCCGGTTCAGAATGTCCATATTTCCGGGGCGTTTGAACCCAAGTCGAACGGCAGCCAGCTTTAGCCGGTGACATTGTTTCTTGAAGGTCGCTTGGTTACCCCTTTTGATTTTGGATGTCAAAAGGTGCTCTTCAAGGATTGATATAGCCTGCCACCAAGCTTTCCAGGAAATTTCTTCGAAAAGAGAGCGTCCGAATTTACTGTTTCGAGAAATCAGCCCTTTACCGCCTCTTTCTTTCAAAGCGTACAGTAGCAGGACCGCTGTCCACGGGTTGCGTGCACAGCATGCGCTGTATGACGACGATATGGAGATGATATTGGGGTGGGATTCTCCTGCCTCTTCACCTAAAAGATGATTAAATATCTTTCGCCACAAGCTTAAGGGATGAATTCTTGCTTTTAACGACTGGTTTTTCCAGTAAGAGTAAAAACGGGTGAGATTCATAATCAGGATGGTTTCCGTCCATTGCATCACTTCCGTGGTCAGACATTGCATAATTTGCGGATCGTTTTCTCCTGTATCCAGGGCGATAAACATCTCAGCTGTTTTTTCCGGATATGACGATTTCATAACAATAACTTTTCAGAAATACACAATTGACGTTTGGGTAATCCCCGGATGGTTTTTATGACAAATCGGCCGGTGGCATGGCGTTTCCAGCAGTTGAGTCTCAGCTTTGCCCAGACATTACCGTAGTTGTTGGATAAAAAGAAATTTCTCAGTAACAAAACCAGTTGGTGATTAAATCGGGCCTGGGTATTAACGAAAAAACAATCGTCTTTGCTAAATCGATGAGGCGAATCCAGGACGATGAGTTTGAATAAGGGATTGATAATGGCTCGTTTCAGATCCTGCGCCGGTGTGGTCGACTGGGTAAAAATTATTCGGGAGGGGGAAATCCCCTTGGCAAACCAGGCCGGGGGGAAAACTGAAAAATCCAGATGAGAGGAGACCCACAAGGTCCAGATTGGTTCCATGGTCAGCCCCTGGGTGGCGTTGACCAGAAATTTCAGTAGCAAAACCCTGCCCTCTTTTCCCAGCGGCATGCCAAACTCGGTAATGCCGTCAAAGGGAATCCCTCCATCCAAAAAATCGTCGATTTCCTGGACGCAGGAAGTCAGTTTTTGCGGTTGAGAATGGCTTTGGCCAATGGTCTGGTTTAATGTCGGAAATTTTTTGGCAAGGGCCGACTTAATGTCTTGAACCCCTTGCTTATTATGTGTTGACATCGCTTGTTTATCGATTTTCAAGAAATAAGGAAAACTTGATAACTAATCAAATGGTATACATATGTCCACTTTTTTGCAAATAAAAAATTTCTTTTCTGAATCACCTTGAGATACCAGTTAGTTGGCAGGCAAGTAGGGGCAATACTGTTAAGTTCAGCACTAATTAACCTTGTATCGCCATTCTGAGTTGAGCGCCGGCAGTCTGAAGAATCTACGTGATTTTAAGAAGATCTTTTGACCCTGATTTCGTAGTACTTGAAATAAACGTTTTTTAGGATAATCGGTGGCGTGTTCTGCTTTTGGTCTTGAGAGATTCTTCGTCGTTCCTCCTCAGAATGGCGGATGGTGGAGCTAAACTTGATGACATTGACGTCTACCATTTGGGGTTGTTTTATAAAAACGGAAAATGGTATTGGAGTATATATGTTCACTTGAGTGCGGCTTTTTGCTGAGAAAGGAAACCGACACTAAATTTTCAGCTGTTTGGATATGATGTATGTATGATCGGGGTGTTTAAAAAAGGAAAGTTGCCAGATCCAGGTTGAAGTATCGAGTCGGAGGGTATAAATGGCATGGTCGTCTCCCAGGATTTTGAAATAACGGTGATCGGGGGATAGCCATTGATCGATGATTTTTTTTATCTTGATTTCCTTTGATTTAATCCAGAATCGTTTGGGTTTTTCTTCACCGCGATAGCCGGAATAACAATCGACTTTTAGTTTCATTTGATCTGGTCTGCTGTTGAAATTAAACCGACTGTAGTAGGGAAATGGGTTTCTGATTCAGGGTTTTAACGGTTCCCAAGTAAGCGGCAGCCATTGTTAATAATGTAATGGACAGAATTGTTGCCGCCGTTACCGGCCAGGCGACAGCCCAAATGCTTTCAAAAACGATTAGCGATAAGATCCACGATGCTGCCAGGCTTAAACTTGAGCCGACCAGTGAGGCGGTGAAGCCGAACATACCGAATTCTAAGAGAACCATTTTTCTGATGTCATTAAAATCGGCTCCCAGGACCTTCAGAAGATTGATTTCCTGCATACGGTTCTGGGAATTGTAGCGAGCGATCGAATAGACGACGATTATTCCAACCAGGACAGCTGAAAAAGCCATCACCTGTATAGCCCAGCTAATCTGTCCTGTTATATCCAATATTTTGTCGACAGTTTTGGAAACATCTACCGAAGAAATATTGGGAAATTTTTTGATTAAATCGTTTTGTAAACTGACTTTATCTTCATCTTTCACTTTATAAATGGTGGCCAGAGAAGTACTGGGTGCCTCCTCCAATACCCCTGGTTGGAAAATGACATAAAAGTTGGGCTGTGCGCTTTGCCATTTGACTTTTCTCAGGTTGATGATTTTTCCCTGGACCGGTATCCCTTGCACATTAAAGGTCAATGTATCCCCAACTCCTACTTTCAGGCCTTCTGCATAATGCGGATCAACGGAAATTTCGGGTAACTGCCCGGATTCCGGGTTATACACTCCGGAAAATGGTCTTCCAGCAATTAATGTTTCAGATTCATACAGGTTTAAGCGGTAACTTAAATTCTGTGTTCTTCGTCGCATGGCACGTCCCTGTTCCTGTTCGCGAGTAGTGGTCTTTTTTTCTGATTGGAGATTCTCTACCCCGTTTATGTGTGTCAATCTTGATTCGATCATGGCAGAGACGTTATCCGGAATATAGTTTTTTTGAGCCAGGAAGGTTTTCAAAGGTTCCACTTGTTCGGGTTGAATGTCAAAAAGGAAAAAGGAGGGCAGTCGGTATGTGGACGGTTTTGATATCTCATTTTGAAGTCCTTCGTGAATTTGTGGAATCAGGTTGATCAGCAAAGCTCCCAGTCCGATAGCCAGAAAGCTGGAGATAACGGCTGTTTTGTTGCGGTACAAGTTTCTGAAAGCCAGTTTGATAATTAACGTGAAATCCGGCAGGTAACGATTTGAGGAGCTTAATAAAAACCAGCCGATAAAACCGATAATCACAAATGAAATCAATAAGCTGGCCATAAACGTACTTCCGATGATCCATGAATGCGATTGCCAGACAGCAATAAGCCAAAATGTCAATGCAACAGGCAGATAGCTTAGTATGGCGGTGGGATGAAAGCGTTGCCGCAATTTTAAAGATCGCCGGTCTTCGTTAAACAGAATCAGTGGTTTCAGGTTGCGGATTCTGTTTAAGACCGGCAGGCAAAATAGAATACTACCCGACATTCCCATGGCAAATGCCAGCAAAACGCTTTGGTAGCTGAAAACGGCAGTAAACCCTTTGGGCAAAAAACCCTGCAACAGCAATGTCAGCAGAGGTAGGAAAAGCATTGACAATCCAACGGCCAGCATGGCGGAGACGGTGCCCAACAATGTTATTTGGAGCATTAGTACCAGGTATGTTCTCATTTTTGTGGCGCCCAGGATCATCAGGATAGCCATTTCCTTCATATTACCGGCCATATAACTGCGAAACAAGTAAGCTGTTCCAACACCGGCCATAAACAAAGCAACCAGGGAAACCAATCCCAGGTAGTCATTAAGATATCCTAAAAATCGTTTAATGCGTCTTCCAGCGTTATTGTGGGTATTCACAAACAGAGCTGAATTAGGTCCGTATTTTTGGTTGATTTTGTTTTTCAGACGGGTGGCAATTTCTTCCACATCAGCGTTTTCCGGTAACTTATAAAAATAATGGTAGTTCCGTCTGCTGCCGAAACGCAATAGCCCTGTTTTTTCCGCCTGATTGAGCCCCATGAAGATGCGATAGGCGATACTGCTGAAAAACATAGTTCCAGTGGAAGTATCCGTTACAATATCAGATAGGGTGAAATCAAGCTGACCGATGGTCACCTTACTACCTATTTGATTGCCGATTGCATTCAGAAGCTCCGGCTGAACCCAAATATTCCGGTTTCTGATGAGCTGGTTTTTCAGATCGGTATGGCCAACAACTTTATCGTCGCTTAATACAATTTTTCCGTACAACGGATAACTTTCGTCGACCGCCACAATTTGTACCAGGCGGGATTCTTTTTCACCGGCCAGCATGGATAGGAAAGTGACTTGTCGTGCTTTTTCCACATAACCGTTCAGGTGGTTTTCGATGAACGCCAGATCTTCGGGGGATAAAGCTCGACGAGATCTAACGTCCAAGTCGGCGGAAAGCATGGCCCTGGATTTGTTGCTGATATGATGATGAATGGAGATTTTAAAGGAATCCAAGGCGATAAAACCAACCAGTCCCAGTGTCAGATTAATGATAAAAAACCAACTGAAATGGGAGTTGTTGCGAATTTCTCTGAATGCAAGTTTAAACCAGATCATTGGTCAGTTGTCCGTTTTTGAGTATCAGTTTTCGGTGACATCGATTTGCCAAGACGAGGTTGTGAGTCACCAACAGTAATGTCATGTTGATTGAATCAACCAATTCAAACAGGATGTCTGACAATTGATCACCTGTTTTTTCATCAAGGTTACCAGTGGGTTCATCGGCCATCAAAATAGCCGGCTCAACGACCAAGGCACGTGCAATGGCTACCCTTTGGCATTCACCACCACTGAGTTGATGAGGAAAGTGATTTTGCCTGTGATCCAATTCAATGGAGTTTAGTGTTTTGGAAGCTTTTTGCCGGGCAAAAGGGTCATGCGACAGTTCCAGCGGTAAACTAACGTTTTCCAAAGCCGTTAGATGGGGCATCAGGTGGAATTGTTGAAAGATAATGCCAATATTTTCAGCCCTGAACCTGGATAACTGATTTTCATTCATTTCGTTTAGTGATCGTCCGTTTAATATAACATCACCGGATGTAGGGGAATCCAGCCCTGCTATCAAAGAAAGCAAGGTTGATTTTCCACAGCCGGACCGTCCCAGGATAGCAACTGTTTCACCCCTTTTAATTTCCAGATTCAGTTCGTTAAATACATTGACGGCTTCGATGTCTTCTGAAGATGGATATATTTTTGTCAGACTGTTTAATTGAAGGACCATGTCGATTTCAAAATATAAAAGGAGATGGTTTTGAATAATAAAAACGTAACATCATGATTTAATATGTTTATTTAGTAGTCGAAATATGGTGTTTGACCAATGGTAATGTGTATTTTAATACAGTTTGGGCAACAATAATATGCCCTTGTGGATTGGGGTGAATGCCATCGGCTTGCATTAGATGGGAATTTATGGCAACGCCTTCCAGCAGGAACGGGATTAACGGAATGGAGTACTGTTTGGCCAGGGAGGTAAAAATGGTTTCGAAATCTTTGGTATATTTGCTTCCATAATTCACAGGTATTTTCATACCGGCCAGCAAAATGTCGATGTTATTATCAAGCGCCATTTGAATAACGGTGGCCAGATTTGCTTTAATGTTTTTTATTTTATGCCCGCGAAGAGCGTCGTTTGCACCCAGTTCCAGTATTAGAATATCGGGTTTTGAACGCAGGTGCCATTTTAATCGACTTTTGGCGCTGGCAGTGGTGGAGCCGCTAAAACCAGCATTGATGACTTGAAAATCGGTGTACCCCAGTTTTTTCAGATGGTTTTCCAGTAAAAAGGGAAAGGCTTCCTGTTTTTCCACACCCAATCCGGCAGCCAATGAATCGCCCAAAACAAGAATCTTTGTTTTTGCAGTCGATTGAACGGGGTGTGTTAGTAAAAACAGGAAAAATAGAAAAACCGGAAGACTTCTAAAGCAACTGATTTGAGGGATTTGTAATACAGTGGCCATTTGAGGTTGCTTTTTAATGAACAGCAGAAACTGTGATGGTTTGGATGAATTAATGAAAATAGCGCATTTTAATCACTGATTGTTTTTCGAATGACCAGGTTTTTGTGTATTTTGTCCAATGGCATGAAGAACACCGTTACAGATTTTGGTTGCTTTTTCACCCACGTATCCGCGACATATCTCAATAGCTTCATTGAGAACAATTTTTCCGTCGGTTTCAGGGAAATAGATGAGTTCACAGGCGGCGATTCTTAACAGGGCATTTAACGTTTCAGAAATTCGTGACTGCTTCCAATTTATTAAGTTTTGTTGAATCCTTTTGTCGATTTCTACCAGATGTTGCCAAGTTAAATTGATCAATTGTCGGCTAAAATCGAGATAATTATCAGTTAGACCGCTGTCTTTAATATGTAGATCTTCACCTTGTGGGTGAATGCCAATTTTTTCGCGATTATAGATTATCTGGAAAGCCAGAATTCTGGCTTGATGTCTTGTGGATGTTGGCATGTATCCTAACGAAGAGAAAATTTGTCCACTAGCTCATTCATCAATCTGATGTATGCGGTTGCGCCAATAGAGTTAAGTTTATAGGTAATAACGGATTTGCCCAGCGCGCTGGCTTCAATAATAGCCTCATTACGCGGAATAATGGTTTCGAATACTGAGTCGGATAAAGCCCTGTATATCTGTTGACTGACTTTGCGATGGACTTCAATATCTCTATCATACATGGTCAATAGAATCCCTGCCAAGCGAAGATTTTTGTCGGTCAATTCATTTTGAAGTCCGTTGAAAGCAATTAAAAAGCGCTTCAGCGATTTTATGGCCAGGCTTTCACACTGAAGGGGCAGGATAATCAGATCGGAACAATAAATAGCATTGACGGCCATGGTGTTTGTTGATGCCGGAGCGTCGACCACAATAAAATCATAATTATGATCCGTATTATTAAGCCGTTCCATCAAAAACCTGGAATTGCTTCCCACTTCAAAAACCGATCGTTCACTGTTGATGGTATCAACGTTGGAGAAAATAAAATCAAGGTTTTCATGATCTGTTTCCTGGATCAGATGTTTGATGGGAAGATTGGGATCTAAAAAAAGCTCCTTGGTACCGGTATTTATCTTACTATTCATCCCCATGGAAAAACGAACTGAGCTTTGTGGGTCCAAATCAACCAGTAAAGAGGAATATCCCCCAAAAGCAAAAGCTGTTGCCAGATTAATTGCACTGGTGGTTTTTCCTACCCCACCTTTTTGACTTACAAAAGAGATGATCGTTGTCATATGGTATCCTGTTGTGTTTTCCAGGGAACGAATCTTTCAATGGCTGTCGTTTTCATGCGAAACATTGTAATTTGTTCATTCGCACTTTGTTTACAATAAAAACAATCCAGGATGTTAGGTTAATATTCACCTCTGGATGAATATGGTGGGTTTTCATGCATTCATTTAATTTTAAAGTAAATTAATGAAATAGTATATCTGTTAAAACGAAATGTAAAGAACATGTTTGATTATTTGGCCGTACAACTTCACTGTAATGATGGGGTTACTGGGCGAAATTGCTTGAATATGCTGTTTTTACAAAAACAAACGGTAATAAATCTGGGATACCATTGTATTGTTTTCAAACCACCCTTTAAAGAATTATCATTGATACAAATAACCCAGATGATAGAAAATAATTGATTTTATTATATTTTTGTTTTTTTGTTTAAGTATTATCACCAGCCTCCGATAAGAAAATATACCGAATAATGTTGCAGGTATTTTAACTCTTTCGAGAGGTAAAAAATGAATGGTCATAATGATAAAATAAATGAATTCCACTTAGCAGGAAAAAATTCCAACGGTGAACGGATCATTTTTAATCCGTCGAAAGAAGAGATTCAAAAAGCTATTGATGAATATCTTTCCAAAGGTGGGACAATTACACGGGTTGAACCGGAATGGATAGAAGAGGGCAGGATATATATATTCCGCTGATAGGGTTGGTGCTTTTAAGGTTTCAATAGGCATTGAAACGCAGGATAATATTCTATAAGGGATCGTTAAAAAACAACTTTACATAATCTGTTTACAAAAATCCCAAAAACAACGGACATTTTGTAAACAGAATGTGAACTAGTTTTTTAGCCGACCCTAACGTGAGTTTACGAGCGATAAAAATGACTTTTTGTAACTATTTGTATTTTTAGCATTATCGACAATAACGTGTTCTTCCTGACTTTTTAAGACCAAAGAGTTCAAATTATTGATATTATTAGATTGCTTCTTTTGAATTGCCAACTCGTAAACCCATGCTAAGTTAAGTTTTGAGTTGTATGGGAATGACTAAAATACAATGGTATGTAAAAGAGCTTAATCACGTTTTCGCCATGATTCGCCATCTTTTTCGCTTAACCAGCCATGAAGGTCCATAATGGAATCTAATTGATAGATGTATCTGCTGGCAATCTCTATGATTGTCTCTCTGTGTGGTTCCTTTAAATGGTTCTGTTCTCCGGAAATTGTTTGCATAAAGGTATAACCCTGCGCCAGCATCTCTTTATACTTTTGTTTGCTATGGAATCCATTACTGGCGATGATTAGCCAGGTGGCTTTTAAATAAGGATCAATTTCATATTGTTCCTTTAGGTATTTGCCTCTGGTGTAATCATTGATGGTATTCAGGCAATAGGCATAAAGCTTATCTCCGTTTTCACGAACCAGATCTTTGTTTGACGAAGATAGCAAACGCTCAAATTCTGCCATCAGAATAATGGTCAAAACCATTCTTTTGCGTAGCAGCAATCCTCTATCATCGTCGGGAATGGTTTTTAGAATATCTTCCACCAAGTCTTTGAGAATGGGGATTTTAGCCAACAGGAAAAGCAGTGTCATTAAAACAAATATGGTTTTGGCAGCAGTCCGATCTTTTACAATGGTTTTAGTTGGATCACCATTTTGAACTGCAATAGCCGCTTTTCTGATCTCTAAAGGCGAAAAACTGTCCGACAAGTAAGAAGTACCGTTCAGTCTCCTGGTCAACCGGGTAATTCCTCCCAGTTTGTCCTTGATGGACATAAGATTGATAATCTCCGACTGTTTGTCTTTCACTCTCTGCGCCAGTTCCATCAGTACTTTGTCTCTTCTGTTTTGAATCCCGTTATATTCATAGGTTAACCTTCCCTTATAAGCATTCAGGTGTTCCAGATAAATCTTGATGAACCAGTTGACGTTAAAAACATTCAGCCCCCCATTGTGAAAAGCCAGTACGATTTGGTTTATAGCACGTTTTAATTGGCTCAATTGATGCTCGTTGAGTTTGTTTTGAGACAGGGTACTCATAATCATTTTTTCATTTTGCTTGGGGATATCCTGGTAGGTATAGATGGCATTGATAACGTGCAAGTCGGGGACATCCGGGTAGTTTTTTAAATCATTTCGAACTTTTTGTCTGTTATGAATGTCTACTTTGCCGTTGACGGAAAGTTTGTTCAGATCAACTCTAAGGGATGTCAAGTCGGGATAGTTCTTTCGTCTGAATAGTTTACGCTTGGGAGCTTTCAAGGTTAGTTTTCTTTTACCAAAAAACTCCGGTGTATCGGGCGATTCTTTCAATAGTGTTTGAATTTTGTTAATCAGCTCGTTGCTGGTGACAAATGTGGACTTTTTATTTTGTTTTGTAGCTGTTTTTCCAATCTTTTTGCTACGTGGAATTGAATAATCCTTTGCCACCGGTTTTGGGCTCTCCTTTTCCGATGAATCCAACCATTTGTCAATTTTTTCAACTTTTGCCATGTTATCCAACTGGTTTTTTAATGATTAAAGAATCCTAATTGCCGATTTAAAAAAACGAATAACTTTAACACATTAATTGACCAACGCAAGAATGAACTTTTTTATAATTGAGCCTGGTGCTTTACCCATAAGTTAATACTGAAGTACGAATTCATGTTTTTAACAAACCGTTTTTATAGACTTTTAAAATTTTACATGGACGGTATTTCATAATATTACAGCTTGTAACTCATTATTATTTAAAGTCTATATATTTGTGAGTAAAGGCAGGGCTAGTACGATCCACCAATGTTAGTATACTTTTACCACAGCAATCATTTACCTGCAATGCCATCCTTCCATTAATCATCGGTTCAATGACTGACTGTTTTTTTTTGCCATCATAAACCAGAAAATATATAATATCAAGATGGTGTATATAACAGAGTATTTATAAAAAACAGGTGGCAAGGCCTATAGTAAAAATTATATCGAATTATTCTGAAAGACGATAACATCTGGAAACAACTATTAAAAATTCAATTATGAACTGTAACCATTCAGTATTACTCTGGACTCTCTATCATTCCTGCGAAGAGATAATATCAATAAGTTAAACTCTGCCGTCTGTTATCCAGAGGAGGGACGGCGAAGGATCTCTCAAGGTTAAAAGCAATTAATGTCGTTTGCCATTGTATAAAGCTATATATAAATAAAAGGGTCTATTTAATATAGAAGGTCATTCATGTAATCAAGTTATTTCCGAATGTCGCTGGGGGATATTATTCAGGTCGTCCAAGCTCCCATCAGAATGACAAATAGGTCATGTTTTTTGAGCCAAATAATTACAACGCACTTTTTTTAAAACTACTGGCGGTTTAGTTAGTAAAATAATCTAAAGAAATGTTGTATTGATGGCATAAGGTTATAAGTGTTTCATAATCTTAAGTTATTCAATTTTAACATCATTTTTGTAGAGTACAATTAAATAAGGGAGAAAAAGTGAATTTTATAAAAAAAAAGCTGGAAAAAACTCTAAAAATGTGCTTAGTTTCTGATAGGTTAGACCTGTTTCTGTACTTTTTTCAATAATGCTTCTAAAAAAGAAAGAGAGATAGTAAAATAACTTCATGAACTAAAAATGCTGAATATCAGACGAATACTAGCTCCGATGATTCCAGGTTTAAAAAAAGGAATAACTGATAAGTCGGAGAAAGCTTTTTGCGAGATGTCATCCAAGGAACTTAATGCGTTAAGAGAAGCAAAACGGATTGTAAGTAACTACAGTTCATATGTGGAAAATCCATTTAAATGCGGTTATGGAACTCTTGATGACGGAACAATGAAAAAAAATTAGGCATCTCACTAAACTGCCAAAAAAAGCAAAAAAAAAAGCTGAATTGATAAAAAAAGGCCCAACTACCAATCTTCCCTCATTGGTTACAAGCCTTTTTTTATCTATTTTTCTAAAGGATTTTTACATTATTAAAACAGTGGTATATTTTGTTTTCCTTCGATAGAGTAATGGGGAACATTGGATTAAAAATTGGCCTATCGTATATATCTGAAATATCATACCTTTTTTTGAAAAGCGATAATGATAAATGTGACAAATCCGCTCAATGAGAAAAATTCCCCCCCCAAAATGGAAGAGTGGGAACGTAATTATCTGGAGACTGGAAACATCAGCCTTGAAGAGCGGAAGACTGCGCAGTCCAGCAGATTGGAAAATATGCTTTATTCAATGAATTCGTTTTTTGGTGAAGTGTTTATTCCAGCAATCAAAAAAGCCAGGGGTGATCATTTAACGGATGAGGAAGAATCTCATTTGGACGCTTCTAAAGATAGTGGTGAATTGGTCGAACGGATAAAAGGCCTGGAAAAAACTTTTGATATGGAGTTTTATGATGTTCTGGCAAATGTGTTGGGTAAAGATCTGTTTGAGACTAGAAAGAAAGTAGCAGAAGTTAAAGAGGAAGAGGTGGTCCAGGAAGTTACAGAAGATACTGTGCGTCCTCTTAAGCTGCCCAAAGGGTTTAATAGATGGGATCTGAAACAGATCAAACTGCATGAAAGCAAACCGACCGATGGCAAAAGAATCTGGGTGACATTCTGGTCTTTAAGAGGCGTTTCGTATATTGGTGAAATATTGTATAATCCTACCAAAGATCTACTCTATTTTCGGCCTTTTGATCAATCGAATCCTTCCTTTGCTTTAACCGACGTACATGGAAGAAGTGCAACCAAAGAGGCTAGGAACTACTATTTTCAAGTTTCACCTGCTCCCGATGGTACATAGAACGATTTCCTGTTGCCGGTTCTATTTGAGATTGATAAACAAATAAAATTGGTACTAAACAAATACGGTTTGGAATGCCCGCCGACTGCATACCTATTCCTGGTAATGGTTCGATGACATTGCCAATCAATGTGTTGGTAACAGGCAGCTTAACACATCAACTTCAATCTTCCGATTTTTGTGTCATATATTGCATTATCATATCCACAGAAGATCCTTATTCGAACGCCGAATTGGCTAGGGGATCTAATGATGGCAACCGCGTTTATCAGTGCGGTGCTAGAGACCTTTCCCAAAACCCAGGTTGATTTAATTGTTAAATCTGGTTTTGAAAAAATTCCCTTGCCACATCGGGGGAGGGTTTTGAGTTTCGACAAATCGTCTATTTCCGCTTTTCATTTTGGAAAACTATTAAGGAAAGAAGGATATAATAGAATTTACATCTTACCACCAAGTTTTTCTTCCGCTTTAATGGCGTTTTCTGCGAAAATACCGGAACGAATCGGTTATAAAATGAGCTTGCGTGGATTTTTGTTGACGCACGGAGTGTTGTTTTCAACAGTCCATCGAAGCCAACATTTGGTTTCAGAATATTTGCAGCTTCTTGATCCAAATTTAAACAAGGATTCGTTTGCCCCTGTTCTCAACATTACAGATGATTGGCTGATTAGTGTATTGAATCATCGTTTTGATGATCTGCCGACCTCCTATATAGCGATAGCCCCCGGGGTTGTTTATGGTCCGGCTAAACAGTGGCCTAAGGAGAATTTCAGGCAACTGATTTCGGATCTGGAAAAAAAAGGGGAAAATGTTGTCATTATTGGAACAAGCGATGATAAACCATTGGGAGATTATCTGGCAAAATCAAATAAGTCGGCTTTAAATCTTTGCGGAAAAACATCTTTAAATGAACTAATTGCTGTTTTGGCCCGATCTAAAACCCTGATAAGCAATGATTCCGGAACCATGCATATAATGGCAGCATTACAGAAACCTCAGATTGCTGTATTTGGATCAACATCAACAGTTTGGACTAGTCCGGTGAATGAAAAAGCAGAGGTTTTAACCCTGAATATGGATTGTGCGCCCTGTTTTAAACGGGAATGCCCTTTTAACCATTATGATTGTTTGAATGGTATTACGACCGAGATGGTGATGGAGAAGATCACAGCTTTGTCGAGAAAATATGGATTTTAGTTTCAGAAGGCCATTAACATATTAACATAAATAAATTTTGGTCAAAGAATGCAGTATTGCGGAACAAAGCGATCAATAATTAGTGGGGAAATCTTACTGGAATGACGATTCATAATGTTTTATTGGCAATCAATGTTCGATGGTGGAATGCGGAAGCAGCCTATGCGGTCAATGTTGCCAGGGGACTGATGGAAAAGGGAATCAATGTCTGGATGATAGTTAATCCTGATTCACCTGTTCATCATAAAGCCATGGAAAATAGAATTAACATCATCACAGATATTTTTTTGGATTCCATGTCCCCGATAGTTCATATGAAAAACCTGGCAAGATTATTGTGTTTGGTTGATCAAAAAAAAATTCAAATCATCAATTCGTTTAAGTCAAATGGTTCCTTTTTGTTCTATCTGGCTCGAATGTTGCGGCCTGGTTTGGTTTATATAAAAACAAGGGGAGAAGCTCGTCCGCCGAAACAGCACTTTGGGAATCGCTTTTTATATGGAGAAAAAGCATGTGATGGCATTATAACTGTGGGAAACCAGGTTAAAGCATGGGTTGATGCCTTGCTGACACACACCGACCAGAAAACTATTGTTATCCATTATGGGGATTCTCCTGTGCCCATTCCGGCAGGTAATAGTAAAAAAAAGTTCCGAGATCGATTTAATATTCCGAAAGATGCCACGGTTTTGGCGTTGCTAGGGAGAACCCAAGCAGTTAAAGGGCATCTTATATTGTTAAAATCATTGCAAATATTAAATGATAAAACGTTCCATTTACTTTGCCTGGTAAAAGATCTCGGTGAGTTTCCGGATATATTACAGCAAATGGAGACTTTTATACAGCAGGCTGATTTGGAAAATCAGGTAACCATTATGGGATTTCAGGACAAACTTGAAGAGGTCATGTCATGCATAGATTGCGGTGTTATTCCTTCTTTGCAAAGTGAAGTTAACTGCCGGGTATGTGTTGAGTTTTTATCCTCTGGAATTCCAGTGATTGCTTTTCCTACCGGGACATTGCCGGATATTGTGCAACATAAAAAAAATGGATACTTATGCCCGGAAAAATCTGAACTTGCGCTGGTTTCGGCTTTTAATTGGATACGAAATAACCCGAATGAATTTAAGCAAGCCGGGGAACAAGCTATGGAAGACTACAAAAGACGGTTTACCTTGGATACGCTTTCAACAAAAACCCTTGGTTTTTATAAAATGTGTTTGAAGTTCAGGCAAAAACTGGAATGATTTTAGTAAGTGATTTAATTTAACTTGGGTTCATCTATTCAAATAGTCTCAAATACATGGTGTCAAAAAAAGGCATGGTTGATGAATAGATTATATAAAAAAGTATTGTTCGATTCTTTGAAATTTGGATGTAGTTTTGTAAAATGCGATATAGTCGACGTTTACAGATAAGTGGCTAAAATACTATGATAATAAATGAGATTAGGACGAGGATTTAATGGGGAAAAAATTCATACGTTTTTTTATTTTAATCTTTACAATATCATGTATCTTAGCAACGCAGAATGAGACTATGGCCCAAGATACAGGTGATGCAGCATTAAGATCGTTGGCAATTTATACCTTGGCTGGCGGCGGCGGCGGGGTGGTTCTCGGTTTTGCCCGGTGGTTTCTTGATCCATTAGATCCGGATATCGATTTTGGTCAAACGTTGTTGCAGGGATTTGGTGTTGGGGTTTTTGTCGGATTTGCTTTTGGGGTTATGCAACTAAACAAACAAGCTGTTTTTCCCTATGAAGAACCAATGATTGAAGATGAGTTTAAAGGAAATGCTTTTTATCTCCCTCCCTCCCCCAATCAGTATAGGTTTGATTATGGTAAGGCAAACCCACCGCTGGTATCTACCGGAAATCAGGTTGATTTTGACGGCAGGGAAAGGGACAAAAAGCGTCATCAGAGTGTCACGATTTTTAATTTTGAATACCGGTTTTGATTAGTAAGTATTGATTCCACCACTATTTTATCTGACCTTCCCCTTTTCAATGGTTTGTGTTTGAATAGGGTTTCCATCCTGTAGCAACTTTTTTCCATCCATTTGAACGATTGAATTTTCAACGGTTATATTGGCCGCAAAAAATTCATCAATGGTTATGATGTCGGAGGTTTGATGATCTGTTTCACCTTCCAGTAGAACAACTGTTCCCGGAGCAGCCGATTCAATTTCAATGATTTCCAGTTTTTTTCTCTTTTCCGCTACCAGAAGCATTCCTTCTGACTTGACACCACGCAAATCTGCCGGTGCCAAATTAGCCACGATCAGTACCTTTTTTCCTATCAGCTGTTCGGGAGAATAATATTTCACCAAACCTGACACAATCGTCCTAGGATTTTCTTCACCACAATCAATCTCTTCAACGTAAAGAAGATCGGCAGATGGGTGCTTTGTTACCGATTTTATTAGACCAACCTTTAACAGGATTTTATCCCAGGTATTTTCCTTGATTTCTTCGGAAGTATCATTCTTACTACCAGAGAATTTTTCCCGATATTGTTGGATCTTTTTTTGCTCCAGTTTTTTATAAAGCAGCTCTGCTTTGTCGACGGTTTTTCCCATTAGACTGTCCCAATTGCCTAACAGATTAAAATCTACTTTTTCTTTGCTGATCATGTTGAGAATCCGATCTGCTGTTTCCGGCATGAAAGGAGACAGCAGAATTCCCAAGTCCCTGACTAGGCAAATCAAGACAGTTAGAGACGTTTTTGCCAGTTCGGGATTGACCTTCACCGTAGCCCAGGGCTCCTGATCCTGGAAGAATTTATTCCCGCTTTTTCCCAATGACAGGATTCCTTTGAGAGCCTCTTTCAGTTTCACCGCTTCCAGTTGTGAGACGATCTCTTTTTCCTCTTTACGTACTGTTTCCAGAAACTCTTTTTGTTCGTCGGTGTATTCTACTTGTGTTAATTTGCCTTCAAAATGTTTGTTTAGAAAAACCATCACACGGTTTAGCAGGTTCCCGATATTGTCGATGAAATTATTGTTGATATCTTCTAAAAAAGTATTCCAGGAAAAATTGGCATCTGATTTTTCAGGTCGATTGTAGAGAAGATAAAACCGCCATAAATCGATATGAATATCGGAGGCTTTCACGTCAGTTCCGAATACTCCGATGTTTCTTGATTTGGAAAATTTGTTATTTTCATAATTAAGATATTCGGTGGCGTTAACATGATGTAACAAGGTCCATTTATTTTGGGTTCCAATCAGGGTAGCAGGAAAAATCACCGTATGAAACGGAATGTTATCTTTGGCCATAAATTGGTATAGTTCCGTATTGTCGGGATCAAACCACCACTTTTCCCAGGAATCCGGAATGGCTCTTTTGGTGGCCGAAATATAGCCAATTGGAGCATCAAACCAGACATAAAAAACCTTATTTTCGTAACCGGGTCTGGGAACTTTGATACCCCATTTTAAATCCCTGGTGATAGGGCGTGGTAACAATCCGTTGTCAATCCAACCTTTGGTTGTGGTCACGGCATTGTTGGTCCAATTGCCTTTTGTCATGGATGACTGGTGAAATTCGTGAAGTCTGTCTTCCAGTTCCGGTAGTTTAATATATAGGTGTTTAGTAAGTTTCTGGGAAGGTCTATTGCCGCAGATCTGACATTTTGGATCAACCAGTTCGGTAGGCTGAAGCAGTTTTCCGCAGTTGTCGCATTGATCTCCTCTGGCATCGCCAAATCCGCATAAGGGGCAGGTGCCGACCACATATCGGTCTGCCAGAAACATTTCATCATGCTCACAATATGTCTGCTCTGTCTCTTTTTCCTCAATCATGCCATTTTGCTCCAGATCCTTGTATATTGATTGAGTTATTTCAGCATGTTCCGAGTGTGATGTTCTTCCAAAATAATCAAAAGAAATATTAAAATGCTTGTATATTTCTTTATGAATAACGTGATATTTATCACAGATCTCCCGGGGGGTCATCCCTTCTGCTCGGGCTTTGTTTTCCGTAGCTGTTCCGTATTCATCCGTAGCGCAAATATACAGTGTTTCGTAACCCATAGCACGGCAGAATCTGGCGTACACATCTGCTGATAGGACACAGCCGATAATATTACCTAAATGAGGGGCATTATTCACATATGGCAAGGCGGAAGTAATTAGCTTTTTGGAACTCATTTTTTTATACTGAAAAAGGATTAAGAGAGTGTCGTTGAACGGTTTTTAAGATAAACTTATATGCTAACTCAGGAGAGAAGTCATGTCCATGACGGATATCATGGACATGTGGTGTGGAGCCGGTATTGCTATAGGGATGCTAATTCGATCAGTTCGGCTGGATCTAAGATAAGTATGATTTCGCCATTTCCGAGAATTGTTGAGCTACTGATGCCGGGAATGTTGGCTAAATATCGCTGTAAAGGTTTTACTACAATTTCCTGCTGGTTTAACAGATCATCCACCACAATGCCGATTACCCGAGATCCGGCCTGTAAAAATACAACACTCAGTACCCGATCTTCATCCGTTTTTACACTATCTATTCCCAGAAGACTGGACAGTCTTGAAACACCGATAATATCTCCCCGGAGATTGATGGCTTCTTTTTGCTTTAAAATCTGCAATTCACTTTCCCTGATCTCAATCGTCTCTTTGACTGCTTCCAGCGGGATGGCATATTTTTGACGGTTGTCGAATATCAGAAGTGAATCCACTACCGCTAAAGTCAGCGGCAACAGAAGTTTGACCTGAGTACCATGTCCCCGTTCCGATTCTACATCCACCGAGCCATGGATTTTTTTGATATTGGTAATAACGACATCCATACCCACACCTCTTCCGCTGATGTCCGTCACTTCTTCCGCAGTTGAAAAACCGGGGTGGAAAATAAAATTGTTAATGGTTTTATTATCGAGTGTTTGTGCTTTTTCTTGAGAAACCATTCCCTTTTCTATGGCAAGTTGTAGTACCTTCTGGGTGTCGATACCAGCACCGTCGTCCATGATATCAATGGAGATGGCACTACCGAGGTGACTAGCCTTTAAAATGATATTTCCTTCTTCTTGTTTACCGGCGATGATGCGTTCTTCTACTGTTTCAATGCCGTGGTCGCAGCAGTTTCGAATAATGTGAACCAAGGGATCACCAATCATCTCAATGATCGATTTATCGATTTCTGTATTTTCTCCTAAGATCTGAAGTTGGATTTTTTTATTTTTCTTGCGGGAGATGTCACGGATGATCCTGGGTATTTTTTGAAATACGGACTTTACAGGTAAAAGTCTTATTTCCATCAGGGTTGCCTGCAAGTCTTCTGATATTCGACTGAAATTCGCCTCCATGGATTTAAGTTCCTGTAAAAGTTCAGTTTGAAGCTTTTGATCTGTCAACTCACTTATGGTATGGCTATAGCTGTTTCGGGTAATAATCAGTTCCCCGATTAGATTCATAAAGGTATCAAGACGACTGGAATCAACCCGCATGGTTTTGATAGTACTGTCCTTGGTAAAAGCTTGAACCTTTAGTTCATCCCGTTGCTCTTTTTGCTCAACAATGTCGGTTTTTGCAAAATGAAGGGGTTTGGCCGGTTCAATTTTTTCCGGCGGTGTTTCAAGTGGTTCCTGAGAACTCTGAGCAGTGTCATCGGTTGATTTATTTAAATTCTCCACTTCATTGATCAGTTGCTGACTCAAATCCTGATATATATCGGTGATTTCATATAATTCCTTGTTTTCGTTAATTACAGCACTGATTATAGATTCGATTTTAGTGGACAGGATGACAATTGACTTTATCCCGATTTTATCTGCGCCATCTTTTAGAGTCCTGACCGATCGGAGCAAAACCATTAGCTCTTCCGGTTCCAGGCTGTCTTCCAGGAAGTTGGTTCCCAGATGCTGAATGACCAAAAGTTGTTGGGAAGTAATGTTTTTAAAGGCATCCAGTGAGTCGGACGAAGTGGTTAAGACTTGCCGCTGTTTTTCAACCGGTTCCGGTTTAGGTATGATCAGTTTTTCCAACTGGCGAACCACATCATCGATTTGAATGACGGTGCTTATATCGTCGGTCTTTAGCATAAAAACGAGGGTGCGCAGGATGTCGATCCCTTTTAAGATGACATCTGCCAAGTCGTTGTCGTAGTTTTGAGATCCTTTTCGAATTTGATCGAAAATGGTTTCCAGTTTATGAGAAATCTGAGTAATTGTTTTTAGATCAACATAGTCGGATGTTCCTTTAATGGAATGAATAGCTCTGAACACCTCGTTGATAGAGCTTTTATTTTCGGGATTTTGCTCCAGGATTAATAAATTTTCTTCAATGGTTTCAAGATGTTCTTCAGCTTCAACGACAAAATCGGATTTAAGTTGAGGAGATACTGTATCCAAAATGGATTTGAATTCGCTCAAATGAGTGTCCGGCTGTCTAATTCTTACTGTTTTAATTCTGGGCGGCTTTTCTGCCGGTTTCGATGAATCGATCGCTTCTTCGGCATGTGCTGACCGGGTTAATTTCTGTAAAGCGGATAGGGTTGATTCCAGATTGTATTCGGATTTATTTTTCTCCAACAATTCGAAAACCATCAGTTTCAGCAGATCGATGGACGGTAGCAAAGTATCCATGATATCCGATGTTATTTTAATTTCTTCCCGCCGGATCATGTCGAATATTGATTCTATTTTATGGGACAGCTTGCCGATATCATCCAGGTTTAGAAAACCTGCTGTCCCTTTTATAGTATGCATAACGCGGAAAATCCCGTTAACAATGCTCAGATCTTCGGGATTTGATTCAATGGTCAGCAAATCGTTTTCAATGTCATCAAAAGCCTCATGCGATTCTTCAACAAACCCTTGAATCATATCATTTAAATCATCTGCCATTTGACTACCTTAAATTGTGCTGGGAAGTTTTGTGTTATTGATGTTTTTGGAGTTTTATCAAAGGGATTATTTTAATAATAAATTTACATTTTCAATGAGTGCTTCAGGTTTGATCGGTTTAACCAGGTAAAGATTGGCTCCCGCTTTGAAGCCTTTCATTTTATCTTCGGCTTCCGACTCTGTTGAAATAATTAAAAGAGGAATATCTTTATATTTTTCATTGATTCGAATTTCTCTGCAAAAGGCATAACCGTCCATTTTTGGCATGTTGATATCCACAATTATCAGATTGAAATCTGATTTCATGGCTTTTTCCAATGCGTCATATCCGTTTTCAGCATCTTCTGTTAAAAAACCAGCTGATTTAAGTATTACAGAATGTAAGTTCCGAACAATAGCAGAATCGTCAATTATCAATATTCTTTTGGCCATTCAGGTCTTTGCCTCAATTATTCAAGCTGTTCAATAGCATCTTCAACAACTTCCAACAGATCATTATTGTTTGATATGCGTAATTTTTTAAGACTATTCACCACTGAAGAATCACCCAAAGTTTTTAAAACTTCAACAGCCTCAATCTGTACCCATGATGAGCTGTCATGAAGAAGTGGTATGATGGAATTCACAGTATTAACATTTTCCAATCCTGCCAAGACTTGAATTAGTTCAACTTTGATTCTCTCGGATGTTTGACCTGATAAAATCTCTTGAATAAACGGCAGGATTCCCTCTTTATCGGATATGGACAGTAAGGTTCGTACAGCTTGAACCTGAACGGTATCCACAGGATCTCTGATCCCTTTTTTGATCAGTTCCAAGGTGGCGATTTTAAGATTTGCAATGACTTTAAGCGAGATTACACGAATATCAACGCTGGGATCATCCAATCCTTCAATAAATTTTTGACTGAGTGATTCTGGATGATGAATGCCGAAATACTGAAAAGCGATTTTTCGTTCCGATTTACTAAAAGAGTTCAGGTAAGGTGCCAGTATCGGAATTTCGTGCTTTTCTCCGATTTGAATTAAAGCATCATCAACAGCTTCTTGGACTTCCGACTCTTCATCATTAAGCTTTTCAATCAGGGCATTAATGAACTCCTTGTTTCTTAATCGTCCCATGGCAGCGGCGGCACTGATGCGAATGTCGCTGATTTGCGAATTAAGTAATCGTATGATTTCCGTTACCGGTACTGGTTTAAAACCAGTATGAATTGCATCGAGAGTTATGCGTGGTAGTGTATCATCCGGTGAATCAAGGAAACTTTTAATGATAGTATAACGGTCGTTACTGCTTGAACGACCAATACATTCCAGGGCGGTACATTTCTGTTCAAATGGTGAGTCCTCATCTTCCAGAAATTTTTTTAAGGGTGACAAATCTTGTGGATCAATCTGAACAATGGATTCAACAACTGATTTTCGGATATCGATATCGTCGTTGGATAATAACTTTACTAAGAGTGGAACAATGGCTTCGGATTTGGAATAACCGAGAATTTTAATTGTTTTAATCTTATTTTGAATATCCCCTATCTGTGCCAAGCACGTCATAACGTTCAAGAGTTCTTCATCAAAAAGCTTGGCATATTCGTTATTTGGATAGGCTATGATGATTTCATGGATGACATTCAGAGTTTCAATTCCAAATAATTCGAGTGATTCCTCTTTCAACAGGTTAAGGAGTTCAGGCAGGATTGTGTTGTCCGCCAGTTTTGACAGGGCTTGGATAGCTGATATTTTAACCATAAGATCTTCATCCCTGGTCATGGGAAGAATGGCGTTGATGGCTTCAGGGTTTCCCAGAAATCCCATCCCCCGCAAAACGGAGCACTTCATCCAGATATCGGAATCAAGGTATTTCATCAGAATGGCCAGGTGCTCCTGATTACCAACTTTTCCCAGGCCAATCGCCGCAGCTGCTGCTACATTGATATTTTCGTCGTCCAAAATGTCGATCAGCGCATTAACACTTTTTTTGCTGCTGATATTTACCAGGTTGTCAACGGCGAACATTCGAACATCGTGGTTGCTTGATTTTAACTGCTCGATCAATACCGGAACTGCGGGCTCCCCTAGGAGATTCATGATTTCAGAAGCATGATTTCTTAAGCGGACGTTTTCCGAGGCCAGATAAGGGGCAATTTGTTCAGCAATATCCTCTCCGCCGATGTTGATCAGTGCATCGGCACAGGCCTCTGAAACGGCAATGGAAGGATCTGTCAATCCTTTGACCAGAGACGGAATGCCTTGTCTGTATTTTTCATAACCAAGATCTTCCGCTGCATATCTTCTGGCTTTTTCATCATGGGATTGCAGGTCTTCGATTAATTTTCCTACGGCATTATTGTCAACTTGATTGCCGCTTTTTTCCATCTTTCATCCCTTCATTTAAATGTTGTCACCTTACCAGGATATCGGAATCCTGTTGTTTCTTAATAATAAATGGGTAAAAAGAAAATTCTATAAGATATAATAAAAATATCCATTCTTTTATGTCATTGGTAACAAAATTAATGAACTTAACTGCTATTTTTGATAAGACAAAGATTTTTTGAACTTCACCAGTTTATAAGTACCGCTGATTTTTCCAACGGATTCGGAATGTCCCAAGAAGATAAATCCCCCGGGATTCAAACTGTTGTATATGGAATTTACAACTTGTTTTCGTGCATTATCGCTAAAATAAATCAAAACATTCCTGCAAAAGACAAAATCCATATCGTTGACTTTTCGCATCTCCTTGCGATCCATCAGATTGAGGTAACCGAATTCGATTTCTTCTTTCATTTCAGGCAGGACATAAAACTTGCCAGCTTCCTCTTTAAAATATTTCCCCAAAATTTTCGGATGGACATCTTTTACCGACCTTCGATCATAAATTCCGACTTTTGCTTTTTCCAGAACATGATGGTCGATATCCGTTGCAGAAATGCGAATTTTCCACTTTTCAAAATCAGGCAACGATTCTTTTAATAAAATTAGAATAGTATAGGCTTCTTCACCGGATGAACAAGCAGCGCTCCAGATATTCAATGTAAAATCCTTTTGATTTCTTTTTTCGTTACAAATGAGCGGCAGCGCTTCTTCAGAAAATGATTCGAGTTGGGGCAGATACCGGAAGAAATAGGTTTCATTGGTGGTTAGTGACGTGATCAACTCCTTCATCTCTTCTTCGTTTTTACCGAGTTTTAATAATCTGAAATAGTTTTTCACAGTCCGGGAGTTGGTTGCTCTAACCCGTTTAACAATTCGTTTTTCGATGAAATAGAATTTTTTATCGTCGAAATACAATCCAGAATTTTCTGCAATAAGATCTCGAATTGGAATAAGCTCTGAAGAATGTATTCTTTGATCAATTTCTAATGACATACTGAATTCCCAATTAATTCAACAATTTTTTCAGCAATTTTATCTTCATCCAATATGAATTCTGCTCCTTCAAGTTCAACTACTTTTCCAGGCATGCCGTATACAACACAGCTTTGTTCGGATTCTACGATCGTACATCCTCCCTTGCTTCGGTGTTCAGCCAAAGCCTTGGCTCCATCACTGCCCATGCCGGTCAACATTACTCCCAGCCACCGATTGCCAGAACACTCCATCAGAGATCTGAATAACACATCAACCGATGGACTAGAAACACTCATTCCTTTATTAACCATTGTTTCAATGTTGAAAAAGGATCTGTTTTTTCTTTTGACACGAATGTTTTTTCCACCCGGCGCAATATATATTCTTCCTGCTTGAATAATATCCCCATCTCGTGCTTCTTTAACCCTGAGTTGACAAATATTGTTCAAACGATTGGAAAATGAAAGTGTAAATTTTTCAGGCATATGTTGTGCGATTAAAATACTACCATCGAAATTACCCGGAATCTTCGGTAAGATTGACGATAGTGTTCTCGGTCCACCTGTTGAAACACCAATGGCCACAATTTTACCTTCAGGTGTTAACCTGGCTTTTCTCGGAATATTGATAGCATGATGGAGTTTGGTTATCCGAGAAACTTTGTGCGTAAGTCGGTCCCAGGTTTTATTCTGCGGTTTCCTTATTATTTTACTGGATGCAGCTTGTTTCAGTTTTTCTCGAATCATGCCTCCTTGTTCGGAGATGTCTAGAGATATCGAGCCTGACGGTTTATGGAAAAAATCAAAGGCCCCATATTCCAGGGCATCCAGCGTTTCCTCGGCACCTTCGAAGGTTAATGTACTAATCATCACAACAGGCAATGGTGCTTCTGTCATTACCTGTTCTAACGCTTCAATGCCGTTCATTACCGGCATGTTGATGTCCAGGGTCAAAACGTCCGGACAATGTGTTCTAACCAATTCAAGAGCTTGGCTTCCATCTTCCGCAGTTGCCACTACCTGCATCTTTGGATCCTTTTCTATAATTTTGGTAAGCTCAGATCGCATGAATGCGGAGTCATCAACTACACCGACTTTATAGATCATGAATTGATTTGCTCCAAATTGGCCTTATCTTTACAGTTTAGAATCCTCATGTACTAATCTGTAATTAAAGTCTATTTTAAAAGTTTGCAACGTCATTCCAGGTTTGACCCGGAATCTATTGTTAGCTCCAGGAATCGCTCCCTGGATGCCGGACCAAGTTCGGCATGACGACGAGAACTTTCAACTGTCAAGGTCTTATGTATTTTCCGATATTAACAATTCGGCCTGCTCGTCTTCCATTTCCAGATATTCCAGTTCCTGTAAAACAAGTCTTAAATCTTCCTCCTCATCAATATCATCTGATTGAGACTGCATTAACGTTGTTTCGATGTCCATCAAAACCACAATCTCGTCAGTTTCATCAATCTTTCCAATGCCTTCAATAAAGATATTCCCTTTCTGACGCAATAGATCGGAAGGTTCTTCAAACGTGGACAAAAATACTTTCCGAATACCCAGTACCCTTTCCACCAAAAGTCCAGCAGTTTCATTTCCAGCGGATACAATCAATATCTTTGCCTGGGGAGTTATTTCTCTGGCTTTTCGACTCACCAGTAAGGTGAGATCAATAACCGAGATGACATCACCGCGCAGGTTGATGATTCCTTTGATAAACTGTGGTGCTTTAGGGACCGGAACAGCATTTAATACGCGAATGATTTCGTTTGTTTCCGAGACTTTTATGGCATATCGTTCGTTGGCAATGATGAATTCAAGGATACCGACGGGTTGCTCCTGTTCGCTTTCTTCCACATCCTCCTGCTTGATCATCAAATCCAGTTTTTTTAGTTTGTCCTGCTCCTCAAATGTGAACAGTTTTTCCAGATTCAGCAGCATGATAATTAAATTATCCCTTGCGTCCGATAATTTAAAGACTCCCTTTAAATGTTCGCTTTGTTCCTTGTTTAAATTGATAGGAGCACTGCCCAATTCGTCTTCCCTAATGAAAAAAATCTCGTTGATATCATCCACAATCAAACCGATTTTGATACCGAAAAGATCGCTTTTCAAGATAATTACCTGGTGATCATGTGTCAGTTCGGTTCTACCCAGCCCGATTCGTTCTCCCAGGTGGATAACAGGAACAACGGAATCTCGCAGGTAGAAGATACCTTCCAAAAAACCTTCCATGTCCGGTACAGTAGTTATATCCGGAAAAAAAATGATCTCTTCGACAAAAGCACTTTCAATCGTATAATTTTCATTTTTAATGGTGAAACTGACCAACGGTATCTCTTTACTCCATTCATCCTTTTTTTCAATGGCTGTTTCAACAACTTCTCGGTTGAATTGAATCTCTTTTTCAATGATAAAATCTTTATCATCGACTAATTTATCGTGAAGTAGAATTAGTAGAATTTTCTCACTGGCAAGCTTGACGGAACCTGACACAAATTTTTGTCGATCAGAAGTGGCCAATCCAAGGGCTGGCTGGATATTTTCTGCATTTAAAACTTGAATGGCACTGATTTGATCGACCAGCATACCAAGAAGAATGCCATTTGACAGAATAACAACGATTCTTGTTTCAGGTGTGATCTTTTTTGTTTTGATACCAAACAAAATTCTCATATCAACAATTGAAATGACCTCCCCCCTTAGGTTGATAATGCCGAGAAAATAGTCGGGCGTTCTGGGAACGGGAGTGATAGTCTGAGGAGGAATGATACTTTCCACACACATGATGTCGACACCAAAAAGTTCATTCCCAACGTTAAATGTCACATATCTCAGGGTATCTTCTTGAATAGGTCCGTCAATGACGATTGGTAAATTATCCATCTTTCTTTAGAATCTCCAGCCGATGTTTTACTGTTAGCATGTGTAACTCATTTAAACTTTGAATTATCCTGATGTGTGTCGTACTTAATATAAGACGTTGTTTAACCGATTATGATGACTAGAATTCAAATTCAATCCATTGTATTTGAACTTGTAGTGGACCGTGTTTTTAATATCAATGGTTGGTTATTTGTCTTATCTAAAGTCTTAAATAGTAATAAACAATATGTTAATACATGATGTTATTCTAAACGATTCTCTGTTTTTCTAAAAGGAACAAGGTATAACATATTTTATTATGCATTTTACCTATCACAGTGTTTTGTATAACACAATGGTGTAGTTTGTGTCCTTATAAAAAATCAATTACCCAAATTACAGGCTGTACATATTATTCATTTGCCGAATCGATGCAAAATACAGGCATTAAAATTGCTATTTGATTGAAAACTTTATGTTTATTATGTTTTGTCATCTTAAAATAATGATCAGGTATGCTTATAATAGATTAACTGAAACCTTGTGTGGAAACTGTATATGGTCATTTACACAATCTTTTGATTTGCTGTAGGATGCACCAAGTAGATAAGAAACAGTACCTGTGCTTTTACTTAAAATGAATACATGTTTAGTAGCTATTCAGTTTTCCCCGAACTCTATATCATTCTCGCGAAGGCACAATGTCAATAAGTCAAGCTCTGCCATCTGTCATTCTGAGGAGAGACGGCGAAGGATCTCTCAAGGCCAAAAACAATTGATGTTGTTTAAAAAGTTATAGAACTATGTACAAACAACCTGGTCTATTTGGTAAGGATGGGCATTCCTGTAATCAAGTTAATTCCGGGTGTCACTTGGACTTCGTTGAGATTCTTCATGTCGCCTGAGGGCCTCCATCAGAATGACAAATAGGTCAAGTTTTTTTATACTGAATAATTACCATGTTTATAGGATTTTTCATAATTACGGTTGGTTAGAATATAAAACATCCGTTATTTTTCTAATATCCTATTATGATGAACGTTTTATTGCAAAGTAGTTTTTTAGATACCAGTGCTGGCGATAGGTTACCATTAGATGTCCCACATCGAATGAAAAAAAACAATGTCGAGTTTAAAGACCTGAGTTTTCTTCTTTCTGCTTAATAGCATTAGGATGTGAACCAGATGCCGAAGAATTCTCTTTAATGTTTTGTTTCTTAATTGAGTATTTTATCTCAAAATGTGTAAACACGTGTAGAAACGAAGGGGACATGATCTTAGGGTTGGCTGAAAATCAGCTTACATTCTGTTTACAAAATGTCCATTGTTTTTGGAATTTTTGTAAACAGAATGTGAACCGGTTTTTTAACGATCCCTTAGTTTAGCAACCCTGTTTTAGTGACAAATATTGTTTTATCTGGTTGGAAATAACTGTATGATTTTTGATAATCCTTTCCCGGAAACGTGCTGCTTCGCTATTGAAAGATGTAATTCCCATGACGATGGAATTCACCCGTTGGAGAAATTATCGGCTAAGAATTTCTTATCTGATAATCGGCGAGCCGAGTTTTTTACCGGTCGAAGATGTGCTCAAATAGCTATGAAAGAGGCGGGATTCCCTTCCTTGCCTGTTCTGAGAGATTCAGATCGATCACCACTTTGGCCTTTATCTATTGTAGGAAGTATATCCCATGGCGCAACATTGGTAGCAGCCATCGTTAAAAAACAGCATTCAGGGGTGATCGGATTGGGGATTGATATTGAAGATCTAGCACGTAAAATGAGGACAAATATTACCAAGTATACCCTGACTGAATGGGAAATTGAAAAATGGTCGGATGCGGATTGTTCTTTTACCAGGGAAGCCCGAATTATATTTTCCATTAAAGAAGCTATTTACAAATGTTTTCATCCAATCGATAAAATATACCTGGGATTTCACGATGCAGAAGTAACTGAAATGGATGATCACACGTTTCAAGCTCGCCTTTTCAAAAATCCTTTTAAACGAGATATATCTACCCCTTTAATGTTAAAAGGAAAGCTTGGTTTTTTTGAGGATGCTATTTTTTCTGCACTCAAGATGGAGAGGAATGATTTTAGGTGAAAAACTGGGATCACAAAACATCCTGAAGGGGATAGACTTAAGTCAACGTCATTAAATAAAGGAAATTTATGTACTTATTGTCATCTGGAGCCTAAGGCGGCATGAAGAATCCCAATGGAACTCAAGCGACATTCAATAGTATCTTGATTATATGAAGGTGCTTCTATATTAAGTTGTATGTTGGTAGAGTTTAATTTAGTAATGTTTGAATTTACAGGTCCACCTGAAATAAATCGATGAAATTGTCCACACCATAAATCAAAATTGGTAGACACACAGGTCTTACCCAACCGATGTTAAGACCTGCCAAAGAAAATCTGATCTGCAAAACACATGAAAATCAACTCCCAGTCGAACCGAACATCTTTCGAAGGTTTTCCTGAAAGGGGGGTTGGATAATGCCTTTTTCTGTTATAAATCCGGTGACCAGTTTGTTAGGGGTCACATCGAATGCCGGGTTACCTACGGAGATGTTTTCAGGTGCTGTTGCTTTCAGACCAAAATGTGTGACTTCCTGTGGGTCTCGTTGTTCGATGGGGATGTCTGCCCCAACTGGTGTGTACAAATCAATGGTGGAAAAGGGGCAAGCCACATAAAACGGAATTTTATAATAATTGGCTAAAATGGCGACGCCTAACGTGCCGATTTTATTAGCCACATCTCCATTGGCCGCTACCCGGTCGGTCCCCACAATAACCATTTGAATGCTATCCTGGGCCATAAAATGGGCTGCCATGTTATCACAGATCAACGTGACATCCAATCCGCCCTGTTGTAGTTCCCATGAAGTTAGTCGAGCTCCTTGCAGCAAAGGCCTGGTTTCGTCAGCAAACACCTTGAATCTTGTCCCCTGTGAATGAGCAACATACATAGGCGCCAATGCTGTTCCTAGTTCGGAAACTGCCAGGCTACCTGCATTGCAGTGGGTTAAAATGCCCATTCCGTCCTTGATCAACGGTGCACCGTTTTGGCCGATACGATTAGCACAGTCGATATCTTCTTCATGAATGAGAATCGCTTCTTTTTCCAGTTTTTCGTAAATTTGAGTGGATTCTTTCCCTTCACATGACCGGGCTTTATCCATCATTCTCTTAAGTGCCCACCCCAGGTTCACAGCTGTCGGACGGGAGGAATCAAGATAAGTGGCTTTTTGTTCAATTTTTTCTAAAAATTGGCTGGTTGGTAAAGAAACATCATTTTTTATTCCTACCAGCAGGCCATACGCCCCGGCAATTCCGATCGCAGGGGCACCGCGAACTTTTAATTGTTTTATTGAATCCCACACCTGGTTTATGGTTTCCTGTTTTTCGATAACCACATTATTGGGTAATTGTGTTTGATCCAGCAGAAATAGCTCTCCGTTTTTCCATGAGACAGCCAATGGTATGCTTAATTTCAGTCTATTTATAGAGTCGTTATTCATAGTTTTTATAGTTGAAAAAAAGTTATAGAAATTCAATAAATTATGATGTTAATAAAAGAAGTGTTATCATAATACGCCCAAATAGCCAAGCAAGATCTGATAGAGCAAGGAATCATATGGCTTTATTCCACCAGCAATCTTTCTGAGGAGGTAAGACGAAGGATCTATCAAGATCCAAAATACTATGTCTGGCATCCCATAAAGTCGATAGTGGCAAATTACTTGAATTCAGTAATGAAGAAATGATATGGTTTTTCATATCATTGGGATTCTATCCAAAATGTCAAGATAGATTATAAAGTCAGCATAGAGATTGATTTCTTCATATAACGAGTAGAACAATCAAAGAATTGAGTTGTCAGATTTCATAATTGGATTTATGTATAAATACCTTTGGGTTGATATTTTAGCAGGAAAAACGTCATTTTATAAAATTTTACGATTTATAGATAAGCTGAGAAAATGGGGAAAAAATTTTTAAGATTAAAAAAAGCCGTTGTCTTTTCCATTAAGGGAATCAAATCCACTTGGGCAGGGGAAGAAGCGTTTCGTCAAGAAGTCGTTATCGCAGCTATTTTGATACCCCTGGCCTTTTATTTACCGGTGTCAATGGCTGTCCGGTTTATATTGATCGCATCTGTTTTTGGGGTGCTGATTGTTGAATTAATCAATTCTGCTATTGAAGCAGTCGTTGATCTTTGTACAGAAGAACGTCATCCATTGGCGGGTAAAGCCAAAGACGCAGGCAGTGCTGCTGTCTTTCTGGCTTTAATATTTACCGGTGCAGTTTGGGCAATCGTTTTATATTTTTGCTATGTCGAATCTTCAGCGGTTTTATCGGTTTAAGTAATTGACGCTTTTGGCAGTCGGTTCAAGTATGCTACAATTCCCCCATTTTAATGCTACCGGTCAATACTTTGTTTTCCAATATCGAATTATCCGGTAGATGCAATTCACCTCTTTCACATACCAGAATCACATTGCCCCGGAGGGTGATGTTTTTCCCAAAATAGACATCACCAACAATGGTCAACAGGTCCAGTTCCAGGATATCAGGTATTGACTCAAACCGATTTTGGTATTCTTCAACCGATTGGAAACTGGGGCCCAGGCGGACAAGTGGTATTCCATCAAATTGTCGATCCGGGTTTTTCCTTAGAATACCATCCTGAAATATAAACAGGTTAGACTGAACCAGCAACAGGTCATCAGTCTTTTTAATAGGAACAAATCTGACCCGGGGAACCTTAACGGCCAAACTGCCTTTGAAGTTGTTTATTCCAGACCCAATGGCTGTTTCCAATTGAATAATGGGTAGGTGTTCCAGGTTTTTTTGATTGACGATTACGTCCAGAAAGAGCGTTTTTCTCTGAAGTTTCTTCTTTAGCTCCGGTAAATTAATCCAAATGTTGTTTGTGTTGAATATTTTAAATTTTTTAACACTTTTGAATTCTTCCACGTAATCTTTTGGCACCTGGGCAATTTCCAGTAATCTTAATGGTTGTTCCTTGGTTTTAATGAGCGTCCCCCCTTTTACATCGGCCCGTGTTTTTTCCGTCACTTCCATAATGTAAGGTGATTCTGTTTTTTTCATGAGATTTAGGATCCTCAGATCGACGGAAGCCCCGAGATTATCCGCATTGGCAATAAACATGTATTTTTTACCCTGCTTGATCAATTGATCCAGTACGCCTGTTTTGGAAATACTTTGATAAAAGTCCCCATGTCCAGGGGGATAGCTAATCTGCTGACCATATTTTTGCAGAGACAGGGGCATTAAGGAGTCCTTTCTTAATCGCGGGAATTGGTTCTGCTGGAAAGTATAAATCGGTAGCATCCCATTATATTTACCAATGATTTTTTGAGTATCCTGATCAGTATTAAAACTATTCATCAAAACCAGGGGAACGTCCGATCCATAGGTTTGATTTATTGTATGTATTTGATCGACAATCAGATCCAGAAAGCTTTTTCCGTTTTTTACTTCAATAGCCGATTTAGGACCGACACATCCCATAGATGTTCCTAAACCTCCATTGAGCCGACAAACTGCTAATTCCGACAATAGTGATTTGATACTTTCCGGCTCAACGTCATCCAGGTCATCATAGTTTAAGATCGATTCCTCTGCGGGAGAGGAAATATCTTGCCAGTCAATGGTTTCTTCCTGTTGGGTTTTGAATCGATCGTATAACTCACCAAAGAGAGTAATCTGATCAGTGGAGCATTTCTGATCGATCATGATTTGTTTGATTTGTGTAAAGCTGGTTGTCATGATGTTATGTAGGTTGATGTAAAAATCGATGGTTTTTAATTAAAAATCTGATCTAAATTCTTAACTTGTTTTTTCTTTGTTGTTTTGATTAGATAATGGTTTTATGAAAAATCTCAACGATTTCAATGAGCTTATTTGTTGTAAGTCCTTTATTACGAGTCTCGCGTATTCAGTTAAGATGACAGCCTAAGTCCGGATTTAACTGATTATCCAAATATAAAATATAGTAAATAAAGTGATACTTACGATGTGTACCAGTTTTTATGGCTGGACGTCAAATTTTGTATTAATCGGGGATGTAATTGTCAAATGGATCAAGTTGTGAAAACTTGATTTGACAAAGTATAATGTATTGGATTAATAGAGTCCAATCCCTTTTTTGATTTGCATAATACCTCTGATGATCAGACGTCGGGATGTTCATATATGATCCTCCCAGGCAGGGTGGTTATTCCTGAAATTGGATACGGTCAAATAAAAACGGGCAGACATACTGGTTGGTCCCAACTGGATATAAAACTGTAGGGGTGGACCCTGCTTGACTTAACGTGAAAGAATTAGGTTTTATAGATAATACTAGTCGGTGTCATCTGTGAAATCTGTGGTTTTAGTACGATTAATTACATATATTATGAGGAATTTTTAGGTTGGTGATATCTTTGGTGACCTCAAAACTATAATCCGGGTATTCATAAATAGGGATTCTGTCTTCCGTTTCGCCAATGGAATACCCGTACAAACTTTCATATTCATTGAGATCTTCTCCCATTTCCTTAATTTGATTCATGTATTCACCGATCGATTTGGATTCGATGACCATGATTTTCCCCATTTTTTTTATAATTGGACTATGCGCCCGGGTTGAATCATGATCGAATTCCAAGACTCTTCTGCCATCACGCGTTATGCCGATTACTCTGTAGGTAATACTTTTTCCTACCCCAGGTAAATTCAAAACATTTCGGTCTGTTGCCAGAAAAGGAAGTCCGGCGGTTTCTCTCAGGTTGGAAATATTTTCTCTTATTTTTTCTGCGTTTAACGGGTATTTTTTAATGGTTTCATAGTATTTTTTGGGGATGGAACCAAAGACTTTTTCTTCCAGCTGCTCCTGTACGGCTCTTCCATTGGTGGCAAAATGATGATAATTCTCCATATACCCTTTTACACAGAACGTATAGTAGGACAACACCCCTACATCATTGAGAGCCTGTCGCAGCTTGGCTGTGTGCCCACGTCTTGAAGCAGCTGTGGTAAAAACCAATTGATTGGTGACGATCCAACCAGCCGAGAGAAGTTTTTTAATGGCCAGTTCTGATTCCGGTGTGATTTCCAAAGGAGATTCGAAATGGGTTTGAATGACAAATTGTTTTACACCGATTTTTGAAGCTTTTGCCTTAAAATCAGCTAGAATTTTAACTAATTCGGGTGTCATTCTTTGGGGAAGATACACGGGCAATTTTGTGCCCAGACGGATTCTAATCAGCTCAGCGTATTTTTTTCCGGATTCGCGTTTTTTGTTTTTTGCTTTTTTGCTTTTGGCCATATTATATAAAGCATCCAGCATCAGCTTGAGCGATTTGTTGGAACTCATTAAAGCATCGCCACCAGTGATAAGAATATCTCTCAGTTGTGAATCTTCCTCAAAATATTTCATCAATTTAGTCAATTTGGTTTTCCAGGCTTCCTTCGGTTCTAGTTTATTTAAGTTAAAATTAAGTTCTTCCTTTTGGAATCCATACATTCTTTGGCAGGAGGAACAGAGTCCACCGCAGGATCGACCAACGGTTTCCGGGATCAAAATTGCCACATCAGGGTATCTTCTATGAATACAGTTGCTTGGTAGCAACCATCCGGCTGCATTTGGTTTTCCCGGTTCAACCTGGTCTTCTTTTTCCCAAGCCACAATCTGTCCAAATTCTTCTACTAACTGACGGGAATACAGTACATAATCTCTGATTGCCAGGTCGGCTCCGAATGCGAAATGGGGAACTCTGACAAACAGTAATGACAGGTAGTATGGATTGACAAAAAATGGGATTCCGGCTTTTTCCGCATCATATAGAATTTTCATGGTATCGGGATCAAGGGAATAATCCAGCATCTCATTCAGTTCATCCGCTTTCCGAACGGCAAATCGAAGATGGAACAACCTGTCATTCCACCATTCCAGAGCCTTTTTGAATTTCTGCTCCTGTTTCATACCGGCGTTGAATTTAAATTTGGGGTCCTTTTTTTTCCCTTTGTCGATTTTATCGATAATGATATTCAAAATTCTGGTTTTATTTTCTTCCTGAACTTTTATAATTCTGGGATCCAGTCCAGAAGGAAACCTGGCCATCCATTTTTCCAACTGATCTTTTTTGATGGTTGGTTTTTTTAAAACACCATTAAATTGCCTAAACAATTGGAGCATATCCTCAAAAAAGCTGGGTTTTGTACCGCCTGTCCCATTAACAACCGCCATCCATAAAAGAGCAATGGGATTGCTGATAGTTTTTTCTCCTCTCTGATTCAGATCTTCGATTTCAACGCCGGCGTTGTCAATGTAATCCAGAATTCGAATGGCGGCGATGTCACGCCATTTTAAAGATGTCATTGCCTGCAATCCTGATGTCTCACCTGTGTAGTATTTCAGTGCTTTAGTATTGGTCTTTAAACTGTCCAGAACCCAATTTTTCACGCCGATTAACGCCTCGGTTTCGTTTTTTGCGTGTTGAAGATTGTCCGCCAAACTCGGATTTTCTTTCAGAATTTGCTTCAGGATATTGTGAGATTGAGCATTGATGGCGATTTTATCTAATTTTTTTAAGGTCAGCATTTTTTCTCCACTTGAAACGATACTATTTGGATAAAGCCGTTATTTGAAATAAAAATGAGGGATTCAAATAAACACAAGGTTTGTTTTTGATGGTCTTAATATGAGGTTGTATTTACGACATCAATTTTACAATAAGCCTTTTTTTTGAAAAAAATATAAATATCAATACTATGAGGAGCTCATAGTCTTAAGTTATTTTTAGAGTTACTATCTTAACATATTAATTTGTCTTTTGCAGTGCTTAAAAATGCGGTGCAAAATATTCCTTGAGTCTTGATATGTCAAGGGACTTTTCTAATATGAGGGTGGAATTGCAAAGTGGTATTTCACTAGTTATTATAGGCTTTTACATTATTATTAAGTTGCAGATACCGATTGAAGCAACCTACAAAATGATAAGACCTGGGTATTTTTCGGGTCGGGAATTTACAGTATTGGCGGTGAATAAATGGTTGATGATGGGGACGTAGTTGCGGAAGCCACAGTTCATTGTAATGAGGACGTAATTGCGAGAGTCATCGTACATCGAGAAATGGAGAGAAAGTGAAGTTGCACTAATCCTCCCTTAAATACAAAACGCGATGTTTGGCTAAAATGACCAATTTCCAATAAAATTTATATGTTAATGATACTGTGGTCCGTATGTTATAGCAAATGCACCTTGTTTATTTCACCATTATTCATGCATAATAAATGATCACCAATATTCCCCGGGAGAGACCTTCGACTGTTTCAATATACTACGTCAATTGATGGATTGTTATGACTGGTAAAACCAGTCGGTAACGTTTTTTTTAAAATCCATGTTTGACAATTAACGGATACGAATAGTATAGGGCTGAAGCGACAAAGTGAGATTTGTTGGTTTTAACCAAATGGTGTAGGGTTTTATATGCCCTGTGCGATAGAGTAGTAGTCGGTGGATTTGGTTTGGTCGCCGATTTTAAAATAGAGGCCTCCGAGTTGATCGGCGATGTTACGAAGACGATTGTTGCGACCGGATTTTTTGTAGTAATCAAACAGCCATTCCAGATGAACGATGGCTTTTTTGATGTCGCTTGAGGATACATAGGATTCGTATAATTCTTCGTGGATTTGACAGGCTTTAATAATATCTCCTGACAATTCAAAAAATTCCGAGGCTTTGTCCAGATTGAGCATATATTGATTTTGATCTTTCCGGTCTCGAAAAATCTCGGCCAGGGAAATGTGCGTTTTGGCTTTTAAATTATCTGGAATGGACAGTCCTGAATTGAGAGACGTTTTGGCAAACGATTTTTCCGCTTCTTTATATCGTCTGTTGAAACACAGCATGTGCCCGTCGATTAACCACAGTTTGGCAATATCTTCCTTATTCAACAGGTTCAGGTCAAAATCGGCGTTTCCCATTAGTTTTCCCAATTTTTCATATTCATCGAGATCTAATAATAGCAATGCAATAGCAATCAGATTTTGATAACGACTGGAGTAGTTTTTAATATCGTTATTGAGTTGAATGGCAGATGAAATCAAGCCGATGGCTTTCTCTTTTTTATTGGATTTAGCATGGATGGAAGCGATCTTCATCTGAATCTCTGAAACCAGGGTCCAGTTTCGATGTTTCTCCTCTATTTTTAGGAGCCACTCACACAAATGAATGGTTTCTTTTTGCAGCAGTGGATAATTCTCCATAATGCCGACAATGGAGAAAAGTGTTTTTTGGATCAATTTTCCTTTTTGAATTAGTAGTGCCAACTCCAGACTGATGCTGATATTTGCTTGGAAAAAATACTTGTTGTTCGGCAATAGACGTGCCAGTTTTTTACCAAATTGCAGATTCCGTTGCAAGGGGTTTTCCACTACACCCAGTTTGGTCAGTTCCCCGATGCAATATTGAAAACCATTAATATATCGTTTCTTTAGTGATCCACTGCCGTTGGATATAATTCCGATTTGTCTTTGAAGAAGCTCCTGGCCGATGTTACGAAGATGTTTTTCCGGAAAAAGGTGATAACGGTCGATTTGTTGGTGAATATGAATCGGTATCCAGAAACCAGTCGCATCCAGATCGGTTTCAATGAGAAATAAACGATGTAAATACCATAAATCGGAATCGATATTTTTAATGATCAACAGTTTTGCCAGATATTTTTTGGAGCATTTCACCCGCAACAGATATAAGGTGAACAAGATCTTCATTTTTTGCGATGACAGAGTGGACAAGACTGTATCATATGTTACTTCCCACAATTTCTGACGACTGGTTTTTTTTATAAATAACTCAATCAATTGTCGATCTGCCAGTTGTTGAGCGATTTTCAGCAGCGTCATATTATTCATTTGTATAGGAAGCTGGTCGCTCAACGATTCTTGCCATTGTTCCGGCAGTTCGTCTTCAAACGCATTGATTAATTGGTACAATTCCACCGCATCTGTTGAAATAGTTATGCCATCCAAAGAGGTGGATGTTTCGTCTCCATCAAGAATGATAATGCGCCAACCATCTTCCTGCTTCTTTTTCAGCCAAGTGTCAAAGGCATGGTCAAATCTAGTGGGTGGCGTATTAACAAGCAGAAATTTTAGATCATTCAACTCCCCGTTTTTAATCGAGATGATGTTACTTTCGAAATGGTTAATGATGTTTTTATTTTCCAGTAGAAATGAAAATAGTTTTGTATATTTAGAGGAAGATAATTTTTCTCGCTGTCCTTTCAGAAATCCCCAGCGTTGATAGTATAAAACAGATATTGAAAAGGGGCGGTGTGGTGTTAATCGACGGAAAAATTCTTGCAGGTATTCTTCCACCATTTGACCATTGGTGCCTTTGATGGAAACGATTTGATCTTCGGGCAGATCCAGCAGGGCCTGGGTGATTTTATCAAGTATTTTGTAATTGCCGATAAACCGCCGGCGATTAAATAATATATTATGGTTAAAAGCGGTTTTTGCTTTAATCTTATTTGTTTTACGTCTGAATCGAAAAGGCGGTAGGGGCATATCTGCTGGTGTTTCCAACAGATTTTTATTAATGTGCAGGCGTATCCACGACCAGTCCCAACTCAAAGGCAGATTTGATTGTATGCTGTTAATAGCTTGGCGGTGAGCTCTTAGAATGTTTTCTTCCCGCAGTAGAGCTAATAGAAACATCTGGAAGTATTCTTTCCATCGTTCCCTGGCTAATCGGCCGTGAATGCTGATAATATAAGGCACACCCATATCGAAGTATCGTGCCAACGGATCTGCTCCAAAGGGATTTGAATCTTTCAACAAAGTTGACGTATTCAGAATAACAATCCTTAATCCATGTTTGACGGCTTCAATCAGTCCGGGTTTTAGATATTCACGATACCATTGTCCATCCAGATTTTCATCTGTGTTGTCCTTTAATATCCAGTTTTCCTTGGTATCAAAACCCGAAAACATAAAAATGTCGGGGTGAAAATTCAACGATTTTAAAATAGAGTCACGTTCGGCATTTCCGTTAACCTGGATTTCCAGCAGCGGTGATTTATTAAAATTCTCCGATGTTAATTCCTCAACATAAGAAATAAACCGGTTTCCCAACGAATCAATCTGATAGGGAGCGAATGCGTTTAATGAAACTTTAAGAGAGTCCTGCAATCCTTTGGTGATGGTGGCTGGCGGATCAATTTTGGAATTGTTAATTCGAACAACGCCTTGGGTCAGACCAAAAAACGAAGATCCATCATATAACAATTCCCATGGCAGGTTGATAATCTCTTTTTCCAAAGCATAGATAAAAATGCCACCGGCTTTGTACACCTGGGACTTAACATGAAGGGGGATGATTGCTTCATAAAGAGCCTGACCATAATGGCGCAACAGCGTGATGACCTCTTCCCGCTGATCTCTGGTTGACTCAATTTGCAGGATTTCGGATTGTCGCAGTAGTCTATACGCTTCCAGTGCTGCTTTGGAAAGGTTATCGGGTGGCGGCGTAAAAGGAAACTCTAATTGGTACTTCGATATTATTACGGTCTTATGAGAAACGTAAATCACCAGGGACATCTTTTTTTAAATCCCGAATAAGCGTTTTGATGAAAAACCTATCATAGATAATAATACATTTATTACAGATTTGAATGATGAAAGGTCAATATGTTTGTGCAATTAAAATGGCTTATGCTGCTTTTTAGGCTGGTTTATGGATATCCCCGTCTTTTTTATGTAGATCGGCTGTATGGTATCGGAATTTAACGCTTTATAAATAATATTAATGGATATCCACAGAGTTTATAGATGATACGGATTGTTCAATAATAAAATCAGTGTCATATGCGATTTTAGTTTATTAAACAATTTGTAGAGTGCTAGCTTGTTTTCTATTCAACTTTATCCAGGCGCAGAATGCGATGATTTTCGATTCTCCGGGTGATGTGCAATCCGTCAAAGTATTCCAATAAGCCAACTGCATGCTTTCTGGATACACCCAAAAGGTTTTTGAATTCAGCTACTGTCAGCGTTTCATTTTTAGTAAAATGACCCATCAGTTTTTCTTTAATTATTTTAATTGTATCAGGATGATACCATAGGTCATCTTTGGCTCGAACAACCCATTTTTCTGTCAACCCGATTTTTAGTATTTTTTCAATCTCCTTTTGATCCAGCGACAATTCCTTGGCCAGGTTCACGATCCCCGGTGGCTGAAATTCCATTTTTATCAGATAGTTTAGAACAGTGTCTTTTACCCGAATTTGTTGATCATTTAGTCCACCTTCAAATCCAGGAAGATGAAAATAACTGCCGTTCTGGGAGAGGATTTTTTGTTTGACAGCCCAGTTTAAAGAGGCCAGTACTTCCGGGTGACCGAACATGAGACTCATTTTTCCGAAAAAATCCGATCCAGGTACTCCCGCTTTTTCCGGATTTTTTTTATGAAACACAGCCAGGTTTCTTTTAAAAAACTCGGCAATGCGTTGGCTGTGATATTTGTGCATATATTTCTTTCTATCCAAATTGATACAAACCAACTCTCCCTGGCTGGCCAGTTTTTGCAGAAGTTTTTGGATGGATTTTTGACTACAATCAACCAGAGGAGATAGCTGATCTGCCTCAATACCTTTTGTACCTGAAATAAAAGCGGTTTCAACAATTCGGGTTATTTCCTCCTGGGATGCCAAACCTCGCAATGATTCCGTCAAACGTTTTTTATTTTTACGACTGCGATTTCCAAAAGGCGCAATAATCCGACCACCAGCGATGGTTTCTACCGGGGTTAAGTTCCTAACGATAAAACGGTCACCATATCGGCAGCTGATGGTTTCCTCCAAACGAATCTGTACAAATTGGGCGGTTGTCTCTTCGGGATTAAAATCTTTGGATGCGTACAATCGACCGGTAATTTCCTGGGCGTTGCAGAAAAACCGGAGTTTACTTCTATTTTTTAAAGCATTGGCTTTTTCAGGGATGATATTTAATTCGACTTCAATAATTTTTGTATTCACCAGCTGGCCTGGCATAGTGATTTGATTTCCCCGGGCGATCTCATCTTTCTGAATACCTGAAAGATTGATGGCTGAACGCTGTCCGGCTGAAATGATTTCGGTTTTTTGCTGATGGACCTGAAAACCGCGAATTCTAACGGGGATGTTTTGGGGATATAACATCAGCTTGTCGTCGATTTTTGCTTGTCCGGAAAGAACTGTTCCCGTCACTACTGTTCCAAATCCCTTTAAGGTAAATCGACGGTCAATGGGTAATCTGAAAGGCCCCTGAATGTGACCTTGCGGTAGCGCCTCCGCTATAGACTCAATTTCTTCCTTTAACTCAGTCAATCCATCGCCGGTGACTGCCGATGTCTGTATGATAGGTCTGCCTTCCAGAAAGGTGGATTCCACCAATTCTTCCACCTCTTCGCGAACCAGATCGATCATATCCGGGTCAGCCAAGTCACATCGGGTTAAGACAACAATACCGTGACGAACGTTGAGTAGGTTGCAAATATGAAGATGTTCCCGAGTTTGCGGCATGACTCCGCCATCAGCGGCAACAACCAAAATAAGTATTTGAATACCACCAACGCCGGCCAACATATTGTGAACAAAACGCTCATGCCCTGGAACGTCAATAAAAGATACATCGAGCGATTCCTTCCAAACATAATGGGCAAATCCAATATCGATAGTGATCCCACGTTTTTTTTCCTCTTCAAATCGATCCGGATCGGTGCCGGTTAACGCTTTGACCAATGCAGATTTTCCATGGTCGATATGTCCACTGGTGCCAATGATGATATTTTTCAATGTGGTGGTATTGTTTTGATTGGTTAAAGGATTTGGATGATAAGCGTTGTTGATATCACTATCAATGGCCTATCAGGAATCCACTGACCATAAGATAATAATGGATCCAAAAATTTAAGAAAGTTGTTTGTGTGGCAGTGTGTCTGTTTTTTATAGCTAATCAAGCATTCTACCAATTCTATTATCTGTTTTCCATCGCTTTTTTAATCGAAAAAAAACAACGGTATCAGTTTATCTTGCCGATAAAACCTCAAATTTTTTGGATTAGTGTACTGAAACTACAGATTTAAAATTCAGCGCAATCTTTTATTCAGATTAGCTAAAAATTAACATTAAATCCAAGTTGTACCTGAGCAGTTTCAAATTGATACATGATATCAGTTGATCCTACCGCATTATAGAATTGAATACCTGTTGCCACATCGTTTGATATTTCCGGGTCCTCATAATAGTAATAGACACTGTCAACCAACAACTTTATATCCGGTGTTAAAATAAATTTGATCCCTGTGCCCAGTGTCATGCTATCCACGTAAAGGCTGTAAAGGATGCCGATTGGCTCAATTTTACCGGTTATCATGGCTTGTAGAGTTAACTGGTTGTATCTGTTGTTTTTTTCATCTCGCTCTTCAGCTTCATCATAATCAGCCTGATCGTCGATTCTGTCTCTGGATCTGTAATCAGTGTTATCAGTATCCCATAAAATACGTTGTCGTATACCGATGGCCAGGTTGAACGGGAGGACAGTTTCGTCAACAATCTGGTATTTAAGGGAAATGTATGTGGAGTGATGTCCCGATTCTTTGGAAAGATTGGGCTCATCCGATTGAGCATTTTGTTTTTCTGCAATGGCATATGTTTGTAAACCAAATTGGAGAACCTCCAGAAAGCGTATATCGTATCGTAATCGTACCGGACGAATATCGACATCTGCCACATCTTTGAACCACAAGACCAGGTCAACGGCGTGTGTTTCCGGATTAACCATGGCCGTCGGAGAAAAATACATCCATGAATCGTTTTGACCGGCTGTAAATTTTCTTGATGTAAAATCCATATCAAATGTCTGATATACTGATGGCTCCGGTTCCGATTTTTGGGCAACGATTTGGGGGTGATATGAGGTTTGGTCTTTCCTTTCAGGTTGTATTTCCGTTATCACTTTGGAGATCTGTTTTTTATCTTGGTTTACCAGGGTGATATTGGCCAATAAGTTATTGGGTTTTGTCTGTAGGTCTACAAACAGGATATGTGGACTGTCTGCTCTTGTGGCAAACTGTTTCAGGATATATTTATTTTCGGTCAACTGGTTATATTCCAGGCGATTGGTTTTAATGATTTCCTGAACAATAATGGGATCCGCCACATCAAACGACTTTAGCAATTCGTGTGAGAGATCTTTTTTCAGTAGTATGAGATTATATTGTTTTTTTATTTGTTCCCTATCTGAGTAGTTGTACACTACGGCAATTTTGCCCCGTTTGGCATTGCCTTGCCAGATTTCCAGGTCTCGTTTGAGTGATCTTCGAATATCACTGAAGTCGTAACCAAAAGCGTTAACCGTAAAAAAAATCAGTACCAGGGTTACGGATAGGAATAAAAAACCAAATCGAACTTTAGATGTCGATGTTGTTTTGTGTATATAAAATGTTGATGCTTTTTTCATGTCATCTCCATTGGGATAGTTCTGCTAAGTATTTGCAAAAATGTAACTATTCGGATGGTCTGTCGTCAAGTCGATCATTCATTGATTAAAAAAAGGCAGTTAAACAGCCATGCATAAAACGGTCAAAATGATCAAAAAAAGTTTCTGTCGCAATTCTTCCATTATCGAAATAGGCTTTTGAAATTCTTCAGATTGCCTAAGGCTCCCATCAGAATGACAAACAGGTCACATTTTTTATATTGAATAATTACACTGGGATTAACTTACAATAATTTCTTTTAGTTATCATTCCGAAGAATAAAGATAGAGAGTTTTCCCGGATCTTTTCAACAAAAATCCAGACCGATATCCAATGACAACGCTGAATGGGTCAGGGCGCCGACCGAGATAAAATCTACGCCGGTTGATGCAATTTTGGCTACGGTTTGAAGGGTGACACCACCGGAGGCTTCAGTTTTGGCTTGTTCATTTATCAATTGAACTGCCTTTGTCAACTCTTCATGGTTCATATTGTCAAGCAGAATGGTATCCACACTTCCGGCGGCCAATATTTCTTTAATCTGCTCAAGTGTATCCACTTCGATTTCAATTTTTACCGTATGTGGAACAGTGTTTTTCAGCCTTTTAACCACGTCTTGTAATGATTTTCCCTCTTTTTTCAGAATAGCCAGATGGTTATCCTTCACCAGTACTGCGTCGGACAGATTGTAACGGTGATTGTAGCCACCTCCCAGCCTGACTGCATATTTTTCCAGATAACGCAATCCCGGGGTTGTTTTGCGGGTGTCGACTATTCTGGTTTTATCGGATGTTTTTTTGATCTCGGTCACATATTTATGTGTTAAGGTGGCAATACCGCTTAACCGCTGCATAAAATTCAGTGCCACTCGCTCTGCTATCAGTATTGCTTGTGATTTTCCTTTTATTATGGCCAATGTTTCACCTTTTTTCGCCATTTCACCGTCCTGTTTCAACGTTTCAAAGCTAATGTCGGCATCCAATAGCTTAAATACCCTTTTCGCAACAGGTAATCCGGCGATAACTCCGTCTTCTTTTAACAAAATTGCCAGTTCACAGGTGGATGATGGTTCTATTAACGTCTCTGTAGTGATGTCACCCCAGGAATAATCCTCATTCAGGGCGTTTTTTATAATAGGATCAAGGAGTTGTGGTTTCATTGGAATGAATTTATTCAGTTGATATTTTGAAACAAAATGAATAAAAAATCTATGGTTTCAAATGAGTTATGGGTACATTCAAACGCTTGTTGATATAAGATACGATGTTTGGATGATATTGTACAACATCTCGGTTCGTAAATAATATCCAGACTATTTTTTCGGCTTTAATGCGAATCAGTATCTCGGGTAAATACACAGAGTCATAATAAAAACATGGATAAAATTCGAAGGGGTGAGGATCTATGTGTCCGCCTGAATTGCTTGGAAAATGCGCTATGATCAAAACGATCAGACAGAAAGATTTCACTCCCAGATTTAATTGAGCTATTTTAATACGCCTGCCCTACTTGAAACCACAAAATGCTATTCTAATTACATATTTTTAAGATAGGAATAAATGTTTAACCTGTATATTTCATAAAATATCAGATATATCGATATAGATCCTGGAATAACGGAATTTATTTGGATTCAAACAAGAAGTAGTCTGTAGGTTGGATTTTTAATTGAATTTGTTCTAAATATGATGGAGTGAAAGGAACAACTCTTTGGTAGGGCGGGGGGTACGTCAGCGTAATTAAGTCAGGCTTTACTACCTGTCATCCTGAGTTACATATGCTGGCAAGCCGGTAACATTTTTGCAGCCGACTTAGTTTGGGTATAATGGTTTTACCTTTTTATACTTGGTTGAAATTTTTAATAAAAATTTCTACTTAGTTAACGGGAGATACGACGAAGGATTTCTCATGACCAGAGGCAAACAATGTCGTTTAATATTGTCTTGAGTATTATACAAACCACTTGGTATAGAAGGACCTTCATGCAATCAGGTTTCTGATTTCACTTGGACTCCATTCAGATTCTTCATGTCTCCTTAGATTCCATCCAGAATGATAATACAAGTTGTTCTTTTTTTTTATATGATTGCCCTGTGATTTTATGTAATTGCCCTGGATGTTTAACAGAAATAGTTGTAATTTTTCCAAATTTATAGTTCATTAATCGTGTTAGACACAATGATGAAATATTCAGGTTAAAGTTAAAATTTTATAGAAAACTGGAACCTATAAAAGATCGAAAACTTTGCTATCCGTAGTAGTTTGTATTTATTTAACCCCTCCGTTAATGAGAGTATTATTAAGCAATAAATCATGAAAAAGTCAACACAGCTCAGACAGTTAATCGAAAGTTCTCAATTGGAATTCATCATGGAAGCGCACAACGGGCTATCTGCAAAAATCGTTGAGGAGACTGGATTCAAAGGAATATGGGGAAGCGGCTTGGCCATTTCAGCCTCTTTAGGTGTAAGGGATAACAACGAGATTAGTTGGACGCAAGTGATAGATGTTATTGAATATATGAGTGACGTTACATCGATTCCAATTCTGCTGGATGGAGATACCGGCTACGGTAATTTTAACAATATGAGACGATTGGTAAAAAAACTGGAGCAACGGTGCATTGGCGGTGTATGTATTGAAGACAAAATTTTTCCCAAAACCAACAGCTTTTTACGCGGAGATAAACAACCTTTAGCTGATATCGATGAATTCTGCGGTAAAATAAAAGCCGGTAAAGACAGCCAGATGGATGATGATTTTGTCATCGTGGCCAGGGTAGAAGCGTTTATTGCCGGATGGGGACTAAAAGAAGCGGTTTTGAGAGCTGAATCGTATCGCCAGGCAGGTGCGGATGCCATCTTAATACATAGTAAACTGAGTAACAGTAGTGAAATTTTTGCCTTTTTGCAGGAATGGGATAATCGTTTGCCAGTGGTAATTGTTCCAACCAAATATTATTCCACACCGACCGACGATTTTCGAAAAAACGGTGTTTCTTTAGTTATCTGGGCCAACCATTTAATTCGAGGCGCAGTGAAAAAGATGCAGGAGATTGCCGGACAGATCCATGCCGAAGAAAACCTGTTGAATGTTGAAGATATTGTAGTGCCGGTCAAAGAGATTTTTCGACTGCAAGACGATCAGGAGATCGCTGAAGCTGAGAAAAGGTATTTAAGCAGCTCAGCCAAAAAACCGATTAATGCGATCATTTTGGCGGCGACACGAGGAAAACTATTGGGGCATTTAACAGGAGAGATTCCTAAAACTATGTTAAAAATCGGCAAAGAGAGTATATTAAGTAGAACAGTCAATCGATTATATGAATATGACATTAAGGATATTACTGTTGTGGCTGGCTACAAACATGAGCGGATTGACTTACCAAATCTGAATAAAGTAGTCAATCATGACTATCAGGATTCCGGTCAAATGGTAACCTTATCAAAAGCCATCGACAAAATGAACCAAACCACACTGGTTATTTTTGGTGATATCCTGTTTAAAAAGTATATTCTGCAATTTGCCATTGAAGACCCGGAAGATGTTGTTATTATCGTGGATTCTAGAATAAATACTCAGAATACTGCTCATTCTGATTTTTTGAATGCCACATCGCCCGACAGCAAGTCCTATTTTGGTGAAGATAGTTATTTGTCGAATATGGTATTTTCTCCACCGGCAAAGACATTTGAAGGAGAATGGATCGGTCTGATGAAGCTTTCTACTAAAGGAGCGGATCTGGCACGTGAATTTATAGTTAATCATATCAATGATCCGGACTTTAAAAAAATGGATGTTCGAGATATGCTGAACAGTTTTACTGCCGATGGTATTCGAGTAAAAATACAATATATTTCCGGTAATTGGGTAGATGTGAATAATATTTCCGATTTAACATTAGCCAACGAGTTTTAAAAATGATTAAAGCCAATGAATTTTTGGAGTTGTGTAAACGTCACCAGATTGACTTTTTTTCCGGAACGCCTTGTTCATATTTAAAACCATTAATTAATGCAGTGATCGACCATGACGATATTGATTATTTTGGTGCAACCAATGAAGGTGATGCAGTAGCCATGGTATGCGGTGCTTACCTGTTGCAGCGCAAGGGGGTCGTGATGTTTCAAAATTCGGGCTTGGGGAATGCCGTCAATCCAATTACTTCGCTTTCTTTCCCTTTTCGATTTCCTTACATCATCATTGTCACTCATCGGGGCCAACCTGACGGTCCGCCGGATGAACCACAGCATGAACTTATGGGGCAAATCACCGAAGAGATGCTGGATACTATGAAGCTTAAATGGACGTATTTTCCTGACAATATGGAAGATTTGACAAAAGCGCTTAATTTTGCAGTCAACTATATGGAAGATTCGCTGCAACCGTATGTCTTTGTGCTACGGAAAGGAACTATCGAAGCCCAGGAGCTAAAAAAAGAGAAGCCGGAAATACCCATCGGTGTCCGAAATGTAGATTTTCATGAAAACCTGACAAAAAAGTACTCGGAACGTTTTAGCCGAACTGAAGCCTTGAAGGTGATTGTCGGTTTAAAAAAGGAAATTGACGGTGTCATTGCCACCACCGGCAAAACAGGAAGAGAGTTATATACCCTCTCGGATTCAGCAAACAATTTATATATGGTGGGTTCAATGGGATGTGCTTCTTCCTTTGCCCTGGGAGCCGCCTTGTGTGACGATCAGAAACGCTGGCTGGTGATTGATGGTGATGCGGCCGTATTAATGAGGATGGGTAATTTGGCCTTGGTGGGTTCTTTGTCACCCAGGAATTTAATTCACCTGGTGTTGGATAATGAGGTAAATGATTCAACCGGAGGGCAGATGTCAATTAGCTCGGATACAGCTTTGGCGGGTGTTGCATTGGCCTGCGGATATAAGCATGTCTATTCAACGGATAAGCTGGAGGATCTGGAAGCAGCTTTAATTGGTAATACTATTGCAGACGGTCCGGTTTTTATTCATTTTAGAATCAAAAAAGGATCACCCAAGGATCTGGGACGTCCAAAGATCAAACCGTTTGAGGTTAAAGAACGCTTGATGAAATATTTAGCCGAAAATTAAAAATGAATAAATCTTGATCCCGGCTGCAAATGCATCGATTGGGATTACGCAGGTAATCTGTCAGAATATTATCCAGAAATGAGAACGATTTTTGTTGCTACTTGAATAAAGGGAAAGCAGAAACATGCAGAAAATAAATACGGCAGTTATTCTGGCCGCTGGTATGGGAACCCGGTTAAAAGGATTTATTGATGACCGTCCCAAGGGATTAATGAAAGTCGGTGACAGGGAAATTATCAAGGAATCTCTGGATAGACTAAAAAAAGGTGGTATAAACAACATTATTCTGGTTACCGGGTATCAACATGAAACATATGTTGAGGCATTAAAGGACGAGTATCCAACCATCCAATATGTTCAGAATCCGGATTTTGAAACAACCGGGAGTATGCATTCCCTATTTGTTACCAGGGGAACCGTGACAACGGATTTTCTGCTTTTGGAATCGGATCTGCTCTACGAAGATCGTTGTATTACTGAAATATTAAAAACAGAACCGGAAAATGTCATTCTCTTGTCCGGTGAAACAAAATCTTGTGACGAGGTTTATGTTTACGGTCAAGATGATACCATTCAACGGATATCTAAGGAAAAGACCGATAAATACGTCTGTCAGGGCGAGTTGGTGGGAATCTCAAAGATCAGTTTTCAATTGTTTGAACATATGTGCGACTATTATGCCGATGCAATGGATCGGTTTTCGAATTACCATTATGAAAACTGTATCTCGGACTTATCCGGTCAAACCGATATTCAATATCACAAAGTGGAAGATATTGTGTGGACGGAAATCGATAATATTGATCACTATAACCGCGCTGTAGAACTGATCTATCCCAAAATATATGGGGTGAAATGCAATTAAATCAAATTGTTAATTAGATCAAAATGTACCTTAACTTAACTGTTTTTTCTTTACCGGTATTGCTAAATGGGATTGGATTAAATAGTGTTCAAATTTGGTTTGACCAAGTCAAAAATTTGTGTTGGAATATAAAATTACTCAGGATCTTCTTTAATGAAGGCACATTCCCAGCTGATCCCAACTAAACCTGTACAAAGAGAAAACGATATGGAAGTAAAAGTGGTTAACAATCAAGTTGAAAAATCAATGCGCGAACTTAAACGACTGTTAATCAGAGAAGGACTATTCAAAGAGCTGAAAAAGCGGCGTTATTATGCAAAGCCATGCGTAAAAGCAAAACTGAAGCGTGAAGATGCCGAAAAAACAAGGCATAAGGATAGAAAAAGAGCCGCTGCCAGAGCCAGGGTTATTATTTAGTCGATTTTTAGGCTAATGGATAGTCACTCCATTATAAAACCCATATTTAGTAGACTTTCAGGCATAAAGAAGATTTAGAGATTGATTATTCGGTGTTTATTGATAAGAACACCTAATGATCCTTCCACAGATATTTTTTCGACAGATTATCGATCTCCGCAATATCGCTTTCTGAAAATCGCAGGTAAGTCGCCTTAGACCGAAAAAACTTTGTAAACTCAACAACAAGGGTTTCCGTGAAGTTGTTTATTTCAGGGATATACCCCAGCTGTTGTTTGATGCTTGTTATTCGATCTTCAAGGCTGGTGGATTGGGTAGGGATTCTCCACAGGGTTTTCCACAAATCCCAATCGATATCCAATAATATGGAGCCATGTTGAAAAAAACGTCGCCGCCTGCGGAATTGAGCACTTCCAACCACCTTTTTCCCATCGATTGTTAATTCATAAGCCGAAACCTCCTTAAAGCAAATGGATGATTTTGTTTTTTTTTGGACGGGTTTGTCTTTCATTTCAGGCTTAAGTCCGAACCTGGCAAAACAAGCGGCCAATGGTTGACTGATTAAACGGTATGTTTCAAGAATAGATGGAGGGAAACGGTTACTATCTGAGCAAAACATATAAGTGATTTCATGCTGGTGCAAAATTGTTTTACCGCCTGAAATTCTTTGAACAGTTCGAATTCCATTCTCTTGTCGAAAAGAATCATTTATTTCATCCAGATTAGTATTGGAACGACCAAACGATAATGTTGGCTTCTCCCAACCGTAAAATCTTAAAAATGTTCCTGGCAAAGATAAGAGAAATTCATCGGCCGCCATGTTAAAATCGGCCGGATGGATGCTATAGGGAATGATGTTAATTTCCGGAATTGATATGGATGGCATTTGTTATTGGACGTATTAATATATATTCAGCAGTTGAGTAAATGGAATAGATACTTTGATTGTTACAGGGTAGCAAGTCAGAGAGAAAGTCGCCATAAGAATAGAGTATTATTAATATCAATGATATGGCTTTGCATAATGTTAAAATTACAGATGATATTGATTTTGGTATTGCACGATAGGTGCAGTTCGGAAACAATCGTTCATTCCTTCTTTTAGAAAGTCTGAAATCTGTAGTCCATTCGATTCAACTAAAAAGGAAGGTAATTATTCGGCATAAAAAAACATGACCTGTTTATCATTCTGGGGAGTCTCAGGCAACCGGAAGAATCTCAATGGAGTTCACAAGCGACATCCAAAAATAACTTGATTACATGAATACCATTCTATACCAAGTAGACCAGGTTGTTTAAACATAGTTCTATCCGATATTTAACGACATCAATTGCTTTTGGCCTTGAGAGATCCTTCGTCGTCGCTCCTATTATCTAACTGGAAATGTTTATTAAAAATTTTAATCAGGTAAAAAAAGGTAAAACCATTATCTCCAAACTAAGTTAGTTGCAAAAATTTTGCCGGCTTGCCGGCATATGTAACTCAGGATGACAGATGTATTGTACCTTTATGGGAATGACATAGAGCTTGGGGTAATGCTGAATAATTACAAAAGAAGTAACTATAACAGGTAAAAAACGTTCTTGTGCAGAAACCCTTGGAAAACAATAAAGAATTGAATTTCATAGATAATAAAAACCGATATTATCTGTGATGCCTAACAGTATTATTAACAAACGTTTTAAATTCCAACGCAATGAAAGTACATTCAAAGATAAAAAAACCGGACTGGTTAAAGATTACTATTCCATCGGGAGAAAGTTTTAAAGATATTCGGCAACATCGTAGCAGTTCCGGGCTGGCTACAGTTTGTGAGGAAGCCAAGTGTCCCAATATCGGGGATTGCTGGAAATCAGGTACTGCCACATTTATGCTATTGGGGGACGTATGTACGCGAGCGTGTCGTTTTTGCTCAGTAAAAACAGCCAAACATCCTTCTTTGCCGGATGTGGATGAACCGACCAAACTGGCGGAAATCATCAAATCCTTGAAGTTAAAATATGTCGTTCTTACCACGGTGGACCGCGATGATCTGGCGGACCAGGGGGCGGGACATATCAAAAGGTGTGTAGAAGAGATATTGTTGCAGGTATCAGGAATCATGGTGGAAACATTAGTACCTGATTTTCAGGGAAAAACGGAACTTATCGAAACCGTTGCTTATAGTGGGGCTCAGATAATTGGACACAACCTGGAGTGTGTCCGTCGTTTGACCGATACGGTCAGAGATCCAAGGGCAAGTTACCGTCAATCGCTGTTTGTGCTTGAAACATTAAAAAAAGTCCATCCCGGAATCCATACAAAATCATCGTTGATGCTGGGTTTTGGTGAAACCCGAGATGAGATTCTGGAAGCCATGTCGGATATTAAAAATGCAGGAGTCGACTTTTTAACCTTGGGACAATATCTTCAACCCAATAAAAAAAAGCTTCCGGTTACTGAATACATTCATCCTGATCAATTCAAGCAGTTAGAACAGGAAGGTCTGGCCATGGGATTTGATTATGTGGCGAGTGGACCGTTGGTGAGAAGTTCTTACAAGGCAGCTGAAAATTATTTGCGGGCAAAAGTTCTGGGCAAAAATACCGATTGATTACACGAATGATGTCCATTTAAAAGTGACAAATCGGGACCACAGACTTAACTGAGGACGATCTAAAATATGGGAATTTACCTGCCTGCCTGGTGTTTTGAATGCCGGGATTTTATTTCAAAAGATAGAGTTTCGGATTCCCCTTATTTGTGTATTACCTGTTATAGAAAACTACCATTTATCAATAAATCCAAATGTTTAAAGTGCGGTCGCAATCATGAGGCGATGATTTGTCAGGAGGATTGGGCAAAACAAATATCCAAATTTCATGCGGTTTTTAGTTACGAGGATCCTGTGCGGCATTGGATCAGTCGTTTGAAGTATTCAAGAAACCTGAATGCCGGTAAAATTCTACAGAATTTCGTGAAAAGATGGTTTGAAGAAAACCGGCTGGATTTTGAAGAGATCGATGTTTTACTGACGGTTCCTGTCCATTTGTTTAGACTGAAGCAACGCGGTTTTAACCAGTCCAATTACCTTTTAAACACCCAGCGTGGATTAAAACTAAGATCATCAGCCTTAAGGCGGGTTCGCCATACATCACATCAGGCAGGAATGTCCAGAAAAGAGCGGTCGAAGAATCTCAAGGGAGCTTTTCGTGTGGGCATGTCATTAAAAAATAAAAAGGTCTTGCTTTTTGATGATGTGTGCACCACCGGACAAACGCTGTCAGAGATAAGTTCCAGTTTGGTCAAAGCCGGTGCGCAACAGGTGGATGTTTTTGTTTTATGCCGGACCATGCCGTCTTAAGAACATAAATTTTGGTCGATTACCCCTTATAATAGCTCAGATGAACATTTTTATAAAAAAAATAAAGAATCTCATGGTACTTGTAACCGACTTCGGCCATTTCTTTAGCGGACCATTGACTTAAACCAACCCCGTGTCCATTACCCTTTCCTTTAAAATAAAACCCCCCGGGAATGCGCACCACCTCGAAAAACAGACTTTGGATACGCCTATACCCGGCCAGTTTTCTAAATGTTTTAGCTTCTATTTTTTGGGATGAGTATCCGTTGATGACCAATTGATTGGCACGACCGGATGTTGTGAATTTGGAAATGCTTATATCCTTCACCTTAGACACTTTAATTCCAGCCTGATACAAGATCTTTTTTATCTCAGTTTCGGAAAACTCGCTTTCCCAAAGATACCGGGGATCTTTTTTGCCGTACGGAACCGATCTGACGATTAGATATGGAAATGAACCGTACCAAATTGTGGCTGGATCTTCGGTCATTCCTCCGCAGTTGGAATGATAAAATGTCTGGGCAAGTTCTTCTTTATATTTGACCACAATACCGTAAGTTGAATGAATGGCCGATTTTCCTTGTTTGTCTGCAATATTAACTCCCTTGTATACTTGATCGGACTGGCTGGCTGAAATGTGCCAGTTCTGATGTAGCCGTTTTTCTCTTTTGTATAAAGCGTAGGTTCTGGATATAACGGATTGCGCTTTTACTACTTCCTGATGCCAGTTTGTACTGATCTCGGCATTCAAGACACCTTCCAGATATGATTCAATGGGAATATGGTTTATAACATATAAACCATCGCTGAACGGTATGACCTCAATATCGCCGTTATATCTTCTGGAAATTGAAGTTCCCTTTTCTTTTACCCGGATGGGATGGTCACTCGTAACCCATATTGAACGTTTTCCATAACCACGGTTATTGACTGAGATTTTGCTTTTGTCCAAAGGGGTGATAACGCTTTTATATTTTTCTTTTGCGTTTAACCGGACATTTTTTATCGCCAATCCCTGGGAACTTTGAACAACAATCCCTTTTGAAGTTTTAAACAGAAGGACTTTTATCACCGGATTAGTGTATTGACCTTGGACATTCTTGCCGATAGCAACGAAAACGAAAACAAAAACGAACCTAAGGAGATACTTTGGCCAATCTTTTTTCATAAAGTTCTTTTTAATGTCGCAATTTGAACAATCATAAAACGGGAGTTGAAAGTGAAATCGGTGATACCTGTTTATCAATCAGCTTTTTTCGATTTTAATTTCCTTATTTTTGCCGATAATTTGTCTGTTATTTTTAAGCTGGACCTTCCAGTTTCCTCGGTTTGATTGAACTAACCTGAAAATTGTTTGAATATTGTCCCGATTGATTTCCGGCTGGTCATGAAAAACCAAAAACTGATGGATCAATTCACAGGCCAACAAGGGATTTAATTGATTGATTTTTTTATAGGCGATTGTATCGCTTTGGTACATTGTTGCAGGGATCAGTTGGTCGAAATACTGTTTCAAATATGCCGAATCTTTATTTAAAGCCAGGAATTTTTCTTCCAGCTGACCACCCGAGCATTGTCTCAATAGCGGGACAATCTGATTTCGTATCAGGTTCCGAGTATAGTCGTCGGATAAATTTGACAAATCATCTCGCCATTCTTGTCCTATCTTTTCCAGATAGTCCTGCAATTCGTTTTTAGGTGTATTAAGCAGGGGGCGAATATAGGGGAGATTTTTAATCTGCATTGGATTTAGTGAAAACAGCGAACCACCCCGAACCATTTTCCAGATTTGAGTTTCCATCAAATCGTTTAGATGATGCCCTAAAGCAATCTTATTAAAATTTAATGATTTGAGTTTTTTATTCAGATGTGAATAGCGCCATTGACGTGCTTTGTTTTGCATCCCTTTTTCACCTTTCAGGTGATTGGTTTTAATGATACTGAAAGAAACGTTTTTTTCTTTGGCCAGATTTCGAATAAACTCAGCTTCTTCCTGGCTTTCCATACGAAGACCATGATGAAAATGAACCAGATGAAGATCCAGGTCAATTTTTTCTCTGAATGCATTCAATATGCAGAATAAGCTCATGGAGTCAATCCCACCGCTGAGACTGATGATAACTTTGTCCTGCGGTTCAATCAGTTGATTGTCTATTGAAAATTGGAATATCTTATAGGTAAATCTATCCATGATCTGCTTTTTGTTGACGTGAATAATGCTTTCGTTATTCCAGGTTTAATCCGAAAAAAATGTTGTTTCAGTAACTTGTAAGTATAAATCCCAATTCGAGATGACAAAGTAAAAAACCATGAATTTTTCTGATATGGCATTGTCTGTTAACCCGGAATATTACTATTTTCAGGTTCTTATTCCTGGATGCCATATCAAGTCGGACATGACACATATTAATTTTAAGCCTTATGAAAAATGGGATGTACTCACTCTGAATAAAATGAAGTTTTTTACAACCATTTTATTCGGCTGACATAGTTGTCGGCAGCTCCTTTGGTGTCCTTGTATGGACGTCATTTGATCTGGTTCCAAGCAGCTTCTATCCCTCGGGATGACAAAGTTTGATTTAATAATATTGGGACCTATGTGTCTGCCCGAAAATCTCATCGATACGATTCCGGCGATTCAATCCGGTTTCAAATATAAAACAAGAACTAAAATTGGTTGCCTAAAAAGCAAGCATTTTGCCAAGATCTCCAAATACTATGTCTTAGATGATTTATTTTAGAAGTAGTATTATTTTTAAAAGATTGCTAATCGATCAATTATGTATTAAGTATTAAACTTATATGCGGTTTGTACTATTAAAATCAGCCTGCTTTACGAACACCATCTTATCCGTTTACTACGGAAATGGGTTATAATTTATATCATATTTCCTGGATTTAAAGAAAGATAAAGCATTTTGAGAATAGTATCGGCATACTTCTGGTATTGAAGAATCCGGTTTTTTAAAAGGGGCTGAACAATGCTTTTCAGCTGATAATACGTATTTGATATTTGGAGCCTATTAAAAGGAGTAGTGAATGTTGGATGGTTCGGATTACAGTATTTTGCTTGTAGATGATGAACAATTTATATTGGACAGCTTGAAGGGGTTTCTGGAAGATTATGACTTTAGTGTCTTTCCGGCCAATAGTGCTGAAGAAGCGCTTGAACTGGTCAAGGAAAGAACATTTGATGCCGGTATCATAGATCTTCGTTTACCAAGTATGAGTGGAGAAATGTTGATTCAGAGTATTCATAACATGAGACCGGAGATTAGATTTATTATTCACACCGGTTCTGTTGGGTATACGCTTTCTGAAGATCTAAAATCCATCGGCATGAAATCGGAGCATGTATTTTTCAAGCCCATGGCGGATTTAACTATTTTAGTGGATGCAATCATTTCTTTGATTAAAAAAGAATAAATATGGTGATATTGTTCTATATCTCAATTGTTGGAGCTTCTGACAATCCCCACTTTTAACAATCAAAGACCAAGGTTAAACAAATGAATTGTTTATTAAACAGTCCTTTTTTATTCTTACAAATACAGTATGTTATCTAAGAAAATGAATTTATAAAGGCAGTTAATTATCAGGATTTTGTTATGAAAAAAATTGTTGTATATTCAAAAGATTATTGCCCCTATTGTCATAAAGCCAAAGCTTTACTGGAATCTAAAGGAGTTTCCTATGATGAGATTTTGGTTGATGAAGAACCGGAACGGCTGCCGGAGATGATTGAAAAATCAGGTGGACGCAGAACCGTTCCACAAATATTCATTGGAGAAACTCATGTTGGTGGTTGTGACGATCTGTATGAGTGGGAAAGTACAGGGAAGCTCGATGAAATATTAGAAATGAAGGTTACAAAAGAGAAGACTCAACACTATCAGGTGATTATTCTGGGATCGGGCCCGGCCGGTTACACGGCGGCAATTTATACAGCGAGGGCAAACCTTTCGCCTTTATTGATTTGCGGACCTCAAAAAGGTGGACAGTTGACCACCACCACCGAAGTTGAAAATTTTCCGGGATTTGCAGAAGGGATTGACGGAAATGAATTGATGAATCAATTGGAAAAACAGGCTGCACGTTTTGATACGGATATCGAGTTTGGTGAAATTGTCAGGGTGGATTTGACTCAAAGACCATTTAAATTGTATGAGCGTAAAAAAATGTTTACATGTGATTCCTTGATCATTGCAACCGGCGCATCGGCAAAATATCTGGGACTTGAGAGTGAAAACAAATATAAAAACCGAGGTGTCTCGGCCTGTGCAACCTGTGATGGATTTTTCTTTAAAGGGCAAAAAGTGGCAGTAGCAGGAGGAGGTGATACTGCTTTGGAAGAGGCCTCATACTTAACAAATTTTTGTGAAGAAGTATTTGTCATTCACCGCAGAGATGAATTTCGCGCTAGCAAACCTCTACAGAAGCGCGTACTGAAGAATGAGAAGATTAGTGTTCAATGGAATTCGGTTGTAAAAGAGGTTGTTGGGGACGATGTTAACGGAATGACAGACCTAATCATAAAAAATGTTAAAACCAATGAAGAAAAGAATCTGGGATGCTCCGGTTTGTTTGTCGCCATTGGTCATCAGCCCAATACGTCATTGTTTGAAGGCATGTTAGATATGGATGATAAAAAATATCTAGTCACACGTCCTGGATCAACAACCCTGAATGTTGATGGTGTTTTTGCTTGCGGAGATGTGATGGACAGTGTTTATCGACAAGCTGTCACAGCTGCCGGAACAGGCTGCATGGCGGCTATAGATGCTGAACGATGGTTGGCGCAACAAAACTAGTACTCCATTTTTAAAGCATTAAAACATATGCAACATGACTCTTATTTAAAATCTTCCAATTAGTAAGTATCTGGTCTTTTCTTTGCATTTCTTAGTAAAAACCGGAATTCCCGGTGTTTAAATACAAAGAAAAGAACGAGGTATACATGTCAATAAAGCTGTTTGACAGGAACATGACCCTGTTGGAAAAGTCGTTGGAATTAAGGTCAAAACGAAATTCAATGATAGCCTCCAATATTGTCAACAGGGAAACACCCGGCTTCAGAGCCCAGGATTTGGTCTTTGAGAAGGACCTGGAAAAAGCCTTACACAGCAATCGCCCCGGCCCCTTGAAAGTAGAAAATCCCAAACATTTTGATGGCGTTAAAAGAGAACCCATTGAAACGGTTACAGGACAACAGATTAACAGCTTTAATCCCGATCCAAGGATGGATGGTAATACGGTTAATCTGGATAAAGAAATGTCCAAACTGGCAGAAAATCAATTAATGTTTCAAGCATCCGTACGATCAATCAATTGGAAATTTCGAATGCTGAAAGCAGCTATCACGGAAGGAGGTAGATAATGTCAATGCTAGATTCTATGGAAATCAGTTCATCTGGATTATCAGCCCAGCGCATCCGAATGAAAACCATTTCCAGTAACATCGCAAATATTAACACCACCCGAACACCCGGAGGCGGTCCCTATCGCAGAAAAGAAACCATATTTGCAGCCATGCCTTCTCATAAAAGTTTTCTTCAGGAGTTACTTGACCAGGAAAAGGATGATGGCACAAGGCACGTAAAAGTGGTGGGAGTAGTGGAGGACAGTCGTCCGCCTAAAATGAAATATGACCCCAGTCATCCCGATGCCAATGAAGAGGGATACGTGGAATTACCGAATATCGATATTGTTGAAGAAGTTACCAATATGATGATTTCCAGGCGATCGTTTGAAGCCAATATTGCATCAATCAATGCTACAAAAAACATGATAATAAGATCTTTGGAAATTGGTAAGTAATTAGAATTGAGTTAAACGTATATCATTTAATGTCCCAACTGTATTTTGATAATTTATTTATATTATATCATTTTGAACCTGAGTAAAGCGAATGACCGAAATAAGTAAAATTGATGTACTAAAAATCGATTCCAAACTGCTGTCCAGGGATAAGGATAAAAGCACGGCCATTAAGGACGGTAAGTTTGAAGATCAATTGCTGAAAACGGTGAAAGAGCTGGAATCAATGGGCAACGAAATCAATGCAATGATGGAAAGTAGCTCGCTGAATCATCCAACTATTTCAAACACGAAGTTGAATGTGAACAAACATTTGGAAAAAAGTATCGAAAGTGTTGTGGAAAATTTTTCCGCAGCCAGAAAAACTTCCGTCAAGTCAGCAAAATCAATTGCTGCCCATTATGAGCAAATGGGAAAAAATAAGAAATCATAGATTATAGGGGGGAATCTTCCCCCCTGTTTGGCAATATTTTCCGGAATAAACATAACATGGCAAATTCCATCCAAAACAACTCATCCATTGTTCAGCAAAATGTTGCAGCCAATAAAAGTGCACCAAAATCAGCTGCTAAAGGTATAACCTCTTCTTTTCAAAAGATGTTTGATGAGGTTAATAAAGATCAACTTCAAGCAGAGAAAAAAGTCAACGAAATGGTGGCTGGCAAAAACAAAGATATTCCGGGAACAATGATTGCCATGGAAAAAGCGGATGTATCTCTTAGAATGTTAATGGCTGTAAGAAATAAAATCGTTAATGCATACGAAGAAATAATGAGAATGCAGGTATAAATTTTATAATGTAATTCGATTTAATAACTTGTTTGAATAGGGTTGAACGCATGGCCGAGCAAACAGCAGATAATTTTGTTACGGATTTTCAAAATCAATTCCAGATTTTTTTTCAGAGATTAACCACTGCTAAAAAAATCTTCCTTTTTACCTCGCTTGGCGCTGTATTAATGGGGTTGGTTGCTTTTGTGTATTTCTCTCAGCAGATCACATGGGCACCGCTTGTCAGCGGTGTTACACAACAGGATGCTGGCAATATCGTCCGAAAATTAGAGGAAATCAATGTTCAGTATGTGCTGCAACCCGGTGGAAATACCATTTTAGTGCCGGCTTCCGAGGTGGATAAGGTGAGATTGGAAATTGCTTCCTCCGGTATGCAGATGGGCGGAATTGTCGGTTTGGAGATTTTTGATGAGAGTAATTTTGGAGCCACGGAGTTTCAACAACAAATACAATATAAAAGAGCATTGGAAGGGGAATTGGCGCGGCTGATCACCCAGATCACTGTGATTACATCAGCGAAGGTTAATTTGGCCATACCGGAAAAATCTCTCTTTCTGGATGAGGAGAAACATCCAACAGCTTCGGTGGTTTTGGAAACGGCTGGCAATAAAAGACTTTCCCAACGACAGGTAACAACCATTTTGAACCTGGTATCCGGCTCCATTTCTGGAATGAGTCCCGAAGATGTAAGAGTAGCGGATCAAAGTGGTAAATTATTGTCGAAAGGATTGACGGACCCCGATAATGCGGAAATTAGAAATAAAAATTATTACTATCAGCAATTGGTTGAAAAAAGGCTGGAAGAAAAACTGGTGACCCAACTGGAAAAAATAACCGGTCCGGACAGGGTCGAAGTTCGTGTTTCATTACGTATGGACTTTGATAGCAGTGAAATAAAGGAAGATCTGATTGATCCGGATTTGTCTGCCATTTTAAGCGAAGAGGTCGACACGGAAGATTCTACCGGATCACGATCCATACCTGTCGGTGTGCCCGGTGTAACATCCAACTCTCCAGAAGTAAGAGCGGGTGCCAGCGAAGTAGCCAACGTATCCAATGTCAATAAAAAAACCAAAAGAACCAATTTTGTAAACAGTAAACGTCATATTACCCGCACCAAATCTGCTGGCAAGATACTAAGAATGAGTGTTGCTGTTTTACTGGACGGACACTATGATTATGTACGCGACGAGAATGGTGAGGTTATCGGCAGTCCTGTATACAAGCCAAGAACACCGGAAGAGATGGAAATCATTGAGCAAGTGGCAAAACAGACCGTCGGATTTGATAACATCGAAAGGAAAGATACCATTACTGTTAAAAATATGAAGTTCTCCAAGCCACTGGTAGAACAGGAAAAATTAAAACAGCATCAACGCGATGCAACACGGAAGTTTATAATCGATTTGATTCGCTTTGTCGTGGTAGGAGTCGTCATTGTTCTGCTAATCTTTATGGTGATAAGACCCATGGTGCAGAAACTTTCCGCCAAGCCGGAAGATCTGGATTTGCTCATGGGATTGCCTACCACCATTGGTGAACTGGAAGGTGAAGAGCTTGAAATACCGACAGAAAAAGAAACCGGTATTCCACCGAGAGACAAAATCATTGAAATTGCGAAACAAGATCCGCTCAAAACAGCTAACCTGGTTCGCAATTGGTTGCGTGAGAAAAAAGGACCTTCTGCCTAATCGATTTATAAACTTAACAAACTATGGAAATTTACAAACCGCCGGAGTTTAAAGATGAATCTGCTGATCCTTCATTAACAGCGGAAGTTCTGCAAAGCTATTCAAAAGAGGACGAAGCCGAGGGAAAGCCGGAACAGTTTGAACCGGAAACGTTGGAGGATAAAAAGAGAAAAAAACGAAAAAAAATTGATCACGCCAAATTTAACTCCGCCGAGTTTAATGAAGTTGATACTCTGCTGACCAATGTTGAGGAATATTCAAAACGAATCCGCGATGATGTTGATCGATATGCCCGTAATGTTCGAAACGAAACGGACCTGTTCAAATCGGAAATCGAACTTGAATTGGCCCAGGCATTGATTAAACGGATTGAAGCTGAAAAAAAAGCTGAAGAGATCATTAAAAATGCGGAAGATACAAGAGAAGACATCCTGAATCAAGGTCGTGAAGAAGGATTTAATGCCGGATTTGCCGAGGGGGTTAAACAACATAAAGAGCAGAATGAAGAAAATACCGGCAACATTCTCAATCTTTTAAAGGAACTGCAAATGCTTCGGCTCAAGATCATGCAGAAATACGAAGAGCAGATTGTTCGATTAAGTGTGTTGATGGCTAAAAAAGTGGTGCATAAAGAATTAAAAACGGACCAAAGAGTTGTTCAGGAAATGTTGAAAGATGCCATGCGCCATTTTCAAGGGATGGGAAACATCAAAATTAAAATAAATCCCGTAGAATATGACTTCATTGCCGAACATCAAGCCGAGCTTGATAGTTTTTTAGAAGATGGACAAGTCGTCAATGTTATAAAAGACGCCAATGTAAATCCCCTTTCTCCGGTTATCACCAGTGACTTTTCTACCGTCGATCTCGATTTAAATCGTCAGTTCAGTGAAATTGAAGAACGATTGACGGATTGTTCCAACGATAGAAGAAGATTGTTTAAAAAATCTTAATAGAAAAGGTGTTTTGTTCGAAATAGCCCCTTACATCGATTTAGTCGACGGCCTTCAACCAGAAAAAGTTGAAGGGCATGTGGATGAAGTGGTGGGATTTTTAATTAAAGCCCACAATCCCGGATTACGTATTGGTAGTAGCTGTAATATCGTTAATCCTGCTACTAATGAAGTGGTTCCCGGCGAAGCGGTCGGTTTTAAAGGAGATAAGGTTCTGGTAATGCCCCTGGGCGAGATCCGTGGAATTGGCCCCAAATGCCGGATTGTTCCCACAACCGATCAACCTTTTGTTCCTGTAGGTGAGGCCTTACTGGGACGAACCGTTGACGGAATGGGAATTCCCATTGATGCTTTGGGCCCCATTAAAGCAGATCGTAAGGTGCGCCTGTATAAAGAAGCCATTAATCCATTATTGAGGCGGCGAATTGACAGTGCATTGGATGTAGGGATTAAAGCGTTAAATGGCGTCCTGACATGCGGAAAAGGACAGCGGCTGGCTATTCTGTCAGGATCGGGTGTGGGGAAATCTGTTTTGTTGGGCATGATGGCCAGAAACACCATGGCCGACATCAACGTCATTGCTCTGATTGGAGAACGAGGTAGAGAGGTAAAGGAATTCATTGAAAAGGACTTGGGGGAAGAAGGTCGGAAACGATCCATAGTCATTGCTGCTACATCGGATCAGTCACCGCTGGTCAGAATTCGTGGGGCTTTTCTGGCAACAGCCATTGCCGAGTATTTTCGAGAAGAAGGAAAAGATGTTCTGTTGATGATGGACAGTATCACACGTTTTGCCATGGCGCAACGAGAGATTGGGTTGGCTGTCGGCGAACCACCCACCACCAAGGGATATCCACCCTCTGTTTTTGCTTATATGCCCAAACTTTTGGAAAGAGCCGGCAATTCAGCTTCAAAAGGATCTTTAACCGGATTTTACACTGTTCTGGTGGAAGCAGATGACCCCCTTGATCCTATTGGCGATGCGGTTCGATCCATTGTCGACGGGCATATTCTTTTAGATAGAGAAATCGCAGCCCAGGGACATTATCCCGCTATTGACGTTTTGCGTTCCAAAAGCAGGGTGATGGTGGACGTGACATCCCAAACTCATCAGGAAAATGCCAGACGATTGATTCAGACCTTGTCGACATATAAAGAAGCGGAAGATTTAATTAATATAGGGGCTTATGTCAAGGGATCTAATCCAAAAATCGACTATTCAATCAAAAAGATTAATCAAATAAACAACTATTTACGGCAGAATATAGAAGAAAGCAGTTTATTATTGGAATCAGAAGCCATGCTGGAACAGATGTTTCTCGATTCTCCCGATTTAGCCACAGCTACAGAGGCAACCAGACAATGATGATGCTCTGATCACCGGTTTTTACCGTTGCATCGGTGATAGACAGTTACTCTAATTGTCAGTTGGCATTCATCTCCATGTTGATCATATCCTTAAAGGTTGTCATCCCCCTTATGTCGCTACTGTTCCAGAATGACAATACAACATGGTTGGACCTTTTCGGCCAGGCTACAGCTAATCAATCGAAGTTACAGCGATATAACACCTCCAAAGGATTTGCCGGATGACACGTCAGGGTAAAGGATATATTTGCGGAATAACTGCGGTTTTATTCTGGTCAACGGTGGCGTCGGCTTTCAAGATATCATTAAGGTATCTGGACGTTATTCAACTGTTGCTTTATTCCAGCATCGTTTCCACTTTCATACTGGGTGGAGTTCTGGCGATTCAAAAAAAATTTACCGAAGTACTTTATTACTCCACAAAACAATATCTGTTGTGCCTGGCATTGGGACTGGCCAATCCTTTTCTCTATTATCTTGTCGTGTTAAAAGCCTATGACCTGTTACCCGCTCAAGAAGCACAACCCATCAATTATACCTGGGCGTTAACCTTAACGTTTTTGTCCATTCCCCTACTAAAACAGAAAATCGGCGCAAAGGACATCATTGCCGGATTGATAGGATATTTCGGAGTTGTCGTAATTTCCACTCACGGCAATATTATCGGATTTCAGTTTTCCAATCCATTGGGTGTGGCGCTTGCTTTGGGTAGCACCGTGATTTGGGCATTATATTGGATCTTCAATACAAAAAGTGATATTGATCCGGTGGCCGGTCTTTTTTTAGGCTTTCTTTTCAGCTTACCCTTTAGCTTTGTCACCTGTTTCATTTTTTCAAATTTATCCATCAGTAATTGGCAAGGACTGGCAGGGGCCGGTTATGTGGGGGCTTTTGAAATGGGAATCACCTTTACCTGTTGGCTGTATGCCCTCAAATTTTCTACTAACACTGCCAAAGTCAGCAATCTGATCTTTATCTCACCCTTTTTAGCCCTGGTATTTATCCATTTCCTGGTGGGCGAAAAAATCCTGATTTCCACCTTCGTCGGACTGGTTTTTATCACATTGAGTCTTGTGATCCAGCGAGTATCCTTTAAGAAAAAGAAGGAAGCTATTCAGCCATAAAGAATCTATGTTATTTCAGAAAGATGTCGCCATACTGAAGTCTTCATCTTCGAAATGTTTTTATTGAAATTTTTACATTTATTTGTGAAAACCAATAATGCCCAATATTTCTAAGTAACTTTACGCATAGCGCCAAACAACTCTTTGACTTTAACCGTTGCAATACCGGAATTGATATCGGACATGGCATAGGGGATGATCAACACATTGTTATAAATTAACGCTCCACAGGAATAAACGACATTGGGAACGTATCCTTCTCGCTCATTTTTATTTGGGGTCAGTAATGGTTCATCCAGGCGGGCAATAACTTTTTTAGGGTTTTCAAGATCCAGCAGCATGGCACCGATGCAATACTGGCGCATGGGGCCAACACCGTGAGTCAGTACGATCCAGCCTTCATCAGTCTCCAAAGGAGAACCGCAGTTGCCTATCTGGATAAATTCCCAGGGAAGTTCCGGTTCCTGGATGATTTGAGATTTTTGCCAAAAATGGATGTTATCCGAGAACATGATATGATTGTTCTCCCCGTCCTGACGGGAGAGCATGGCGTAAGAGCCTCCGATTTTTCGAGGGAAGAGAGCCATGCCTTTGTTTTGAACTGCTTTTCCGTTGAGGGTTAAAATGTTGAATTTAACGAAATCCTTTGTTTCAATCAGTTGCGGTAAAATGGTAAAGCCATTATAAGCAGTGTAGGTCGCATAGTAAACAACCTCTCCATTGTCATCATAAAACTGGACAAAACGGGCATCTTCAATTCCCCTGCTTTCGTTTTTTGAAACAGGAAAGATCACCCGCTCGGATATGCGGTGATTGCGGTGGAAGGTTACTTCATAATTGGATTCGGCAAGCCAACGCAAAATCTCAAAGGTTCTGTTTTGTTTGGTTTCACTAAATTGCGGTTCACTGCGAAGGGCACCAATTTTCTCTATTAATTCAGTATAGGTAAAATCTTCTGATAACTGTCTAAGCACATGAGCGCTTATCTCATTACTGGCTCCTATTTCCTTTAATTTGCGCTGGAAAGGATTGAGCTTGAAAACGGGGTCCAGTTCGAGATTCGGCATTTCCACAAAATCACTGATTGGGTCGAAAAGGAATTTATTAAAACGGTCCAGAATGCCGCTCCGAAAGACAATTGACGAAATGTGACCTTCGCCGGTTGCCCGTAGACTCATGACAAAACGTATGCTGCCTTCTTCAAGATGGCTTTGATCAGGATGTGGAATGATGGACGGGTTGAAAAGTGCGGCCGATTCTATGGAGTATTCCTTTGTAAAGTAAGCTCCGATCAGAGCTCTTTGAACATCACTGAGTTTTGTATTCCGGGGAAGATAATCTTTCACTTCATATAGATTCCGTTCAAAAATACGTTCAATGTTTTCGTGTCTTCCTGAAAATTCCTTCATTATTTTAATTACTAAATCTTTAGCCTCTTTTTCAGACAAGTTCATTATACGCTTAATTATTTTCGATATTCGATGGCCTTCCTCAGGAATATGCAAACAAGTGATTACTCGTGATGTATCCCCGACGATTTTATTTGGCTTTCTTTCAACTTTCAGTCTTTGATGTTTATTGGTTTGCATATCATTACTATGTTTATTTTGATCGAAAAATTAGTCATTCGACCCCGCTTGCAGGCGGGGATGATAAGGAAAAGAGGACGAGATGCGCTTTGTAAACATCCGGAAAAATACCCTACAGTGGTGGACGGGAATTTGAAATACAAAGCTCTATCAAGTCGTCAATAACAGCCGTCCCGTCGCACATAACGGTATCCGCCCCTCCCCAGTAAATTTTTACCGTACCATCATCTTCCGGAACAGCACCGCAGGTGAAAACAACATTGGGAACATAGCCACTGATTTCCCAGGGATTCTCAGGCTGTAATACCCACTGGTCGAAAACACCGATGATGTTGGCTGGGTCCATAAGGTCATGCAAAGCAGCACCTGGTCGATACACTGTGCCTGACATCGTTTTGAAGACACCATGTTATATTGGATTTTTTTTATATCTTGCTACAATTGGATGTTGACTTTTCATTTGGCTGTGTCCTGCTGGTTTTTATAAAAAACCGGTGAGCTATCAATTCCGGTTGTTTATTCAACTTGATTAGAGTCTTTGTCTTCGTCTTTCAAGCTCCAGAATCTCTTCATAAACCTCAATATAATTCTGGACCATACGGTCGACGGTAAAATACTGTTTAACGTGACTCCGACAAGTTGCACGATCAATTTCTTTAATATGTGAAACGGCTTCTATCGCCTCCTCCACATTGTCAACCAGAAAGCCGTTCCTGCTGTTCTCAATCAATTCGGGCATGCTGCCTCTGTCAAAGGCAATCACAGGCGTACCGCAGGCCATGGATTCGATAACGGACAGACCGAAAGGCTCATCAAAACGGATTGGGTGTAACAGCGCGCTCGCATCGCCAAGCAGTCGGTTGCGTTCAACCGGTCCAACACTTCCGACATAAATCACCTTGTCATTTCCCAGATGGGGAGCGATATATTCGTCATGGTAGGCCTGATCTTGGATGATTCCTGCCAGGATCAGTTTTTTATTACAGGCCTTTGCAATTTCAATCGCTTCTCGGGCTCCCTTATCATGGTGAATTCGCCCGAAAAAAAGCAGGGTATCGTCAGAAACTGGCTGAAAATCAAACTGCCTGATATCAATACCATGATGGATAGTCTTGATATAATCAAGCTCCGGTGATCGGTCGGCATCACTAATGGAAACATAATGGGTCTTTTGATTGTATTTTTTATAAACCGGTATAATCCCTGGAGATGAAAAGCCATGAATGGTAGTTACCACAGGCGTACTGGTCAAATCGGAATAGGTTAATGGCAGATAGTCGAAGTGGTTGTGGATAATATCGAATTGATCGGCTTGTTCATAGAGTTTCAAAATGTGAAGACACTCCCAGACCTTCGGAATCAGTGAAGGATCTTCTTCATATCCCTTTGGACAAACCGCGTGCAGAGTGCCGCTGGTTTGCGAGTTCCTGGTTGCAAAGAGGGAAACGTTATGACCACGTGCAACCAATTCCTCGCTTATCAGGGAGGCTATATTTTCCCAAGGGCCGTAATGCAGAGGCGGCGTTCGCCAGGCAATGGGCGAAAGTATTGCTATACGCATCGTGTATCCTTCAGGCGGAATGGAGAGGTTGAGAGGATGGCTGCTTTAATATCTCGTCCGAGTAAAGCTTCTGCAATGTCATTAATGAAAGCAGCCAGGCCAGGGATGATTCGGCACCTTGATTCTGGTTGATACCATCTGCCATCAATCCATCTCTACAGCCACCGGTTTTCGGATCATAAAGCGGCATATTCAGATCATTTTGTCCGAGAAACCAATTAAAGCACATAACGGCATTATCGATCCAGGTACGGTCCTGTGTGTGGTTAAAGGCTTCAATACAGGCTTCGATCATTGAATTGGCTTCGATGGGTTGCTGATCGAAACGGGCTTTGAGGTTGCCTTGTTTATACCATCCCTTATTACCGACCGGCATAAAATGACCATCTTCGGTCTGAATTTTTAGCAACCATTTGAGAGAATTAAGTCCCATATCGATCATATCACTGCTTTGGATCCATTGCCCGGATAGAATTAGAGCATGGGGCAGCTTACCATTTGCATAATTCAATGAGTTTTCCAGCCAGGGCCAGTCATTTGTTGAATTCTTCTGGAACTGGCTGAAAAGCCTGTCGGCAATGACTCCCCGCACCCTGCGCACTTCACTGTCACCTCCAAATGTAAGAAGGTAACCTTGAATTCCAATTAAGGTAAAGGCAATGGCGCGCGGGGAATAGAAAGTCTCGGCAATTCTTAGTGCCTTGTTGAAAAGGGTTGTGCAAATAGCTAAATGACCCGGATCATCAAGAAAAGTCACAGCTTTTCCAAGACACCAGAGCGCTCTGCCGTGTGCGTCCTCGGACCCGATCTCTTCCACCCACTGCCGCGAATACGTCATAAAATTGCGAAAACGACCATTTTTTTCATTATAAGCATCCAAAAGAAATCCAAGATAATGACCACTTAGGATATCAAGCCCGAAGCCGTTTGTCGGTAGCTGTTTTTTACCCATGGCGGCAACCAGTAACGCTCTGGCGTTGTCGTCTGTACAATAGCCATGAGCGCGATTGGGGATGGTATGGTTGGCATGCTGTAGAATACCGGTGTCATCGGTCAGGGTGTTCAGGTGATTAAGCTTGATCTCTGGAAGCTCAAAACTTGTGATCGCCTTGATGTTTTCAACATAGGAATGTCGCGGACGGGGATGTTGGGTGCGATTTTGTCGTACCTCACTGAAAATCCGAAGATATTTTCGCGATACCTCTTTCCAAACTGAATCACGACTGAAAGTATAGGCTTTTTTGCGTATGGAGTGCCGTTCGATATCGTTTTCCAAAAGACCATTAATTTGATCTGACAAGGCAACCGGATTGTTAAAGGGGACAATCCGTCCCCGTCCTTCAGCCAGCATCTCAATGGCATACCAATAGGGTGTCGAAACGACAGCCTTGCCTGATCCCATGGCATAAGCAAGAGTACCGGAAGTAATCTGTGCTTCATCAAGATAAGGGGTAATATAGATATCAGCGATGCCGAGAAACTCACACAACTCCCTCAAATCAACAAATCTGTTTTGAAAAATGACATGCTCGCCGATATCGAGTTTACGTACTAGCTGTTGCAGCATGATTCGGTACGCATCCCCCTGGGACTTCAAAACATGTGGATGGGTTGCGCCCAGGACAATATAAACGACATCCGGGTGTTTTTTAACAACTGCCGGAAGTGCCTGCAACATACTTTCAATTCCCTTATTTTCAGAAAGAAGTCCGAAAGTAAGCAGCACCTGTTTCCCTTCCACACCGAATTTGTCTTTATAAAAGCTTGAATCTATAAAGGGCGTATCTGGAATGCCATGATGGATAAAGACAATTTTCTCTTCCGGTATGCCATAGATATCTTTCAGGAAATCAACCGCCTTAAGACTCATCACCACCAGTTTGTCGGATAAATCTGATAGTTTGCCCATCACATTGCGATATTCCGTAGTAGGGTCTTTTAAAACCGTATGCAATGTCGTTACAACAGGCATACGCAAATCGCCAAGCAGTTTCAGCAGGTGGCTACCGGCTGTACCTCCGAAAATACCGAATTCATGTTGCACGCAGACAATATCCGTCTGACTGATATTGAGAAATTGAGATGCTGTGCTATAATCAGATAGCTTGTTCTGGTTGATCTCGAAGCGCACTTTATCGGGATATGCATATCCTTCAGGTCTGTCATTCATTACAGCAGCCCAGCAATTAATTTCAGGTGCTTCGGCTGCCAGGGATTCCACCAAATCGGCTGTGAATGTTGCGATACCACACTGTCGAGGTAGATAATTGCCAATGACGGCAATCGAATTGATGCCCTCATAATATTTAATTACAGATGTCATAACCTAAACCGGGTTTTGTTTTATGATGTTTGTGCCAGCTATATAAGCTGGCCTGTTTAATTTTGGAAGTAATTATTTATTGATTATTGATTCTTTCTTCCAGAATGCTTCCTTTTTTTCTTTTTTCTGCTTCCTTTGCTCCTTCAGCGTGCTGTTTTTTCTTTTTTTCTGATCGTCACGTTTGTCCTTATCTTTTCGTCCCTTGTCGCCCATTTTAACACCTCTTTCTTTAGAATTTCGATTAAAAACTGGATAAATTACTTTAACTTTCCCGAAACTGGTAATAGACAGTCACAGAATACTGTCGATTGGTAGCGGTCACAATGTTGACCCTTTTAGAGGTCTCAAACCCAGTCATCTCTGCCGATTTCAGGTCAGAAATCAAATCTTGATTTGTCATGACCGCCTGATCGGAAAAAATGATGGTGTCTCGCCACCCACCACTGGGCAAAACATGTCGCTGTCCCAAATGATGTTTTTCTTCCCAAAAATCTATTTCCAGGCAATGCAACTAAAAATGGATGGAGTAATCATCAAGCGCACACCTGCGGTAGGTCTTGAAATATAGTATACTCAAGTTTCATGCCCCCAGCGTAAAATACTGTTTTTAATTGATTTTTATTAAAGTATAGACACAGCAAGGGTTAGAATGGAAGGTAAGATATTGGTTATATATGCTCAATGGTTATATATGACCTTTAACACAAAATCTTAATTTCAAGGGGGCTTCCTGTTATATTTGAAAAGATCCCTGGGCGTTGTGATAGGACTGTCTATAAAAGAATGTTTGGACAGTTTTTGACTCCATTACATACTATTTTTCTCTACATCCTGATTCTACGTGTCCGTATAATATGCGTCCGCTACCAGGACCTGAGATCCCTTCCAGATAGCTTTTTCTTCTGGTTTCTTAATGGAATTTATCTCGTGGCAGAAAATGTTGAAGACCTGGAGATTGTTTCCTTTAATGGAAACAGCAAGCTAACTTCATAAAATGAGAGAAATTTAAAAGATCTTGTTAGACAATGATACTGAGCGTCAAAGATAAGAAACCATTCTTTTCGAGCTAAGTGGCGTTTTCCCGTTACGTGGTGAAGCATTCATTGAAAGCATGGACGGCTTCAATGATAAATAAACCTGATCACTATAAAGCCGGATTTAATGCAGTTGGCGGAGTTGCTTTTTCAGGTTCGTTTTTTATTCCCTCCCCTTGTTCTTTCCTGAGAGCGATTTCCAGTCCGTTTTCCTCAAAATGAGTTGTTGGTTCATATGTCCAACCTTCTTTCAGTCTTTTTTCCTCTTTTTTTAACCTGGCGAAAATATATCGTCCGATTAACAGTGATAGTATCCGGGTTTTAATACCAAACGTCGCGTACAGATCTTTCAAAAGCAAATCAAAATTTTTATATAATTTATCATCTCCACTATACCACTTTTTCATGGCCCAAACAGCCCCAGTATATGTTGTTTTTAGTGGTTTTACTTCCCAAACGACACGATCCCGGATACGTTTATTGGGATGATGCCTGTAGGTTTGCCAGCCATTCAACAGCACTCTGATCAACCTGCCCAGGCTGGGGCCGTTAACCTGAAAATCCTTATCAAAAGCGTCAACGATGTACTGTTCCTCTTCTCCATTGACAATATGAGCATGTTTATAATTGAAACGATATTGACCATGACTGTCTGCCGAGGGCATTTCTTTTTCAGAAAGCAGTTTTCCTTCCTTCTGTAGCTGCCGATGCAATGGCGTTCCTGAAACCGCAGTGTAGAGCATAAACTGATGAAAAACGGCATCATGTGAGACGGCATAATCAATCACCTGATGGATGTTTTCAGGCGTATGAGTTTCCATGCCGATGATGGATGATCCCAATACCCGAATCCCGGTTGCTTGAAGATCTGAGACAAGTTTTTTGGTATCCACTCCCTTCAGCTTTCCATATTGGCTTTCTTCTCCTTCCAGACCAACCCAGACCCAGGTTACTCCAAGACCGGCCAGCTGTTCCAAGGTATACGTTCTTAAAACCCTCGCGGAGCTAAATACAGACAAGGTCCAGCTTTTTCCACTTTTTTCCATAAGCTCCAGCAATTCCAAAGCCCTCCTGCGATTCAGGAGAAAATTCTCATCCATTACAAAAAAGGAATGGACCTTCAATGTCTTTTCGATATCACACATGACATCGAATAGTTCCCGCCCGGTTTTGTAGAAGTTGACAAATCTACCTTTTCCACCGAAAAAAGCGGATGTCGAGCAGAAATTGCATCCCACAGGACAGCCTACCGAAGGAATCAATATGGCCGCTGTATCTTTCGGTTTATTTGATACCGGCACACCCACAATCCTGGTTCCAAAGCTTGAAAGCATTTTAGGATGTTTAATGGGGGCTTCGATATCTTGATTTAAAAACCCCCGGAACCATGCCACACCGTCTCCTCTAACTATGTAATCAGCATCGATGCTGTTTTCCAAATCGACTTTGTTAGCGATATGCCCGCCGACAACGATGGTCGCTCCAGGCTGGTAACTTCGAATCAGATCACACATTTTTTTAACTTTCCCCATATTAGGGACGATACCACTTATCCCAATGATATCATAGTGATTATCCTGTATTTTCTCGATAAATCTGTTTAAGTCGGGAAAATCCAGTAGAGTGCAGGGGGCATCGATGTTCGTTTGAATCAGTTTTAAGCCATAAGATCGGACAAAAAGTCGCAAGGAAAACCCGCCCTGGGTCCGGGTAACCTGATTCTGGTAGAGTTCCATTGGATTTATTTTTCGACTGCCATAGTCGTCATCTTGCGCATAGGGTCCAAAAACACTGGACAAAAGAATTCTCGCCTTTGACCCAAGCGGATGGATTGGTTGTTCGGTTTTCATAACTATTTTCATTTAAGGTGGTTTTATTAAGTAATCAAGGAAAACATCCACCGCGATCTTTTCGCTTTTTTCTCTTGAAAACTGCTCAGAAGCTGTTTATTTCGATCCCTGGTTCATATTTCCTTCCATCCGGGACCCGCTTTGGTGCAAGAAAACACTAATATCAATAAGGCGATGACGAACTTTTTCATATTTTCATCTGTTATTCAGATTCTCGCCGAGGATTGAAGGTATGGTTTTGACTCCATTTTTTATTCACCTCTTTCAGTTCATATCGATTTTTGGAGGAAGCATCACCTGGAGAATAACAATCAAATGATCTCGGATTTTAAGGGCTTCATCCAATACACCTTTGTTTTTTACCCACACAGAACAGTTACAGAAGGTATTGGTATTCATAATTTCTAAAAGTCGTCTATCTCCGAAAACCGACTTTTAATGCCCACCATATCATAGTAGCCGTTAACGACACCATAGTTGGTTATCTTACCTCCTCTTTTCAAGTATTCTTCCACAGCGATATTAATAAATTTTCTATTTGGTTGGAAAGGCGCGGTTTTTTTTCGCGAAAAACTTTCACTTTCCCTCTTTTCCATTGTAACTCTCCATCTGTCTTGGTTTAGAAACTGGTCCTGAAGTTATTGGTCAGGATTTTTTATTTGAATCTGTAAAAGCCATATTCTCTCTTTTTTTAAGGCCTTCGTTAAATCCCTTCCGGTTCAACAAAATTTGTTTCAGGTACTTAATTGGTTCTAAATTTCCGTCTCCAATTTCTCACTAAGACGGTTGTGATGAACTTTTGATAATATTTACCAACTACATTCAACCCAGCGAAAAATTGGCTGGGGTTATGTTTTGTGATGATGACCCGGCGGATGAAGTCTCCATTCCGGTTGTGGCCGTCGATAACATCTTTCTAAGCTCCTCTCCCTGCACACACTCCTTCTGTGATAAAAGACGGGCCAAATCGTCAAGGACTGGCCGCCGTTCCGAGAGGATTTTGCGAACCCGCTGATGGGCTTCTTCGACAAAGCGCGAGATCTCTTCGTCAATTTGGGCAGCTTTCGCTTCACTGTAATTTTTGCCGGAAGAAAAGCTTTCCGGCAGGAACATCGACTGGCGTGGGCTTTCATAACTCACCAGTCCCAGTCGATCACTCATTCCGTATTCCGTGACCATCGACCGGGCAATATCGGAGGCCCGCTGCAAGTCGTTCTGTGCTCCGGTTGAAATTTCTTTGAAGACCAGCTCCTCAGCTACTCTGCCGCCTAGAAGAACGGCCAGGCGATCAATCAACTCCGAACGTGTCATTAAATATCGATCCTCGGTCGGCAGCTGTTGAGTATATCCGAGTGCCGCAATCCCACGGGGAATAATGGAAATTTTATGCACCGGATCGGCATGTTCGACAGACTCGGCCACAATCGCATGTCCCGACTCATGGAAGGCGACAATTTCCTTCTCCTGGGCGTTCATCACCCGGCTCTTTTTCTGAAGACCTGCCACCACCCGGTCAATGGCCTCATCGAAATCTGCCAGCTCGACAATTTCTTTTTCATTCCGGGCCGCCAACAGCGCGGCTTCGTTAATGATGTTGGCCAGGTCTGCCCCCACAAATCCCGGCGTTCGGCCGGCAATCTTTCGGAGATCGACTTCGGGACCCAGTACCACATTTTTGGAGTGAATTTTAAGGATGGCTTCCCGTCCATTGATATCCGGTCGGTCCACAAGGACTTGCCGGTCGAACCTTCCCGGCCGAAGTAAAGCTGGGTCCAGAATTTCCGGCCGGTTGGTAGCGGCCATAATGATGACCCCTTTATTCGTTTCGAAACCATCCATCTCCACCAGGAGTTGATTGAGTGTTTGCTCTCGTTCGTCATGACCACCCATGACATTCATCCCCCGGGCCTTGCCCAAGGCATCCAGCTCATCAATGAAGATGATGCAGGGAGCCTGTTCACAGGCTTGGGAGAAAAGGTCGCGAACGCGTGCCGCACCCACCCCGACGAACATCTCCACAAACTCTGACCCGCTGATACTGAAGAAAGGAACATTAGCCTCTCCCGCCACGGCCTTGGCCAGAAGGGTCTTGCCAGTTCCTGGCGGACCAACCAGCAGTACCCCTTTCGGTATCCTCCCACCCAGTTTCTGAGATTTTTCCGGAGTGCTTAAAAATTCAACCACTTCCCGAAGTTCTTCTATGGCTTCATCGATGCCTGCGGCATCGTCGAATGTGACTTTTGTTTCACTCTCGGCGAAAATTTTGGCTTTACTTTTGCTGAAAGACATGACGCCCATCCCTGGCCCCATCTTTCTCATTACAATTCGCCAGATCAGGAAAAAGATTGCCATGTAGATAACTGTGGAAAGAATACTACTCCAAAACTTATTCTCATAGTGACCGGTATAGATGATTTTGTGTTCGTCCAGATCTTTCACCAGACCGGGATCATCCACCCGGACAGTGGCGAATCCCTGTTTCGTATCTCCTTTAAAAGTTCCACTGATATTTTCCGGACTGATAGTCAATTTACCTACCCTGTTTTCGACAATATATTGTTTAAATTGACTGTAGGGAATTGTTTCAACCGTTCCTTTGGAAAATAAGAATTGTTGCAGATAAGTAAACAAAAGTATGGCTATTAGGAAATACCAGATGCTGAATCTGGTTTTAGGGGGCAGGGGTGATTTGTTTTTCTTAGAGTCTCCCTGACCAAACAGGGAGCGCAGTTTTTCTTTTACCAAATATTCCAACGATTCTTTTTTGGGATCGGGTGCCATTGTTTCACTCCTATATTATGTGCTGAACACTATACAATTCCTGCCGTTTGCCTTAGCCTGGTATAAACGTTCATCGGCTTTTGCAATCCAGGAAAATAGTTCTGCATCGGGGTCATTCTTAATAATGCCTTGTGTAACCCCAACACTTACTGTAACAGGGATACCGGCCGGTTGTGCATTTTCAACACCTGCCCGAATTACTTCTGCAATACGTTCCAACGCAGCTGGCAGGATCGAAGGAAACAAAATGGCAAATTCTTCGCCGCCGTATCTTCCTACGATATCTGATTTTCGCACACTTGACTTTAATGATTCTGCAACTCCTTTTAAAACCTCGTCACCTTTTGGATGTCCATGTTTGTCGTTGATTTTTTTAAATTTATCGATATCGATCATTAAAATCCCCATATTCTCTTTGTTCCTTTGGGATAAATAGGACAGTTCCTTGGCCAGAATTAGGAATCCCCGTCGATTTAACAAACCGGTCAGACTATCGATCATGACGAGTTTGGTCAGAATTTTGTTTCTTTGCCATAAGCTCTGTATTGTTTCACCCAAAAGCTCCAATTCTGGAGTCGTATTCCCATATTGCACAAACATCTTAATGAAACGATTGATGTGCTTGTCATACAACTCCTCGGGATCAAATTCTCCGGCAAGTGGTTTCAGGGTGTGGTAGAGTAGTTCAAACGCCGGATGCAGCATGTTGTATTCCAGTCGATAAGCCAGTATCAGAGCATTTTCCATGCTTTGGTCTAACTCCCAGCGTTCTAGGAGAATTTTAACTGTCTGAAGAATTTGATCCAGCTCATTTCTGGTAGCCGATGGATTATCAAAGATATGGGGTAGACCGTGTTCTTCAGCTATTTCCTTGGCGATTTTCCAGAAGTCTGCATGAGATTTTTCCTCCTCTGCCATCTCTACCCAGAAAAGTTTTAACTCTTCATTCTCATCAACCTTCGACAACATCAGATATATTTCCGTAGCCCGTTGATTGATGGCAATGCACAGATAAATAATGTCCAGAATATTATCGTCTCTCATGGTTCTACCTTTTCCGGTTGGTTTTTAAAAAATTCAACCGGGTTTGTGACACAATTTGTCAACCCGTCAATCCTTGGCAGAAAGCGACTTAACGCCTAATGTTTCGATTAGACGATTGATATCAGTAGTCTTTAGATTCATACCGCCTTCAGATACAGGCAGCAATATGATACGTTTGCCCTTAAGTGCCTCGGCAATGCTCAATTTTACAATTGCTTCACCACCCGAGCCAGCCAGGGCGTTGTTCATTTCCTGGATTCCATTCGCTTCCGCAATACCTTCGGCCAGAATAGCTTTAGCCAGAAGTTGCTGTTGTTCCAGGTAAACATCCGCTTCAATTTTAGCCTTGAGATACTCACCATCGGCATCAGCCACCATCTTGTTGACTTCTCCCCTTGCTTCTTCCAGTTTGCGCTTATACTCTTCTGCAGCCGCATGCTGGGCTGATTTATTCTTTTCAACCTGCTGGTCGGCTACTTTTTTGTCTTCAATCGCTTTTTGATAGTCCGAGTTGAAACGATAGTCGTTGGTTAATACTTTTTCGACGATAATGCCCATGGGCCCCAGGATATCCTGTAATGCTTTTCTAGCCTTCCCGGATTGAGTTTCGCGATCTTCTGCCACATAAAAAGCTTCAGTTTTCAACTCACCGAAAATATCCCTGGGTTTGCTGCGGGCAACCGTTCGTACGATGCTTCCCCTCAGGGTTTCATCATCAGATGCCACGTACTGAAGAATGTGAGGAGCTTTGTTCGCATCAATACGATAGGCGATAATTACGTCCAGGCCGATGTCGTTACCGTCAGTCGTTTTAAACACCAGATCATCACGGTTCTTGCGGTCACCTCTCGTTTTCGAAAAAGTCATCTCCAGGTTCTGTAGTTTTGTATCAAACACATGCCAATCATTGACAAAAGGGAGAAAGAAATAGGTGCCACCGGGCAAATAAACCTGGTCCTCAACACCTTTTGGACTGAAAATCCCTATTTTTCGGGTCCTGACCCCCACTTCCGTCAACCCTGTAGTCCGAATAATGTCAAAACTTGTGGTTAAAAAGACTAATGCCAATAGTCCCAAAATAAGAATTCGATTCATTTACGACCTCCTTTGCGGACATCAAACAATCTTAATGTGTTATTCAAATCTAATGGATTAACGCCGTGTTGACCGTCGCTGGGCAAAATAATGATATCAAGCCCCTTGTAGGCATCGGCCATTTTGAGAGCTACCATACGTTCAGACCCGACCCCCTTCAATGCATTATTTTTCAGACGTACTTTTTCCGCTTCAGCCAGTTTTACCTGTAAATTGGCATTGGCTTTTATTTTGCGTGTATAAAGATCCTTTTCGGCGATTTTTCGGGTGACATATGCTTTACCGTTTTCCATCTCGACGGAAGCGATAACCATTCCCTCCTGTACTATCTTTTTTAGTTGGGCTTCTTCTTTGGCAGCTCGTGCTGCCGCCCGATTGGTAAACACCATCTGATCCTGGAGCTTTTTTTCCTCAATATTTTTCTGGATTTCAGGGCTGTAAATAAAATAGCGCACTAGTACCTGGTCGACTTCGATACCTTTGCTCTTCAATTCAGTATTGAGATTTTGCTTGGCTTCTTCAGCTTTAGCCACTCTCATGGGGCTGTTATAAAATTCTTCGGTTGTCAGTTTCCCCAGGGTTTCTTTTAAAGCAGGTTCGGCTTTGGGGATAATACCATTGTCTTCAAAGAGAGTTCCGGGCCCGATAGTTGTAAAAACCAGGTAGGGATCCTTGATACGGTAGAGCATGGAGACATCAACATCGACAAAAAAGCCATCTGAAGTCTGTATATGGGCGGCACGATCTTTTCGCGCGTACACCGCTGCGGTTCCGGGAAAATTGGTTAATTCCAGTACCTGGATGCCTTTGGGCAATCTGTACATTTCCTGTAGCCCGAAAGGTATCACAAATGTCAGACCGGCATGGTAGACCTCTTTTTGAACACCGCGAGAAGGTCCCACCCGATTCACCTTAATCCCATATTCGTTCGGTTTTACATAAACAAAAAAGAGGTTATAGAATACGATTGCGAGAACCAGTATGGCTATCAGAATAATTAAACCTGCTGAGAGTCTGCGATTCAGTTTGGAAAGCCCGAACCGCTCTTTCAGCTTTTTGACAGCATCCAATATTGGCTCATTTTGATTGTCAACCATGGTATATTCTCCATTTTAAATAAAGTGATCCATGACGACATCGATAGGGTCGTCTTGGTTGAAACAATGTTTGTTGATTCCTGTATTGTGAAAGCACCTGCTTGGACATCAAGTAATCCCCTTGAAGAGTTCGCTGCTGAAGTTTTGAAGGTTGCGGGTCTGTCGAAGGCCGGCAACCTGGCTCTCTGATTTCTCCTGATAATCACAGCAGAAAACGGAACAGTAACATCGTTGTCAGGCTTTTCCTCTTACATCATTCCGGGCATACCGCCTCCCATTCCTCCCATTCCTCCCATGGCTTGACCACCCGTACTGCCTGCCTTCTCCGGTTTATCACTAACCGAAGCCTCAGTTGTTACAAGTAAGCCAGCGACAGAAGCTGCATTTTGTAAAGCATTACGTGTAACTTTGGTTGGATCGATAATTCCTGTTTTAACCATATCGACATAGTCTTCTGCCTGGGCATCAAATCCCATATTTCCTTCCAGTTTGCGAACTTTATTAAGGACAACACCATCTTCAACACCCGCATTAATCACAATTTGTCTTAGCGGCTCTTCAAGAGCTTTAACTACAATCATTGCTCCAACCTTCTGATCACCTTCCAGTTTGTTTGCCGCTTTTTCAACTGCTCCCTGAGCTCTGATTAGTGCTACCCCGCCACCGGGGACTATACCTTCTTCAACAGCAGCGCGTGTAGCATGTAAGGCATCTTCCACCCGCGCTTTTTTCTCTTTCATTTCAATCTCAGTGGCGGCTCCAACGTTGATAATTGCAACACCGCCTGCCAGCTTGGCTAACCTTTCCTGGAGTTTTTCCTTGTCATAGTCAGAGGTTGTCTCCTCAATTTGACTCCGAATCTGGTTTATTCTGGATTTAATAGAATCTTGGGCCCCTGCTCCATCGATTATTGTCGTGGCCTCTTTATCAATTGTGATTGTTTTGGCAGTACCCAGTTGGGAAACAGTCAGGTCTTTCACCTTCATACCTCGATCCTCGGAAACAACTTCGGCGCCTGTCAAAATAGCCAAATCTTCAAGTATCGCTTTTCGTCGGTCACCAAAACCAGGTGCTTTTACGGCGCAACAATTCAGGGTTCCCCGGAGCTTGTTAACCACTAGAGTAGCCAGTGCTTCTCCATCAATATCTTCTGCGACAATCAAAAATGGTTTTCCTTCTTTGGCAATCTGTTCCAAAATCGGAAGAATATCTTTCATATTGCTCACTTTTTTCTCGATAATGATGATATAGGGGTCTTTTAAAACAACCTCCATTCTCTCCGAATCCGTCACAAAGTAAGGTGAAAGATACCCTCTATCAAATTGCATTCCTTCTACAATTTCAAGGGTGGTATCAAGAGTTTTGGCTTCCTCAACCGTTATCACGCCATCTTTTCCGACCTTATCCATTGATTCGGCGATAATATTTCCAATGGTTTCATCGCTATTCGCTGAAATGGTGCCAACTTGCGCGATCTCCTTGCTATCGGAGACAGGTTTGGATAGCTCTGCCAGTTTTTTTACCGCAGCTATGACCCCGATGTCGATTCCACGTTTCATATCCATGGGGCTGCAACCGGCGGCCACATTCTTAACACCTTCTCTAAATAAGGCCTGTGCCAGAACGGTGGCTGTTGTAGTACCATCACCGGCTATATCTGACGTTTTACTGGCCACTTCCTTGACCATTTGAGCACCCATATTTTCTATCTTGTCTTCAAGATCGACTTCTTTGGCAACAGTAACTCCGTCTTTGGTGATCAAAGGAGCTCCAAAAGATTTTTCCAGTAATATATTTCTCCCCCGAGGACCAAGAGTTGCTTTGACCACATCAGCCAACTGGTTTACTCCTGATAAAAGTTTGCTGCGGTTCTTTTCGCTGAACATAATTTGTTTTGTCATTTTTCTTACCTTTTGATTTCATCTGTTAGATTCAAAAAACCGTTTATTTCATCACTGAAAATATCGGTGGGGCTTGTAAAAAGTGCAAAAACGTTGAACCAAAGACTATATGATAACACCCAGAATATCTTCTTCTTTCATCATCAGATAATCTTCCCCGTCTATCTTAATTTCTGTGCCGGCATATTTACCGAACAGAATCTTGTCGCCCGTCTTGACATCCAAAGGCATCAGAGTGCCATCCTCTTTTCGAATTCCTGTACCTGTGGCAATGACTTCACCTTCCTGAGGTTTTTCTTTAGCCGTATCGGGAATTATGATCCCGCTTGTGGTCTTATTATCAGCTTCTTTGCGTTTTACTATGACTCGATCGTGTAATGGTCTGATTTTCATAATTCTTTCCTTAAAGGTTTAATGTTCAAGTGATTTAAAAAATAAGTTCTCCAAAAAGTTGATTTACCAATAAAATAAATGGAGTACTTATTTTGATCATATCTTATGATTTTTTGTACTCGATGGAGGTTAGGTCCTCATCCAGGCATTAAACAAAACCAGTTTTCCAGGGTAATGTTAAAATCACTGTTAAAATCCTAACATTTATAACAGTGCATAAATCTGGCTCGATTTTCTTATAATTCATTTGGCAATTCTCTCTTCTTGGAAAAAAGGTGTTTCGAAATCTATCAATATTTACTTACTCAAGTTTCAAGCCACTGTAGTAATAATTTTGATTTCTATTGCAACCTACTGAAATAGAAGGGATTATGCTTGAAAAAAGACTGACTGTTTAGTGGCGGGTGAGGTGGGCGAAATGGTCATATATGACCAATCGTCAAATATGACCACAACTTTGGAATCTGTAATATGGATTATGGGATTTATCTGTCGATACCCAGCAAAAGGCCCAAATAGGGATGATCTAATCTATATGGAGTTCCAACGAGTGAACACGTGAGTGCAACCCGCAAAATTCCAGTGTTTGATAATATATTCAATAAGTTAAAGAGTGCTGTAATATAAAAGGTTTAAAGATGGGGATGTTGATCGAAAAACAAAGCCGGTTTTATGCTTCGATTATAAATTTGGTTAAAAATGGCCAAAAACGATTTATTCAGGTATCTATCAATTTAGAAACAATCAGGGGATTGAAAACAGTTTCCGATTATTTTCAATGACAAAACGATCAGATGGAAAGTGTTTATTTCCTTTATAAGCGATTTTTAGAAACCTGGGGAAGTAAAACCAGAACATAACCATGGAAACCAGAATAAAACATGACCTCAGCTGAAAAACAAACGATAGAAGACTCGATAGTGTTTTTTGAAAACTTTATGGGTTCAATCCGGGAACCCTTGGTCATACTGGATTCTGATTTAAAAGTAGTGAAAGCTAATCATTCGTTTTATCAGATGTTTAAAGTAAAACCTGATAAAACGGAAGGACTGCTGATCTATGATATTGGCAATCATCAGTGGGGCATTCCCAGTCTCAAGAAACTGCTTGAAGACATCCTCCCCCAGAATACTACTTTTAATGATTTTGAAGTGGAACATGACTTTGAAACCATTGGTCACAAGATTATGCATTTAAATGCCAGACGAATTTACGAAAAAGCGAATAGGACCCAACTCATTCTGTTGGCTATTGAGGACGTGACTGAGCGTGAATACTACAAACGAAATCTGGAGGAGATTGTCAGGGATCGAACCGCTGAACTACGCTTCGCAAAGGAAGAGGCAGAAATAGCTCTTATAGAGATAAAGAAGCTAAAAGAGCAACTGGAAGCAGAAAAGGCTTACCTGAAAGAAGAAATCAAAACAGAATACAATCATGAAAACATTATTGGGCAGAGTAATGAAATCAATTATGTTTTCTATAAAATTGAACAGATAGCCGATACCGATACAAATGTTCTGGTGCTCGGTGAAACGGGGACAGGAAAAGAGTTGGTGGCAAGAGCCATTCACAGCTTGAGCCAGCGCAGGGATCGTGCCCTGGTAAAAATGAATTGTGCTGCTTTGCCCTCAAACCTTATTGAAAGTGAACTCTTCGGACATGAGAAAGGGGCTTTTACCGGTGCCCATTCCCGACGGTTGGGGCGATTTGAAGTGGCCAACGGTGCGACTATTTTTCTTGATGAAATAGGTGAATTACCATTGGAACTTCAACCAAAGCTGCTCAGGGTCATTCAGGATGGTGAGTTTGAACGGTTGGGCAGTTCTAACACCATTAAGGTTGATGTCCGTATTATTGCAGCTACGAATCGCAACCTGGAAGTTGAAACCACTAAGGGGCGTTTTCGCAATGATCTCTGGTATCGGTTAAATGTTTTCCCAATAACCATGCCACCGCTTCGTGATCATTTAAATGACATACCTCTGCTGGTGGATTACTACGTCAAAAAAATTTCCAAGCGATTGGGCAAGACAATTGAAATAGTACCGGTAAGTGTCATGAATGCCCTCCAGAATTATCACTGGCCTGGTAACGTCCGGGAGCTGGAAAACGTCCTTGAACGGGCGGTAATTAACTCATCGGGACCAAAACTAAGACTGGTTGATGAACTAAATAAACCGTCCAATATATTAGGTTCAAGTCAAAAAACGTTGGAAGCAGTTGAACGCGATCATATAACCCAGACCCTGGAGCAAACCCATTGGAAAGTAAGCGGGAGCAACAGTGCTTCAGAGATTCTAGGTCTTGACAGAAGCACGCTGCGTGCCCGTATGCGGAAACTGGGGATTGAAAACCGCAAGAAAGAGTAGAAGCGTTTAAGTACTAAATTCTCTGATGAAGGAAAAACCATCAGCAAACCCCATTTATTTAATTATCTCCAGCGCTTAAAACTTCGACGTTTTCTTCATCCAACAATTTCCTGTAATTTCCACTTGAATTATCGCGTGCTTTATCAATCAGTTTCATTTCCCTTTTACTTCGTTTATCAGAAAAGAAACTACTGGTTTTGAAACCAACAAGAAAAATGATAATCACAAAAATGATTGATAATAACATTTCTGTTTGAGTTATGTTTTCAAACACGGTTTTCCCTTCTTTTTAGGTTGAAATCTTTCATTTTTTGCGCTCAGGAAATCTTAACCTTCCTGTCCTGAAAGAATTGAATGTCCGTCGTTATTTTTCATATTAAAGAGCAAGAGACAATAATTTAGCATCGGTAGTACTTAACTGTAGATCTCTATGGATTATAGACATCTACGATGTCATTTCAAATACTCATACAACAAAAGCCTGCTGCATAGATTGGTTAAATATAACCATTGGTCATATACAACCCTGATTTTCCCAACACATTTTCCGTCTACAACAAGTCCTATATCTTTATAAAACATTATTAATTCAGAGATTTAGTGTTAAAAAAGCGTATCGCACTCAACATGGCTTGATGTTTGAGTATATGAAGATATTGTTACTGTAATCTGATTTTTCATCTTTAGCATAACATGTTCCTGTAGAATACCATTTAATCATGCATATGCTTTCCTGTTGAACCTATTTTTCTTTAAAGAAGAGAGTCTTCATGATAATTGTCAGAATATTATTTAACGTATTTCCGGAAAAGCGTCTGGAGTTCACTCAAACCCTGCTCTCGTTGATAGAGCCGACAGGAAAGGAAAGAGGTTGCCTGACATATACTCTCTTTTGCAATATCGAAGACAGAAATTGTTTCAATCTGTTGGGGGAATGGGAAACCCGTGAGGATCTGGATAAACATATCGGGTCGAATCGATTCGGTGTGTTGCTTGGATCAAAGGCACTCTTATGCAAGCCACTGGAAATTAGTTTTTTTACGGTTTCAGCGACCGAAGGGATGGAAGCTGTCAATTCCATAAGAAAAAAATTTGAGGTTAGTATTTTAGGAGAGGGAAACAGTGACTGACAATTAGAAAAGTGATGAATTGGGAAAAACGGAATCTTAACTCCCTGCGGGAGCCCCAATATCAAGCGAAATTGGATCTGCTGTAATATACAGTTGTTAATCAACGGTGAACAAACCATTCCAGGCTACGCCTGTCGCTCGCAAGCTCACTAACGGTTTCTGCTTCTGCTTTTACCGGATATTGAAAAGTGGTGCCGCGATACGTCTACACTTATGTCTTTTTTCTCCTTTCCATAGGTTGCAAGGAAAGGAAGAAAAAATATTCCCAAAGCAGGACTATATCTAAAAAAGGTCAAATTCCTGTCTTGACAGTGGGGGCCACAATATACTGTCATGAACAACACGGTGTAAAAGTTAGTATCAAACGTTTTAAAGAGACGATCAAGGCATCGGATTGAATGATGTTTTTCGCGGGCTCTTTCCATATATCAGCATATTTGTTAGTGTCATGATTCTGATTGTCTTTTTTCCAGATCAGTCTGTATCTGGCTCAATGGTACAACCTTGGGAAGTGACTGGTATGACAGGCATTTTCTTTTTCAGACGTTACTAATAACATAAAGGAGTAGAGATGACAGCAAATCCACTAGAAGGATTTCAGATAGATCGTGATGCAATTCAGTACATTGGCAAGGATCTTCAGCGACCTGAATGCATATTGGCAGAACCTGATGGATCGTTATGGTCTGCGGATGCGAGAGGTGGGGTTGTTCACATTGATGCTGATGGTTCCCAAAAAACCATTACGCAGTCATATCAGTCGACGTTTGAAACTTCTGTTGATGCTGCGACCCGGTTTACTGAAGGAACATTACCAAACGGGCTGGCTTTTGCCGAGAATGGTGATATTTTGATTTCCAATTTCGGGACCGACTGTCTGGAAGTCATGACCCGCACCGGTGATACACGGGTCCTGATTGATGCTATTGATGGTGAACCGATCGGAAAGGTTAACTTCGTACTCAGAGATTCAAAAAATCGCATCTGGCTTACGGTATCAACCAAAATAAAAAACTGGATGAAAGCCATCAGTCCGAATATTGTTGATGGATATGTTGCCGTTGTGGATGAAAAAGGAATTCGGATTGTTGCTGACGGATTTCATTTTACAAACGAAATCAGACTGGATGAAAAAGAGGAATGGTTATATGTTGTTGAAACATGTGGTAAAAGAGTCAGCCGACTACGGGTATTGCCGGACGGATCACTGACTGACAGAGAAGTATATGGCCCGCGTGATACAGGAGCATTTATTGATGGTATTGCTTTTGACAGTTTTGGGAACTTATGGGGAACCCACGTTATGACGGACCGCATTTTTGCTATTACACCGGAAGGGGACTTTAAGGTCCTGCTGGATGATAGCGATCCTTCGGCTGAAGCTGAATTGATGAAAGCATTTGCAGAGGATCGGGTAACACCGGATTTAATGCTGTCTTGTGGAGGCGACATTGCACCTTGGTTTGCAAGTGTAACTTTTGGAGGAAAGGACCTGAGAACAGTTTATATCGGTAGTTTGAGAGGAGACAGCATCCCGTATTTTCGATCTCCTGTTGCCGGATTACCGATGATTCACTGGAAATAAACCGATTATGTAATATTGTCTCTTGATCATAGTAAACCTGTTCGGGAAATTTTCAGGCCAACTGGTCTTCTTGGGGATTGATAAGATCGTTACTGGCTTGTAACTCAGAGAGAAGATGCCCTGGAAGGTCCCGGAGAAAAGCATGAGAAAATGCACCTGTGTTCTTTAGATCATCGTGGATCTTGCAAACGCAAGGGGCCTTTTTCATTTATTAAAGTTCGTTAACGGAAATCCTAACAATTTGAGAGAATTCCCGTTGTTGTTGGTTCGGACAGGCATTTAATACCCCATGATTTTGGATTTCCGGTTTAAATACCTGTCTTTGAAATAGGTAATAAAGTTATGTTAGTTACGGAAATAACACATTATAGGGAACATTTGAGTTCTCATTTAATCCACTTCCCAGCGCTCCCAACCATGTTGAACCGTCGTCGTATCGTCCCCACGTCCAAATCGTTCCGTCGGTTTTTAATGCTATGGCATGGTGATATCCCATACTACCACTGATATCCATAACGTCTGTAATGGTATCCAACCGCACAGGTGTGTATTTGGTAATGGAGGTTCTGTCTCCCAGGTTCCCACTTCCATTGTAGCCCCATACCCAAAGATTACCATCTGTATCCAGGGCAAATGCATTGTTGGCAGAAGCGGAAAGTTTGACAATATTTGACAACCCGTTCACTTCAACCGGTGTCCAGCGACTGGTTGTTGTTGCGTCCCCCAATTCGCCATTACCATTATATCCCCATGACCGAACAGTACCGTCTGTCTTTAATGCCAGGGAAAAATTTGAACCATTGGCGATGTCAATAACGTTTTCAATTGTTTCAATTTTTACCGGTGACGTTTGATTCAGCGTATGACCGATCCCCAATTGTCCATGGTTGTTCAACCCCCAACTCCAAATCGATCCATCCGCCTTTAATGCGATACTGTGATAGCTACCGGAAGCAATTTTGACGATGTTCTCAAGTTCATCTACATGCTGAGGGGTGTAGCGATGTGTCACACTTCCATCACCCACAGAGCCGTTTGAATTCATTCCCCAGCCCCAGACTGAACCATCCTTTTTTACGATGATGGAGTGACTATGCCCAGCAGTAACATCCGTAACATCTGACATATTCGCAGGGTTTATCGGAATCAGTGAGTTTACCGTGTCACCCCTGCCAAGCTGGCCATACGCATTATATCCCCAGACCCATAAGGTTCCATTGGATTCAATGGAAAGGGTATGAGATCCTCCGGCTGAAATTGAGAGCATGTCGGAAATATTGATTGTTTGAAGTGGGCTTAATTGCCTGGTTGTGTTACCAATTCCCAACTCGCCATTGGCATTATGTCCCCATGACCAGACACTGGCATCATCACGAATACAATTCGTGAACCAGTGACCCGCAGAAACTCTTCTTGGATTGATAGTGTTTGTAATGCCGGGGTAAACATCAAAACTGACTCCTTCAGGAACCAAAGCTGTTAAAGGCCAGTTTACATCAATCGGCACCGGGTAAACACCGCTGCTGGTGCCGTTTCCAAGTTGACCGTATTCGGTGGATCCCCAGGTATAAATCTTTCCATCTTTATCAACTGCCATGGAGTGTAGGTCTCCTGCCGCAATATAAACGATGTTGTCCAGGTCTTTTACTTTGACCGGCGCATATTTGATGACGGTGTTTCCATCTCCCAGTTGCCCGGTTGAGTTTAATCCCCAGCTCCAAACCGTACCATCACTCCTAATCGCCAATACATGATAGTCTCCGGCAGCGATAGCTCGGATGTTTGTTAGTCCATTTACTTTTACCGGAGAATAGCGATTTACATTGAAGCTATCTCCAATTGACCCGTTATTCCCTCTTCCCCAAGCCCAGACGGTTCCGTCTTCTTTCAGGGCGTAAACATGGCTGTTACGACCAGCAGTTATTGCGATAACGCCTTCCAAACCTGGAACCTGCACAGGCGAATGGTAACGGTCAGGGGTTGTTGTTCCTTGCCCCGCCTGACCATAATTATTTGCACCCCAAACCCAAACAGTTCCATCCGTTTTTACGGCGTAGGAAGTATGGATGCTGGTTGCAATTGCAATAACATTATCAATTCCTTCCACCACGTCTGCTTCGAGTTGATTTGTTCCCGGATGATGTCCCAATTGACCGTAATTATTGAATCCCCAGGAAAGAATCGTTCCATCTGACTGAAGAGCAAGATTGTGGTAATGTCTGGTTGCTATTGACACAATCTTGGAGACGTTTTTAACCCGGGTTGGTGTTATTTTAGTGATTGTACTGCCATCTCCCAATTCTCCACTGGCGTTATATCCCCAACCCCAAACGGTTCCATCGTTTCTTAACGCAATATTGTGATAAGTACCTGAACGCACGCCCACAACATTGGTTAGGCTTTTTACCATTGTTGGACTCTGTCGTTCGGTCACTGTTCCATCGCCAACCTCACCATGCACATTATATCCCCAGGCATAAACAACCCCGTTGTCCCTTATCGCTACAGAGTGATATGTACCGGCTGAAATTGGCGCAATATCATGATGGATTGCATTATTTACACTTACATCAATCACTGTATTCCTCATATTTTTCAAGCTATCAAAAACCTTGGCTCGAATACTGTGACTTCCATTAAAACCGGTAGATGTATCCCAACTCGTAGAATATGGAGGAGAGAGGTCTGTGCCGATTAATACATCATCAACATAAAAATTGACACCGGGGATATCTTTATCATCTTCCACAACGGCTTCAATCATCAAGGTTCCACTGACAACCGAATTTTCCAGTGGGTATGTAATTTCAACTTTAGGTGCCTGGTCGTCATAAAGTGCCAGAACTTCGATACCACTCAAAACTCTGGTATAAATTCTGAAATCATCCAGACTTCCGAGAGCGCCCTTGGTTGTATCGGTGCTTATGTTTCCAATGATTTGAATGGGGTGAAGCGCATTGTCGAAATTTGCATATTCTCTCGCAACTTCCTGACCGTTAAAATACAGTCTACTCCGACTTCCGTCTTTTATGTAAACAATATGGCACCACTCTCCCTGTGTCAGGGATGTATCAAAATAGTTATACGCTTCGTTTCTAAATCCCAATGCACCGTTTGTATGAACAATGAGATGTTGGTATTCCCATTCATTTGAACCGATAAGAGTGGAGGTTTCACCACCGCTTCCCCCATAGTTATACCAGAAAGAAATGGAAACCTGGCTACTGTCAATTTCCTGGTCTAAAGCGATGTAAGCTGTTTTATCCGATGCATTTAAAAATACACTCTCTTCATTACCAAACCGATCCGTATCAAATACCGGTGTAGTGCTCGAAGTGCCGTTGTTTGACCCCACCGTATCGTTCAGATTGTTGTTAAACAAATATTCAAGTGTGAGTTCTTCGAACAATGAAACATTCACAAAAGCAATCCCCAGTCCGTCATACCCAAAGTCTGCGGGGGTATCATATGGTGATACATGAGTGACTTCGATTGGAAGTGTTGTATCTGCATTGTTTGCAACACTGAACTCGAACGGCAAAGGATAATGAACATAAATGGCTTTCTTCGAGTCTTCGAGGGGGGATGCGTAGATGATGTCCCCTTCACCGTTTAACACAAAAAACTCTGTGATGGCATAGTCTCCCGCTTTTGTAATTGAAAGGGGTTGGCTGACATACATCTGTCCCATTGAATATACATCCAGGCTCTTTTTTTCAAAAACGATGCTATCTGAAGAGGCTTCCACAGTAACAAGTATTCTTTGAATGTCTTCATCAGGAATATCAGCAAGGCTTAAAATCGAATTCGAGTTTCGAAACGTTGAGTTGGAAAAACTTAACCGGACATTCTTGGATACGTCAGGCTCCGTTAAAATGGGGTCTGACGTATCAGAAGGCCCTGTGCTCCTGTTCTCATCTGTAGCACAGCTCCAAATAAATGCGACTGAAATCAATACGAAAATAACTCTTTTCAGCATTTTTTATCTCCTTTTTAAGAATGAATAATTCGAATATTGATTTTTGAGTGAAAAGTGCGAAAGAAACAAAAAACTGATTTTGATTACCCAGAAACATGTACATCTTTTTTGCCTAACGCACTGAAAATATAAGCAATATAGGGGCTTGATGTCAATGTTTTTATATATTAAACAGACTCACTAATGAAACTGTGCCATTACGAAAGAAAAAAGAAATTGAGACGTATTTGCGATGTGGTTTTGAAAGAGGTAAAATGGTTTTTATGAGGAAAATACTAAGATTACTCTGAAAACACAGACTGAAATTTCTACAATCAATTGGATGCTCACGATCTAACGAGACCGACCTCGTGTTAAAAAGGCTATGATCAGATCAATTTAGGTAAAGAGGCAAAGACCATATCTTATTGAGGAGAATCAAACGGATTTTTTATTGAAAATTATATTGACAGTTTTGAATGTTAGCGCTAGCATCTGATCAACAAATGACAGCGCTGTCATTTGTTGAATTGAGTATTTTAAAAGATAGACCAGGGTCACCGGGTGTTTGAACTGTGATTAGTTTGACCTTCGTAACTGTTAGATTTAAAACTGTTTGATTTGAAATAAAGGAGGGAACAATGAAGATGTTTTCGTACATGGGACTATTTTTATCTTCGATTTTAATGGTTTCAACCATACCTGCTTATGCAGCCGGGAAAAATCTGATCAGAGGTAACATCAGGGTGGTGATCGGTTCCAAGTCAACAGGTGGGGATACTTATCAGAATTCCAGTATTATCGCCAAGGCGTTGGCGAAAAAACTTAATACAAAAGTGAAAGTGGACGCAGTGGGGGCGACAGCTGCTTTTAAGGCTTTGAACAGGTCTTCAAGTGGAAACACGCTAATGATTTTTCATGACCAGTCTTATCTGGGTTACCTTTATGGAGTAAAAGGCTATAAGAATATTTTTGAGAAATATCAAATCGGGCCCACCATTGCTATTAATCCTGGAAATGCATATCTTGCCCCCAAGAGGTCGCCCTATAATAGTATTGCCGATGTTATTAAAGCGTGTGGTAAAGGCGAACGGGTGAGAGTGGCAATCCAGCCTGGTGGTGTGTCGGAAATTGGTTTTAGTGCACTTAAAAATGCAATCAGAATCACTTATCCGGGAATGGAGAAAAATCTAGTACCCTTAAATACCGGTTCTCAGTCAGACAAAAACCAAACCCTTTTTGATGGTCAAGCCGATATCATCAATGGATCTGTTCAGGCAAATGAGCAATATACCCGGCTTCCTGCGGATGACCAGAAAGCGATGAAATTTCTTTGGCTTACAGCCAATAAAAATACAATCACTCAGGCAAATAAAAAAGGACTCGGTGAAACAACCCGAGAAGATCTTCTCGGGTACGTAACGCCAGTGCAATCAGTGACGATGGATGGGACCAGGAATTTTACTTTTGATAAGGAATTTTTCTTTCTCTATAATAAGAAAATGAAGCCTGAAATTGTTGAATATCTTGACAATGCGCTGACCGAAATATTTGCGGAAGGCAAGATTCAGGATATTCAAAAGCGTGCTTTTTTTATCCCAAACTTCAGACCGTCTGACGAGGCAAGAACATATCTGATGAATAAAATGTCTGATTATAAGAAAATCATTAATGCAATTAAGTAAATAATGATAATTTTAGGTAGTAGGGTGAGGTTTCACTCTGCTACGAGTGACGTTTGAATTCTGAAATTTTAAACAACCCCCTTTGTATTTAACTCAATCCAACCTTTAAGGGGGCCGGATTTATACAATGAGGTGATTCAATGGAAAACAGTTTCTCTTCAATTTTTGGAGTGAAAATCGATTTTAGCCAGTCTCACATGATTTTTCCATCGATTATCATGTGGTTTATGGCATTCCTGTTGGTCCTGATACTGTTTTTAAACGGAAGAAAGTTTTTTTATGAGGTCAAAACCGGTAAAAGAAAACTTAAATTCTTCGTTGAAAATTACGACAAGATTAGATTGTTTGGTACATTGTTTGTTGTTCCCATCTATTTCTATCTAATGGAGTTTGTGGGTTCATTTTTTCCCAATCTTGGACTGGGTTTTTTTCTGGTTTCCATTCCTTTCATGTTGATCATTTCATTCATGTACGTGCACCATCTGACGCGTCCAAAAGCGGTTGTCATCGGCCTGAATTCTGTGATAGCCCCGGGCGTTGCCTGGTATGTCCTGGGGTATTTATTTAATATCACACTCCCCTAGCGGATTCGAAAAGACTTATATATATCTACAAATCGGATTGAAGACTTATGGAAGCTCTAACACTACTTTCCCCCACTTTTTTTCTGCTGGTGTTTGTTGGTGTCATAATTGGTATCATTTTTGGCGCCATTCCCGGCATGACAGCGACAATGGCTGTTGCCGTTTGTTTGCCGTTAACATATTCACTTGAAATGGTAGATGGACTTGCGCTTTTACTTGGACTTTATGTCGGGGGAATCTCCGGTGGTCTTGTTCCAGCGATTCTACTAAACATTCCTGGCACACCGTCATCCATTACCACGACGTTTGATGGGTATCCAATGACCCTGAAAGGCGAAGGAGAAAAAGCATTAAAAACGGCAATCGTTTCTTCTCTTTTTGGTGGTCTTTTAAGTGTGCTGATATTGTTTTTCTTTGCCCCCGTACTCGCTGACCTGGCGATTAAGTTTTCGTATATTGAAAAGTTTCTAATCATCCTGTTCGCGCTATCCGTGATCGCCTCTTTGTCCAAAGGCAGTGTCATCATCGGCATTTTCAGCGGTGCGTTAGGTGTTTGGTTCAGTTTGATCGGTACTTATGATATTTCTGTGGGCGGCAACGGTGAAACGAGATTGATGTTTGACTTCATGGAGGATTATCTTGAAAGTGGCTTTTCATTGCTTCCCGTTCTGATCGGTCTGTTTGGTTTGGGAACAATATTGGCGGACACGGAAAAAGGCGCGTACAATGAAATCCAGGATGTTGATGAAGACTCACTCAGTACCCAAAAAGCCTCTGTGCAAAAGAGCGCATTTTCCTTTCGCGTGTTCAAAGGACAATTTGTAAACCTGTTTCGATCGGGCCTTATTGGTACTTTTGTCGGGATGTTGCCCGGTGTCGGCGGGAGTGCTGCATCGGTATTATCATATACTCAACAGAAAAGCTTTTCCAAAGATCCTTCAAAACTGGGAAAAGGCGCACCTGAGGGGATCATTGCGTCTGAATCTGCTAATAACGGGTTGACTGGCGGGGCTCTTATTCCGCTGCTTTCATTGGGAATTCCGGGAGACAGCACAACAGCAGTATTGATCGGTGCGTTTACACTTCAAGGACTACAGGTGGGACCTCTTTTTATCGGTGAGCATATCGACATCTGGTATTCGATGACATCCGCACTGTTGTTGGCCAATTTTGCCATGTTTCTGATCATGTTTTTTGCCATTAAATATATCGCGAAGGTTGTGACCGTTCCCAAATACATTCTGTATCCGATTATCATCATGATGTGTGTTGTGGGCTCATATGCCATTAATTATGGCATCATGTTTGATGTCTGGACACTCTTTATTTTTGGCGTTTTCGGGTATGTCGGCACAAAGTTGGGGATTGAAATCGCGCCGTTTATTATCGGGTTCATCCTTGGAAAATCGGCAGAAGTCTATTTCATAAAAAGTCTGGAGTCCTTTGGAGACATCAGGATCTTCTTTACCAAGAGTCCTGTAGCGGTAGTCTTATGGGTTCTGATTTTGGCATCTATTCTGTTTTCAATCTATTCTAAAAAAAAGAAAAAAGCCTGATGTGGTTTGATGGAAGTATCAATACGAATTAAATGGCAAACGGTGAAACAATGATCGAAAAAGCAATAACCATAAAGATACATGCAGACGATAATGTGGCGATTATCGCAAACGATGGTGGGCTAAAAAAAGAAACTGAAATTGAAGGCGGTATCACCTTATCCGAAGATATACCGCAAGGGCATAAGGTCTCTCTGATGAATATTGAAAAAGGAGCGAATATCATCAGATACGGCGAAGTGATCGGTCAGGCAGCAGAGAAAATTCTAAAAGGTGCCTGGATTCATGAAGATCGGATTGTTCTTCCCAAGGCTCCATCACTTGGCGAGTTGCTGCCAACCACGAAGAAATACATCAAACGCCCCTTGCTCGAAGGATACCACTTTGAAGGGTATCGAAATACCAATGGGACTGTCGGTATAAAAAACATACTCGGAGTTATGGCAAGCGTTCAATGTATTGCCGGGGTCGTGGAGTATGCCGTTCGAGAAATCAAGAACAAACTTCTCTGCAAATATCCAAATGTTGAAGATGTTGTCGCCATCAATCACACGTATGGTTGTGGTGTTGCCATAAATGCACCCAATGCTGCAATTCCGATTCGAACGCTAAAGAATATTGCGCAAAATCCAAATCTTGGAGGTGAAGTCCTGATTCTGGGATTAGGTTGTGAAAAACTTGAGCCACAACAACTGGTTTTGAATGGTCAATTGCCAAATAAGACTATTGTTTGCTTGCAAACCGATTGTTCAGGCGGATTTCAAGGAATGATCAGTCGAATACTGGAAATGGCGGAAGCAAGACTCGAACGGCTCAATAATCGCAAACGTGAAATATGCCCCGTCAGCGATCTGGTCATCGGTGTACAATGTGGTGGCAGTGACGCTTTTTCCGGTATTACAGCAAATTCCGCCGTGGGTTATGCCACAGATTTAATTGTACAGGCTGGGGGCACCGTTTTGTTTTCCGAAGTGACCGAAGTTCGTGATGCAATTCATTTGCTGCTTCCCAGGGCAAAAGACGCAACAGTGGGCAAAGCTTTGATCAATGAAATGAAATGGTATGATCAATACCTGGAGGCGGGACAATCGGATAGAAGTGCGAACCCCACTCCGGGAAATAAACAAGGGGGGCTTTCCAATATTTTGGAAAAAGCATTGGGCTCCATTGCCAAGTCGGGCAATAGCCCCATTGTGGATGTGTTGAGTCACGGTGAAGTTGTTCGAAAAAAAGGTCTGAACTTTGCGGCAACACCCGCCAGTGATTTTATCTGCGGAACACAACAGCTGGCATCCGGCATTAATCTCCAGGTCTTTACAACTGGCAGAGGAACACCTTACAGTCTGTCGATGGCACCGGTTATTAAGGTTTCCAGTCGGAAAGAGCTAAGTGAAAGATGGTTTGACTTGATTGACCTGGATGCCGGCCGAATTGCAACTGGCGAAGCTAGTATTGAAGAGATCGGTCTGGAACTGTTTAAGATGATTTTGGATATTGCCAGTGGGAGATCGAAAACCGCTTCTGATAAATTAGGTTTGAAAAACGATCTGGTTGTCTTTAATCCAGCCCCTGTGACTTAAGGGTCGGCTCAAAAATTAATTCACATTCTGTTTGCAGAATGTCCAGTGTTTTTAGGACTTTGGTAAACAGACCATGCGAAGTTATTTTTTAGCGATCCCTAAATCAAAAACGTTGAAATTAAGAAATATATTGCTACGAAAGGATACGAAGCACATTCAGGTTTAAAAAAGCTTGTGTCCGTTGAAGAGTTATCAGGAATCAAGATGTTTCACGCTTTATGATGCTGAAACCGATATCAATTATTTTATTTTTAACGGTTTGACCGGTTAATCGAGCCAGCAATACGTCTGCGGCTACCTGGCCGATCCTTTTTCTGTCGATTCTGATTGTTGTCAATGGAGGATGGGTAAAAGCGGCAAAAACCTGATCTCCAAACCCGATCACTCCTACCTGTTCTGGTATTTTAATGTTTCTTGACATCAGTTCTGCCAGAACTCCCTGCGCCAGTGTATCGGAACTGCATAAAATAATCCCTTTATCAAGTCCTTGATCAATGAGCTGTTTGGTTCCGATTCGCCCGAGTTCCATGCTGGTGGGGGCAGGCACCGTCGTAGAGTAGATATCCGTAATACCGAGCTCACCCAGCTTCTCTTCAGCGGATTGCTGTCTGATTGTGGCTCTGACATCATCGGCGGAGACGAAGCCGACTGTTGTATAATGACTGCCAACAATAAAACTAGCAACTTCCCGGCCGATATTGATATGATTGAAGCCGATGACGATATCCAGCGGAGAGTCCGTCAGATCCCAGGTTTCAATAATCGGAATATTAGCAGATTGAAGTAATTTTCGGCAATTTGATGAGTGATCAACACCGGTCAGTAATATTCCGTCCGGTTTTCTACTCAAAATGGTTGCGACCAGCTTTTCTTCAAGGACTTCCGGGTAGCCGGAATCACCCAGAATTACCTGGTATCCGGCTTTTTCAAGTTGATTGCTGAATATTCGTACCGTTTCGGCATACACCAGATTGGCAATAGAGGGAACAATTGCTGCGATCAGCTTACTGCTTTTGGACGCCAATCCTCCAGCCAAAAGATTGGGTACATACCCCGTTTTGGTGATTGCCTGCTTTACCTTTTTCAAGGTTTTGGGAGCGACCTTATTCGGTTGGTTGATTGCTCTGGAGACAGTAATGGCAGATACTTCAGCCATTTTTGCCACATCATCAAGTGTCACATCTCTTTGGATATGGCTTACTGGTTTTTTGGGATCTTTATTGTCTGATGACACGAGTCCGACCATTATTGGTATTCTAGAAATTGGTTTAATAGATTGCGCTAACATTGTATCTGCTTGGTGAATCTCAGAGAGTAATAAATTCATCTTACTGATCACTTTTTTGATTTACCTTGATACGATTTGAATCATACATAAGATTCACATTTTGAGCAAGTAAGTGTCATTGGATTAACGATTATAAAATAAAAAAAAAGTGCCTGAACGAGGGATGTTTGTTAGGACCGGACGACTGTATCAAAAACAAATATGTAAATAAATACAGTGGAATATGATGCCAATGTTATGGAAAGGTTTTTTAGGAAAACTGAATACTAAATAGTTGACAATAAAATATGACAGCGCTAACATCGATATCATTGACAGTTGTTTATTAAACTCCAAAAAGTATTCAGAACAGTCTAAAGGAGAGCACTGGTGAAACCGAATGAGTCAAGTAATATCAATACTCCGATTATAACTGATATGCAGGTGATACCTGTGGCTGGCCATGATAGTATGCTACTTAATCTTAGTGGTGCTCACGGCCCTTTTTTTACAAGAAATATTGTTATCCTGGAAGATAGTGCCGGTAATACAGGTGTCGGGGAAGTTCCCGGTGGTGAAAAAATCAGAAAAGTTCTTGAAACGTCCATATCGCATGTGGTTGGCCAGCCAATAAGTTATTACAATAACGTACTGAATGCCATTAGAGAAACATTTGCGGAGGAGGACTCTAATGGTCGTGGCTTACAGACGTTTGACCAACGAATTATGGTTCATGCCGTGACAGCTCTCGAAGCTGCACTTTTAGATCTCCTGGGAAAACATCTGAATGTACCGGTTGCAGCTCTGTTGGGTGAAGGGCAGCAACGAAAGGAAGTGGATGTACTTGGCTATCTTTTTTACATTGGTGATAGAAAAAAAACAGATCTTCCTTATCTTTCTGATGAAGATGCCGACAATAACTGGTTTAAACTTCGACACGAAGAGGCGACCACCCCTGAATCCATTGTTCAACTCGCAATAGCAACTCAGGAAAGGTACGGATTTAACGATTTTAAACTAAAAGGCGGGGTGTTTTCAGGAGAGGAAGAAATTGAGGCAGTCACAGCGCTTGCAAAACAGTTTCCTAATGCGAGAATTACGCTTGACCCAAACGGGGCCTGGTCGCTTGAGGAGGCCATAAAGCTTTGTAAAGGACGAAATGATGTTCTTGCATATGCGGAAGATCCCTGTGGTGCTGAAAATGGGTATTCCGGTAGAGAGATTATGGCTGAGTTCAAACGCGCTACCGGTCTTCCGACAGCTACCAATATGATTGCAACGGATTGGCGACAGATGATGCATACGATTCAACTTCAATCAGTTGACATTCCGCTGGCCGATCCTCACTTCTGGACCATGCAAGGATCTGTCCGGGTGGCAATGATGTGCCATGAATGGGGGCTTACCTGGGGATCACACTCTAACAATCATTTTGATATCTCACTTGCCATGTTTACACAAGTGGCGGCAGCTGCCCCCGGAAAAATTACGGCCATCGACACACATTGGATCTGGCAGGATGGACAGCACCTGACAAAAAATCCGTATGTCATCAGGAAAGGTAAGTTACAAGTGCCCGATTTACCGGGGCTTGGGGTTGAAATAGACATGGAGAATATTCAGAAAGCCCATGAACTTTATTTATCAATGGGGCTTGCGGGAAGAGATGATTCTGTTGCCATACAATATCTTGTTCCCGGTTGGGAGTTTGATAATAAACGTCCTTGTATGATTCGTAAATAGGAGGAAAAAATGAAACTACCAAATACGGAAGAAGTTTTTAATAATAGATTTAAAGAACGGTTGAAGACAAAAGAGCTACAGGTTGGTTTGTGGAGCAATCTTGTCAGTAATATTGTCACCGAAATGCTTTCCTATGCCGGTTTTGATTGGATTCTTTTTGATACAGAACATGCACCGAATGATATTACATCACTGATTGCCCAGCTACAGGCGATGAAAGGAAGTCCGACAGTTCCACTGGTAAGACCGGTCTGGAACGATCCGTTGACATTTAAACGATTACTGGATATCGGCTTTCATAATTTTATTGTGCCTTTTGTACAGAACGCCGAGGAGGCCAAAAAAGCAGTCAGTGCTGTGAGATATCCACCCAGAGGGATCAGAGGTGTTTCTGTCGGTGCCAGGGGAAGTTGCTATGGTTATACGGAGAATTATTGGCACAGAATTGATGATTGCATTGGTCTTGTGGTGCAGGTTGAAACACTGGAAGCCGCTGAGAATATTGAATCCATATACGAAATAGATGGGATCGATGGCATTTTTATCGGGCCGAGTGACCTTGCCGCAAGTATGGGGCATTTGGCTGATCCCGGACATCTTGAAGTGCAGAAGAAATTTCTTGAGATTGTCGAAAAATGTCGCAAAATCAACGCTCCTATTGGCATTCTTGCCGGTAATAAAGGGGATACACAAAAATATATTGACATGGGATTTACTTTTGTCGGTGCTGGTTCTGATTCCGGCCTTATAAAGGCGGCATCAAGAGATATGGCACAGTCATTTAAAACCAATTTAACGGAGAACTAAATATGAAAGTAGGATTTATCGGAACAGGAATCATGGGTGCCCCAATGGCGTTAAACCTTATGAACGGTGGATATGATGTTACAGCATTTGATAAGTCTCCCATACCACAATCCCTGATTGATAAGGGTGTCAATGTGGTCACTTCCTGTAAAGAAGTAGCGGAGAAAGCAGATGTCATTATTGTCATGGTTCCAGACACTCCCGACGTCAATGCGGTTCTTTTTTCCGACGATGGAGTGGCGGACGGACTTTCTCCAGGAAAGATTGTTGTAGATATGAGTTCGATTTCTCCTGTTGAGACAAAGGAATTTGCACAGGCAATCAATAAACTGGAGTGCCAGTACCTTGATGCACCTGTATCTGGTGGTGAAATTGGAGCAAAAGACGCAACCTTAACGATTATGGTGGGGGGAGAAGAAGAGACGTTTAATAAGGTAAAGCCGATTTTTGATCTGATGGGTAAAAATATCACACTGGTTGGAGGTAATGGAGACGGACAAACCTGTAAGGTTGCCAATCAGATTATTGTTGCTCTTAACATTGAGGCTGTGGGTGAGGCGCTTCTTTTTGCTTCCAAAGCCGGTGCTGATCCGGAGAAAGTCCGTTCTGCCCTGATGGGGGGGTTTGCTTCATCAAAGATACTTGAAGTCCATGGTGATAGAATGGTAAAAAGAACGTTTGATCCGGGATTTCGCATTGAGCTGCATCAGAAAGACCTGAATCTTGCACTCTCCAATGCCAGGAAAATGGGAATTTCTCTGCCTAATACATCAACTGCTCAAGAACTTTTTAATGCGTGCGCTGCCAATGGTGGTTCTGCCTGGGATCACTCGGCAATGGTGAAAGCCTTGGAAATGCTTGCAGCTCACGAGATCGCATAGTTTAAATTGTATTTCTTCCAGGGGAGCTGTAGATTGCCTCTGGAAGAGCAGACTTGTGAAACATCCTGCCTTTTCAGCAAACGCCAGGAACCGGTTTACGCTTCGCCTCCCTTGAAACAAAACCATTCTGATAACTCCTTCCTTTTAAGATTCATTAAATGTATTCCTTACAGGAGTTTCAGATGTTGCTCCAAATAAAAATGATCTGGAAAATAAAAATATGAATACAAATTCATTGAAACGATACCAGGAGATAACAGATATTTTTTTTGCCGGGTTAAATGCTGTAAAACCCGACTCGGCGATTCATTCGACCTGCCGGATAGAAAATGACAGATTACATATCGGAGACCGGTGTTATTTGTTGAAAGACTATCAAAATATTTATGTAATCGGTGCAGGCAAAGGAACAGCCCCGATGGCAAGAGCGATTGAAGATATTTTGGGTGATAAACTAACTGATGGGCTTGTCGTCGTCAAATATGGGCATACCGAACCACTATCGAGAATCAAAATCATCGAGGCGGCGCACCCTGTTCCCGATGAAGCCGGGTTGATGGGAGCAAAAGAAATACTGGCAATGGCTGAAAATGCCACCGATAATGATCTTGTGGTGTGTCTGATTTCAGGAGGAGGTTCTGCTCTATTTCCCCAACCACCGGATGGAATCCGGCTTGATGATAAGCAGGAAACTACCAGAATACTTCTTGCTTGCGGAGCCACGATTCATGAAATAAACACCATTAGAAAACACCTTTCTCTAATTAAGGGTGGGTTTCTGGCAAAATCTGTTTATCCCGCAACGTTGGTAACACTTATCATATCGGATGTAATCGGTGACGACCTGGATATCATTGCTTCAGGTCCAACCGTAGCGGATCAGTCATCTTTCGGTGATTGTATCGATATTATTAAGAAGTATAAAATAATTAATTCTCTCCCACCATCTGTCACAAAACATCTGGAACTCGGACATATTGGCGCAATACCTGAAACACCAAAACAATCACATCCCTGTTTTGCAAAGGCATACCAGCTTGTTATTGCAAGTAATCGTGATGCCATCGCTCATGTGGAAAAAGAGGCGCTTAATCGGGGGTATCATACCTGTGTATTATCGACGATGTTGCAGGGCGAAAGCAGGGAAATTGCCAAGGCGTTGGTTGCTGTGGGTAAAGAATGTGCCGCCTTCAAAAGACCTGTGAAAACACCGGCATGTATTATTACAGGCGGAGAAACCACTGTTACAATCAAGGGAAATGGAAAAGGGGGGCGAAATCAGGAAATGGCTTTGAGTGCTGCCATTGAAATGCAGGGCAGTCGTGAAATGATGTTTCTTTCCTGCGGTACGGATGGAAATGATGGCCCTACTGATGCGACCGGTGCGGTGGTGGATAATAACACGATTAGCAAAGCGCAAGAAATGAAACTTGATCCGTTATATTATCTGGAAAACAATGATTCCTATCATTTTTTCCAAAAGGCAGGTGGTTATGTTAAAACAGGACCGACCAATACAAACGTTATGGATGTTCAGATATTATTGGTTTTTTAGACGCGTTCCTATTGTTCTTCCTGTCAAAGTCGTACCATCGATAGGGCGGCCATACCAACCAGTGCGATTATTGCAGGCAGGTAGAGATCTCTTGCAATTCCTGTCGAAACCGACATTGTCCCAAATGTCAGTCTCTCTGCAAAGTGGGGTAGCTGGAAAATCGTCAGGCGGACCTGCTGCCGGTAAAATACCTCCATAGCGTTTTGACACTTTAAGTCATCCTCCGAAGACCTGACTCCTAACCCCTATTACGGTTTTGACAAATGCAATTCTGAATGGATGATTTGGGAAAATAAGCCATGTAAAATACCAATAATTGGTATTAAAACAAATCGAGGACTCAACATGGCCAAAAATACAAGTATTACTCTCGGAAATCACTTTGATTCTTTCATTGCTCAGTTAATTGAAAACGGTCGCTATAGCTCTGTTAGCGAAGTTGTAAGAGCTGGGTTAAGGATGCTGGAAGACAATGAAACAAAACTAAGTACTCTTCGTGGTATGCTGGAAGAAGGTGAAAAAAGTGGCTTTGTCGAATATTCCCATGACAATTTGATCAAAACACTTGATCAAGAAAATACCTAATGCCTGCATTCAAGCTCTTCCGTAATGCATTTTCAGACTTGGTTGAAATCGGTGGAAACACTGAAAACAAATGGGGTATTAAACAAAGGAACATATACCTGAAACATATTATGGCTGCTTTACAAAACTTGCTGAAAATCCAAACCTTGGTGTTAAATGCGACTACATTGGAAAGGGGTATGGAAAATTCCCTCAAGGTGGTCACATAATTTTTTATCGCCGCAACTCTGATGATTTCATTGGTATTATATGCGTTTTGTATAACTCAATGGATATTGAATCTCACTTTTAGAAGCAAAACGCCTGCATAAGCCGGGGCTGCGCAGGTTTTGGTCAAACGATGAATTTGCGCCAGGATCGCTTTACTTGCCTCCACCCAAATTGAGTGTCCTCGGCTTCATGCTGTTGTTCGAAAACTAAGATCTCAATCTTGGAAAGAATTTGACATTGGAAAAGTCTTTAAAATCTGAATCTTGCGTCCATACCGTTGCATTGTGGAGTCGTCCGGTCGTCAATATTATACTGTCAGCCATCGGAATCTTGTGGTCGGCTGAGGTTTTTGCTGCTTGAATTGCAAGTTCAAAGCTTAATTCTATGACTCTTCCCTGCTTCATCAGTGATACCGCCGTAAGTGCCGCATCTTCATCCCGTTCACGAAGTACCACTTTGAACACCTCAAATACGCTGATCGATGGGACAATAAGATTTTCAGTATCAGATAACGGTTTACTGAATTCATTAGCGTTTGGACCATCGGAAAAAAATTCAAGCCAGCCTGATGAATCAACAATATTCATAGTCTATCAGCCTCCCTTTCAAATGAAGTATCAATACCACGAAGAAAACCGCGCATATCCGATATTTTCTTTTCTGGTATTACTTCAATTCTGTTTGAATAGGAAATGACATGAACTTTTTGTCCTGGAATCAAATGAAGCTTTTCCCGAACTTCCCGAGGAATAACTATTTGATATTTTGGTGATATGGTTACTGTCGTCATAATAAATCTCCATCGATAGCATTATTGTATAACATTAGTTTAATCGATGAGGATTTCGAATGCAATGGAATTGTTTTGTGTTGTCGGGTAAGAGGAAGCCGTTACCAAGTCAACTTTGTAGAATTGAATAGGAATTTTCTTATATTTTTCAATACATTTGTTATCTTTATTTTATCCAGTTTTCAACAACCAGATCAGGTACTCGACAGAACTCCTTCTCATTATTGGTAACTAAAATCGAGTTAATACTAATGGCGTGCGCCGCAATCAGGGTATCGAGAGAGCCAATCGGTGTTCCTTTTGATTTCAGGTGGTTCCTTATTCTTCCATACACAATTGATGCTTCAGAATCATAATTGACGATTTCAAGGGGAATAAGAAATTTTTCTAATGCATCTCGATTTTTTTCTGGGAAATTGCTCTTTTCAACCCCAAATTGGAGTTCTGAAAGAGTTATTGAAGAAATCGCCACTTGTCCGGGAGGTAATTTTTGAAATCGTTTAATAACCTCAATAGGCTTTTTCTTGATAATGTATATGCAAATGTTGGTATCTAATAAGTACATTAAAAATCTTCTCTTCTTTGAGTTTCAGGTTGTTTTCTATCATTCATAAAATCACTTGAGAACTCATCAAGGCTGTTTATTAGAGGTTCCCAAGAATTTTTAATGGGAATCAACACGACAGTATTTCCGACCTTCTTTAAATAAACCTCTTCGCCCTCGAATCGATATTCTTTTGGTAGTCTAACCGCTTGACTTTGTCCGTTTTTAAATAATTTTGCTGTTTCCATTTTTACCTCCTATATATACTCAAAATATATACTTATTCTTTATGGCAAGCAATTACTTTTTTTGGAAGGTAGTTTCTGAAGCTAACGTATAGGATTATATGGAGTGACCGATAAAATGGCGGACCTGTTCCGGGCTTGTCCAACGAAAAAGGATAGATTGTGGCTTCGCACAATCTATCCTTATTTGTTAGATTTTTTACATGAATACAGAAGGATTACAATTAAACCTGGTGGAAAGAGCTTTTATTTGCCTTTTATTTAGTTCTCTTTTTCCAGAAAGAATCTCTGAAATTACACCTGGTGAACCCAATTCTGTAAGGTCTTTTTGTTTTAATCCATGCTCATTCATTAAATTTTTTATGCAACCAATAGGATCACCTTCGGGTTCAGGAATGTTCAATTTTTCATACTCTTCAATTATAGTTCCGACAATATCAAGTAGCCCGCTTAACGGATGATCTTCTGCTCCTTTTGATACATCCATTATGTAGTCAGCTAAATCAACGAGACGGTTAAGCTCCTCTTCCGATTTTGGAAAGTGAAGAATTGCGGATATAGAGGGCCAAACATCCGCTACTTTTTTGAACTCTGGAGACATGTATCCTCCTTCCATTTGTTTTTATCGTATTCTACATGAGTCATGATCGATCTGATAAACAACCGATTGATTTGATATCTTAATAAAGCAACCAATCTGAAATTATTACCTCCAATATTAAACACAACAAAGTTTCCGACTTGATCGGCACTTGGAAAAAGCTCTTTGATATCTGCAAAGTGATTAAAATCTGTATTTTTTACAATTCTATACCAGTTGTTAAGTGGGCTCTCAGAATTTGGGTGTATCTGGATAAATTCACGAATTTTTTTATAACTGATTACATGCATTGCATTGAATTATTGGGGGAAAAAAGTAGTCTTTTTAAATTATTCTCAATATGAGAATAATTTCGATTAGAGTGAAAGTCAACAAAAAATTCTCAAATTGAGATACTATCTGTGGATAATGCTGAATTATTTGGCATTTTATGAATCTAACGTATAGGATTATATGGAGTGACCGATAAAACAGCGGACCTGTTCCAATAGAAAATCCGGGTGGTTACATAATCCTGGAATGTACACGGAATCGGTTTTTCCATATAATCCCTGTTGAACGGGACTATATCGATTGCGTGTCCGTTATGGAAATAGTAAGGCTTTTTTGAGGATCTGAAAAAAGATTTTTGAGGGAATCCGATCGAAATGCTGAT
>JBFFHJ010000008.1:0-157219 GCA_041556995.1 bacterium | reverse complement strand
CATCTCCCATTTTCTGATAAAGATAGCCTCTACCAGAGTAAGCATAGGCATAGTCGGATTCCAGCTTAAGCACCCTGGCATAATCCTCCAGGGCTTCTTCGATTTTCCCCATATCACGCCAGGCAGCGGCTCTGTTATTGTATATCTGGTGATCTTCTGGCGAGATTTTCAGTGCTTTTCCATAGGCATTGATTGCGGCTTCATATTGCCCGAGATCATACAAGGCAATACCTTTGTTAAAATAAGGAACGGATGAATCGGGCATCAGCTTGATAGCAATATCAAAATCCTCCGCCGCTTTCTGGTAATTCGTAAGATATGAATAGGTCAATCCTCTTTTTATATAGGTTTCCGCCCTATTGGGGTACAGATCAATGGATTTGTTATAGTCTTCCAACGCTTTTTCATATTGGTTGAGTGTCAAATAAGCGGAACCCCGGTGATAATACGCCAGAATTCCTACCTGCTCGACATAGGAGGGATTGAGTTCCATTCCCTTGTTATAATCGTCTATAGAATCCTGGAATTTACCGAGTTGAAATCTGACAAATCCTCTGTAATAGTATGTTTCTCCGTCTGTAGGATCGAGAGAGATCACCTTGTTGTATTTCTCCAGGGCTGTTTTATAATTTTTACCTGCCTGATAGGCACGTCCCAAGTTAAAAACAGCATAGGGAAACATCTGCTTTTCGATAGACTGGTTCAGATATTTAATAGATTCCTGATAATTGTTCAGATAGAAGTAAGTCAGACCAAGATTGTAGTGTAAAAATTCAAATGTTTCATCCAGTTTATGTACTTGCTTAAAATCATCCAGGGCATTTTTATATTCCTGGAGATTTAAATAAGCCAGTCCACGATTATTATAAAACTCCGGGTTCGAGGGATCGATTTTGAGGGCTTTATTATAGTCCGCCACTGCTTTACGGAAAAGTCTTGAATAATAACTGACGATTCCCCGACTGTTAAAGCTGGTAGGGTCCAAGGGATCCAATTGAATGGCCTTGGTATGGTCTTCTTCAGCTGCAAGATACTTTTTCAAGTGACGATGCGCTATACCACGGTTGTTGTATACTTTGGCTTCTTCCATTCCCAAGGACAAGGCTTTATTATAGTCCTCAATAGCCGTCTCGTAAGACTTGAGCAGGCGATGAGCATTTCCCCTATGGAAAAAAGCCTGGGCAAATTCAGTTTTGATTGATAATGCCTTGTTAAAATCATTGATGGCCAGATTGTATTGTTTCAGTTCAATGTAGGTTCTTCCACGATGAATGTACACTTCCGGATTTTCGGTCTGTAGCAGCAGAACAGTATTATAGTCCTTCAATGATTCTTCATACCGTTTTAATTGGTGAAGTGCCTGGCCTCTTTGATAATAGAGAGACATCTCGTCAGTATCGATAAGAAGCGCCTGGTTATAGTAAGTGATGGCATTATCATATTGTTTCAACGTGCTGTAGGCAATTCCCAGCCCCATGTAAGCATCCAGAAGATACATATCCAACTCCAGCGCTTTTCGGAAGGTATTAATTGCCTGCTCAGGTTGACCCAATCTTTGATAGATATCACCCAGAGCAGCTTGATACCCAGCATTTGTTTTTTCCATTTCTATGGCGGCTGTAAAGTCATCGATTGCCTCTTTTAATTGATTCCGTTCTTTATATGTCAGTCCCCTATAATATTGTGCTTTATGAAGAAATGGATCAATTTTCAAGGCGGAATCACAAGCTTTTAAAGAATCATCCAAATTTGTGAACAGTCGATAAACAACACATTTGGTTGCTAACACATCAGCATTTTTAGCATTAATGGTTTCCGCGTGGTTAAGTTCTTCCAATGCGTCTTTCAAGCGTTTCATTGAGATATATGTTTCAGCCTTGGCAACGTAAGCGGCAATGGATCGATTGTCCAGCGAAATGGCGATGTCAAAATTCTTCAATGCTTCTTTGTAATGTTTCAATTGGGTGAGTAACTTTCCTCTTTGGGTATATAAGCCGGCATCCTGGGGAGTAAAGCTAATTCTCTCAGTAAGTTTGTCCAATTGATCCTGCTTGACTTGCTGTGCTTTTATTATCTTTGATTGAAGTTTTACCCTGTCCAGTGATCCACTGGTAAAGCCTTTTTCATCAAAGACTAAAAAGTAAATGCCTAAAATAATCCCTGTGGTTGAAAAAACCAGAATCAGTCCGAGTATTATCGATGTTCTTTTTGTTAATTGTAAATTCCCAATTCTTTGAAATAAAACTGGTTTTTTATCCGATGTTGCCACGCTGATATCCTGCAAATAGTTAATTTCGGTTTTTGGTTACTGTTCTAATCAGTTCGGTATACGGTTGATGGTTTATGTGTTTGCAGAGAGCAAAAGCAATGTCGATCGACCGGTTGAAATCGTCCGAATTAAAATGTCCTGACTTCTCTATCATAACTTAGTTTTTGGCATCGCAAATGGAGCTTTTTTCTAAGTTTGTTTCTTTGGTTTAAAAAATAATCATTGGACCTGGCCGAAATAACATGGGCGGGGATCTCCTTAATACACCGGGTGGAGGCAATGGTATTAATTTCTTTTGTTATAAAATCTTCCAATATATTGATTGAATTACCCGGCTTCTTTTTCTCCAAATCATCGAAAGCGGCAATAATTCGTTCCCATTTATTGACCAGGCTGATATTGACATATCCCCTGTGTTTGTTTTGATACCCGAGTAAGCTAATAATCGGAATTGCCAGTTCAGTGGTCAAATAACGAATTCGAGTTCGCTGGGTGGCGAAATAGTATTTTAATTCCTCTTCATCGTTCACGTTGTATGCGGCAAAAACCGGAGATTTTTGTCCGTTCCACCAGTCAAAACCACCCTCCTTGGCCATATACAATTCATCTTCCTGAAGCATGATATCTATCTCTTTTAGAATTTGATTACCCTGAACAGCGACCACTCGAAAAAGTTTTCGGTTGGTGGCATGCAGTTCCAAGCGATCAAAGATACCCAACAATTTTGAGATAGATTTTGATGATTCGTTGAAATTCAGAACAGCTGATCGTAGTGCTTCTTTGCGAAATGATGGATTAGCCATTTTGGGCATGGTTTCCAGTTTTTGAGAGCGACCGATCAAGTCGATCATGTTAGTTTCCAGACTCTGTCTGGCCACCTGCTCAAATATAGGTTGCAGCTCGATAGGAAACTTATTGAGCTTCTCAGTCAGAAACAAATTGTATGGATCGTACAGATTGGCTGCCTGGCTGAGCAATTGCGTGTTCCAAATCATTTGGGTACTTGGAGGCAGCTTATCTATCATATGGCTGCTGGCATTTTCAATATCTGCAAACTTCATGGCAAAAAAGTCTTCCAGGGCCTTTTTCAAAGTGCTCATTTTTTCAGACAAACGCAACACTACTTTACTATCTTCACGCTGTAGAATATAGCCGGTTAATCGGGTTTGATGAGAGAACATGTTGGATTGCAGTTTTTTATGTTCTGTTTCCCCTCTGTTTTTCATCTCTACAAACACTGGACGTCCTAAATATCCTGAGTTTTGAACGAATTCAAGTATCTGGTCAAATTTATTCCCTAATTCAAAACTGGGGCTGACCATCCATCTAAACGCCGGGTCTGACAGATCCTTTTCAATATCATTTAATAATTTAAGGAGATTTTGAAACCGGGTTACGATATTCTGCTTATCATTGGACTGATCCTCTCGGTGGATATCTCTCAGAATAGTCGTCAGATTTATCAGTCTTTCGTTCAAATAGTTGTATGTATATGCCCGATCATAAAACGCTCGGGTCAGTTCCCATATCTTAGCATTTACGTTTGCCATAAGAATATCGGTACTAACCGGGTTTCCCCTGAGTTTGGCCAAGGCTTCTTCCGAAAAACTTCCTTTTAAATCAATATTATAAAGATAGGCGACTACCTGCAAAAATTCCCTGGAATTGGCTGATCCCGTCACCAATTGGTTATTGTATATGGCAATATTTTTCTCCAACTCCTCCAGGGAATTAATAAAAGATAGAAGCTGTTCAAATTCCATGGTCTTTTCCAATCGCAGATCCTTCACTCCCGACTGGTTTTGATCGCTGATATATTTTTTTTCCGCAAATCCCATAGTGCGAACACGATTATTCAGTTCGATATACATCATACGCATGATGATTTTTTCGTAAGCGATGGTCATACATGATACAATATCGGACTGCAAGTTGGAGGTCCATGAAGAGGGCATAAAGATTGAGGTCAAACGTGATGAATCAATTTTAGCCATGTTGTTCAGGAGATTCAGCCCTTTTTTCTCAAATAATGAACGATCAATAGTCTTTTTGTATTCAAGATCCACCAAACTGGTACTGATTAGGCTGAGGACCGGCAGCAGAGTCCGTTTTTCATTCCTGAGATTGAGGTAAGTGTTGATTAATCCACCACTACCGATAATCAGTAAAATCACAAAAGCAACCTGAGTAATTCTAAGGCTGCGATGTTTTGATAACATGGTTTGGTCGACAATCCTGGCCAATCCGTCTTCCACAAAGATTTTTCTCTCAAAGAGATCCCGTAAAAACAATGGTTTTCTCTCTTTCTCATCCACGCTTAAATCACAGCCTGTAAAATAGATACCGCGAAAGAAAAACTTGTTGTGGAAGGAGCTTTCCTTGAAAATATTTCCCAATATAGATTTTATGGGTTCCAAAAGGGTAGTGAAGCTGGAGGGTAATGAAAACAGACTGTCATGGTCATCAATTTCGGATTTGGCGGCAAACAACTCTATCTGGTTTTTCACCACTCCCTTGTTTATGTGTGCCATGGCTTCTTCCACCCAAGCATTTTTAAATGACATATCCAGGGTATATGGATTACTCCATCCAAAAATATTATCCCGTAGGTTTTCGGGTACTTCATGGCAATAACTGCTGAATCCTCCCAGCTTATCGCATTTAGTAAACAGTATGTATACTGGAAAATGGATACCCAATTCAGTTTGCAGTTCCCACAATTTGTTGTATATAAGTGTAAATTTTTCATTCATTCGCACTTTCCATTCCGATTCGCTGGCTTTGCTTTTTCCCCAGACAAGATCGGAAGCGGGAATGGTCAAAATAACACCGTCAATAGGTCGATTGGGTCTGTATTTTTTTAATAATTTGATAACATTTTGCCAGCCGTTCTCATTGGAGGATCTGGTTGCGTGTTTTAGAACAAATTCCCCTTTTGGCTCCAATACAATGCCTTTGTCATAAAACCACCACTGCACTCCCTGTTCCTGATTTAATTCCTGACTTTCATACTTTCCGATGGGCATGCCCAAACCGGTATTTTCCATCAAGGTGGATTTACCTGAATCTTCCTCTCCTAACATCAAAAACCACGGAATTTGATAGCGATAATTCCGGCCTGATACACGTGACTTCAAAAATTTTGATGCATGCGCAAATGACGCCCTCAACTGAAAAAAGGAATCAAAACGTTTGTCCTTCATAATATCATCAACTGGGGCTTTATCCTTTTTTTCAGCAGCCGCGTTTGCCTTGGCTTTTCTTAAAATAAAAATACCCAAGATGATGAAGACACTAATAAGTCCACCAGTCGAAGACATTAACCAGAATATTACTGTGGAGGAAAACATGAGAGATTGTTGGTTATTGGTTTTTTGATGATGGGTTTATGCTGTCAATTGTATTGTAGTAAACCCAACACAGAGAAATTGTTTATACAAAGCTGAATCGGACAATAATTACTGCCCTAAAATCTGTAGAACTATTTTACTGATATCACTGGTCATGTTATGCCAAATAGTATACGAGATACCAAAAAGCACCGTAAATAGGCCAATAAGAAATCCATACCATTTTTTTAATCCGGGAATGGAAACCTTGGCATCTTGTTTAATGGTGTGAAGATAAGATTCCGGAAATAGTTTTTTGGTCTCCAAGGTTAAATCGGGCTGTCGGTTGTAGATAAACGAATACAGTTGTTTTTTATAATTGTTTATTACCCCTTCGTCATTTACGCCGTGAAACCTGCCCCTGAATCCTAAAGATAAAGATAACAATCCCATGGTAGCGACTTCCATATATACGGAATCACGATCTTGAAGAATATTATCCATTTTTTCATAGAATATATCGCCCCCTGCGTTGCTACCAAAAAACTTGGTTTCCAACAGAAATTTGCTCCAGGCTGTCTGACCGGCCCAATCCATGGTTAAGAACACTTCGTCTGCCATGGCAGCCATAATGAACAAAGCTTCCCTATACAATCTGCCACCCATCTCACCGCCGGTTTTTCCTGCATTGATTTCCTGACGCTCAAACAAGGTTACCAGTGTCTGAAATATGCGACCTGATGACACCTCATTTTCAGGCATATTTTCCAACCGTTCTTCCGGTATGGCTTCACCCTGAAACACCCACCCACCGCTTTTTGCAGAGTTTTTTAAATCCATTAAAACTGAATAAAACTCATGAAAATGAGCCAGTAGTACGCCTTCTTTCTGTAGTTGTTGTTTATCTTCGTTTTCCATTTTAGAAAGAAATAGTCGATCACCTGTTTCGGGTAATCAATTTATTGTTGATTTCGTTTTAGTATAAAGTGGTTCACTTTTATTCACAGGATCCCACCCTAACCAGTTGTTGGGATCCGTACCTTAACAATGTTTTTCTGCTACCTTTTTACAGGCATAAGTTACTGGCCTGGATGCGTTGCAGGGCTGAGCACACATTTAACTCACAGGCTTTTTTATAGTCCCGACACATTTCAGTGTGTTTACCTATTTTTTGAAAGACATCACCGCGATAGACATATCCCTTTGGATTCAGGTTATCAAGATGAATGGCTTTATTAAAATCCCGCAACGCCCGATCGTATTGTTTGAGTTCATAATAGATGAGTCCCCGATTGCCATAAGCTTTGCTGTACGAATCATCCAACTGAATAGCTTTGTTAAAGTAACTGATAATTTCTTCAGGCGGTGCTTCTCCACTTCGTTTCAAGGCCAATCCATTTTCAACCCAGTCCTTGGGTGTCAGCCGTTTGCTCTTATCCTGCAAAGATTCCAGCAAGGACTGAACGCTTTCCTTAAATTTCCCATTGGGAAACTCTTTTAAGTATCCCTGGTAATCCGCGACTACATTGGTGATCATTATTTTATCAAACCAGGCTTTCTCCCTGAGTTTTTTTACTTGAGAAATGTATTTCCCCATCGCATATTCTTTAATGTATTTATCATAATCTACAATCTCATTAGATATTTGGGCTTTTTCAAAGACTCTTTTTTCCCTCAATGCCCTGATTTCCACAGAGTGCGCACCTTCGGGATACTCTTTTAGATAAAAATCGTAAAATGCCACTGTATCAGCCGATCTTGCCTGTTTAAATATCAAAGTTTCTCGTTGAAATCTTGCTTCTTTCAGATAGATTCCTTTTGGAAAATCCTTCAGATACTCATCATACACCTGTATGGTATTAACCTTTGTAGCTTTATCGTATTGCAATTTCTCTTTTGCTCCCAGAATTTGTGTAATATATACTCCTTTTGGATAATCCCTTAGATAGGCGTTGAAGCCTTCAAGTGTATTTTCATTTTTGGTAAAACTAAACAGGGATCGTTCTCTCAATTTCTGTACATGCCCTTCAAATTTACCCTGGGGATATGCATTTAAATAATCATCATAGGCTTCCACTGTATTTTGTCGACGCACATGTTCAAACCACGCCTGTTCTTTCAGTTGTCGAACACGTTCTGCATATTTGCCTTCCGGATATTCCATGAGATAGTCATCATAACCTTGAATGGTATTTTGCCGTTTTATCTGCTCAAAAAAGACCTGTTCCCTGATACGCCGAACCGCTTCCACATATTTCTCATTGCCACTATCATCCAGAAACTCATCAGAAGCATCAATGGAGTTTTCTTTTTTTACTTGAAGAAACCAGGCATATTCTTTTAGTTCTTTGATTTTATGAATAAATTTCCCTGACGGATACTCTTCTATATATTTATCATAAGTACTGATTTTCCGTGTTATGATAAACTCTCTTTTGATCTTTCGAAAGGTGGCTTCGTCAGCAAATTCACTATCGCCGTAGTCCGAGAGAAATTTCTGATAGGCTTCCAGCGTATCCTGTTGCCTCACTGCGTCAAAAGCCTTTTTGTTTCTCAGCTTAATCGCTTCTTCTGCAAAGTCACTATTGAAATGTGCTTCTAAAAATTCATTATAGGCTTGCTGAGTATTTCTTTGCTTTGCCTTTATAAAAGCGCTTTCCGCACATCCACCGAGGCATAAAAGAATAATCAACAGAGTGTAAATCAAATAACCAAATTGATAAAACGATTTATCTGAGTATTCTTTAGCTCCGTTCATTTTTTCTGCTCTTTTTTTTTAGTTTAGGAATAAAAACCATTACATTTTTGAAAATTAAGTTACATTTATATTACTTTCAGTTTTTTGGCGGACTTATTTTCGGCGCTTCAGACGTGGGAGCCACTTCTGAAAACTTTGGAGATGCCGGTTTTGATACTGTTTCTCTGGCCAAAGATACTTTTTTACTGCTATCCGGTTTGGCACCTTCTTCAATTTGTATCTCTTCCGCTTTTTCTTCATCCGATCGGGTTACTTCTGCCTGCTGGGACGGTTGATCACCAGCTGGTTGAATATTCATACCAAGTAATAAGCCGAAAAAAAACACTAAAATCAGTAAAAAGAACATTATTATCAAAAGGTAAATGATAGAACGCTTGTCGAAATTATATGCGGTCGTCATAGATCTGCTAATGTATTAATAATGGAATCAGTAAATTGATTTTTAAATAAAAATCGTTTTATCATTTGAGTAATAAATAAAATACTAAGAAGTAGCTGATCGATTTCATTTGAACTCAAAATTAAAATGGTTATCATCATTCAGGGAAATTGTAACATCGGAAAAATCCTCCCCATCAGCCATTTTCATCAAAAGTTTTTCAGAAAGTTCAGGTAAAAGACTATTGGTCAAAATATTATCAATATTTCTGGCCCCGCTTTCCACTTCTGTGCATCGTGCGGCAACAGTATCAATCAATTCGATGTCAAATTCCAATTTGGCATGATTGTGTTCAAAAAACCGTTTTTGAATCTTTTCCAGTTTTAACCTGACAATTTGTTTGATTTGATCATCTCCCAGTTGGTAATACGGTATTATCACTAGCCGCCCCAATAATGCTGGTTTAAAATGTGTCAGCAGGCTGGGTCGGATCTTTTCCACCAATGTGCCTGCATCAACCGGGTTCGTCTTATTAAGGCACATTTCTGTTATAATCTCAGATCCCATATTGGATGTCAGAAGAATAACGGTATTTTTGAAGTCAACCCTAACCCCTTCGCCGTCTTCAATCATTCCTTTGTCAAATACCTGGTAAAAAATCTCCATTACATCCGGGTGCGCTTTTTCAACTTCGTCCAACAATACAACACTGAAGGGCTTTCTTCGAACTGCCTCGGTCAGCACACCCCCGGTACCAAAACCAACGTATCCGGGAGGAGCACCTTTTAGTGCAGATACGGTATGGGCTTCCTGATATTCAGACATGTTCACAGTGATAACGTTATCTTCACCACCATACAACAACTCCGCCAGTGTCAGCGCTGTTTCAGTTTTCCCGACCCCACTGGGCCCTACCAACATGAATACACCGATGGGTTTTCCAGGATCATCCAATTTGGCTCGTGATGTTCTAATACGTCGACTAATGGACTCCAAGGCATGATTTTGACCGATCAATCGTTCTTCCATTCTTTCTTTCAGCTCTAAAATCGATTTAATTTCATCAGTCATCATTTTTCCAACCGGAATTCCAGTCCAATCGGATACAACGGAGGCAACGATGTCTGCATCAACATTAACCCTTGCCATGGGGGTCTTACCTTGGATCTCCTTTAATTCTTTCTGTTGTTTCTGAAGCAATGACCGTAGCGATTCGCCGTCTTCTTCGTCCCTGATACTTTTTTCCAATGATTGCGTGGTTTTCAGAATTTCACTGATCAGATTCCTTTCCTCCTCCCATCGCGTTTTAAGTGTTTCCAGCTTCTCTTGGTAAGTGCTAAGCTCTTCTTTTAATTCGGACGTACGTTTGCTGTTACCGCCACCTATTTGTTCTTCCCGGAATAAAATGTCGATTTCCTGTTGGATCAAATGGATTTGACGAATAGAATCCTCAATATCGGCCGGTGTACTGGTCATACCTACCGCAACCCTGGCACAAGCCGTATCCAACAAACTAACAGCTTTGTCCGGAAGTTTTCTACCAGAAATATATCGATGAGAGAGTTTAACGGCGTCAACAATGGCTTCATCTAATATTCTGATATTGTGACATTTTTCAAGTGATTTTGAGACGCTACGTAACATTTGTATGGCGATTTCCGGGACAGGTTCATCCACATTTATCACTTGAAATCTGCGCACCAAGGCATGATCTTTTTCGAAGAATTTTTTATATTCGCTCCAGGTAGTGGCAGCAATAGTACGAAATTCTCCCCTGGCCAGGGCTGGTTTCAATAGATTGGCAGCATCATTTTGTCCAGCCTGCCCTCCGGCGCCGATGAGTGAATGAGCTTCATCAATAAATAAAATAATGGGGACTGGTGATGATTTTACTTCAGTTATAACGTTTTTCAAGCGTTGTTCAAACTCACCTTTCACGCCTGCCCCAGCTTGAAGTAATCCCAGATCAAGGGCTCTAACTGAAACATCTTTCAGGGGCGGGGGGACATTGCCTTCGACCACTCGCATGGCAAATCCTTCTGCAATGGCTGTTTTTCCCACACCAGCGTCTCCAGTTAATATCGGATTATTTTGTCGTCGTCTGGTTAAAATATCAATAATTTGTCGAATTTCATTATCCCTGCCTTCCACCGGGTCCAGTTCATTGTTTCTAGCCCGGGCAGTAATGTCGATAGTATACTGATCCAATACCGGTGTCGATGATTCTCCCGAATCAACAGATCCGGCTGGAGTAGATGAACCCGTGGTTGACCTGCCGTGAGATACTGTCCCCCCCGATTCAGGTGAATCCTTGAGAATGGTTTTAAAATTGTCAGTGAAATTCTTATAGGGGACTTCCAGCAGGGATGGTACCGAATCGATAACTATTCCCCTGAGGGTATGATTGGATAACAGTCCCATAAGCAAGGCAGCGGATCGGATGGTTTGCTCCTCAAAATGAACCGAAGTAAACATCCAGGCTTCCTGAAACAGTGTAATGATATGCGGAGACATAGCTGGTGTTCGACTATTTCCGCGCTTCAAGGCATCTATAGCACGCGAGCACTGTTTGGTTAGTTTCTCCTGATCCAATTGATAATGATGAAGCATGACATTCAGATCGGATTCGGTCTGTTCCAGCAAGCGTAGAATCAAATGCTCCAACTCAACATTATAATTAGTATTCGATACACATAATTCGGCTGCTTTTTGAAGGCTTTGGTGACAAACTGTGTTCAGCTTTTTAATAAGTGTTTCCAGTTGAACATTCATTATGATAATTGGATAACGGTTGTCGGGATTCTGTTTTTGATATTGAGAGGAATAAAGGGTTTTAAGAAGCAGTCTATTTGTGGATTAACAGATAATCTACACTTGGTTGACAGCTAAAAAAAACCCAGATTTTTCTAACTAGATCCACCCTTTACACACAGACACTATATCTCAATATGTAATAATCAATATATTATTGAAATACAATCCCTAAAAGAGACTGGTTTTAGCCTTAAAACAATATATATATCAATAAGTTTCTTACTTAAGACTAATGAGCAAAGGGTTGAGCTAGACGTAATGCATTTATTATAATAAAGTTAGCACGTTTAGAGTTACACCATATCGAACTGGGTCTATACATGAAATAAGTGATTTCTCGAACATATAAATGTTTAGAATAGTTCTTGTAACTCTAAACGCATACTCACCAACAATTAGGCAACAGCCCCAACCATCAAGTCTGCAGAAACCGGTACTTTACCTGAAGCATTACCCTGCTGGTCAATAGGTGTGTATTCATATTTAATCTTTGAATAAGACAGTGAAATCGATTCCGTCGGGCCTATCTGATCCGGACTGTCGGTAATTTGATGCTTATTAATAACCGCCAATTCAATAAAAATCCGAAGATAGGGGATTAATCCGTTATAAGAAGTGATAACTGCTTCATCAATTATTTTTCCGGCCCAGCAAGATTTCAACATTGGTACTGTACTGGCGTCAATTTGTTTTAGAAGCGTTATATTACCATGCTTGGCTCTACCAAGAGATGGGGCTGAACCTTCCGACGGATTCAACGGAATCGGTTGTTCGAACGCATGATCCATTCCCAGTAGTTCCACAGAACCTTCTTCCTCACCATACTTGGAAGGTCCTTCAATACCTTTGATATGTAAGAATGTTCTGACTGCTCTATTTTCAATAGGATCATGTGTAACTGAACTTATATTTCCTTGTGCCATAAAAAACCTCGTTGTTAAAAGTTAAAAGAAAATGCCCAAGAGATTATCCCGTAGGAGCGGGCAACTCTGCTACGAGTCTGATAGAAGTTGTCAGTTCTTCCAATTGGAAGTGGGGACGCAGAAATACAATAGCGCGATATGCCCCAACTTTTCCTTCAACTTCTTGTACATCAATTCTACCTTCACGCAATGGATATTGCGCTTTTAGTTCCGGACCGGCATCATCATCCAGCAAGATATAATTTGTCAGCCAGTTGTTTAAATAAGTAGCCACTTGATCTTTGGATGAAAACGTTCCGATTTTATCCCTCATCATCACCTTCAGATAATGTGCAAACCGGGATGACGCCATAATATAAGGAAGCATGGAAGAGATTTGTGCATTTTGGTTGGCCAGGTCGGTAGTATAGACTTTGGGTTTGTTGGTTGTTTGACCACCAAAAAATACTGCCTGATCTGTATTTTTGCAATGAACCAGGGAAATAAATCCAAGATCATTCAATTCTTTTTCCCGGCGGTCGGTGATGGTGACTTCCGTTGGGCATTTGAGTGCCACATCACCTTCATCGGTGGTATAATTGTGAGTCGGCAGGTTTTCTACCAAACCACCACCTTCCACACCGCGAATAGCGGCGCACCATTTATGCTTATTAAATGCTTGTGTTATCCTCACACCCAAGGCGTAAGCTGCATTTCCCCACAGATAATTACCATGCTCTCTACCATTCACATTTTCAACATAGTTAAGATGGTCCACCCTTTGTCCATCCGGTCCGTAATGCTGCCTCAATAGAATATGCGGTAGTGTCAAACAAACAAACCTGGAATCTTCAGATTCTCTAAAAGTTCTCCACTTGGCTAATTCGGCGCTTTCAAAAAGTTTGGAAAGATCTTGTGGATTGTTTAACTCTGTAAACGATTCCATATCAAACAGCTTTGAATCAGCGGCTGCGACAAATGGCGCATGCGCAGCAGCGGCCACATGAGAGATTTCCCCCAGCAATGACATATCACGAGGGTTTCTACCAAAGTAATAATCCCCAATTATTACACTGTATGGTGTGCCACCAAACGTTCCGTATTCCTGTTCATAGATTTTTTTAAATAAAGCGCTCTGATCAAATTCCATGGATCGCTCCAGATCATTGATCAGTTCATCCTTGGAAACATTGAACACCCGTAGTTTTAAGGTAGAACTGGTTTCCGTGTTACCTACCATATATTCCAATCCTCTCCAGGAAGCCTCAAGCTTTTGAAATTTCTCATTATGATAAATTTCATTCAATTGGCCATTGATCAATTCGTCCAACTGATTAATTCTTTGCCTCAATGTTGAATGAATCCCCTGTTCCATAACCATTCCTTCATCCAACACCTGTTTGGCAAATTCCCCCAGGAGATCCTTGGCATAGGACTGTTGGGTTTCATCCATTGCCATTTTTCCTTCTTGGACAATGTTATCTATAATGCTCATTTCTTCGGCCACTTGCTCTTTTGCGGCCTTATCAATTTTTACTTCTTTGTTTGCAGTTGCCATCCAGTTTCCTCTCAATAGTGTGGTTAATTGATCGGTGTACCGATTTACCGGGATGGGGTAAAGGTACCGATTCAGTTATTATTCTTTAGGTTCGTCCTTATCCTTTTCCGATTTAGTATCGTCTTTTTGGTCTTTACCATCCGCTTCGGTTGCTTCAACCGCTTCTTCTTGAGCAACAGCGGCTTTAATTTTTTCCAACTCCGGTGTTTTCTCAATAATCTCTGTTAGCATGGCATCCAGCTTATCATTTCCATCCAACTTCCCCAACAAATCGGTTAGATGACGACGGGCTTCAAACAGTTTGTTCAAAGCCGGCACTTGTTTGACAACACTCAATGGTCTAAAATCCTCCATTTTATTGAACTTCAGTTCCACATTGATTTTGCTACCATCATTGACCAGTTTGTTATCTACAGTGAGAGTCACTCTTGGTTCGATGGATTCCATTACTGAATCAAAATTATCACCGTCGATTTCAACAAATTTTCGGTCTTTCATCTTTTGAGTGCTTTTCAAAGATTCGGCTCCAAGATCACTCATTATACCGACCACCAAGGGAAGCTCCTTCATTTGCACATCGTCTCCAATTTCCACATCATACGTAATTTGTACTCGTGGTGGACGGATTTTCGAAAGTTTATGTTGTGTACTGTCTGACATAATATCTCCTTATTTGACTTGATTTCGAGTTATTATTCCTGAATGCCGAGAAGGGAATACACTTGCTGAATATTGGCACCGTCTTTTAACAATTCGGTGAGCAATTCACTTAAGCTCATGGACCCCCAATTAACCGCTCTCTTGATTAAAAAAGGAACAGGGCTATGCGGATCAATCTCCATAAGAAATTCCGCAATTTCCGATAACGCATGATAGGCTTCTTCCCTGTTTTTGATTTGAAAACCTGCCTCAATACTTAAACTTGGTGACATAGGTTTATTAGAAAAAGGACGATCGTTTTCAGATGAGTCTTCTGCTTCATCATCTCCAGATACCGCAGTAGAGACTGCTTTGGTATTGTGTTTACTTATCCGCAGACGGATATCCTCCAATGTCTTTCGAAACCGTCCCAAAGCCGGTGATTTATCACCGCAAGCTTTGTCCAGATACCCGGACAATTCACCCACTATAGAAAGCGTCGATTGCAAATATGTTTCTGTGGACGCGAAAAAACTGGATGGTGTTGAATCAGCACTTTTTTTATAATTCGTCTTGGTATATTTTTTTTCAGATTCCAGGTTCTTCTTGGCGGCTGCAGATTGTTTAGCCAGGTTTTCCATGTGAGCGATTTTTTCCCAATCCAGAAAGTTAAAAGGATCGTTCTTCGGATCGCTTGGTTGTGTAATTGGAATAATTCTGAGTTTTTCTGAAATGGTACTATTAATCCAGACAAATGGAGAAATACGAAATTCAATATCATCATCTTCAATGACCGGATAGATATCATCCCAATAATCTACGCACAGCTTATAAATTAAACTAAGTCCTTCGTAAACACCGGCAAATCCATCAAGATGAACAAGTGCTTCCAATAGCCATGCAGTGATTTGAAGATCTTTTGAACGATCCGCCAATGTAAGAGTACAAATTTCTTTTATACCTTTCCAGTTAGCTGCTTTTAAATCCGTCTCCCATACACCCTGGGGTAAATTGGGATCATCAGATTCTCTGAATTCCCTGATTTTATCATATGTGCCTTCGTATCTCAGGTTTTCTCCCACCCTATTATCATCTGAAATGGGAGCCGATAATTTATCTATATCTAAGATGGTAAATTCTATCTCTTTTTCCATATTGATATTCAAACCCAAGATTTCTATTCAATTCCTAACCGGTTCTGTTATGAAAAAAAATATCTACAGTGTATTTTTAATATTTCAAAACCGAACTTATAACTTCTTTATAAAAAGCAGCAAAATGTAGCAAAATTACTTTTGTTTTTTACATTTTGTCAATTGTTTTTTTTGAACTGAGCAGCATGTTACACAATGATATCATATGCCAATGGACACTTAATCGCCTTTATGCAAAAAACATCCAATACTTAACTGATCGATAAGGAAAAAACTGTGAATTTTTCGGCCTTTTTGTGCCACTTTTCTAATTTAGCCTGTTCACGTATTATTACAAGCTTATATGCCGGATTTTTCAAAAAGCAATCCCTGATTTATATTCAACCACTAAAAACTGTATATTATTGAATTGTTTGCGTTTATAGGTTTAATCCAATCCGAATTGTTTGTTAATTTCATTTTTTCATTGATTGATCATTTTTTTACTGAATATTTCTGATGAAATTGTCTAAATGTGTGTTTACATGCACCCGGCTTTTAGTCTCTTCCATATTATATTTTCAAATAATATCTTCTGCTTTAATTCAGCTAAGGCTATAAGATTTTCTTTAAAAGTGCAATTAATAATGGAGACATTTCCCACCGGGATTAAGCGTAAATAGCAATACCAGGAATTTTGGAGGCTTTAGGCTTTAATTATTCATAAGTAGTTATAAGTTTGTATATTCTGATTTATTCCAATCAAATCCGGTTATTTCCCTAAATATTTCATACTGATTTATATTAAGAATGGACTAGTGCCCGACAATCATTTGATCTTTTGATAATTATGCCTTTTTTTTTCAATAGCGATTTCAACTTGACTCAAATACGATAATTTCTGATTAAATTCCTTAAAGTGTAAATTGCAATTCTCTTGGTGAAGGGTTACAAAAATCGGTTGTTAATGCAAAAATCAGAACATAATATAGTTGTCATTTAGCTTTGATCTACGGGGATAGAGCAACAATTTGAGAATCAAAAAAACCGATAGCATTTGATCTTCACATCTTTTTCCAAAAATGTCTGATCACGGTGAGAACGTTATTAGAAAAGGAGAATGAAGCTATAATTGAAATAATTACAATGGACACAAATAATATTTTATGGTTTTATTAAAAACGGAAATTTGATTGAACCCTTTGCACAAATAAGAAGAAAAAATTAACAGATGGAACCGACGGAAAAAACACAATTGGTAAAAACCTTAGATCAAGAAATAGACAACACCAGTGTTTCTGAAAGGCTGCGTGTTCTCTGGCAACAATCTGCGAAATGTGAAAAACGTCGGAATTACCCATCAACGTCTTCAGATCTAAAAACACTGATATTAAAATTTGCGGATCAACACCTTCAAGGGCGTATAGAGCGCAAATCAAATGTCAGCCTGTCCATCAAGCAACGTATTGCTGAAATCAACACCCAGATTTCCAGACAGCTTGACGAAATAATACATCAAAGAAAATTCCAAAAACTTGAAGCCAGTTGGAAAGGTCTTCATTTTTTGGTTACCTCTTCCAAACCATCAAACGATCTAAAATTCAGGGTACTGAACATTAGCAAATCAAAACTAAGACGAAACTTTGAGCAGATGATTGATTTTGATAGAAGCATATTGTTTCGGCTGGTTTATGAAAAAGAATATGGGACTTTCGGTGGAACTCCGTATTCCATTTTAATTGGTGATTATGAGTTTTCCCGCAAACCACCCGATCTCTTTCTACTTCAAAACATTTCCCATGTAGCAGCTGCCGCTCACACACCCTTTATATCCGGTGTTGACCCCAGATTATTGGACATGGATAGTTTTGAAGATCTTGGTATTCCTAAAAACTTGAATCGTGTATTTGAAAGTAACGAGATGATTAAGTGGCATGCATTCAGGCAATCGGAAGACTCTCGTTATGTAGCATTGGTTCTGCCCAGAATTATATTACGACTCCCCTACGGCCGCTCCAGAGGAAGACAATTGGCTGATGGACTTTATTATGAAGAGGATGTCAGCGGTATTCGTCCGGACAAATATTTATGGGGAAATGCGGCATATGCACTTGGGCAGCGAATTTGTGATTCGTTTACTGATTATGGATGGATGGTTCGGTTTTTTGGAGTTGACAACACCGGCAGCGGTATAGTCAAAAATTTACCGATTCCTCAATTTGATGCTTTGGTTATCCCTAAAATGTCAACAGATGTATTCATTGTTAGCTCGGTGGAAAAAGAGTTGTCCAATCAGGGCATCATCTGCTTGTGTCACTGTAAAATGACCAATTACGCCGCTTTTTTCAGCGCGCAAACGGTTCATAAACAGAAGACTTATATGCGGAAAAAAACAAATGAAAATGAAAGATTATCAGCTATGTTACCCCATATGTTGACGGCATCCAGGTTTGCACATTATATAAAAGCCATCAGCCGCGATAAGATCGGCCGTTTTTCCAATAAAGGGGAAGTAACGAAATACTTAAACAAATGGATCAATCGATATGTTCTGACTCAGACAAATGTTTCGGCTGAAATGAAAGCCCTTCACCCTCTCCAGGAGAGTAAAATTGAGGTTTTTGAGGATACCAAAAGAGCAGGGTATTACAAAGTTTTGGCCCATATCAAGCCCCATTATCAATTGGAGACATTGAATGCATCCATTCGACTGGTGTCCACATTACCGGAGATTAAAGGTTAATCACTTAAATCTGTAGATATGATCTATTTGATTGATATTGAGAGATTATATCCGAGAAGTTTGGAGGAGATGATATGTATTTAATTACCCACAATTCGGAGTTAACATTGTTACCGAATCCATTAACCCCTACTGAAATAAACTTTTATTAAGTTATTTTTTGGGTTCAATATGATCAAACGACCAATTTAAAAATGTAAGTCATCATTAAAAAAAAAGGAGGCAACATGACTCATTTCTATTCTTTGAATCTAACAGGAATTCAGGGCGAAAACACTATTAACAATCACGAGGGTGAAATCACTATCGATCAGGTTATACAAGATTATGAGGCACCCAGTGAAATGGACAAAGTATCCCTGATGGACAAAAATGACATTCGCCCTGCCGTCAATTGCGGTGGTGTAACACTTATTAAAAAATACGACAGGAGTGTCCCCAATATACTGGCGTCATTAACGGAAGGTCAGGAAATCGATGAAGGCATCATCTCTTGTTTAACGGATGATGGTGAGGTGTTTCTCAGCATCAATTTGAAGCGGGTTGTGGTAAGGAGGCTGCAATTCGCTTTCGATGAAAACAGCACCAGAGTTGAAATCAACCTGTCTTATTCGGAGATCGGGCATACTTATACACCCGATGGATCCAAGAAATCCATTTTCAATTATAGACGAATTTATCCATAAGGCAGGTAGGTTCTTGTAGCCGATATTTCCGGCAGGTAAGTTGGTATTAAATGAATTTTCTCCAATTCGAAAGGTTTTAGCTTCTATCTTTGCTTAAAACGTTTCTTTAATTTTGCCGGCCGGGAGACAATACTTTGCTTTCCCCCCATCAAACCATCCATCCAGAAAGATAGGTGTTTTTTTGCATCAAGAGCACACCATCTCAAGCGTTTTTAAACGACAATAATGCACCCCTTCCACACAGCTTACACCGTCCATCAGTCACAGACTGCGATCATTACGATAGTTGGCAGGGAATTATCAGCCAATGGTCTTATATCTAATCCAAAGCAGGTTGAGTTTTCATAAAAAAAATGTTCTTTTATGATGATCAACCAATTAAAACAAAAAAAGAGGCTGAACAATTTTAGACAGATTGGATATGCTTTATTTTTACAAGTACGAGAAAAAGCACTTCCGTCACTTTACTTATATGAAGATAGGATTAACAACTACCAGCTTTCGATGTGACCAAGGTGCAGAAAGATTTGTTGTCAACCTGGCCAAAGGGTTACTGAATTCAGGTCACCAAGTACATGTTATCGGACGGTTGGAAAAAAGCGATCATCTTGAATCGTTTTATGAAAAATTAACATCTGATCAGCAAAAGAAATTTTATTTCCATCGGGTTAGAACTATCAAAGCCACACGATACCTGAATTTAGTCACCTTCGCCTATGCAGTTCATCGTATATTAAAAAAACAGTCATTTGACATTGTGCAGGGATTCGGCAAATCACTGGGCCTGGATGTTTTCAGACCCCCCACAGGAACGCATAAAGCTTTTATGGCCGACAAACCGAATCATGAACCCTGTACCTTGATGGAATATGCCATTGAAAAACGGCTATTGTTTGAGCAGGCCAAAGCCCTGGTGGTGAACTCAAATTTAAGCCTGAAGAGGGTCCGGCAGGTTTATCCGGGGATCACCATCCCTGCCACAATTATCCCCAACATGGTCGATCTGGAATACTGGCAAACTAAAGAGAGATCCAACCAACGTAAACAAAAAAGGATGGAATGGGGGGTATCAGAAAATCAGGTGATTTATCTTCATATATCAACATCGTTTGCTTCAAAAGGGGTACCGGAAACGCTCCTGGCCTATGAACTCTTAAAATCAAAACTGCCTGGGACTCAATCCAATCGGATTAAACTGGTGCTGGTAGGAGACGAAAACTACAAAATTCCTGAAAAATTTCGTAAGGACGTCCTCGTCTATCCAAGAACAAATGATGTTCGACCCTTTTTTTATGCTGCTGATGTTTTACTACATCCAACCCGGTTTGACTCTTTTGCCAATGTCGTTTTAGAATCCCTGGCATGCGGTGTGCCGGTAGTTACTTCAAAATACAATGGCGCTATTGACGCCATCTCACATGGAATAGACGGGCATATTATAAATGAGGTGAATCCCAATAACATCACAGATGCCATACTGTTTTTCTTAAATGATGAAAGAAGGGAAGCTATGGCACTATCAGCCCTGAAAAAATCGTATCAATTCAGCCCAAAAAAAATAACAAATCAGTACATTGATTTATATGAAGATCTTATTCCTAAGGTGAAAAATGCTAATAATAGAAGTCTTAAACTATGGCCTTGGGAATTGTTTAGTGAAAGACGATCATCCGATGGATGAAATATATTGTTCCCGAAACGTTAATATTGCTACTTAATATTTTGCCCACACCCATTCATCAAAAAGGAACCAAAATTGTTTAGAAACTCAATCCCGGTTATCTGTTACCATCGTATTGATGATAATGACCCTATAACACCCAAAATATTTGAAACACACCTCAGATATATTAAAAAAGCCGCTATCAGAACCTTGGGTCTGAAAGAAATGCATGATTTTCTTTACGGTAAAAGCAGAATTAACGGCAGAAGTCTAATGTTAACTTTTGATGACGGATACCAGGACTTTTATCACAATGCTTACCCATTGCTAAAAAAATATGACATAAAAGCGGTTGTTTTTTTGATTGCTGACAGGTTGGTTTCCGATCCGGATAGAAAAGCCGTGTCGCCAACATTGAGTTATGATGAGATTCACAAACATGCCTTCAAAGGTGACTTTCAGGGGTTCCTATCACTGGAGCAGGTTTTGGAAATGAAACAATCAGGTCTGGTTGAATTTGGGGCGCACACCAAATCCCATTCAGTTATCAATGTCTCATCTAAAATTACAGGTATATACAAAGGTCAAAAACCCAAATGGTATTATCGCGATGCCATCCGGCTGAAAAAAGGCAATCCGTTGTTTCAACTGGCACCAAGCTTGGTGGGACCGGAATTCATCCCTAATCCAGAATATGTTGAAAAATTTACACAAATGGCCAACCAATTCAAAGATGATATAAAGGAGATTGAATCTGAATTGTCTGCCATTCCCAAAGGTACTTTTGAAACCAATGAAGATTGGCTCAACCGAATCGACGATGAAATTGTCACGGCAAAAAAAATATTGGAATCCAACATCGGAGCACCCATCACTGGATTTTGCTGGCCTTGGGGTATTGAAAGCCGGGAAGCCAAAACTGTGTTGAAAAATTCAGGTTACCAGTTGCTATTCACCCTGAAAAGAGGCAGTAATTCTACCCTGGAGCACGCCTTTTCAGTGAAGAGATTTTCAGCCCGAAAAAAGGGAAATAGCTGGTTGTTCTCACGTCTTCTTGTTTTTAACAGTAGCTTGTTATCGTCGTGGTATAACTCAAAAAAGCAACACCAAATCTCCACACTTCCTCATTTTTAGAGTACTTTCAGAATTATTATTGTACTTCGCATTTAATTGATTTTTAATTCAATCCATGTCAAAATAGCCAGATACGCTTCACCTATAATAACTTTCATGGAGTTCGCCCATGAATCGACGTTTACTGCATTATTTTTCTGTATTTATCATTCCGGTTGTTTTTGGCGGTCAAGTATGTCCTTTTTTAGTTGGACTGGTTTTATTCATGTGGGAAAAGACATCCCCCTCGAAAACACCCAGCAATCAATTATAACAGAAGTGTCGTTTATAATGAGTATTATCCTTTTGCACCTGTTTAACACAGTATTATCCTATTCCCGCAATTTTAAAAATTTCCTGGTCAGGGGGAAGACCGAGGTTTAAAAAAAGCTACCAAAGAAGGTTTTAAGACCTTTGTGCCTATCAATAGTAACGATGAATTCAGTGTCATGGCAAAACATACTAATATTATGGTAGATGGATTGAAACAACGAACGGGAGAATTACAGCAACCCCAGGGCGTGACTATTCTCACCCTGGCATCATTGGCTGAAATCAGGGATAACGAAACTGGTAATCACATTTTAAGAACTCAGCGATACGTTCAGGCTTTGGCGGAATATCTGAAGATTCACCCGGATTTTAAATCCGCCTTGGATGAGGGGACCATTGATCTGATCTTTAAATCAGCTCCATTACACGATATCGGAAAAGTCGGCATTCCAGACCAGATTCTTCTAAAACCCGGTAAGCTAAGCCATGAGGAATTCAATATTATGAAAAACCACACTACCTTAGGGAGTGATGCCATAAAAGTTGCGGAAAAACGTTTGGGAGTTAACTTTTTCCTCGGCCTAGCCAGGGAAGTTGCTTTAACTCACCATGAAAAGTGGGACGGATCAGGTTACCCTGCTGGCTTAAAAGGTGATGACATTCCTGTTTCAGGAAGATTGACGGCTGTGGCCGATGTGTATGATGCACTCATCAGCAAAAGAGTGTATAAACCGGCTTTTACTCATGAGAAAGCTAAATCCATCATCATAGAATGGCGCTCAACCAGCTTTGATCCAAGGGTGGTGGATGCCTTTTTTGCCATTGAAGAGCAATTTAAACAAATTTCTGCGGAATTTAAAGATGGAAATCCGTAATCCTTTCCTCAAATTTCACATCTTTCTATCTGGTTTTTTAAAATATTTACAACTGTCTTCAGCTTGTGAAGGCAACACCCTAGGGTTTCAGTACAGATATGGCTAAACTTGATTCACTAAGTTAATCTCGATTATTGATTGATTTTAGGTAACTATGCTGTTGTGTTTTGTAGTAACTTGACAGTTGAAAGTTCTCGCCGTCATGCCGAACTTGATCCAGCATTCAAGGAGAGATACACGGAACTAACAATAGACTCCGGGTCAAACCTGGAATGATGTCGCAATTATTTTTAATTAACTATAATTACAGATATATACACAAGAACTCTAAACTATAGAGGTAGTAAATATACTTCAAATAAATATGTTTAATTATTCTTCAGATAACAAACTCAAAAGTATTACCAGAATTGTGCTAAAGATAAAACCGGCAATAAAACATCATTTATGGTATGGGGAGAAAGTTTTAAAGAATATGATTATTATTCCTTTTTGTCTGAACATGATCAATTGATTACTATTGCTTCGGTTTCAGAAAAATCATTAGATGATCATGACCTGTTAATTATAGGTGAAGATAATTATATCATTGCCTATTTCAACACCTCTCATTTCATCAACTCAAATCAACTAAGACTGCCCCAGCACAAAACAAACTGCCGATGTAAGTTGTTATTCCAGCAAATACCTACTGAAAAAAAACTCAAGTTTTACATCTATCAACTCGCTTCACTAAATTTTTACAAAAACAAGTATTTACCTGGAACCAGAAAATTTAATCTTCCCAATGTATTAAATATGTTACAGCGATAGTACGTTTCTGAATATTGGTTTCTAAAGACAAATACGATTTTACATTCGAGTGCGGAACTTGAAATACTCCGTTGGAGCAAAGTGATTTTAATATTCTCGCTATTAAGGCACAATCCGGCAGCAGATCTCCCAATTGATCCTGTTTTGTAATCTGTTATGTAATTTTATATTCATGTCTGTATCTGAATAAATGTCGAAAATGTGTTATTCTCAACATAGATTTTTTAAAATACATAATAATAAAATTTCCTTAACTTTCTACAGGTTCACATGGAAAAAGTTATATACTTTGATAATGCAGCCACAACGTGGCCGAAGCCGGAATCCGTTTATCAATATATGGATAAATTCTATCGTTCTACCGGTGTTAACCCGGGAAGAAGCGGTTTTGATCTGGCGATTGAGGCCGGGAATTTAATCGAAAACTTGAGAAAACGTTTGACACGGTTTTTCGGTGGTGATGAAGATGCTCCAGAACGACTTTACTTTGGTTACAATGCCACAGATGCATTGAATACGGTATTACAAGGCCTATTAGGACCGGGAGATCATGTAATAAGTACTAATCTTGAGCACAATTCCGTTATCCGCCCCATAAATCATCTGGTTCGTGACAATGGTTTGGAAGCTACCTTCGTGCCATTTAATGCCCAAGGTTTTGTAGAACCGGATGCAATTCGTAATGTCATTAAGACAAACACCAAAGTGGTGGTAGTCAACCATGGTTCCAATGTCATCGGAACAGTGCAACCCATTGCTGAAATAGGTAAAGTTTGTAGAGAACATGATATCATTTTTGTTATTGATTCATCCCAAACTGCTGGTGTTGTCCCCATAAATATGAAAGAGATGAATGTGGATGTTCTTGTTTTTACAGGACACAAGGGTTTGATGGGGTCCATGGGTATAGGTGGTTTATGTGTGCGGAAACATGTTGATATCAGGGCAACCCGGAGCGGCGGTACTGGCGTTAATTCCATCGATCCTTTCCAACCTGAAAAATCTCCCTGGAAACTGGAAATCGGTACGCCCAACTTAACCGGTATTGCCGCCCTGTGGGCTGGACAGGAATGGATAGATCAACAAGGGATTGATGCCATTTATCAGCATGAAATGAAACTGGCAGAAAAGATGGTTAATGAGTTTAAAAAAATCCAAGGTGTCACTACTTACTGTGTTGATTCACTTGAAAATCACATTTCAACGTTTCTTATAAACATTAAAGGAATTGAAGCCTCAAATGTAGGCATTAAATTGGATATTGATTATGACATTGCAGTGAGAACCGGATTACATTGTGCACCTTTGGCTCATGAACAGCTTGGAACAACCCAATTGTATGGCGGGGTCCGATTTTCCGTAGGCGCATTTAATACGGAAGAACAGGTCGATATTGCCATTCAAGCCATTGCCGAAATTGCTGAGGATCAAAACAAAAAACAAAGTGCCTGATGTAGGTGGACACATAGGTCCACCCTATGGATATTTTTCAAGATACCTACTACCGACCCCCTACCAAAAACTCTGTCAATTTCCCAAGATTGTCCCGGAGTAATCAACTCTGGTTGAAAAAGGGATTCAAAGTGAAAAAAACTTTAAATCCCTTTAATCATAAGCACTTATCTCTAAAAAGTGCTATTTTTATTATTCAAAAGCTTCACTGGATACAAAATACTTGGATATTTCATTCACTATAGCTTAGACATGAAGCTAAAAAAAGAATCCTGGATTTGCGTGTATTGAAGGTGTAACATCTCTTGCTTTTCCGACTTTTATTTGTATCAATATCACTATTGACCAGAGTTTTTCAGTTTTTCTCCATCTTTCTGGAAGATGGCAGTATTCTTACGACAGAACATGTTGATCGCCGGATATACCTAACCATTTCAATTACTGAGGGATCATTAAGAATGATGTTATATAATCTGTTTACAAAAGCACTAAAAACAATGGACATTATGTAAACAGAATATGAACTTGTTTTTAGTCGACCCTTAAGTCCATGGAACATGATTTTTGCTAACGTCGAATCGTTCTTGGATTGATGGCATCCTGGAGTCCGTCTCCCAGAAAATTGAAACTGATAACAACAATCAAAATCATCAATCCGGGCAGTACAGCCAAGGTGGGTGCCTGATTGATGATATCAATGGCATTCATCAACATATTTCCCCAGCTTGGGATCGGTGGTTGAATCCCCAGGCCCAAAAAGCTCAAAGAAGCCTCAGCCAGGATACTGGTCCCGATGTTGACGGTTACTGCTATGAGAAGTGGGGATATAACGTTGGGAACCAAATGTGTGATGATGATCATGTTGTTTTTCGCCCCCAAGGTAACAGCAGCATGCACAAAATCTTCCTCCTTGAGCTTTAAAATACTGCCCCGTACCAATCTAGCCACGGTCATCCATGAAAAAACAGTTAATACGGTAACCAGTTTTACAATACTTTCCGCACCTGATCCCAAAAACCAATCCAAAATATAAATCTTTTTTATATCGATGGCACAAACGACAATCATTACGGGTAGTAACGGGAGACTTAATAGCGAATCAGTAATCCTCATCAGAAAGGCATCGACGAATCCACCATAAAAGCCTGCCAAACAACCGATCAGTAGTCCCAGAAAAGCGGCTGAGATGGCCACCAAGACACCAACACCGATAGAGACACGTGTTCCGTACACCAAACGAATAAAAACATCTCGACCAACTTCGTCAGTACCGAAAATGTGAAACTGTTCATAAGAACCGATTATTTCTAGAAACTCCTGTACATGCGGATCAGGTGTCTGCTCTAATGCCTCCAAAATATCTTCTGATTCATTTTGGATTTCATAAACAGATAGTAAAAAATCTTCATCTTCCAGTTCAAAATCAATCGCGGAATAGATGGAATCTTCAGCTTTCTGCAATTCAAATTTGATTTTTTCACTCAGATCGGGTCGAGCTACAGCTACTTTTTCCAATGCGGTTTCAGCTTCATCAAGAGAAAAAGAAATAGTCGAAAAAGGAGGTTGATATCGTTGCAGGATATTTTGTTTATTAGGATCAAGCCTGGTGATGTAAGATATTATAGGTGCACAGGCGGCCACCGTAATGAAAAAAAAGATGATAACAACGCCGATAACGGCAAATCGATGCTCTAAAAACTGGGAAAAAACAATCTGCCACATGGATTTGGCAGCATAGACCGATTCATTGCTTTTATCCTTTAGGTTCAGTTGCTTGGACATATTTTTGTTTGTTTATTGATATCTGATTCGTGGATCAACCCAGGCATATAAAACGTCGGCAACCAGATTAAACGTCAGAACCATGCTGATAGTAATAATAAATGAGATCATGGCAACGTTATAATCATTGGCGATAATCGAATCGTAAACCAGTTTTCCCACTCCCTGATAGGCAAATACTGTTTCCGTGATAATGGCACCCGAAAAAATAAAGGAAAAACTGATGGAAATAATGGTGATCAAAGGAATTAAAGCATTCTTGAAGGCATGGACAAAAAATATCTTGGGTGGGCGTAATCCTTTTGCCCAGGCGGTACGGATATAATCCTCTTCCATGACTTCAATCATGGTTGATCGTGCAAAACGGACAAAAATCCCCATTTGCATGGCCATTAGCGATGACATGGGAAGTATCATATATTTTATTCTATCAAGAACAATATCAATAATACCGGACGATTGAATGTCCACTGTATAGGTCCCGCCAGCTGGGAGCACTCTCAGTACCACGACAAAAATAATGATCAATATAATACCCAACCAGAAGGAGGGAATTGAAATACCGGCAAAGGCAAACAGGTTAATGATATAATCAAATTTTGTCCCCTTTTTTAAAGCCGCTAAAATACCCAGTGGAATAGCGAAAACAATGGAAAGCAGTAGCGCCCCAAATGACAGGAAAAATGTATTGATCAGTCGAGGTTGAATCAACTGAACCGTAGGCACCCGGTAAGTGCGTGAATACCCCAGATCACCCGAGATAAAATTAGACAACCAATGATAATATTTTTTATACATGGGAAGATCTGCACCATATAAATTCTTTAATTGTTGCAGATCTTTGCTGCTGATGGAAGGATTTGAGCTGACAAGAATATCCAATGGATCGCCGGGCATCAGATTCATGATGGCATAGCAAAAAAAGGAGAGTAAAAAGAGCAATATCACCATTTGCAAAAGGCGTCTAATAATAAAATTGGTCATCTTTATCCGTCATCCCGTTTAAATATTGAAAGCTCCCAAAATCAGTCAAATCCTTCCTGGCCATTGATACCTGACAAATTTCTTATCTCATATTCCAATGCTCAACATTCTGAGTGGCACTGAATAAATGTCCAGTCAACCCGTATCCGGTCAGGTTAGTCGGAGTTACCGATAAATCAGCCCGGTAATAAAGAGGTATAGCCGGTAGTTCATTGGTATAATGGTACAAAATCTTATGTCTCATTTCCGTCCGTCTTTCCGCGCTGAATGTGGAATCGATTGCATCAATTAAACCTGACACTTCGTCATTGGACCATTGTTTAAAATTAATCCCTCCCCACCCGTTGGCTTCCGTGGGAATACTATTTTTATGCAAGTGAGGGCGGGGATTGGTGTCGGGTGTAAACAACATTGAAAACATGGCAATGGCTGGGAATTTGCCTCTTCTAACGGTTTGTCCGAAAAAGATCCGAGCCGGTTCATTGACGATGGTTACTTCAACGCCGATTTTTTTCCACTGTTCCTGGATGTATACTTGAACCATTTCCCTGGTTTTGTTACCGGCAGTAGTCATCAGCTGAAAGGTCAGCTTTTCACCTTTACTGTTGTAACGGTATCCGTCCGATCTTTTTTTCCAACCGGCTTCATCCAACAGTTTTTGGGCTCTTTTTTTGGAGTACTTATAAATTTTTATCTTGCTTTTATCATCCGTAAACCATGGATCACTCGGGGAAAGATCATGGAGAGCCACCTGTAGTTTATCAGCAAAAATCGATTTAACCAGGTTTTTTCTATTTAATCCTTGAATCAAGGCACGTCTTACTTTTATATCCTTTAAAAAAGGATTATTAAGATTTAAACAAAGATGTTCATAAAAATAGGCTGATTTATAATTGACCTGATAATCAAGTTTTTCCTTTTTGATTCTTTTTTCCAAAGTTAGCGCCTGGTCAAACTTCATAGCCATTGAGGCGATCATGTCAACATTGCCGGATATTAGGTTGGCTTCCAGGGTTGCACTGGGAATGACTTTGATGATGATTTTGTTAATACTTGGTTTTTTTCCATAAAAATAGGGATTTGGTTTGACGATAATGTGACTACCGAGTTTGATCTCTTCAACCAGATATGGTCCGTTATATAAACCAGGATTGGCGCTATCAGTAGCGTAAAGTGAGTTTTTCTCATAACCCAGTTTTTTATCACCATGTTTTTTATAAACCGGTTCCTCCAGGTGTTTGGGCAGGATATACATTTTCGGGATTTGGTAGTAATCCCATGCTGCATCCTGGTAAAAATGGACGATCTTGGGATTGGCAGCATCCACCTCAATACGCTCAACCCCCTTATATACATCGCGATAACCGACAGCCACCGTATTATTGAGGGCTACTTCCCAGGTAAATTTTACATCATGACCTGTTACCGGAACACCATCGCCCCAGCGTGCATTCTCCCGAATTTCCCAGGTTGATTTCATCATCTTTTTCCCATTTTGGGTAAATATCTTTACTTTTCCGTTTTCCACAGTCGGAATTTCTTTAGCCAGTTTGGGAACCCATTCTGATTTTTCATTTAATGTCATCAAAGGTCTGTTGACCATGGTATAGGCGTAACCTGTTACCTGCATCAGCATAATCAATGGATTCAGATACTCAAATTCCTGACCAACGCCAATGCGTAGCACTTTGTTGGAAGGTTTGGCATAAAGAGAACTTATACCGGATGATAAAAATACAGCTATCAAAAAAGAAAGGCAGATCCGTTTAAAAAAACACTTCATAATTACTCCTGATTTTAAGCATTTGATTAAATTAAAAAAAAGAAGTGAACCAAGCCCCGGTTTCTCCTATCTTCCAAACAAACCACACTTCAAGATATTAAGTTCAAATAGCACTTAGATTTAAATTTTAAACAGGCGGTGGTTAAGCCTCGATTTAAAATTTATTAATGTTCTATCAGCCAGCAACTAACCGAATGGTCTCCATTTTTCAGCAAAGGAGGATTTTCTATTCGACACTTGTCCAGACAGTACCCACATCGTTGATGAAACTTGCAGCCGGACGGAGGATTTATGGGACTGGCAATCTCTCCTTTCAGATGATTTCGTTTGAGTTTTTTTCCCTCTCCAACCTTGGGAATGGTGTCGATCAGGGCTTTTGTATATGGATGTTGCGGATTGTTAAATAACGCTTCTTTTGGCGCCATTTCCACGATATTCCCCAGGTACATGACCGCCACATCTTCACAAACGTAATCAATAACACTCAGATCATGGGAAACAAAAACAAATGTTAATCCCAGTTTTTCCCGAAGATCCAACAACAGATTCAGTATCTGGGCTTGAACTGATACATCCAGTGCGCTGACCGGTTCATCGGCAATGATCAATTTAGGATTGGTTGCCAGGCAACGGGCAATACTGACCCGTTGCCGCTGACCACCCGAAAACTCATGGGGATAGCGATTCAAACTTTTTAAATCGAGCCCCACCATATGAAGTAATTCCTTAATGCGATCCCCTTTCTCTTTATTTGTTCCGATTTTATTAACATTCAAAGGCTCTTTGATAATCCGTGAGATCGACATTCTGGGATCAAGTGATGCAAACGGGTCCTGGAAAATCATCTGTATATCCTGCCGGGCTTTCCTCAGCTTTTCACCGGAAAGAGAAAAAAAATCAATATTGTTGAAATAAACAGTACCGGAATTCGATGGATGAAGACGAATGATGCTTTTTCCCAGGGTGGACTTACCACAACCGCTCTCCCCGACAATCCCGATGGACCTCCCTTTTTTAACACTAAACGATACACCGTCCAGCGCCTTTACATCCCCGGTATGCTTGAGAAAAAAACCGGTATGGATGGGATAATATTTGGTCAGGTTCCGCACCTCTAAAATCGTCTCTTCACCCATTTAGTTTTCCTTTGCAAAACAGGCGATCTTTTGACCGGCGTCGTTAATGGTTCTAAGGATCGGTTTTTCCATAAAACATCTTTCTCCGGCATCGTTACAGCGATTGGCAAAGGTGCAACCAGTTGGGAGTTCATAGAGACTGGGCACATTTCCCGGAATAGTATAAAGTCGAACCGGGTTTTTTTTAAGCCTGGGGATGGAAGACAGTAAACCTCGTGTATAAGGGTGTTGGGGGTTATCAAAAATCTGCTGATTGGACCCGGATTCAACAATTCTTCCAGCATACATCACTATAATATTGTCAGCCAGTTCCGAAATAACACCAAGGTCATGGGTGATAAATTGTACCGCCATTTTCATTTTATCCTGTAGGGACATCATCAAATCCAGAATTTGCGCCTGAATGGTAACGTCCAAAGCAGTTGTTGGTTCATCTGCAATCAAAAGGTCGGGGTCACAAGAAAGCGCCATGGCAATCATTGATCGTTGTTTCATGCCCCCGGACAGCTGATGGGGATATTCATGCATCCTTTTTTTGGGTGAGGGGATACCCACCAGATCAATCAATTCCTCTGTTCGTTCCTTTGCTTCCCGTTTACTACAGGATTTGTGTTTTAATATTTGTTCACTGATTTGATAACCGATAGTCAGTACGGGATTCAACGCGGTCATGGCTTCCTGAAAAATCATCCCGATTTTATTTCCCCGAATGTTCATATACTCTTCCGGCGTCATTTTGCAGATATCTTTACCTTGAAAAATAATCTCCCCACCAATAATTTCCCCCGGGTATTTTATAAGACCCAATATGGCATAGGAGGTAATGGTCTTGCCGCAACCACTCTCACCGACAATTCCAATGGTCTTTCCTCTCTCCACTTGATAAGTCATGCCGTCAACTGCTTTCACCTCTCCCGCTTTGGTAAAAAATGAAACTCTTAAGTTCTTTACGGAAAGCATGTTTTTTTTCTCTGTTTGCTCGAAAGGAATATTACCCAGACCTTCCGTTAATTCTGGTTGTTTATCAAGTGATTGCATATAGGATAACAATATTTACATGGTCGATGGCAACCATAAAGCAAGTTGGGGAAATGCCGTGATTAAAAAAACTACTGCAATACAAATAAAGACGAAAGGAAAAACGCCCCTGAAAATTTTTATTAATGGAACTTCCGGTGCCACTTTTTGCATAACAAATACATTCAGCCCGATGGGCGGTGTCAGCATGGCAATCTCCATCATTACGGTCATATAAACACCAAACCAGACCGGATCAAACCCCATGTTTTTACTGATGGGAAAAACCAGCGGCAATGTTAAAATCAACATGCCAAATGTATCCAGAATCGCCCCCAACAGTAAAAATACAACACCGAATAATAATATCACCAAATAACGATTCAGTTGCAACGATACGATATAATTGATCAAAGCAGGTGTGGCATCCGTTTGGACCATTAACCGGCTGAACAGAACACCGGCAAACAAAATGGTGTATATCATGGCAGTGACCGTTCCCGTCTCAAAAAGCGCCGTTTTCAACCTTATAAAAGTCAGTCTTCTCATTACCAGGGATACGATAAATACACCTATACAACCAATGGCCGATGCTTCAGTGGGAGTAAACACCCCACCATATATACCACCTAGAATAATAATAAAAATCAAAGATGTGGGCAAAAGTTTTATCAAGGATTTAAATCGTTCCATCCAGGAAAAAACCGGTCCGGTCGGGCCAAGGTTTTTATTGACCAGACAACGGAAAATGATCATGGTACAAAATCCGGCAGTCATGATAATGCCGGGTATAATGCCGGCTACAAACAGTTTTCCGATGGAGGTTTCCGTCCAAACGCCATAAATGACCATGGGGATACTGGGAGGAATCATGATGGCCAATGTTCCGGCTGAGGCAAGTGATCCGGTGGCCAGAGAGAGGTTGTACTTATATTTTTTCATTTGGGGAATCAGCATGACTCCCATAGTGGCAATGGCAGCCACACTAGAACCGGTTAGGGCGCCGAAACCGGCCGAAGTGATAACGGCAGTTACAGCTAGTCCCCCGGGTAACCGGCCAAACCATTTATAGACAAAGTCATATAGATCACCTGCAATATTGGTCTGGTAAACCAGTTGCCCCATAAAAATGAACAGTGGAATGGCGACTAATAAAAAATTGGTGCCGTTCTCCCAGACCACCATTTGTAATAACATGGCAGTTTGGGGAAAACCCAGTAAATACATATTGCCGATCACCCCGATTGCCAATAAAGCAAATGCAATGGGGACTCCCATAAAGGTCAGCGTGATCATGGCCAACACTGCCAAAATCCCCAGGGTTATCGGTTCCATTAAAAAACCTCTAAAACATCATCGGTTCCCAATATTGCTTTCAAAAGCTGAATGATGAACTGGATGGTTAGTACAGCACTGCAAAAGCAGACCAGCACCATAAAAGGCCAATATGGAATATCGATCATTTCAGCCCCTTCATTCCACTCATACATCTCAAAAGAACTTATAAATGCCTGATACGTAAGCAAAACTGAAAAAAGCAATCCGCAAACCGAAGATAAAAACACAGTAGATCGTTTCAAACCCGGACCGAATTTATTGTAGAGCAAATCCATTCTGATATGCCCTTTTTGGTAGGTACAATAGGGTAGCAAGCTAAAAAAAACTAAAAGCAACAAAAGGGCACTGACTTCGTTCCCCCAAATCAATGGAGAATTAAAGCCATATCGTAAAGCGACATCGATACTGATTAGAACAACTAAAAGCGGAACTACTAAATAAATGCCCAAATGATACACAAATTTGGAAATGCTGATCAATAATCGTTCAATAGCATTTAACATCGATATTCTGTTCCAGATTTGCATCTTATGTTAATTAACAAAATTCCATTGATATGTTTTTACAAGCGGTACAACAATAGTAAAATCTTTGATATTTCACTTTGTCGCTCCGAACTCAATCCAGAAACCAGTTTTTAATACTTTAAAATAACTATGAATTCCGTCTCAAGTCCGGAGTGACGCTCCATTCAAGTTTGTGAGTTATTGCCAATTTTTGAATTGTAACACAGTCTGTTGATTCAATGACAGGTGGAAGCTAATCGGCATAGAACTATCCTGCCTTTTAATTAGTCTACAACGCAGGATAACAGAGTTTTTTCCTTATAGCATAATGCCTTGATCCACCAGTCAGTTCGGGATTTTTAGTAACGATTAAAACTCTATGATTCCCTCAACCGGTTGATTAACGATCAATTCGAACAACTCTTTATCGCTTTTGTTTTCATACTTGGCTTTTAATCGCTCGATATCCGCCAATAATTGTTTGCCAGGTTTTCCCCTTTTTTCCATTTTTTCGGCCCATTGGTCCAATACCGGTTTCAGGCGTTTTTTCCACCGCTTCAATTCTGAATCGGGCAGTGTAATCATCTGCACACCATTTTGTTTGTAGATACCGATCGCCTTTTTCCTGAAGTCTACACCGACTTTTTTTGCAATCACATAAGGGGTTCTTTGTTGGAACTGATAAAAGGTCGATTTGAGATCATCAGGCATTTCTTTAAAACTTTGAGGATTAATACAGGTATCAATATGAAGAGCCGATAGATTCAAGGTGGTATGATATTTGGCTAATTCGTATATTTTATAAGGGATAAAACCGGGATCAACCCACAATACGGCATCTACAATACCCTGTTGAAACGCAGTATAGATATCGGGATATGGAATATTAACCACCACCATTTCCAAGGCCTTGGCTGCTTCCGGGCTGAACCCCTGAGCAACTATCTTTAATCCCTTCATATCTTCCAACTTACGGATGGGTTTTTTACTCATGATATCCGCAGCACCGACCAATACCATAAATCCAAAATGAACCCCACGTTTTTCAAATTCCGGCTTAAAATACTTGGGAGCTAATTCCGACACAATTCTGACACCGGCCAGTCGATTGGAGGGCGTAACAAACGGCAGCTCAAACACTTTGGTCAATTCAAATCCTCGCGCTTCGTGGGCTACATAACAGGTGGCATAATCGGAAATACCGGACTTTACAGCCCTAAATCCTTCTTTGGCACCATGTAATGACCCGGAACCATAAATTTTGAATTTCAGTTTCCCCTTGGTGGCCTCTTCCTGCCATTTAAATGTCATATCCCATATGGGTGGAATCATAGAGGCAGGAGGAGAAGGGTGAGAAAACTTGTATTGGAACGGTTTTCCAGTGTAGGTTACCGTCGGATCGCCATTGGGATAGGTATGATTGATCCAGTTTTCGATATCATCAGCAAAAATAGAGCTATTTAAAAATATCATAACAATCAACAAACAGATTTTGCTATACAGCGATTTCATAAATTCTCCTGTTTTGTGATAACAAAAACATCTCTTTTAAAAAAGATCTTATGCCCGAAAATCTAATTTTACTTAAACAACAAAATGATACTGATGTTTACCTTAAAACTTCGTCATTCGATTGGTTCGGGAATAAGAATCATCAGCCCTTGATAAACCATATCGATTCATGGCGACTGCATATCAAGTATCAGAATTTCTCGTGGTATTAAAAGATACAGTTATGTCAGTAAAAGCACATAACAGTTGTGGAGGATTGGGAATATAAAAGATGTTAAAGGCATGTTTTATCGAAAACTCAGGAGACTAAATCATAATAAGTCCAATAGAATAGAAAGTTAGTCTCAATATGGTATTTCAGCCGCTTTTCATGAAAACACGGCTGAAAGAATAGAGTAATACAGGTATCACCGGTATTGAGTGAAATGCTTAGAGACTTTTTTTGATTTTTTCAAGATTATCTCTGGCCGATGTCACCGACAGAATTTGGAGCAATCCATTCAGTTTTTCACAGGAATACTCGTTACAGTGGGCACAGTTTTCAACTTTTTTATTTATTCCACAAAGACGCACCACGCAACTTGTGCAATGTCCAAACAGTTTTCCATTTTCCGTTTGACACCCATCGCAGTTGATATCTTCAACTTTGAATTCCGTATTAAACATTTTGCCCCACATTTTGGCAACTTTGAGTCGTTTTTCATCATTATTTTCCTGAGTGGCAACATAAGCCGGGCACTCTGCGCAAGATAAACCGCAATATGAAATCATTTGATCCATTTTTTCTCCATTAATTTGTTGGTTGATAATAAATAAGATGCAACTTTTTGTTATTTTAAAATAAATTCCTTTGCAGGAGATGAAACTCTTTTGTTAATAGATCTTAGCCGAAATGTTAAAAATTATAACCAATAGCTGTCCTCTGGTGGAGCCTGCAACGAAGGATATCCTGGAAATCACTGAGATTCTTCATGTCGCTACTGTTCCATTCAAAATGACAATACAACATAATCGGATCTTTTCAGCTAAGCTCTAAATAGCTGGCTCTAACTAAAAATTGACATATTTGTTATTCTGAGTTGATAAGCCGCTTTTCTGATAAGAATTTTTGAGGAGTCTGTAAGTCTGAAATGACGAAAGCACTATTCGCATCCGCTCCAAGAGATGAAAATATCTATAATTATAAAGTATTAATTCAAATTCCTAACAAGGGGAACCTGACTGTTCATGCCGTCGAATCAGCAGAAAAACTCTGGCTTATTCCGCTGTTTTTGATGGCATTGTGAAGCCACCCGGTGATGTCCGAAGGTTTATAAAATGGTTGGTCTCTGAAGAGTCGATTGCATTCATTAAGGTTCATCTCTTCAAACTCTTTTAGTTGACCTTTGATCACCTCGTTAATTGATCCCAGGTGTGGATGTTGAATCGCTGGTTTATCGGGATCTATCTTTCCCAGATGTGTCTGAATTTTTAAAAAGTGAACACATCGACAAGGATTGTTTTCATCGATTAATCCACACTTTTCGTTGAGAAAATTATATATCTTTTCTCGGGATCGGGACAAAATTTTCCTGAAATTTGCCGCTGAAATCTCCATAATTTCACTTCCTACCGCTCCGGAAACACCAAAAACATCCCCGAGAATAAACACCAGTCTTTGTTTTCGATTGAGACATAGTAACATGCCATTTAAACAGCTGGCTTTTGATTCCTCTATTAAGGCATTGTTTTCAGGATGAAATTTTGGATTGTTTTCAGGAATTTGATTTAATATGGTTGCAAAACCATCAAAATTATCCAAATCAAAACGGTTTTCTTCCTGCTGTCGTTTTTTCATATTCAACACATGGTTTAACGTAATCCGATACAACCAAGTTCGAAAGGCGCTTTTTTCCGGCTTATAGGTTGATAACTTGGTTATCATTTTTATCAGGATCTCCTGGGTGATATCCTCCGCATCATCCCTGTTTGAGATCATTTTAAACGCAATATTAAATATCCAAGCCTGGTGCCGAAGAATCAGTTTTTCAAGTCCATCCCGGTTCCCTTCCAAAGCTGATTGAACCAACATGAGATTACTCTGATGATCACTTTGACTCTCTTTAAACGGATTGTACATAGACCCTCACCCTAGTTGTGATTTGTTTGCCTGAAAGTTTGTCATTCTGCTTTTATCTCTTATACAAAATTTCAATCCCGTTGTGACAGTTACATTCAAAAAATTTTGTTATGAATTATTAAGTGTGGTTAACAGCGATAAACAAGGCATTACGGGGAAGTACTTATTGGTTAGAATGATCGGCTTTAATCCGTAGGGTAGGGTAAACATACAGTGTTGGTACTTGACCGGCAACAGATTCCAGTCCACCTTTTTGGGTCAGTCCGATTTTGATTTTCGCAGCTCGAAATGCCTTTGAGACAGAATCCATGGTTAACGGACCGGTCTGCTACTATAAAAAAGCCACTCTTGAGGTTGAAACATGGCGTAATACAGTTTCAATTCCACCCAAAGCCTCTCTGGCAATAGCCCCATCTTAGTACCTTGCCCAAATGACTCATATATTTCAACATCAGTAGCTAAAAAGAAGACAAGATCCTGTGTTGGCTTATTCTTACTTCTTCACTCCATAATAGAGTTCATATCTTTTATGGTATGCCTCTCTAGACTTAAGCTCTCGTATTTGTTCAGAAAATTTCTTCACAAACACTTGCTGAACCCTTTTTTTACTAAATCCAATATATACATTGAAACTATCAATTGGGGCATCCGCCGGTAACACCATAATCTGCTTTTCAAGACCCAACTTCCTGATATAATACATTCCTGTTACATACGTATCACAAACATAGTCTACTCTCTTGGCCGCCAATTTCCTGTAATTCTGTTCTGTCTTCGAAACCTCATCAAAGTTGTTCTTTTTCTTCAATGCCCATAACGCTTCAGGATATTTAAATCCTCTCACAATTCCGATAACCTTTTCCCGCAAATCATCCAATGAATGATATGCCAACACGTCCTTGTTGTCTTTGTGAATAAAAAAGACATATTGTGCAATGAGCAAAGGTTCTTCAGGAAACCACGTAAAGGTTTCTCGTTTGGCACTTTTTTGCATGGGACACAACCCGTTAAGCTTTCCTACTTCCAGACTGCGAATGCCTCTTGCCCAGGGAACGATTTGAATCTCGTAATTCTTGATATTCATCGCATTCAGCGTTTCTATAAGAATTTCAGAACAAAACCCGCCGACCTTTCCATCTTCAAGGAGAAAAGAATATGGGGGATAATCAATTGTCATTATTAAAAATATATTTTGGTCGTCTGCATAGCACAAACTGGAAAATACCAGAATAATAAGGCATATGACATTCACACATATGATAGATTTGCTATGGTTTTTCATAACTCCTCCTTTCGATAGTAACTTAAATGTTGTTCAAAATTTTAATGTACACCTCCAAAAGACGACCCTCCAACAGCAGATTTCAGTTGTGAACGTCTGAAAGAGTCTGCAAATAGGATGAGCTTCTGGTAAGCATCTTCAAGACGCATGCTACTGCGCAAATTCTCGTTCTTGCGTTTCTACTAAATGTCCATGAAATAGCTGAGCAATGTCGCCATCATAGCAAGGAACTGTCTGGGTTTTGCCCTGATTGCAGATTGTTCCAGCATGGGGGGACATCAAATCAGCATATTCGAAAATTTCGAGCTACATTTAAATAGTTACATTGATATTATATGTTGTATGTTGACTTCTTAAATTATCCTCGCTTTTAACTAGAAGGAGAGAATACGTTCCCCCCTTTCTAAGAACAGGATTAATCAATACTTGTTCAAATGATTCGAGTCGGAATTGCGCGCCTTTCCGCTCTCTTCGACATGTACCCCGAAGCGTCTATATGCTATTTCTTCACACCGGATCACCTCCTAATATCACATGCCAGACACTTCGTCCCGATTATAACCAGTCTGTTGTCCTCCCAGCAAGATATGCCTGAGTTCAAAAGCACCATTTACTGTTGTACTGACAGCGAATTTTTTACAAAGTCAAGCACTACCATTCCTGAACCTCTACCACACAGGGCAGAGACCAATGCACACAACAAAAAATAATGACATGCCGCAGAGCGCATTATCTAATGATTCATGTCATGCAGGCGGGTGATGCGTCTGGTACAAAACTTTGTACAAGAATTTTGACTGAGCACATTTGGAACTAAGGGTCGGCTAAAAAATTAGTTCACATTCTGTTTACAAATTGTCCATGGTTTTTGGAACTTTTGTAAACAGATTATATGAGGTTATTTTTTTACAATCCCTAAACTCGAAGTCGAGCAACTTTGCCTCCCCTTTAAAACACCGTATGCTTCCGGCAAATCTTCAGTTCCTGCGAATTCGGAATCGCGTTTTCACTCAAAACCATTTTCTTTGCCACGACAGTGATAATATAGTACTTTTTACCCACAAGACAGGCATGTTTTCAACTACGCACAGATTCTCATCAGTATTTCAACGATCAAGACTCTAAACTTACGTCCGTCAAATACACATTCTATATATCTTTCACAATTTATTGGCAAATACAGTGTTCTTTCGTATGTCTTTTGTATTTACTTTTTGGAATATTCATAAAAACTAATAATAATCAGTTATGTCCGGTCAGATTTTTGCGGAATTCTGACCGCATGCTGATTATTCAGCAAAGATACTGAAAAGATTAAAAAAAAAATTTGACTTTTTGACTAAATCAACCAAGAATCATGTCAGTATTTCTTTTCTAAATGGATTTCAAAAACTCTTGTCATCATGTCTATTCGGGTAAATCATGAAAAAAATCTTGTTTCTTTTGGTTTATGTCGTCCCCTTTTTGCTGTGCAGACAGGTTTCAGCGCAATATTTTACCAATAACAACAATGGATCGATTACCGATAATAGGACCGAATTAATTTGGCAACAGGGTGAAACCGGAAAAAAGAGTTGGGATCAGGCAATGAAATACTGTAAAGACCTTGTTCTGGCAGGTAAAACAGATTGGAGACTTCCATCGAAGCCAGAACTCACATCACTGTTGGTAAGATCATTATTTAATCCTGCATTGGATCCAGAATTTTTCCCTGGCGTTGCACCGGATAATTATTGGTCCTCTTCAAAAGGAACGGCTTCATCCGGGAGTGCCGCCTGGCTTGTTTCTTTCGCTCTCAGCGAAACCCGGTACTTAAATAGAGCCAATTCTTATCATGTAAGATGTGTCAGAGGAAAAATGAAAACGTATTAATGGTTGCACTGAATATGGCTCTGCAAAGATGAAAATTATCTGAGCTACAGGTTAGTGGTGAGTATTGGCTCTCGACAACGAGGGTTGCTAAATCAAAGATTTAGTAGGAAACAAGTCGGTCTAAATAAAAAACGGAACAAAAAAACTGACAAAGTTTATCAACCGATTGGAAGAATTAGAGAAAAATATAAGCGAGTGGCCAAACTATATAGTATTGAGGTTACTCCTGACGAAGCGAGAGCAAAACAGTGGTCATTTCATAGGAAGTTATCCCCAAAAAGGAGTCGAATAAGCTGACCGGTATTCATTGTTTGTGTATAAAAATAGAATAAAACAAAAGCAAAACAACTTTAGTATCCCTATACTATATTAAATAAAGCTGGTTACTTTCTAACAATCCCTATGTAATTTCTGGACGTCGCTTGGATTGCATTGAGATTCTTCAGATCGTCTTAGGCTCCCATTAGAATGACAAATAGATCACATTTTTTATTCTGCATAATTACTTAAAAGCAAGAACAATTGGTGAACTGTAATTAGTAAATTTTTACCCAAAATATCAATAACAAAATTAGAAAATTAAGCCTTGACCTCAAATTTTTAAACTTTATGACAATCACCAACAAATAACTTCCACTCCTGATCACATTTTCCGGTTAATGTTGGGTTGAACGGCCGTGAACTTCAAAATATAATTCATTGTTATATTACCTTTAAAGAGAACGACTTAACGAATATCAATCTTTCCGATTCCGCTACATTGAACACCCAACTCGGATATACTATTCTGTATGAGGCGTTATAAACTGTAAAAGAGCTGTTAGAAGAATCCTATATCCGAAATTTCCTTCAGAAATTTGAGTGGAATAGATTGAATTGAGTCAAAAATGGAATGCCATCGTCAAACGCCTGCTAAAAAAAAGATCCGTAAAAATCTTAAGAAGCGTTATTCAAAAGATAGCCTACAACAAAGAGTGGAAAACACCGGAAACCAACTATGATCCATTAACATTGGGTAAGATAAAATAGACCCTTACTGACAAAGGTTTTTATAAATCCAAAAATTAAACTTTCGATATACTTCTGTCGGTTTTAACAGTAAACGAACTCGATCCCGGTGAATTCTGATACTAAGCTTCTTCTCTTCAGAAGTATTTAACCAGGATCGTGCGATGTTAACCGATTTCTTTGAAAGATGAAATACAGTGAAAATTTATGCAAAATAAACAACTATTCTTGTCAGCAATAACCTGTTCACTTACCTGAAGCCACATCATTTTTACATTATGAGCCTCTCACTAACCGAACTATTATAAATTTAAATAATTCTTTATTTTTTATTGAATAAGAAATCAATTTGTGTTAAATTTACACCGTGCTATTGAATGAAAATTTTTCCGCACTGTTATTCAACTACATTCAGGAGGTTCAAATGAGAAAACTCGAACTGGACGTCAAAGATGAAGAACTTGACTTCGCAACTGCTGAAAAAATGGCTGATTCCAAGGCAGAATCTGAGCTTGGGGATTGTATAAGATTGGGTTGGTTTAACGGCAAGCAAAAACTGGTGTCACCAACTCATTTATTGGGGAGCTCGGAAGAACCGGAACATGGAGTGGAAGCATTTGCAAAGAGTCGCGGCGCTGAAATGGAAATTGATGTTTATAAAGGGCTCTATCGTTTCTATTACAAGCAGTTTTTAGATTGAGAGATAAGTTGATTCTGAGATGTTAAAATGTCCGAAACGTTTTGATTGAGAAAAACAATCGGTAAAACGGAAAGCAGAGGGACTCACAAGATTGAATCTGCTTTCCTCATTTTTTAATTGTCTAATATTTTCCATATAGTTTGAATAAAACACTCCCAAAAGCTGATATACAGCTCTGTCATCCCGAGTAACAGATGTCGATTGCAGCAAGAACTAACGGTAGGGCAGCACTACACAATCGCCAAAGGATTGACCAATATATTTATCAGCTGATGTTTGGCAAAATGTTCACAGGAAATCTGAGTTTACCATTAAATCGACATTATTAGAAATAAATTCAAGTTCGTTGTAATGGAACTCTGCGAATCTTCTTTTCTTCTGTCGCAAAAAGATATTCGGCATGCATGCGATAAAACCAGAATTTTTCTTGAAGTACTTCATTTTTTAGCTGGACCTGCAATATCGTCTACCCCGTTTTTGTAGCACCAGTTGAGAGTTTTATGACGACAAATCAGGTATCTTTCCTGAAAAATATCACCACCATCAAAGTTTGCTTCAACAATTTTACCTTTTACCGATAGAAAAAAAATCGATGATTTACTACAATTACTCATGGCGAATTCTCCAAATAGTATTTAAATTTGTTTAACTAACTGAAATATACAAAAGGTATTCGCCATTGTTTTTTTACTTTCTCGCCTCAATTCTGACCAAGATTCTGATGATACTTCCCATCCCAAACTGTATTTCACTTAATATCGACTAAACCTCCGCTGATTTGGAATCTGTATCGATTAAGCTGATAATTGATAAAATATCCAGTTAATACTTCTTGAGGAAAAAATGGTAAAATAATTATGCGGAACAACAGCATCTCATTCATAAATACTAACCAGCTGATTTCATACAATGATGATATTTTAAAGAGAGACAGGTACAACCTGGGTTCTGTTCAGAACAACATATCTTCGGTGACTCTGCCTAAATTCTTGTTTTAATGGACTCTATACGGTAAGATGTGTTAAAGTTGAATGTTAAAAATACAACTTTCCAATATACTCCAGGTTTTGGGAACTTTTAAAGTAGTTTTATAATTTCAATAATTTGATTTAATATTTTTAGTGAATATAATATGTTTTTTCAAAAATGTAACATATTGCAATCCAACAACTTTTTAAAAAAAATATCAAAAGTTCCCGAAATGTGGGATATACCTGTCTTTTTTACTTCCATTGAGGACATACTCTGATTGAGGAAACATGAAAGAACTATCAAGCGTACTGGAAGAAATTACCAGAGAAAATAATTTACTGTTTAAGAGTTTGGAATTTAGACAAGTCTTGCTATCACTCTTATTTTTACTTATTGGCATTGTCGTGGTCTGGTTTGTGTTTAGACTATTAAAAAAATCGTCCATTTTAGATTCCAAAACGGATTCGTTTTGGAATCTAACTCACTATACTTTACCTTTGCAATTGTTTTGCTACACGGGAGTCGTACGTTTAGCCGAAATACCGCTTGGCCTAAACCCACTCCAGTTAAAGATCATCCATTTCGCAGAAGGAATAGTTATATCAATATCGATTGTTTTTCTACTATTTTCCTTTATAAATGAAGGATACCGACTGATCGTAAAACCGTCTGCGTTGTCCCAGGATGAGTTGGCCATGCAATACCTTAAAACTATCAAAAAACATATTAAGTTTTTGGCATTATTGGCGATTGTCAGTGGATTTGTTTTTGTTCAAAATACCATCTTCTCCCGGTTGGCTGTATCATCTTGGTGGAAATATTTTTCAGCCTTTGCGCTAATTGTCCTTCTTTGGTTGCTTAATTTATCCATCAGCAAATTCCTACTTCGCATAACACTGGTATTAAAGGCTAAAAATGAAAATGTATTATTGAGTTTGATATTGTCAGCTTTCCTTTGGCCTATTCGTATTCTGATTTTGATTTTGATCGGTTACTCCATTAAAAGTATTTTCAATTTCCCTGAAAACATAAATTATATTCTGGAACGATCAATAATAGCACTCTCTGTTTTCACCGGTTTTCTGCTTATATATAATTTGTTGAGTGTTATTGAAAATAAGATAAATATACTTGTGGAAAGGGATGATAATCTATTGGATAAGACATTCGCCCAGATGATAAAATTGCTGTTACGACTGGTAGTACTTGCAGTTGCAGCGATTTACCTGATTCAAGTTCTGTCAGGAAAACCTGTCGGTACTTTACTTGCGGGATTGGGAATCGGTGCTCTTGCTTTAGCATTGGCGGCTCAGGATACTCTGAAGAATCTGTTTGGCAGCATAATGATCATGGCTGATAAACCATTTGAAATCGGCCAAAGGGTGTTTGTCGACGGATTTGATGGGGTTGTGGAAACGGTCGGTTTTAGATCTACACGAATTCGTACTTTAACGGGCCATCAAGTAACTATACCAAATGATAAAATGGCTTCCACTAGTATTGAAAATATCGGACGGCGTCCCCATATCAGGCGGCTAACAAATATTGGTCTTACCTATGACACACCACCGGAAAAAGTGGAAAAGGCGCTTCAGATAGTTAAAGAAATCCTGGACAATCATGAAGGGATGGATTCTGAGTTCCCGCCCAGAATTTACTTTGATGAATTTAATGAATACTCTTTGAATCTGAAAATGATTTATTGGTTTCACCCAGCAGATTATTGGAGTTTTATGCAGTTCTGTGAAAACACCAACTTAAAAATCATGAAGGCTTTTGAAAGGGAAGGTATTCAATTTGCTTTCCCAACCTCAACTACTTACCTGGCCCAGGACGATCAAAGGCAATTGAAAATAGAGGTTCAAACATCCAGAGATGGCACTTTATCCAATAAAATACCTGATTAGGTCATATTCATTAGATTGTACCTGCCAACGATGCTCCAGAGATACAATGTAATGAGCTCAAACTTTTTGTTAAGATCCAATTAAACACCGGATTCTCATAGGAGATTTCCGGTGCCTTTCCTCCAATAATAACAAGAATCCTCTATTTACATTTTCCATTCAACAATAATCAACAGTTCTGATTACTATCTCTTGGTTTCTTATCATTTCGAGTCGTAAAACTCAAAAAATATATAAACGGCAGAAGGATAAAGGATATAGTTTTTTTGTAGACTGGTCTTAAGTGAAAGTAAAGAATGAGCTTTGGTTTAAGATCAGGGTGGCGGAAAACCAGTATCTATATCTTTGATGACGTACATTTTTTTGTGCTCTTTTAAAAAAGATACAAAAAGACACTAAGAAGCCTTTAATATTTACTCAATAAAAACGAGGAGGAACTTATTATTTTTGTCCTGGGTTTTTCTCCAGGACAAATGCTTTCAATACGTTTAAGTAAACAACTACTTTACCATTAAATGGGATGTTATCTTCTTCAATAACAAGATGATCCTTTGACAAGTAAGTTTTAATCATGTCCATCCGGGTGAATATTTGGCAAAAATGATTTTTGTAATATTTGTTTGTCATTCCTGGAAATAAGAGTCGGATCATTTCCAGAATCGGGGTCACTGCTGATAGGAGTCATGTAATCCAGTTCGTTTTTATCAGACCAAATACGATTACCTTTTTTATCCTAATTGACTTCTATAATACTGATATATAATGCAAAATATGACGACTTCTCATGGGTTTTGATTTCAGTATCATTATTGTTTTCCTTGTTTTTATGAGTTTAAATAGTTATTTTTATGAAACAAGACACTTTTGAGATGGCAAAAATTCTTGATGGTTACAATGTGGAATTGTCTAATGGATTATGAGCTTAAGGGATTGAGAATCCATGTTGTTCATTTTTGTTAGCATGAGTTTATGAGTTAGTAATTTTTAAAAATAGTAATCTAATAATATTAATAAGTTGAAGTTTGTAGTTTTAAAAGGTTAGGGAGGTCCATGTTGGGCTTATAACGCTGAAAATACAAATAGTTACGAAAAGTTGTTTTTATAACTCGTAAACTCACGTTAGGTTCAAAATGATACAATATGTCAATAGATTTCTTAGCAAATCGGTTGGACATGGATTCGAAATTTAGAGCATACAAAAATCTCTTAATAAATTAAAATATTTTAGCTGGGAAGATAAGGAGTATATCACGGATAAACCGGTTGACAAAAAATACTGCTATCACATCAGATGATGGTAAAGTGTTGTCAGGAGAGGTAAAACTTATGACACTTCCACCGATATACAAACAGCAAATCACTTTTATATGAATCCCAACGACTGTTCCAGCAATACCGGATTTTATGTTATGCAGATGTTTATTCCAATTCAGTCGGCCATTGAATAATATATGCAGGCTTGACTTTATTAAAATTATGTCGTTCTTACTATTTTTTCGGAGAGTTTATGACCAATAAAGCAGAAAAGGTACATTATAGAGCATGTCATTTGTGTGAGGCCACTTGCGGTCTGGAGATTCGATATATCCAAAACCGGATTATCAAAATAACGGGAGACAAGGAAGACCCGTTAAGCAGGGGACATTTTTGTCCTAAAGCATTAACCCTGAAAGATATTCAAGATGATCCCGATCGCCTGCGTCAACCCATGCAAAGGAAAGGTACTGAATGGCAACCGATCTCCTGGGATGAGGCCTTTGATTTAACAGTAGATCGAATAGCGGACATTCGGGCCAGGTTTGGAAATAATGCCATTGGCATTTATCTGGGAAATCCAAATGTACACAATTACGGGATGATGACTCATGGCGGGCATTTTTTCGGGCTGTTACGAACACGAAACCGCTATTCGGCTACTTCTGTTGACCAGTTGCCGCATCAATTGATTGGTTATTGGATGTTTGGTCATCAGATGCTCATTCCTGTTCCAGATATTGATCGGACGAACTATTTTCTTATGCTTGGGGCTAATCCGGCGGCTTCAAACGGGAGCATGTGGACGGTTCCCGATGTAAAAAAAAGGATCAAATCCCTTCAAGATCGTGGTGGAAAAATGGTGGTTATTGATCCGCGTTTGACAGAAACAGCAAAACTGGCAGACGAGCATTTGTTTATTCGTCCGGGGACTGATGCGGCATTATTGTTAGGAATTTTAAGTACTCTGGTGAGAGAAGGGATGGTTCATTTCAAGCATCTGGAGCCATATATTGAGGGGTTTGAAAAGGTTGTAAACAGGATCAAACAGTTTTCCCCCGAAAAAGCGGCCCAATGTACGGGGGTTGAGGCCGAAACAATAAAGCGTCTGGCCCGAGAACTTGCCCAAGCCGAAAGAGCTATTTGTTACGGTCGTTTGGGGGTTTCGGTTCAGGCATTTGGTACTACATGTCAATGGTTAATTCAATTGATAAACATTGTCACCGGTAATCTGGATCTTCCGGGAGGGGTGCTGTTTACCAAACCGGCAGTGGATGATATCGGCAGTTCTAAACCAAAGGCTGGCCATTACGGGGCATGGCACAGCCGAATTGGAAATTTACCGGAATTTGCCGGTGAATTGCCAGTGGTGAACCTGGCCAATGAAATTCTAACCGAAGGGGAGGGGCAGATTAAGGTTTTGTTTACAGGAGCGGCCAATCCTGTACTCACTACTCCTAATGGACCACATCTGGAAAAAGCCTTGTCAAATTTGGATTTTATGGTTTCGCTTGATCCTTATATCAACGAAACAACTCGCTTTGCCGACATTATCCTTCCTCCGACTTCGGCATTGGAGCATGATCATTATGATATTGTTTTTAATACTTTTTCAGTCAGAAATACTGCTATGTACCATCAAGCCCTTTTTCCGAAGCCGGAAGGGGCGTATCACGATTGGGAGATATATACGGAACTGGGAAAACGATTCGCTGCTAAATTGAAGATTGATCATCGGCCGGACCTTAGCCCCGAGCAGATGATCGACTTTGCACTGCAAACCGGTCCCTATAGTGCCCAAGCAGGCCATGCAGCTGAATTGTCCATGGCAAAATTAAAAAAGAATGTTCGCCGGTTAGACCTGGGCCCCCTGGAACCGTCTATCCCGGATCGATTATTAACCCAAAACAAACGGATTAATTGTGCTCCACCTGAACTGTTAGCTGATCTGGATCGTGTAGAAGCAGATTTGATTAATAAAAAAGCAACGGATGATCTTCTGCTGATAGGACGCAGACATCTTTTTTGTGCCAATTCCTGGTTGCATAACTTTCATCGACTGGTAAAAGGGAAAAACCGTTGTTTACTCTTCATGCACCCGGAAGACATGGATGCCCGGAACATATTGGATGGACAACAAGTGACGGTTTCCTCCGACGTTGGTGAGGTAACTGTAGCGGTACAAGGGACAGACCAGGTCATGCGTGGTGTGGTAAGTCTTCCCCATGGCTGGGGACACAAACGAGAAGGAACACAACTGCATATTGCTCGTGAACATCCAGGTGTCAGTTTAAATGATCTGGTTGATGAGAAAAAGTTTGATCCCATCTGTGGTAATGCGGTTTTAAATGGTGTGCCTGTTTCCGTCACAAGGGCTGAACAAGGCTATTAAACCAGATATGATGCTATATCATTTTGGCTATTTAACCGGTTTATTATTTATTGATATACCTTTTGGAGGCTTTGTAGGACTAATAATTTTTATTGGTTATTTTGATTGGTATATGTAACCCAGGATGATATTTTTAAGGGGTAATTTCGAAACGTTTACTTTTACAACACCAATTTGTCATTCTGTAGAACCTGAACTCCTGGTTATTATGAAAGATACAAATCATCTTATCTGTGACCCACACCTTTTTGATCAGATCAGTCAAAACCTGGACGGTTTTCAGGTTGAATCGCATGTCGAACAAGCAGTAAAAAAAGCGGCTGTTGCCATTACAGTTGTTGATGTATCCAATGATCCAGGTGTTTACGGAATAACCGGAAATGAAGATAGAACGGATCATGCGGCATTAATTCTTACCCGAAGAGATTCGAGGTTGAAGAGTCATGCCGGCCAGTGGGCGTTTCCGGGAGGCCGTATTGACCAGGGAGAAACTCCTGAAGAGACTGCTTTGCGTGAATTATCAGAGGAAGTAGGATTGGAACTGGATCATAACAGAATAATCGGGCGTTTGGATGATTACACCACTCGTTCCGGTTACGCAATAACGCCGGTTGTTATCTGGGGAGGGGCTGGGCTGGATCTGACGCCGAATCCTGGGGAAGTGAGGTCCATTCATCGTATCCCCATTGAAGAATTCATGCGTGAAGATGCCCCCATTTTGGAACATATGCCTGATTTGGAGAATCCTGTTTTGCTGATGCCGGTCGGACAAAGCTGGATTGCATCACCAACGGGTGCAATAATTTATCAATTCAGAGAGGTAGCTATTTTAGGTAAAAATACCCGTGTTGCCCATTACGAGCAACCATTTTTTGCCTGGAGCTAGTGGTATTTTTCTGGAGCTAATTCTTGCCTATATAAATTTATATTGCGGCCCTAACGTTAAAACAGTATTTGAGAAAAATAAGGGAGTATTAAACCAAAAACAGCAATAATAAATAATTATCAATGAGTTACCAGGAAATATCAAGCTCTGGCTGAAAAAACAATAAATCGGGTGAGCTGGAACTAATGTTTAACAAGATGCTTTAAAAAACTGTCAATCTATCTTGTCGAATTAAGCAATTCTCAACACACGTTTTTTATTATTTCCATCTGATCGAAACTTACCGGAGACATTATACTACCGGCATTAAAACCAAAAGGATGTTTTGAGAATACGCTAATAGATAACATCAAAAGGCTATCCGGTTTCATAACAAAACAATTAACCATAACTTACCGCCAATATTCCAAATTCTGTCAAATCAATTTCTTTTTATTTACAGCCATGTATATAATGTAATACACTCTTTATACTGATATAAATCGCTCTTTATAATTTTGAACCAACAAAATGAGCCTCAATGCAACAGCAAAATCACCAGTATTCAAAACTTTCCATCGATAGAATCGAACTCAACTATCAAAGATCAAAAGCTGATGATGAGGATCCAAGCTTTTCGGAATTAGCAGAATTAGTCTGCGATACGGTTTATAGAACTGACAAAAAGGGACATATCATTTTTTTAAACAAAAAAGGACATGAAACCTTTGGGTATTTGCCTGAAGAGATAAAAACTCAAAAGCTGGTTCCAGTTGATTTTCTGGTTTTTAAAGACAGAGAAAAAGCAAATTATTACCTTAACGAGCAATTACTCAGTGTTAAAAAAAAAGCAGTTGAATGTACCGCCTTAACAAAAAATGGAGATACATTTCCGATTATTTTAAAAGTCAGACCTGTTTTTCAAATGGATGAAATGGTGGGAGCAGTCGGTGTGATTGTGGATCTGTCGATCCACAAACAGATGGAAAGCCAATTACGGGATGGCAAAGAGAAATATAGAGATATTTTCGAAAACATGTCCGACTTTTGGTACATCCACGATTTGAACGGGAATTTTATTGATACTAATTTTGCCTTTAAAAAAGAATTCAACCTTTGTGAAAACAGTTTAAAGAATCTAAATGTAAGAGACCTGATTCACATTCGTTACCGAATACAATTTGATGATTATTTACAGGAAGTGAAAGATAAAGGCTCTTTCAAAGGAATTATGCGGACGGTGTTACCAAATGGAGATGAACGGTTTTTTGAATTCAAAAATTCATTGGTACATAATGAATTTGGTGTTATTGGCGTCAAAGGAACTGCCAGGGATATTACTGCCCGAAAAAAGGTGGAAATGGCATTGCTGAAAGCCGAACAGAGATATCGAAGTGTATTTGAAAATAACGGTTTGCCCACAGTGATTATTGAAAATGACATGACTATCTCAAAGGTGAATGCCAATTTTGAGTCTTTTTTAGGGTATTCCAGAGACAATATTGAAGGAAAAATGCGGCTTTTGGATTTTATGGCCCAGGAGGACAAAGAAAGAATTGCAATGAACCATTCCTTCAAGCAACAAAGGGAGATTTTATCGTCCGAATACGAGTGTCAAATGGTCTGCGGTAATGGGATGGTAGCTGAAGTGCTGGTACGTGTTGGCTTTATTCCTAAAACTCGTCAGACTGTGGCTTCATTTACTGATATGACGTCCAGAAACAGGGCAGAAAGTGCCCTGAGAGAAACCAAAGAATACCTCCAAAAAGAGAATATTCGATTACGGTCTTCCATTATCAATCGTTACCGACTGGGAGAAATCATTGGTAAAAGTCAATCCATGCAAAAGGTTTATGAGGATATCCTGAGAGCTGCTTCAACAAATGTCAGTGTCATTATTTATGGGGAATCAGGTACGGGAAAAGAATTGGTGGCCAGAGCTATTCACGATATCAGTGATCGCTGTCACAATGAATTTGTCACAGTAAATTGTGGAGCAATTCCCGACACCATTCTGGAAAGTGAATTTTTCGGTTATAGAAAAGGTGCCTTTACTGGTGCTGATAACAACAAACCAGGTTTTTTAGATCTGGCAAATGATGGGACATTGTTTTTGGATGAAGTGGGTGAAATCAATTTAAAAACTCAGGTAAAGCTTCTGCGCGTCGTAGATGGTGGGAACTATACGCCAGTGGGTAGTAACCGAATCAAAAAGGTTAATACCCGTTTTATCTCCGCCACCAATCAAAATCTAATAGATCTGGTTAAGAACGGGGTAATGCGGAATGATTTTTTTTATCGTATTCATATTCTGGCCATTCATCTTCCTCCCCTTCGCGAACGGAAGGAAGATCTGCCCCTGCTTGTTGATCACTTTCGCAAACTATTCAATAGTAACCTGCCGCCAGTTCACCCGAATATTATGAATGAATTAAGTAACTATGAATGGCCGGGTAATATACGAGAGCTTCAAAATGTCTTACATCGATATTTTACTCTGAAAAGATTGGATTTTTTAGACTCACCTTTTGAAACAAAATCTATCGGCAACGATACAAACAAAATCGATATAAATCCATATTTCAGTAGCGATGGTATTCTGGAAAACAGGCCATTGCATGAAAAGCAAAACGCTTTTGAGAAGGATTATATTCTAAAAATTCTTCATCAGAATAGATGGCATCGTGGGCGGACCGCCGAAATACTGGGAATCAACCGAAAAACACTGTTTACAAAAATGAAAAAGCATGAATTGATAGACCCATAAATCAGGGTTGAATCACTTCACCTGATTTCCATTTTTATAATTCAACATATTACGTTAAATTAAAAAACCTCGATCAGGTCAATCCACTCCATTTTACTGTTTTTCTGCTTTTTCCTATGAGATTTATCCGGCAACGATTTTATTTCTGCCGGCTTCTTTGGCTTTATAGAGGGCTCTATCAACACGACGAAACAAATCATCCTCATTATTTTTAAAAGACGCATATCCAATGCTGACGGTAATTTTACCGGCTTTTGAAAAGGAAGATGTTTCAACTTTTGACCTTAACTTTTCGGCGATGATGGCTGATCCTTCAATATCGGTTGACGGTAAAATTACAATGAACTCTTCACCTCCCCAACGGACGCCGGTATCCGTATTGCGAATATTTTCCTTTATTATATCTGCAATTTCCACAAGGACTATATCACCAATTGCATGTCCATAAGTATCATTCACTTTTTTAAAATGGTCGATATCCAAGATCAGGATGGATAAATCGATTTTGTACCGTTTGGATCGGGCGATTTCTTGATTAATAACAATATTAAAATAATATCGGTTGTAAAGTTTGGTTAACGAATCAATGATAGCCAGTCGTTTAGCCTCCAGTGAGCGGATGCCCACCCGAATTCGAGCAAGCAGTTCTTTTGGATTATAGGGCTTTGATATGTAGTCATCTGCTCCAATGTCCAAGCCATGGATTTTATCTTCTGCATTCGACTTACCGCTTAACATAATGATAAAAACATCCAGGAATTTTAAATCCTGTCTTAATGCTTGACATACCTCATTGCCGTTCATTACGGGCATCATAACATCCAAAATGATCACGTCCGGCTGAAATACTTTTGCTTTGTTCAGACCAATTTTGCCGTTTTCCGCTTCATCAACATCATATCCGGCTTTTTGCAAATTGATTCGGAGCGACGTTCTGATAACAGTATCATCATCAATAATTAAAATTTTTGGTATTACCGTTGACATGTGGGAATTCGTGTTCAACACGTTGGATCCTCCATAATCAATGATCCTGATTAAAGAGCCGTACAATCAGAACGATGATATTACATACTTATATCATGTATATTGTAATGTATGGCAATATTAAGGTCAATAAATATCATAAATGGCATTTGTTTGACCGGATACATTCCATTAGTATTGAATTGTGGATGGACGATATCCGCTACTAAAATTTATTACGACTCAATCTTGTCGGTTACTGATAATACCAAACCTGTTTAAAGGAATTTTAACAGATAGGGTAACGTGCCAGATAAATTCATTAATATCTTGAGAAATAACCATGAAACTAAAAACAGATTATATCAATAGAACTTGTGAGGACAAAGAAATAATCGAAGAACTGTTATCTCTGGATGGAAAAAATATTCTTGAGCTGGGTTGTGGCAAAGCGAAACTCACCAGACACCTGGCAGTAAACGGGCAAAATAGAACTATTACCGCCACAGAGGTGGATCAAATCCAGCACAATAAAAATATGTTGATAAATGATCTTCCCAATGTGACATTCAAGTTTGGTGGGGGTGAAGACATTCCCGAACCCAACGACATGTTTGATATAGTTTTAATGAACAAGTCATTGCACCATGTTCCGCCGGAGTTTATGCAGAAAACGATGGAAGAGAACCATAGAGTATTAAAACTCGGGGGAAAACTTTGTATTTCCGAACCAATTTTCACCGGTCAATATGAGGAAATTTTATCTCTGTTTAATAACGAGGAAAAACCAAGGAGATTGGCTTTTGAAGCCATTAAACAGTCCATCAGCGACGGATTATTTATATTGGTTGATGAAGTATTTTTTAATTTTCCCAGGTTTTTTGAAAGTTTTGAAGATTTTGAACAACAGCTTATTAATGTCACTCATATAAACCATAACCTGTCAAAGGAAAAATATCTCCAAGTCAAAGAAGCTTTTTTACAGCATTTGCACGCTGAGGGTGCTAATTTTCTGAATCCATATCGCATCGATATTTTACAAAAAGTATGAGAATTCGATTGATTTTAAACTATAAGTTTCTGTTTTTTTAATCACAAGACAGTAGAGCTTGACTTATTAAATTGCTGCAAAATTGCTCTACTGTTTTTTTGTCACATATGTAAACATGTTTGTTGATAATGAGCATAAGCTTATTTTAAATAATATCAATACAATGAATGATAAAATCCCTTGCGGGTACTTTCCTGTGCACAGGTTTATTTTGATAATTGATCAGTTTTAACCTATTTGAGCAGCACAGCTCCTTTGTCCGCACTGGATACCTGCTTAGCATATCTGGCCAGATACCCGGACGTCACTTTTAATTCAAAATCCGGCAAGTTTATTGTCCTTTCCCTAATTTCCTCGTCCGTCAGGCGAACATTTAGTGATTTCCCCGGGATATCAATGTCAATGATGTCCCCCTCGGCAATAACAGCAATCGGTCCATTGGCGGCGGCTTCCGGGGATATATGCCCAATGGAGGAGCCCCGTGATGCACCGGAGAACCGTCCATCGGTTATCAGGGCAACGTATCGGTCCATTTCCATACCGGCCAAAGTTGAAGTCGGCGATAACATCTCTCTCATACCCGGACCGCCTTTTGGTCCTTCATAACGGATGACGATAACATCTCCTTTCTCTATTTTTTTTAACATTATTGCTTCAAATGCTTCCTCTTCGGAATTAAAAACTCTGGCCGGCCCGGAGTGGACCAGCATTTCTTCAGCCACAGCCACTTGTTTTACAATAGCGCCGTTTGGAGCAATATTTCCCTTCAAAACTGCCAGACCACCTGTTTCATGAACGGGGTTTTCTATTGGACGAATTACATCCGGGTTGGTGATTCCTGCTTTAATATCCATTAAGGTAGTTTTTAAGGATTTGCCTGAAACCGTCATCACCTCTTCATTTATCAAATCCTTTTTCATCAATTCGGCTGTTATAGCCGGAACACCACCGGCATGATATAGATCGAGTACATGCTGCTCCCCGACTGGAGCAAGTGATGTCAGATGTGGTGTTTTTTGGGAAAAATTATCAAAAACGTCCAAACTGATTTCAATATCAGTATGATAGGCAATAGCCGGGATGTGAAGCGCTGAATTAGTCGATCCACCTAATGCCATATCAACGGCGATCATATTGTGAAAAGCCTTTTCCGTCATAATATCTCGGGGTTTGATCTTTTTATTCACCAGCTCAACTGCCATACGGCCCGTCTGTTTGGCCAGCCGTATTCTCTCTGCATATACAGCGGGAATACTACCGCTGAAAGGCAAAGCCATTCCCAGGGCTTCAACCAGATTGCTCATGGTGTTGGCCGTAAACATACCGGAACAGGAACCAGCGCCGGGACAGGCTTCACATTCCTGCTGGCGTAATTCTTCATCCGATAGCTTACCATTGGCATAACGTCCAACTGCTTCAAAAACTTTGTCCAGTCCAATTTGTTTGCCCGAGATTCTACCGGGTTGCATTGGTCCGCCGGAAATAAAAATGGATGGAATGTTCAACCTGGTGGCTGCGATCAGCATTCCAGGGATGATTTTGTCGCAGGACGCCAACATCACCAGACCGTCAAATGGATGTGCCATGGCCATAATTTCCAGCGAATCTGCTATTAACTCCCGACTCGGCAACGAATACTTCATTCCTTCATGATTCATGGCGATACCATCACAAACCCCAATGGTGTTAAATTCAACCGGTGTACCGCCTGCTGCATAAATGCCAGCCTTGACTGCTTCCACCAATCGATTGAGATGGATATGTCCTGGAATAATTTCATTAAATGAATTGGCAATACCTATGATCGGTTGATTCATCTCCCAATCGGTAAATCCCTCTGCTCTCAACAATGCTCGGTGTGGAGCCCTTTCCGGCCCCTTGGTCATCAGATCGCTTCTTTTCCCCATGACGTCTCCATATTGTTATCATTTTCAAATTGAATCATGCCTTGAACGGTATTCAAGGCAAAACATTTTGGTGAATAGCAAATATTTTGTCTCGAACCGGTTTGATTTATTGTGAAGTCTCGGGTTCAATACCCTTCCGTTTGCGGCGGAGTTCATTTCTCTGAAAAAGCTTTTTATTTATTATTGTATGATAATCATATTATCATATCTGCATATTAAGTCAAATTTTTTTATGCACTATTATATCAATGATATGAAAATTATAACTGATTTTATCTCTTTTAATATAGTGAGAATTGTTGCAACAGCGTCAATTGACTTTTCCGTATTCCGTACATAACATGGATCAAGTAGTTATTCTATAACAGACACTGGATTCACCGGATGGCAGTAATTAGAAAAAGAAAGATGGCGGACGCTGTTGTTGATGAAATCAAGCGCATGATTGAAAGCGGAGAGCTAAAAGAAGGTGATAAACTTCCTAATCAAAACGAATTTGCCACACAACTTCAGGTTAGTAGGACATCATTGCGTGAAGCGTTGCGAATTCTAGATCTTTTAGGGGCTATCGAACAACGTCCTGGTTATGGAACGGTGATAAAAAAATACAACCCAGTCCTTTTTTCCAATGCCATTGTTGTTCCCCCCTTGATGTCAGATGCTCAAGGTACAATCGAATTGATTAAGGCCAGACGGGTGATTGAGGTTGGAGCAGCAGAACTGGCAGCAGAAAATGTGACAGACGACCAGATAGAAGTTCTTTCTAAACTGACAAAAGAGCTTAGCCAGGCGCTTAAAGAGGAATCGTTTGAACATTATATGCAAAAGGATCTTTCTTTTCACTCGTTGGTAGCTGAATTCTCTAACAATCGCTTTCTTATATATTCTTTTGAAAATATAAGAATATATATTCAGCAGTATATGCTCGAATTTTTAAATATGATGCCCGGTATCCTGACACCATCAGAAAAATTACACCGAAAGATTTTTCAATGCATCGCAGATAAAAAACCTGATAAGGCCAAACAAGCCATGATTGAACATATTGATAATATTTATGAAAACTATCTGCTCTACATGAAAAAAATTCAAAAACCTGATTGAGCTTCCAAATACTCGTTCTTAAATCATTGAATCCCTTCCCTTAACTAATTATTCTCCCTGATTGTTTTTATTTCGTTTTAAGCAGAGTTAAAGTCTCCCGATAATCATTCTGTGATGGAATAACTTTTTCTAATGTCAATAATTCATCAATTCTTTTCGAAAAATTGGTCAATACGACAGAAAAAACAAAATCCCCTTTCAAAGCAGAACCAAATGCAACCGAAACAGACGCCCATGAAATATAAAACAGATTAAATCTCAACTGCATTGATTGTTTCTGTTTCATCCCTGGCGGCTACCAACCATTTTATTACTGCCGGATGATTGTATATAAAATGCGCATATTCCCATTCCTCATCGCTCAGGTCTATTCTGTATGTCATAAAGCGTGATACCACCGGGGCATACATACAGTCAGCAATGGAAAACTGCCCAAATAACCAGGGACCATCGGTTTTAAACTCATTTCGGCATGATGACCAGATGTTTCGAACGCGGAGTATATCCTTTTCCGCTTTCTCAGATGGAACAAAGCCATCAATTATTCTTCTGCAATTCATTGGCAGTTCCGACCTTAGATCAAAAAAGCCGGAGTGCATCTCGGCACAAATGGCACGTGCCTTTGCTCTGGCTTTTATATCTTTTGGCCAACTTTGTTTATTGGGATACTTATCTGCCAGATATTCACAAATGGCCAAAGAATCCCAGACATGAAGATCTCCATCTATTAAACAAGGGACTTTACCTGATGGAGAATGTTTTAATATTTGTTCTTTCCAGTCAGATTGATAAAGAGGAACGCGAATCTCTGAAAACGGAATCTCAAGGTGTTTCATAAACAGCCATGGTCTGAATGACCATGATGAATAATTTTTGTTACCGATCACTAATACTAAGTCCGACATGATTTTATCTCCGAGTATTAATCATTATTATTTTTTGATTTGAATTTTATAATCAGATTTACAATGCATATCAATAGCAGTAATCCGCTTAGTAAGTACCAATAAGAACCTCTTCGTATGAGATACAGGGTCATGAGGAGAAAAAAAGCCGATGTCCAGGGAGAAACAAAAGTATCGAAAGTTTTTTTTCCTTTTGCTGGCGGTGGCTGAGAATCGAGTTTGGGCGTGAATCCCACGTTGAATTCATCACATACCTTTTGGGCGATTTTTTCCATTTCTTCCCTGGGAAGATCGATCATCTGTTCCAAGGCATCCAATGTCGCCTTTGTTGTTTCGGCTAAATTTCTTGCTCCTTCCTTGCGTTGGGCTTCTTTCAATATCCGTCTGCGAATCTCAGCCTGGATTTTTTCCTCCCTCTTGTCCATATCGTTCATGGAACCTTCATTTTCGTCAATCAAAGGATTTAACAATTGTCCTTTTTTATATATTACCACTCCGCAAATGCTTACCAAAATACAAAAAAGCCCTGCCAGCCATACCATTTCCTGGTTTTCACCGCTAACGGCCGAAACATAAATAACTGTCGTCAAAAAAGAGAGAAGTCCGCTGCCAACAAGAATGATCCCTAATTTTTTTAATATGTTATCCAGCATCGTTAAAGATATTTTTAAGTCACGTTTTCCAATATTCGGCGGCATAGTACTGCCTGTGATTTAAAGATGTGTTGATTTTATGAGATCCCTATCAAGTTGTCTAAAAGAAAATCGGGGAATCGGAATAAAAAGAATTGAAAGTTTAGAAAAAAAATGCCTAATAATACAGACAAACCAATGATCCAAAAACATAGCTCATGAGCTGATTAATGAATTGAAAACACAGATAATGAAAACAGAATTTAAGTTAAAAAACGACTATATCGAATTGATAAAGCTGCTGAAAGTTGTAGGATTGTGTGATACTGGAGGTCATGCAAAAATCGTTGTTTCGGAAGGAATGGTAACGGTTGATGGCCAAACCGAACTCAGGAAAAAATGCAAAATTCGTCAAGGGCAAACAATTGAGTTTGAGGGGCATTCCGTAGTTGTTATTTAGTAGGCAATTATTAGCATATTATATCATTTTTGAAGGTTTATAGTTTTTTCTTCCTTGGAAGATTCTTAAAAAGAATTAATGGGACATGTATCGACTTGTGTAACAGTTATACTGCCATTTATTGTCATGAATAATCGTAAACTATAACGAAAGACCGGCGAACAAACTACTCAATTTTTTTATAAACATCCCATTTTAGATAGAAAAGATGGTTATCCATACACAGGTTGCGGAGACAACCCAGCTTAACTGTTACCGAATTGTTTCTTTTTAGCAAATTTCTGGAAGATATAAAAATCCTTGCCCTTTGCTGAATTTTGTAAACAGAAGTACATGTCCCTTAATTCTTTCACATTTCGGAAACAGTAAGGCGATCCCACCTCATTTGCTCCATTGGTATTTATTTTTCTTAATTCAGTTATATTGACATAGAGCCGCCCGGGTTGCCTTGCAATTTTTTTTGTTCAATCGGCAGTTATCGTTCAGAATAACAGAATCCAGCTAGTTTGTTTGTTTTACCTAATGACAATTGGTGTTAGAGTTTATTATCATATTCTTTATAAATATCATATGATTAGTTTGAGTTCAGCTGTTTGAAGGGTTGCTCTTTTAGTGGAAATAGTGAAAACTTACGTCTCAATCCAAATATAAAATACATTTTTGGGTTTGGATTTGACTATAGCTTATCCGAATTTTTTCAAAAACCAGTATCATTATAAAGAAGCCCTTGGCGGCCTGAAAAATCTCAGTGCTTTCAAAGAGATCTTTTGATACTGGTTTCACAGGATTTGAAGCAAACATATTTCCAGGTAATCAGCAATATCTCTTGGTTTTGGCCCTGAGAGATCCTTCACCGTATTTCCTCAGGATGGGATGACAGGAAACTTGCTAACTGGCTGACCAGGAATCCTTGGTCACATTGGGATAGGACAACCCCCCTAAAATGTAAGAAATAAAACCATATTAAAACAACAAAACAATATGAATAATCCACTATATTGCCAAGTAAAAGAATTGGTCTGCGCCACCCTGGAGATATCGGAAGATGAACTGGGTGATAACACACTTTTTGTTGACGACTTGGGCATTGATTCCATTTTGATTATTGAGCTGAAAACGAGATTCGAAGAAAAATATACGATTGATATCGATAAAGAGGATTTGAAAGATCTAAATTCAATGACAGATATCATGTCCTATCTAACTGCACGGAATATTGAGGTTGTTTAAAATCCATATTCTGTGTTTTGAACTAAACCATTACTATCACCTTCCGGCAGTCATACCATGCTAATATCCAAACGCATATCGCGCGAAACACAATTTCGAATCGAGCAATTTCTTTTTAAAGGATTTTACTATTTCTGCCGTTCCGTTCCTTCCAGCTGGGTTCTGGGCATGGGCTCCATGGTTGGTAGATTGGCGTGGAGACTTAAAGTTCGCAGAAATACTGTTTTGCAAAATCTAAACATTGCATTTAAAGACCATTATACACAGGATGAACTCAAAACCATGGCACGAAAATGCTATCAGCATTTCGGATGTGAAATGATGAGAGTGTTGATTCTGGATAAACAAGCCAGACGGCCGATGGAACGCTGGATTGATATTGAGGGAGGGGATGTATTAAAAAACCGCCGAAAAAGTGGGGGGATCCTGGTTGGTGGGCATTTGGGATGCTGGGAGATTGCCAACTTGGTGATGCCGAAAATAGGTGAAGATGTTACGGTTTTTACCGGAACTCATTCCAATAAATTGGCGGATAAATGGTTGAATGATATACGATCTAGAGCCGGCACCAAAACCGCCGGATCACAGGATGACCGTACAGAGCTGTTTAAAACAGCCAAACAAAACCTGGTTGCCATTGTTGGGGATCAGGCGCCCCCAAAAGCTGCCATTCTGATCGATTTTTTCGGGCGGCAGACCGAAGCCGCTCAAGGGCCTGCCCTGCTTTCCCTGCTGAATGATGTGGATTTTATCTATTTTTCCTGTGTAAAAATTGGAAAGCGCATGAAAGTCCGTTTCCAGAAAGTCGAATTCGAAGCGGCTGACACTCGAAAGGAAAACATCCAACGTTTGACCCAGGCTTATTTCGATGTCCTGCAAGCTGACATTAAAAACTATCCAGAGCAATATTTCTGGATGCACAAACGTTGGAAAAAGGATGAAGATATCCAATATGACGATAAAGAAGCTCTATTTTGAAGGACTGGCTATGATTCCCCCATACGGCCATTTCGTCTGAAACTCTGCTGACGGATGGATATCGAATTGATCAAATCCTGCTTTTTTTAACGACTTTTCCCATTCTTTAACAGTAAGATAACCAAGGTTTTCCCGAAAGCCGGGTTCCAGTTTGGCTTTGTTGTAGCTTTGAAAGGTGGATTGCAAATACTCAAAGGGAAAAAAATCTTTTGGGCGCGACCGATATGCCATGGTAAACACCAGGAATCCGTCCGGTTTCAACATGTGATGAAACAATCGTAATGTAGCATCAAGATCGATGACATCGTAAAGCACATGTTCCAGGATGATCATATCCATACTATTGCCCTTTGTAAACGGCATGGTATCTATTTCCATTTTATCCAGGTTAACCACCTTGAACTCAAACCGGTCAAAGATATTGTTGGTGATATTTTTTCTCAGGTATTCTCTACCGATTTTGATCAAGCTCAGGCTGATATCTGTAAAATAATAACGTTCGATCTTGGACAATTGTCCATATATTTCGTTATCTGATATGGCATCCCGGATGATCGATCCAACACCAGCTCCACCTTCGAAAATAGAGATCGTATCCTTGGTTCCCAGCTTTTTTTTCATAGCTCTCAAGACCAATTGGTGACATGGCTTTTTAACACGGGCGTTTACCATCAGGTCTTCCCACAGGTCCATGGCTTGATGGAAATTATTGTTAGCCAATGTCAACAGGGCATCTTCTCCTTTAAAAAGCACGTCGCCAATCACATCCCTGATGTTTGTTAAAATACCGAAAAAATTACGCCGATCAGGACAGCATTGAAGATATTCGTTTAATTTGGCATCACCCGGATCGTCATCAACAACAGATCGTTGGATAATCAGATAATCATCATCGGCAATGGATATATATCCTTTATCCAAATAATATTCCAGCATTTTGCGGGTAAAATGGTAAGCGGTCAGTGACGGATGTGACTCGGGATCAGTTAGTTGTCGGTAGGTTCTTTTTTTTAACAAGCCTTTTTTTTCAAAATGGTGAAGAAAAATCTGGTTGATGAATATGGAGACAAAATGTCTATATGTGTTGATTTCGTTTGAATAGTCTTCATCAAAAACATCTGTTAAATCAATATTTACCATCTTAAAGCCCGTTTGATCATAAAATAAAAAATAGTAAAAGAAAGAAGCATCGACATCTACAGGCCGATATCTTTTTGAAGAGTTCGGTTTTTCCCGATTTTAGAATTGATATAAAATGTAATCGCTTCCAGACCTTTTGTTTTTGCTCATTATTCTATCTGTAAAGCACATACCTATGCTCCATGTCAATCATACAACAATGATTATCAGGAATCTTTTGATTGTTACACAGTAAAAGGGGTTTGATACAAAATAGATCTATCTTGCTGATATTATAGGGTGAGATATAATTATTGATATGGTATAAATTCGTTATAATATCAGGAATTTATAGATTTTATTTCAACGGGCTTGACAAATCCTGGTTTTCCCGATTATACGATTTTGCTGTTTATGCCGGATTTTTTGTCAATTGACGGATAGGCTTTACAAACAAGGCAAACAGTAATAGGTATAGGATCAACAACACATGCGAATAAAATATTGTATGGTTACAAAAAGCAAAAGGCTATCCGGTGTGGGACCAATTGCTGTTTATGAAAAACGGATCATTCACCGGACAACTCAGATAAATTCCCCGAAAACTGTCCGGCAGGACATCGATCTGTACAATCATCAAAAATTTGGGCGGATAAAAAGTTCAATGTGGGAACCGTTTAAAGGAGAAAGTCGATGAAACGAAAATTCGATAAGGGATACCGAATTATCATTTTAATGTTGTTCAGTATAATTACTCTGCTGGGATGGCAGATTGTTTTTGCGGATGCAGAAGAAATGGATATAGCAAAAAAATCCATAAGAGAATGGATCGACCTTCAAGGACACCGGGGAGCAAGGGGCGTAAGACCAGAAAACACACTACCGGCTTTTCAATATTGTATGGACAGCTACATGACTACCATCGAACTTGATACAGTAGTAACAAAAGATAAACAGTTGATCATTTATCATGATTCCGAAATGAATGAGGATATCTGTCTGGATAAAGATGGGAAACCGGCAGATGATATACCGGTTAAAGATTTAACAGTGGCAGAACTAAAACAATATGACTGCGGATCAATAATAAATGAAGACTTTCCTGAGCAGATCGCTGTTCCTGGCACAAAACTGAGTACTCTGACCGAGTTTTTTCATTTTGTTAAGCAATATGAGCAGGAAAATAACACAGAACAAAAATTTCTTTTTAATATTGAATCAAAATTTCGAAAAGACTATACACAGGATGAAGTTAAAGAAGCCGCTAGGATTATGGTCAGTACCATCGAAGCTGCTGGAATGGTGAGGCGATCCACCGTTCAAAGCTTTTCCATTGAAATGTTACCGGAAATTAAAAAACTTAATCCATCCATTAGGCTTTCAGCCTTATTCGAACCCAGCTATTATCAAGCTATAAAACTGATTCTGGGATTTGATTCCAATAGTGAAGAAATCATTGCCAAAACGGTTCTTGCCAGTGCCGACATAATCTCGCCTCATTACCTCTATATAGACACGGAATTCGTCGAAAAATGCCACGAACAAAATATTCAGGTGATCCCCTGGATTCTTAACGAAGAAGAAAGAATAATTAAAATGCTCAATTATGGAGTGGACGGCATTATTTCTGATTACCCCAAACGTTTATTCAATACATATATTAAGTGGGCCCAATAATAAACATCATTCAATACAAACAGATGGAGGCAGATAACACTTGCCTGGTATGTGATATAATACGACATTTGAAAAGGGTTGATTGAAACAAAAGTGCACGTACAAGATCAGGAAATCAAAATAAAATCACTGACAAATATGCATTAAGGTGTGGTTTTAGTTCAGTCGACGATAGACAATTAAACCTTTTAAGAAAAACCAGTGTTGAAGAGTATGGATGCTAACAAGGAAAAAGCCTTTACAAAATGAATCCTGATACACACCAGGAAGAATAAATACTTGATTACAATTTCCGGTAAAGAATGACTCGTTTGGGCTCTACCAGGACCTCGAAGGAAGTTTTCAGGGGTCCTGAATAAACACTGCGGGCAGCGTTTTCTCCGTTGATGGTGTCAATGGTAATCTGTTTTAATGGTTGAAATCGTCTGAAAAGCAGGTGATGAAGGCTACAGAAATACTCCTGAAGGTGGGGATTTTCCGGTTGGACATTGATGGTTAAGGTTTTGCCGTTACGTTCTGAAATAAGGACCGGTGTGTGCCCGTGATAGACGATGTGTGTTCCTGCCATTCTTTTGGGCAGGGTTCCTTTGAGAACATCCACCTGTAAACCGCACAACGACGCAGGATCAACGGCATTGATCCAAAAGATGGCCTGTTCCGGTAGCTGTGTTTGAAGCGTGCGAAATGCCTGATGAGATATAAACTGTGGACCAAGGATATCTTTGAAAAAATATCCGGCTAACACTTCCCCTGACAATTCCATCAAACGTAATGAACGGAAAATAGCTGACCATTTGAAAGCCGGTAGTTCTTTATGCAGAAGTTCACGAAAGACGATTCCATACCGGTCCAGCAATTGTCGAACCCGGTCTTTTTTTAACTCTTCGGACGCCAGTAGATCGTCCGGGGGCTCCAGTTCCGGCAATTTGAACCAGTTTCCCACATACGGCAATGATCCTTTCCATTTGGCAAATCCGCTCCGCCCGGATGCTCTCCGTCGTCGGCGTTGTTGTGTGCCCATTGTGTGTTCCACAGGTGATGAAACGGTGAATTTGTTTTCTATACCTTTTCGTAAGGCGGCAAATGTATCGTTGGTGAGGATTCCCTGCCAAACCCCTTCCCAAAGAGAATCAGACAATTCCTGGGGTCTTATTTTAGTTGTTTGCAACATAGTGGCAAAATCATACCGAGCGGACGATTTTTGAAAAAGGCGTTCCAACAGGTTGCTATCGGATTGTCTGACTGTTTCATTCGATCCTTTTTCTTCGAATTCAGTTGATGGTTCTTCGTTCTGTAAAAGGTCCAAATCCGGCTCGAAACAAAATGCTGTGTGTTTTTTTTCAACACCAATCCATCTAAGATCTCCTTCCTGCATAATGGTATCCAGCCAGGATGTATCATAGGATGGAAGGCGGGCTGGGAGAATCTCCGATTCCCATAATTCGACCGGATACGTTAAACAAAGAAGTTGCTCCAGGCTACGAAACAGACCATCAATATTGTCGGACGGTTTGGTCAATCCCTGGTAATGAGCCAGAAAAAGAGCCAATTGATCAATATCCAAAGCTGAAAATTCCGGGATAGCATCCGCCCTGTTTAATCGCAGCAGAATTTCAAAATTTTGACTATCACAAACGTCGCTTTTGCCACCATCGGTGATCAACTGCCCATTAATCAATGCTTGAGATTCTATCAAATCTTCCAGGATCAATGCGACTAATTCTTCTTTTAATCCCAGTGTTGAATAGATAAACTCAGCCGGTTTGGGGCCGTAAAAGCGTAACCATTCCCCAAGAAATACCACTGATAACTCATCTTGGCGGTCTGTTTCAGAGTTATCTGTTTTTTTAGAGGATGATGCAGATACTTTAGAACCTGCCAGCGTTTCAGCGGAGTAAGTTGTTGTTCCTGAATATAATGATTGGATGATTTTTGGATATAATTCCAATGCAGTAACCAGCGGTTCTTGTGCATCCGGGAAATGGAGTTTTACCAGCTTTTCCCTTACTGGATCGATAATATGGTCGGTAGATTCGCCTGCATCGTTTTCCATGGCTGTAGTTAACAGCTCCCACTCGGACCAGGGAATCAAAATTCGTTCCATGACCCAATCCACCAAATCCCTAGGGACCTGAGGGGAATACCCTGAACTTAGTCTTTGTCGTTTCTTTTCAAATTCTTGAGTGATTTTCAAAGGGACGGTGGGTCGCAAGCCAGGTGAGAAAACCACATCTGCCAGCAGGTTACTACGTAACGCCGATTTATCGGATGCTGGTTGATCCTCCAGATACATGTATTTATTGATCTGATTCCAGGTTAATCCGGTGGCAAACGGACTGGGACGATTTGTATGGGTCACAGTCCAACGAATGACCCCGGATTCTATCTCGCTTAACATCTGTTTCAGGTTTTCGAGATCAAATTCATCTTGTAGACAGGTCCGCCATGTTTCCAGCAAAATAGGAAAATCATCGTATTGTAAAACACTTTCCAGCAGTCTTTGCGATTTTAAGCGGGTCATCCAAAACGGCATGCGTTCATTGACTTTATTCCGGGTGATCAACAGGGCCCTGCCGGCACACTCCCTAAACCGGGCACCAAAATACCCTGATTTTTCAAGCCGTTTTCTAAGAAAAGCTTCAACAGTGGAGCTGGTCACTAGCGATAATAAATCTTCCGGCCTGGTATCGTTTGATAATTGAAGCACGATACAATCATTTCCGGGGAATATCTCCAGTCGATCACCGAACTTTTCCTCCCAGGCAGCATCCAGGGCCATGGCAAATGGTCGATTGAGTTGCCCGCCCCAAACTGTGTGAATTACCAGTTGATTGCCTGGAGCACCATCGGGACCTGATTTTACATATTCCAGCAAAATATGATGCCGGTGTGGTAAATCGGAAAGGGTCATCTCTTTTTGATCGTGCAGGAACCTTATCAATTCCTGTATGGTGGTATCATCCAGGCAATGACGCTCTTTCAATCGTGTTTTAAATTCGTCTTCACTCAAATAAGCATTAGCGATTTCCAGAAATTCGGATATCCGTTGGGAAAAGTGAAAGTCGCGGTGATATTCTTCACTTTTCCAGAACGGGGTATCCATGATTTTTGATCCTGCTGGAACAGCGAAGACATCGTTGTGAGTAATGCGTTGAATTTTCCAGTTTTGCGTACCAATGGTGGCAATTTGGCCGATATTGGCTTCCCAGACATATTCTTCATCCAATTCTCCAATCAAAGCCCCGTTTTCCTGGTGTCTCAGGTTAAAATACCCTCGATCAGGAATAGTGCCACCAGACATGTAAACCGCCAATAAAGCTCCTTTCCGCGCTTCTACCGTGTTGTCCAATCGGTCAATGGAGACTCGGGGTTTTAATTCTCGAATTCGGCTGTCTGCGTATCGCCCTGCCAGCATGTTCAAAACCAGGTCGAACTGCTCTCGTGTTATTTGATGATAGGGATAACTGGTTTTTGTCCACCTGAACAGATTGTCGATATTCCAGGTTTCAACCCCCACCATGGAGACCAGCACCTGGGCCAGAACATCCAAAGGACATCGAACCGGATGAACCTCTTCGATATTCTGGGATAATACACTTTCCGATATAACTGCGGCATTGATGAAGTCGTGTGCATGGGTTGGGAACAGGGTACTCTTGCTGACTTCTCCCACCCGGTGCCCGGCACGCCCGATTCTTTGTATGGCCGATGAAACCGATATCGGCGCTTGAATCAATATGACTTCATCCAATTCGCCGATATCAATGCCCATTTCCAAAGAGCTGGTCGCTACAATGGCTTTTAATTCACCGGCTTTCAATTTTTGCTCAACGGTTTCCCGAATTTCCTTGGAAAGTGATCCATGATGCGCATAGGCAACAGGTTGTTTTTCTTCACTATTTATTAAATATGTTATTTTCTCACAGATTTTTCGACTTCCGGTAAACAAAAGTGTGGAACGATTCCTGGAAATAATATCTTTAAAGGTAGCTGCCATTGGTTCCCAAATGGTTTCTGTTACCCTTCCTTGAGCGATTTCCCTGGGGAAACAGACCTGAATCCGGTATTCTTTTTTATCCCGGGAACGGATTTGCGAAACCGGTCGGGGGGTGTACTTAGGTTGGTGAATGTTATCATCGACCATATATCCGCCTACAAACGCAGCCACGGTTTCCATGGGACGGACTGTAGCGGACAGGGAAATACGCTGAAATTCACCGGACAGCTTTACCAATCGATCAACAGCGGTAATCAAGTGGACACCTCTTTTTTCACCTACTACGGAGTGAATTTCATCTAAAATAACCGTTGACAGGTTGGACAATATAGATCGTCCCCCTGATGAACTTAACATCAGATTCAGGCTTTCCGGTGTGGTTATTAAAATCTCGGGAGGATGTCGCAGCATTCGACGTCGATCCGATTGCGAGGTGTCGCCGCTACGAGTTAATGCCCTGATATTCGGCATGGGTTCTCCAGAAGTCTCAAAAACCTGTTGCAACTGTTCCAGCGGGTAGGTGAGGTTTCGCCAGATATCATTATTGAGGGCCTTCAGTGGTGATATATATAAAACATTGGTTTGCCCCGTGTCCCATTTTTTGCAGATTAACTGATTGATAGCCCACAAAAACGCTGTTAAGGTTTTACCACTCCCGGTAGGCGCGGTTATTAAAACATGTTCCCCTTTGGCTATCTTCGGCCATGATTGTTTTTGAATATCGGTTGGTTGACCGACCTTTTCCTTAAACCATTTTTCTATTAAAGGATGAAACTGAGACAAGGCAGATGTCATGGTTTTTGCCTGGTTGAAATCGAGGTGACTTTTGATGAAAAATTGGATCGGATGTTTGTTAAACACCAATTATGATCAATTCATTTATGTTTTTCAACCATGGATTCTTTTCCTGAAATCTCTCGATAAGACACATAGTTATCAGGCATAACTGCTTTTTTCCCTTTACAAGATAATAAATCAAAGGATAAAAAACACTCATAATATTAAGATGGAGATTTGTATAAATATCTTTCAGGCTGTTTAATAGAAACGGAGAGAGTGAATGAACTTGGTGGAATTGGCTGAACAACATTTTCTAAAATTTGGTGAAAAAACAAGTATTATTTTTAATAATCGGGCATATTCAAACATTGAATTGCTTACATCAGCCAATAAACTGGCCAATGGTCTGATAAAAAGGGGAATTAAACCAAAAGATAAAATTATAGTGTTGTTGATGAACTCTCCTGAAGTCATCATCAGTTATCAGGCGATTTGGAGAACCGGGGCAGTGGTTGTGCCGGTTATTTTTCTCCTGGGGGCCAAGGATATTAGCCATATCATGAAAAATTCGGAAGCCACTGTTGTCATTACCAGCAAAGAATTTCTTGAAACAGTGAATGAAGCCAGGAAAAACGTGCGATCTATCAAACACGTTTTTGTTATCGAAGAAGAATCCTCCAGCGCCGTTCCCATAAGAACTCTTTTAGCTGATAGCTCTCCTGAAAGACCGGCTATAAATATCAAAGAGGATAAAATGGCTGTCATTCTTTATACTTCCGGTACGACGGGTACACCCAAAGGGGTGGTGTTGACACACAAAAATCTATATCAAAACGCATTAAGCATTTCCAGCCTTGACCCAGATCGGAACCCGGACGATGTGAGCCTGTTGATGCTACCACTTTCGCATTCTTACGGGTTGGCCATGCTGAATATCACCCAGTTTTTCCCTAATCATACGGTCCTGATGCCCTGGTTTGAGTTGGAAAGGGTCTGCCAACTGATTGAACAGCACAAAATCACCGGATTTGCAGCCGTTCCTTCCATGTTCACTCTTTTATTGAATAGTTCCAATGTTGTGGATAAGTACGACCTGTCTTCCCTTAAGGAGTGTATCTGCGGTTCCGCTCCCTTGGCGGAGGAAGTGTTAACGGCATTTGAAGAAAAGTTTGGTTGTAAGATATTGGAGGGATATGGATTGTCCGAAGCTGCGCCGACAGTCAGCGGATATCGTAGGGATCAGGTCCGTAAACCCGGCTCTATCGGCTTTCCTATTTCCGATATTGAAATAAAAATAGTGGATGAAAATGATGAAGAGGTTGGTGTTAACGAAATAGGTGAATTGATTGTTTTTGGCCCCAGCGTATCATCCGGATATTATAAACTGCCGATTGAAACCGAAATGAGTTTTCGGAAAGGATGGCTATATACTGGCGATATGGTCAAAATGGATGCAGACGGTTATTTGTACATGGTGGATCGAAAAAAAGACATTATCATTCGAGGTGGATTCAACATTATTCCCCGGGAAATCGAAGAGATCTTGTACAGACATCCACAGATTGTGGAGGCTGCTGTTGTTGGTGTGCCGGACAAAATACTGGGAGAAGAGATTAAAGCGTTTGTTATCAAACAGCAGGGAGCCGACCTTTCTGAAGAGGACATTATAGAGCATTGTAAAGACTACCTGGCCGACTATAAATGTCCTAAATTTGTCAAATTTCTGGATGCTCTACCACGAAACGCCATCGGCAAACTGCTACGCAAACACCTCCGCAATTTGAATGATAACAGAGAGTAAAAATAAAAGTTAAAGATACCTATCCGCATATTCTTTCAGTGTTTGTTGTCCAAATTCTATAATCTCCTTTGTTTTCCTGAATTCGGACATGGCCTGAAATTTGGAGAAATTTCCGGGTAGGCTTGATTCCGGCCAGCGGTTGATGGTTTTTGCGATTTTATCATATTTTAAGATTTTTGCTGTACTGTAAGCAATCCAATGGCACCACCCCCGAGCCATCTCCAAAAACGGTGTTGTTCCCCGCAAATGGGACAGCTTATATTTGCGGCAAATATCCGCTGAAGCCAGTTGACTGGCCATATATGGCATAAACCATTGTTGCGGGATACTGGGAATAATATAGAACAGGTTCTTCATAAAATACACAGGATAACAATATCGAACCAATTCATCGAAAAACTTAATCCGTATATTTCCCATATCATCCAGTTGCATGCCTAAAACAAGCTTCCAGTCAACCCATAGTAGCTTCGGTGGTCGCCTTATTTCATGACCGTATTGTTGAAGAAATGTTTTTAATGGAGTTAAAAGTGCTCCAATATCACTTTGTTGGATCAGATTGGTTTCTTTGCAGAATTCGCACACACCTCCCTGACCGTGTATTTTTTCCACCGCATGGGGAAATCGACAGGTAAAACATCGTACAGTGGCGTTTTGAAAACAACTCTGACATACCACCTTGCCATGATCGGAATAATGGGACGCTCGTGACCATATTTTTCCATTACAAAGGTAGCAGGTCCTACCCACATCATCGATAAAGGACTGGTAACAAAACTCACAAACCGTTCCAAATCCATCCACCATTTTTAGATGATTGGATGGAAACCGACATTTCTTACAACGTTCCGTTGTTTTAAAACACTTCAAGCAAACTTTTACTCCGTGATCTTCATAAAGCGATTGACCGGTTGGAATGGCATTACCGCACAGATAACAAATTTCATTGGGCATTGGGTTCACCATGTCTTTAATAGGATTTAAATGGATATGTTTGATCCACCAACACGATATGCACATGTTTCAATTTAGTTTTCACAGGAAAAGTGATAGCGAATCTAGCCCTTATTCTAGCTCGGATTGGAAATTGACTCAATACTTTAATAGGAATTAACCAGGGGAATCACATGAAAAACATTTTTATCCTTAACTAATTGTAATTATTTAGTATATATAGTACAACCCATTTGTCATTCTGATGGGAGCCTCAGGCGATCTGAAGCCTCTTAACGGAGCTCAGGCGACATCCGAAAACAACTTGATTACATGACTGCCTTTCCATACCAAATAGATCAGGCTGTTTATACATCGCTCTATACGATATTAAACAACATCAATTGCTTTTGGCTTTTAGAGTTCCTTCAGATCCTTCGTCGTCCTTTCTCAGGATGACAGGTGGCAGAGTATAACGTATTAACATTATACTTTGCGAAAATGACATAAAGCATAGAATAATGCTGTATAATTACAAATGATTCGAATTTTTAGAAGAGATGAGCCAATCATTCTTTTGGGCCTCCTATTTCAATCACAACAGGCCATTCCGATCAAACATGAAAACCAACAGTTTTTACCCTAACCGCTAACCCTACTGATCGAAAGGCACTGATCAAAAAGGGTTGATCTCTTAGCTATTATTTAATTTATGAGTTATATCAGCTTTTTAAAGGGACTTTAAAAAGACCCTTGACAAAGTTGTCTGCATTTGGTTTTTTGAATATATCGGATAAAAAAACACACTGGCGTTAGTTTTATACAGGTGGCTTTAATGTTAATAGAATTAAAAATCTCAGCTCTCAAACGGTTCCAGACGAAATTAGTGTTGGTTTTGGTTCCGGGAGAAATGACTGTTTGTTTAAATATCTTCAGATTTCATCTCTGACTTTCGATTGTTATTAATATGAAAAAAAAAGAGAGCGACTTGTCAAATATTAAGTTGGCAAATCGGGAGAAGATTCTTCGTTTTTTCATCGAACAGCGTGATGCGACAAAGCAACTGATTTCAAATAAGACAGGAATCAGCATTCCCACAGTTACTCATAATGTTAAACAGTTAATTGATGAAGGGATTATCATTGAAGCAGGCCTATCCGAATCGACAGGGGGGAGATACCCTGCGCTGCTCCGGTTTTGCCCTGATTCCAGATTTTCTTTTGGTGTTGAGTTCAGGTCGAAGATCGTCAGGGTTATTTTGACCAATCTGGATTCTGAAATAAAAGCAGACACCTCGATTAGCCATATGGATTGTCAGAGCATGGACGAAATCGTCAATCTGCTCGCTAAGGCGCTCAATGATATTGTTCAAAGTTCCAGAATTGATTCCCGATCTATTCTGGGCATTGGTTTCTCCATCAGAGGGACAGTTGAAGGGAGCGCCCTGAACCTGGAAAAACTGCCAAACCTTCCCATTCATACTAACTTTATTGATTTCAAAAAATATCAGGACAAACTGGGTTATCCCATTTTTATTGAGAATGATGCCAATGTCGCGGCATTAGCTGAACTTCGTCATCTGGATGCTTCGGACAGTCGGCACTTGCTTTATGTTTTGGTTACAACGGGTATTGGATGTGGGATCGTTATTAAAGAACAGTTATACAGGGGAAAAAACAAGAGAGCCGGTGAAGTTGGACATATGACGATTGCATCAGAAGGAAATCTTTGCAGATGCGGATCGAAAGACTGCTGGGAACTCTATGCATCGGAAAGTGCTTTTGTCAACGCGTACAGACGGCAGTCCAACAATAAAACATCAGATGCTGAAACCATATTATTGCTGGTTCGATCCGAAGATTCCACTGCATTGGCAATCTGGAATGATTATTTGGACAAACTGGCGATAGGTATTCGAAATTTGATACTGATCCATGACCCCAGTGTGATTGTTATTGGAGGAAGGATCAGCATGTATGAAGATATACTGATTGAGCCCCTGAAAAGTCGGTTGTATAAAGAAAACGGTTTTTTAACGGAATCGGATGTGACGATTAAAGCGTCCATATTAAAGGAAAATGCATCCATTTTAGGTGCCGCCCGTATGCCTTTTCATGAATTATTATTTCATCAAAATAAGATAATCCAATGAATAACCCCTGTATCTCAAGCAATACTTCAAATTTTAATATTCGATTTCATTCTCCCACAATGAAGCATAAAAACTTTGGATTCGTAAGGTATCATCAAAAAAACATGTGGAATTGTAGGTAAGTTGAGTTAATAAACACCTAATCAAGGAAATTAGATGACAATTAAAATTGGAATAAATGGTTTTGGACGCATTGGGCGTCTGGTTTTTCGTGTGCTTTCCAACCGCGATGATATGCAAGTTGTTGGAATTAATGACTTGATCGACGCTGATTATATGGCCTACATGGCGACTTACGATTCGTCTCATGGACGGTTTGACGGCGATATTTCAGTTGAAAACGGACAATTGGTAGTTAATGGAAAACGCATACGAATCACTTCAGAAAGAAACCCTGAGAACCTGAAATGGGATGAGCTTGATGTAGACGTGGTTGTTGAATCCACGGGTTTATTTACAAGCCTGGATAAAGCCCGGGCACATCTCAAGGCGGGTGCTCAAAAAGTGGTGATTTCGGCTCCATCGCCGGACGCTCCCATGTTTGTGATGGGGGTTAATGATCACGATATAACTAGTGATATGACCATTGTCTCAAACGCTTCCTGTACTACCAATTGTTTGGCACCGTTGGCAAAAGTAGTTCAGGATAATTGGGGAATCGAGGAAGGACTGATGACCACCGTTCATTCGGTTACAGCTACTCAAAAAGCAATCGATGGTCCCTCATTAAAAGATTGGAGAGGTGGACGTGGCGGGTTTCAAAATATAATCCCCTCCTCTACTGGTGCTGCTAAAGCAGTTGGAAAAGTCATTCCCGAACTCCAGGGGAAACTCACCGGTATGGCGTTTCGTGTTCCCACGCCAAATGTTTCCGTTGTGGACTTAACAGTACGACTACAAAATCCTGCTTCATATGATGAGATCAAAAGAGAAATGAAATTGGCATCTGAAACCAGTTTAGCTGGGATCATGGGTTATACGGAAGACCAGGTTGTTTCTACCGATTTTCTGACTGATCCCAGAACTTCGATTTTTGATGCCGGATCAGGAATCAGTTTGAGTAGTACATTCCACAAGCTTGTCAGTTGGTATGACAACGAATGGGGATATTCTAATAAGCTGGTAGATCTGATTTCAAAAATGGTCCGGGTTTAAATGAAATAGGTTAGGTTAGGTTACCTTTTTGATATTTCGAAACAGATGAGTACCAGATTTTTTGCGTACTGACATCGTCTGACTGATTCAATAACTGAATTAAATTAGCAATGAGATATTATGAGCAATAAAACAAAAATAGTCGCAACAATTGGCCCATCTTCAAGCAGTGAGCTCATATTAAAGGAACTTATTGCTGAAGGGGTGAGCGTCGTTCGACTGAATTTTTCCCATGGTACTCACGAAGAGCATCAAAAAAACATCGATTCAGTTCGCCGGATTTCCAGTGAATTGAATCGTCCGGTCGCCATTTTGCTTGATCTCCAAGGACCTAAGATCAGAACGGGTAAACTGAAAGACGATACTCCGGTATTGTTGGAAAAAGGGCAAACCACTCAAATTATCCCGGGAGATTTCCCTGGAACATCCGATACTATTTCCACCAGTTATAAAAATCTGGTGAATGATGTTAAACCGGGAGATCGTATCCTTATTGACGACGGTCTGATAGAGTTGCGGGTTTTGTCCAAATCAAAAACGTCAGTTACTTGTAAGGTTATTACCGGAGGTGTTTTAAAAGAACATAAAGGTATTAACCTGCCAGGTGTGGATGTTTCCGTTCCATCTCTTACTGAGAAAGATAAGATTGATATTTTATTCGGGATTAATGCTGATGTCGACTATTTTGCCCTTTCATTTGTCCGGACGCCTGAGGATGTCCATCAGATCAAGACATTTATTCATGACCGAAATGCAGATATTCCCGTTATTGCAAAAATCGAAAAACCGGAAGCAGTTGAAAATCTTGCCCAGATTCTGGAGGTTGCTGATGGGATTATGGTGGCCCGGGGTGATCTTGGAGTTGAATTAAACCCAGAGCAGATCCCTGCCATCCAGAAACAGATCATTTCCAAAACTGTTGCGGCGAATAAACCCGTGATAACCGCCACTCAAATGTTGGAAACCATGTGTGTTAACCCAATACCGACCCGCGCGGAAGCCTCGGATGTGGCTAATGCCATCTTCGATGGTACTGACGCTGTTATGCTCTCAGGCGAAACTGCATCGGGGAAATACCCAGTCCAGGCGGTTAAGATGATGCGAAAGATCGCCATCGAAGCTGAAAATTCTCCGTTCATGCACTACAATAAGGATAACCAGGAAAAGGATGCCGTCAATTCAATCCCACAGGCAATTGCTCTGTCTTCTGTAAATATGCTGAAAGATTCTCAGGCAAAGGGAGTTGCGGTATTTACGGTATCGGGCAGCACCGCCAAATTAATCTCGAAGCAACGACCAGCCAAAGCCATCTACTCGTTTACTCCTTGTTCTAAAACATACAATCGACTGTCGCTGCTTTGGGGAATTTCTCCCTATCGCATCTCGAATATCGATGGTATAACCCCACTGATTTCTGCCAGTGAGAGAATATTAATGGAGCAGAATGTTACAACCCGCGACGAACTGATCGTTATCGTCATAGGTCAGAGCCTACAGGAAGGAACAACCAATTTGATTAAAATTCACCGGGTCGGTCGGGAGAATTAATCAAGGTTTATGAAAGTCAACGAACCCAGGATTTTGAGATTACCGAAGAAGTTCCCACCGGTCATTCCTTTTGACTACTGACTCTCTTCTCTCTTCATCCTTTTCGAAATACACACACCATTATTAATGCTGAAGCTTTAGTGATTCCAGCTCATCAATTTCTGAACGATTTCAACACCGATTTTACCATCCTTTCTTTTCAAAAGTGAATGGGGTCACCACATCGAAAGTACCGGGATAAACCGGCATAGAGTTGTGCTTGAAAGAACCCAACATAGAAGGAGTAGCTGACCACTGTGGCTCCAAGTTATGAGTGAATAGCCGTAAGCAGTCGACAGGGGTAAACGCTGGCCAGCCATCAAGCTTCGAAATCGCCTTATTCTTAATATCAACCTCGTATTGTGATAGGGAAGACAATTTTGATTCTCAATACTCACAGCTTTTGTTATTGGCATGTTAAAAATCAAGGAAGTTTGTTGGAATGACGGAATTAAACACCTTTTTACGATCGACAAAATGTCCTTTATACTGCGGCCGGAGTCAGCGGTAAAAAAGGTTATTCATTGGGGCATTTTATTTGGTATTGTGGCAAGCTTATCTATTTTTCTGGGATGTTCTTCACGACCGTCATACCCGGTGATTCAAAAAGGGAAGCTGTATCTGACCGGTTGGGATTTTGCCCAATACGGCAATGTTCCACTTGACGGTGATTGGGAATTCCATTGGCTTAAGTTGCTAACGCCCGAAGATATCGAGAACAATCCAAAAAAAACAAACCCTCTTATATTTATCTTCCAGGCCTTTGGAAAAGGAGATCAAACAAACGGGAGACAACTATCGGCAGAAGGGTACGCAACCTATCGTCTGACGGTTAAGGTTGTACCGGATGAAACCATAAAATCCCTGATCATCACCCGCCCCCTTTCAGTCTGTAAACTCTGGATAAACGGCAAGCTTATGGCTGAAAGTGTTCGGATTGGAGTCGATCGGGAAGAGACGGTTGATCAACTTTTGGGCCCGCTAATCCATTAGACTAATTAGTCTAAAAACCAACATGAACTATTCGGTCTAGCTGGTCCCGAAAAAAAGATATCAGTAGAACTTGATCGGTTGCATTTGGCAAGTTAGACTTGCCAGAGTGAGGTATTTGTATCAAATTATTTTCAAACGGCATAAAATCAGAGAATTTTACTTTTATTCATTGAATTAGTTTATTGTAACTTGTTATGGCTTTGTTAAGACACGGAATTATCACGTTTATTTTTACATTAGTACTGGCTTTAAATCTTGCGGCCAAGATTGAACTTGAGGTCAAGTTGTCGGAATCGACACTTTACTTGGGGGATGAAATCACACTGCAATTGAATGTGAATGGCACTCGAAATGACATTAATCTGACCATACCTGAAGTAAACGGACTATCGTTCCGTCAGCACGGACCACCCTCCTCATCCAGTCAAACCTACATCGTAAATGGCAAGGTAACCAGTTTCAATGGTTTGATTTATCATATTGGTATTAGCGCCAGTCGTGTTGGAAGCTACAATATTCCTGGAATTACAGTTGAACATGGCGGTCAAAAATACACATCAAAGGCATTTCATCTAACCGTCAAAAAAGCCGATCAAGTAAGCAAGATGAAAGTGGTAACCGAGATATCCAGCAAAAAAATCTATCTGGACGAGCCGTTAGATGTCACGCTAAAATGGTACTTGCAGAATGATATAGAGGATTATAGTTTCAGATTCCCTTTGCTGGATATTAAAGACAAGGTGAATCTGCAACTGGTTGAGCGGGGTGGCAGCGGAACTACCACTAATTTGAGTGTGGACAACTACAAGATTCCTTTTAGGCAGAGCAATGAGACGCTGAACAACGAAACTTACACAGTTTATTCCACTCGCTTCCAGCTTTACCCCGAAGTATCCGGTAAATTCACCATTGCCGCCGCCAGTGTAAAAGCTATGGTACGACAAGGCACTGAGCAGAAGCGAGATATTTTTGGTAGAATAGTCAGAACTCCCAAGTTGAAACGAATTTTTGCCGTTTCAGAAGCAGTTGATGTGATAGTCCAACCGTTGCCTCGGCAAAACCGTCCTATCACTTTTACCGGTGGTGTGGGAAATTATGATATTCAAATCACGGCAGATGCCACCCGTGTGAAAGTAGGAGATCCCATTGAGATTACCATGAAAATAACCGGGGAGGGACGTTTGGATAAGATAGAGCAACCGGTTCTTACCGAAAACCCCGGGTTTTCAAAAGATTTTGTGATTGTTGATAATTTGCAGCCGGGCGATGTACAGGAAAACAGCATCGTTTTTAAACAGATTATCAGGCCCCGAAAAGAAGGGATTGATAAAATTCCATCAGTTGAATTCTCATTTTTTAATCCCGTTTCAGAAACATATAAAACTATTCAAAGCAATTCGTTACCGCTTAAAGTACTGTCTGCGAAAAGGGTTTCCGCCGACGATATTATCGTCAATAAGGCGGATGCGATTCCAGCCGGCAGGGTTTTAAAACGAAAAAAACGGGGGATTTATGCCAATTATGCTTTTGAAGACGCCCTTGTCTCTCAAACGCCCCATTGGGCTTGGCTGTTGTTTCTGATTATTCCACCTATGGGTTATGTTTCACTGGCTATTGGCGCCAGACGATATAACAAACTGAGGAATAATCAATCGCTGGTCAGGGCAAAATCCGCCAAAGGAACAAAAAACAAACGTTTGAAAAAAGCCAAAAAACTGATGTTGTCCGAAGGTGATCGCTTTTATTTGGAGTTGTCACAAGCCTTAAAGGGGTATATTGCTGATAAACTCAACCTGGGGGCTGGAGAATTAACAACTATTGATATTAAAAAGCTGGGAGAAAACAAACGTCTTCAGGTGGATGTTTTGAATTCTATTATCGAATGTCTGGAGGAATTTGATCGAATGAGGTTTATGCAGCAGGAAAATACGGCTGATGAGAGACAAAAAATGTTTGATAAAGTTGCCGATTTAATGAAAATCTTGGAAAAACAGATATAAATCGGCATAAAGCTGATTGAATAAATCCCATTTCAAGCCAGTAAGGCTGCACCGTATATACCGCTGGAATCACCCAGTTTGTTCTTTACAACGGGGGTTTCCATTTCATCATTAAACACCTGTTTGCTGATTTCGTTAATGCCTTCTGTGTACAATAATGGAATATTGGAAACGCCTCCACCAATTACAATAATATCAGGATCATAGGTAACAATCAGGTTGGCAATACCGCGTCCGAAATTAAACATCAAGTTATTGATGACCTGATTGGCGGCAGTATCGGTATTGTTTTCAAAATCCTGGTAGATATCTTTCAGTTTTCTTTTTTTACCGGTCAGCTGTAGATAGTTTCTTTCAACTCCTGTTCCAGATATGTAAAGTTCCAGACATCCTTTTCTACCACACCAACATTCGGGACCGTCATAATTGATGGATGTATGTCCGAACTCTCCGGCAATACCATGCAATCCGCCCCAGATCTTGCCAGAAACCACAATTCCTCCTCCCATTCCGGTGCCCATTATCAGGCCCATGACTGAATTATACCCTTTTCCTGCACCCAGCAGAGCCTCGCTAAGCGTGAAACAATTAGCATCATTTTCTATCCGGATGGGAAGTTGAACCAGTGCTTCCAGGTCTTTTTTCAGTTGATGTCCGATAAGACAAACTGTATTTGCATTTCGTACCAGCCCTGTTTTTGGGTTAATGGAGCCGGGAATGCCAATCCCGATTAGCGGGGACTCGTCGCACAGTTTAATATAGTCTTTGATCAAAGCAGCAGTCTGCTGAAGGATAAACTCATAGCCTTTATCGGCTTGGGTGGGAACTCTTTTTCGTTCAATGATTTTTTGGGGGTTATCCTCAGTGAGCATGATCTCGGTTTTTGTTCCCCCCATGTCAATGCCAATTCTTTTTATCATGGTTATTTTTTCAGGTTTCAGTAGAATATTCGGAACGTTTTTTTTTAAATCTGTATAACGATAACCTGCACCACGTAAAACCGCAACCATTATCACCAGTTTTAACAGGGCAATTGCATCAAATGAACTTAGGGGCGGGTAAACTTATTCCAATGTCAGTACACCAAAAACAACAATTCGCTTTGGTGGTAGCGGACTTAAGAATAGATATGCCGTTTGCAGATACGAGAGGTAAGATTTCAGGTATGTTGGGAGGGAGAATCCTTTATTTTTATTTTTTCAGCCATTCCACGTCCAAGGGCTATTCTTGCATCGTCCACTCTGACCAGTACGGGACCTCTTTTTGTTTTTTGTAAAAGGGTGATAGTTTTTCCAACCCGGATACCTAAATCGGTGAATCGATGGTGTCGGTGACCAATTCCGCCCTTGCATTTTGGTTTTCCATGATGTCTTGGAGAGGATATTTCCGCGATTTCTCCCTGCTCGCCTTCTTCCAGGTCAAATAGTGGCACCATAACAATATATTTTTTTAGCATTAAATATTCAGCCAACAATTGTTGGTATTGTTATTAATTGATTATTCATTTAGTATATGCGAACAAATTGTATTGTCAAGTACATTTCTATAAGATAATAGAACCACCGCATCTAGGTTTGTACTTATTTTATTAACCAGGTGTATTGAGGTGTGTTTTGTCCTTGATTAAAGAAAAAAATTTAATATCTCGTAACCAGATGTTACTCGATGAATAAGAAAAATCAGTATGCTAGATATTCTTGGAAATTGTCACATTTGTCATGAGTGACAAATGATAAAACCCCTTCAATAGCCAAACAACGTTGATGTTATTTTTTTTTAGGATTAAATAATGTCATCAATGTTAATTTTGTCATTTATGACAATCGTTAAAACCTGATAGCTATTTAAGTTATTGAAAATAAAGACATAATACTATGGTACTTAAATTGCAGCCAAGAGAACATCTACCCAACTAAAAAGAATGATATAATCTTTGATTAAGGAAACAATATGTCAACATCCAGAGAAAAAGCAACTCACGGTGTGATTAAAAGAATCGCTAATATGAGTTATTCACCGGAATCTCCTGAAACAATTACTGAAATTTTCGGAAAGCATGTATTTAATGATAGTGTCATGAAAGAACGGCTCCCGGAAGATGTTTATAAAAAACTGAAGAAAACCATGATAGACAGGGAGCCGTTGGATCCAAGCGTAGCCGAAGTAGTTGCCAGTACCATGAAAAACTGGGCCCTGGATCATGGTGCCACTCATTTTACTCATTGGTTTCATCCCTTGACTGGTGGAACGGCGGAAAAACATGATGCGTTTATTGTGCCCATGGGTGATGGCCAGGTTATTTTCCAGTTTTCAGGCAAAGAATTATCACAGGGTGAGCCGGATGCTTCATCTTTCCCATCCGGTGGTATCCGACAAACATTTGAAGCCCGTGGATATACCGCATGGGACCCCACATCTCCCGCATTTATCAGAAAGACAAAATTGGGTGCGACCTTGTGTATTCCTACAGCGTTTTGTGCATATACCGGTGAAGCTCTGGATAAAAAGACACCGCTTTTAAGATCACAGGAAGCGCTTTCAGAGAGTGCCACTAAAATGTTGCATTTGTTGGGGAATGATGATGTGACTTATGTGAACACGTCTGTTGGACTGGAGCAGGAGTACTTTTTGATTGATATCGGGTATTACAACCAACGCCCCGATTTAGTAGCCTGCGGTAGAACGTTATTTGGAGCGGACCCTTACAAAGGCCAGTCATTGGACGATCATTATTTTGGAAATATTAAAGAACGGGTTCAAAATTTTATGCACGATTCGGAGCAAAAGTTATACAAGCTTGGCATCCCTGTAAAAACAAGACATAATGAGGTTGCGCCAGCTCAGTATGAAATTGCCCCGGTCTTCGAAAGTGCTAATTTGGCAGTGGATCATAATATGTTGATTATGGAAGTGATGAACGATGTGGCTACTAAATACGGGCTTAAGTTTTTATTACATGAGAAGCCGTTTGCCGGAATTAACGGAAGCGGAAAGCACTGCAACTGGTCCATGTCCGACTCTAATGGCAATAACCTGTTAAAACAGGGGAAGACACCTCATGATAATCTTCAGTTTATGTTGTTTTTAACAACTATTATCCGGGCGGTTGATATGTATGCGCCGTTACTCCGGTCATCGGTCGCTTTTCAGAGCAATGATCATAGACTGGGAGCCAACGAAGCACCTCCGGCCATCATTTCCATCTTCCTGGGTGAAGCATTAAATTCTATTGTAGAAGCCATCATAGCGGGGGAAAAACCCGGTACAAAAAAGCAGAGTTTTATCAAATTAGGTACTGGTATATTACCCCAGATCCCGAAAGATAACACGGACCGAAATCGGACATCTCCCTTTGCTTTTACTGGTAACCGCTTTGAATTCAGAGCATTGGGATCATCGCAACATGTTGGTAAACCATTGGTGGTACTGAATACTATCGTGGCTGATTCTCTTGATTATATGAACGACCAGATTCAAGCAAAAATTAAGTCGGGAAGTGAATTGAAGGAATCAGTAAATGAAGTGGTGAAAGAGGTTCTGAGAGATCATCAACGGATCATATTTAATGGTGATAATTATACCGATGATTGGAAGAAGGAAGCTAAAAAGCGAGGTTTGCCGAACCTGGAATCCACTCCTCAGGCTACAGAGACTATGAGAGACGAAAGAACTGTCGCCCTTTTTGAAAAGTATAAAGTATTTAGTCGAAATGAGGTTGCAGCCAGATATAATATCAGGTTGGAAAAATATATCTTAAAGTTGGATATTGAATTCAGAGCGGCTATTGACATTGCATCGACGATTCTATTGCCAGCTGCTTTCAAACACCAGGAAAAACTTGCAAAAGCGATTGTAGCTGCAAAAGAAGCTTTAGGCGTCGAACCAGCAGCTCAAAAGAAGATTTTAGAAGATCTCACGGCTAATATTGAGGCCTTGATTAAATCCATTGACGATCTAAAAACAATGTTTGAGAACGCACCGCACAAAGATTTAATGGAACATGCCTTATATTACAGGGAAAAAGGGCTTCCGGCCATGAGTGAAGTGAGGAAATTTGCCGATAAGCTTGAATTCCAGGTGGAAGATGAGCTTTGGCCGCTTCCAAAATATAGGGAAATGCTGTTTGTGCTGTAGAATAAATTTTTTTAGTATGGGGTTTGCTATCAGATTTCGAGATCCAGTTTCGAAATTACCCTCTGTTCGCAAAATACAGGTTCAATTCGTTTGAACCAGTGAATTGAACCTGTTTTAAAGACTATTGATTGATAATGTGCGGCATTATGAAAAAAATTGAACTGTTAATCAAGCCGTTTAAGCTTGACGAAGTGAAAGAAGCATTGGCAAATCTTGGCATTTTTGGCATGACGGTATCGGATGTGAAGGGCTTTGGTCAGCAGAAAGGGCATACTGAATTGTATCGCGGTGCCGAGTACCAAGTGGATTTTGTACCTAAGGTAAAAATTGAGATTGTAGTGAATGACGACGCTGTTGATAAAACCGTGGATGCAGTGATTGTAGCAGCTCGAACGGGCAAGATAGGAGATGGCAAAGTATTTATTTCTGAAGTTGAGGACGCTATCAGAATTCGTACAGGTGAGCGAGGGGTAATAGCAATTTAGCCTAGTGGACGGAACTGACAGACGGACGTCGAACATTGAATGAAAAAACCAAATGACCCATCTTGAAGAGATAATTCAAGGTTAGGATTTTGCACAATATGCTAAAATAAAAAACAAAACTCCTGGTTCGGGTTTACGAGTTATAAACATGATTTTTTGTAACTATTTGTGTTTTCGCCGTTTCTGGCAACAACACAGACTCCTGACTTTTTAAAACTAAAGACTTTAATTTATTGATATTATTAGATCGCCTCTTTAAAAATTACCAACTCATAAACGCATGTTAGAACAAAGTACTAGCTGGACAGCCATTCTTTTATGTTATCCATTCTATTTTCACATTCATTATAACCTTCTTCATAAAGATCCTGTAACTTCTGCTTATTTTTCTCCAATCTCCCCACTTGAATCGGGGATTGTGGTCGTACTACCATGACTTCATTTTTCTTTTCCATGGTTTCAATTTTATTAATGATCGAATTGTACATATGATGACGATTTTGCATCAATTCTGCAATTTTAGGGTATTGGCGGTACTTCAGTTTTATAGGGAGCACAGTTTTGATAGCTGTTTTTCGATATCCATGATTTCGAGTCAGAACCACAACTCCTTTTTTAATTCCATCCTTCAATGACTGTTCAAAAGGGATGGCATTTGATATTCCACCGTCCAACAGTTTTTTACCGTTGATGTCAACTATTCGTGACAACAAAGGTATGCTGGAGGTAGCTACCAGGTAGTGCATCAACTCTTTTTTCGAACAATTGTTTTTATCGAAAAAAACGGGTTGGCCAGTTATACAGTCAGTACAACCTATTTTGTATTCTACAGGATTATTAAAAAAGACATCATAATCAAACGGCTCAAGTATATTTGGTAATCGATTAAAAATAAAATCCATCCCAAAAATACTCCCTTCTTTGAGCAGATTTCTAAAGCTTAAATAGCGTTTGTCATTCACATAATTGATAGTAGTCGTTCTATTTCTCCCTGGTTGCCGTGAAATATAAGATGTCCCCATAACTGCTCCGGCAGATACACCGATAACATAAGGAAAATGAAGATCGTGTTTAAGAAAACAGTCTAATACACCGGCGGTGAATAATCCTCTTAATCCACCCCCTTCCAGAATCAATCCGCTATTGGGTGATTTCATAACCGTTATTTGTTAGAGAAATTTTTTTTGTCGAATGGGAAATGTTGGTTGATGGTTTGTATACCAAATTTAATTTAAACAGAATATATTTAGTAGGCAAGTCAATTTCATCATATTATGTCCCAACTTTTTACGGATTTGCTTTACATAAAAAGAGTGGCAAAAACAGTTGGATTGATGGGTAAATGATTCAAGGATAAATCTGGTTGTCAAGATAGAATTAAGTATGAATAATTAAACAGGATCATGTAACAATTATTTTATAATACCGTATTAACAACGCCTGCTATATGAAAAAAATAGAAGTTGTAATTAAACCATTTAAGATGGAAGAAGTGAAAACTGCTCTTTCAAAAATAGATATTTCAGGAATGACAATCTCGGAAGTGAAAGGTTTTGGACAGCAGAAAGGGCACACCGAACTCTATCGGGGGGCTGAATATCAGATTGATTTTGTCCCTAAAATAAAAATCGAAATTGTGGTAGAAGATGATAAGGTAGAGTCTGTCATTGAAGCGATTGTATCTTCTGCTCGAACAGGTAAAATCGGTGATGGCAAGATTTTTATCTCTCCGATACACGAGAGTGTCAGGATTCGAACTGGTGAGCGGGGAGATGCTGCTATTTAGGAACGGGGCAGAATTAACTCTGATCTGCCCTGGATAATTATCGCTTTTGGGGACTTAAGGTAATGTCATCTCTTATGAACTCTAAATTTAGAGTTCTTATTTACAAATCTGTAATTAAAGTCTATTTTAAATGTTTGTAATGTCATTCCGGGCTTAACCCGGAATCTATTGTTAGCTCCGGGTATCTCTCCCTGGATGCCGGATCAAGTTCAGTATGACGACAAGAACTTTCAACTGTCAAATAATGAAGTTATTCCGAATTAATTTTCTACGTTTCTTCGATACTGGTCAAGTATTGTCTTGTATTCAATGCCAAAATGCTTAAGAGCATGTTTTAATTCGGTTAATTCAAGATTGGCCCTGGAGTTATCAGATCCCATTTGACCGTTTTTGAACTGATATATCATGCTTTTAAGAACATTGACTTCGCCTTCACTTAGTTGATCAATGATGGATTGCTTCCCGGTTGCAGATGTAGTAGAAGGGGACAATTGTTCTTCAGTCATGTCGTTCTTTTCTATGGCACTTAGTAGAACATCTTCAAAGGATTCCTGATCATCAATTGGTTCTTCTGTTTGTTGCTCTTCATCTCCTTCTTCAATTTCTCCTTCTTCAATTTCTTCCACTTCGATTTTCATCTTTTCTTCCATATCTATTTCTGCATCAGCAGTTACTTTCACTTCTACGTCAACATCAACTACACCCTCCTCGATACCGTCAACTATTGTGTTATTCGCTTCAGCTGCTTTATCATCGTATTGAATTTTTAAATATTTTTTCTTAAAAGCACTGATACCACTGCTAAGAGTGGTTTTTCCGATACCTTCCAGTTCTGCATTACCAAACAGATCGTAAACAGTGAGGTTCATTAGGTCGTGAACTGAAAAATCATCTGATTTCATTAAGTTAGCTAGATACCGCTCTACTCTTTCTTTTTTGGTATTCTTGTGCATAATAATACCACCTTTACCTGCTTTTTTTAGACCGTGTTTTTTCTTGAATGAATTAAGGGCACCACTGAGAGTCGTTTTACCAATACCTTCGAGTTCGGCATTACCGAACAAATCATACACGGTCAAGTTCATTAAGCTCTCAACAGTGAACCCATCTGATTTCATTAGTTCTTCCAGGTATTGCTCAACTCTATCCTTTTTTGTTGTTTTTTTCATCGTGGATATCCTGATCTTATGGAATAGTCTTTCAGCACTCTCATCTGTATAATATATTGATTTATTTACTTATTAACTAATCATTGGATATTGTCGTCAAAATTATTTTAACAAAATTGAAAGTCAATGTTTTCAGATATTTAAAGGTAAGGATAAAATCCCAACTTCGCCGGTTGATTGATAATTTTAAAATATTACATTCATGAATTAATTTTGTAAATCCTTTAATATCGATAGATTGATTTTCTTAAATTTGTCTCATATTTTAAGATTGTTCTTCCAGATAAAGAGTATTCCAGAAAAGGAGCTTTCCATGAATCGTTTAATTGAGCTGGTTACCAGGAATTAAGGTCGTTCATTTCATCATCAAATTGCCTGCTATAAAACGTCAGTTGAGTCTTTATTTGCTGTTCAGTAAAATTTTCAAAGAAGTACTTAAATTTATTATATTTCTTCAAATTTTTTACTGGATAGTCAACCGCAGTAACATTTATTCCCTGTTGCTGCAAATTATCCAGGAGTTTTTCGAACTTGCCAAAATTAAAATATGGCGCGTTTCTTCTTTTGGTTCTGTTTCGTCGACTACCCTTTATCATACTCAATCTGCTCTTCCTTTCAGTTCAATGGTTAAGTATTGTTTATACTAATAGTGCACAAAAAAATCCACAAGCAAAACAAACGTTTTTAAATCATTAAAGTAGCTCCTGCAAGGGAATTTTGTTACAGAAGTAACCAATATCACATCCCTGATGAAGCACTTGTCTTTCTAAAGACGTCTCAATTTGTGAGTGGATGTCGTCAAATGTTTCTGACATGAATCTCGATCAAACAAGTATCAAAAAGATCTTTCCAGTGTGTTGTTTACAATGGCTTATTTATTTCAGTATTAAAGACCTTTTATAACTTATAGTGTTAACTCGATTTATTAGCCTTAACTGAGTTTTGATAGTGAGCTGATATGTATTTGGGGTAATCATCGTACCGAGATACGTATACCTAATATAATGTAATTGTATAAGATGTTGTCCTGTTTGGAGCGTTTCCCTTCTTCAATTGGTTATGTTATTGAACTCTTGTATGTTAATGATGTTTTTTCTTAATTCCATATACGTCATTTATAACCATAGAGTTTAATATTTTGCAACAATATTCATAAAAATTCAAGTATTTATTTATAATTATTTTATATTTTATACTACTACAGTCGTGAAAACGGTCAACGGTACTTATAAGTATCAATCGTTATGTTAGAAATGCCCATTATAACTGGGTAATGGCTTTATATGTTTTCAACAGACACATAAAGACGAGAAGGCTTAAAGATCAATCAAAAGATTGGTTGCAGCACCCAAAAAGTGTTAAATTGATACAAATAGATTTAACAAACTGAAATGGTAGATATATCCATATTAATCCTTTTGTTTGCTGGTTGCTATTTATAAAGTAAATTCATAACATTCGACGTCAAATAACTCAAGTACCATCCTTTGAGTATTTGGAAAATAATACCCTGTTATTGGCCTGCATATGTCGATACAACCGAGCTCGGTTACATATTTGTAACGAATGTCATTTCACTAAAAAAAACTCAAGAAAACTTAGCAATGATTTGTTATTCGATTTCTCCGGTGATTAATTAATGCTATTGCTGTTTGTGAATGAATCAAGTAGGTTTAGTTAACATTTGGGGACTCCCACTGCTTTTATTAGTTAATGGCAACATTTAAGCAATGATTGTTTAATTGGAGCAAAGAGTTATGTTCACATCATTTCATAATGTTATAAATAACATACCGGAGACGATAAAGGAAAATAAAAAAACGGTTTCCCAACCAGTTATTGGTGTTTTACCGGCTTATTTTCCGTTGGAGTTGGTAGATGCTGCCGGTGGTTACCCGGTTCAATTGTGGGGAAATAATCTTCCTATAGAAAAAGCGGATACCTATTTGCAGTCTTTTTGCTGTTCCGTTGCTCGCTCAATGTTGGAATTGGAGATGAGAGGATCGGCTGAAATGGTAAATGCGTATGCCTTTACCTCTCTTTGTGACACCTTGATTAATTTAAGGGAGGTTTATCGCAGGTTGTTTTCCAAACCCACCATTGAGTTATCCATCCCGATAACGCAGACGGATTCTGCCCGAAGAACCTATCTTGAAAGTATTATTCAAACGATATTAAAGGATTTGGAAAGGATAACCGATTCGAAAATAACCCCTGAATCACTAACCAAAGCATCTGAATCGTATGGTCGAACACGTGATTTGCAAAAGGAGTTGTACCGGTTTCGACGGGATCATCCGGGTTTTATAAAAAACGTTGATTTTTACAGCACATTGAAAGCCGGTTTCTTTTTACCCAAAGAGGAATACAATGCCATGCTGGAAGAATTATTAAACGAGCTTAAAGCCCAAAACCCGCCAGAAGGAAAACGAATAAGAATCTTGCCGACTGGCATGGTATTTGACCCCATGTTTATTCATCAATTGCTGGATGATTTAAAGATGGATGTTATTGATGATGATTTTGCCAATGGATGGCGTACCGTTTCAAAAAAAGCACTGGACACAAACGATCTGGTGGAAGGGATCACTGAATACATGTTTAATCCGACTCCCTGCTGCTGTCTTTATCATCCGGATAGTGATCGCCATAACTATCTGACAGAAAAAGCGAAAGCTTGTAAAGCCGATGGCGTGTTGTTTTGGTATGTCAATTTCTGTGAACCCGATGCTTTTGATAAACCACAATTAATGGAGCACTTAAAGCAGGAAGGCATCCCATGTGCTGCCATTGACATTGATCTGACCATGACAAATTTCGACGCCATTAAAACCAGAATTACAGCATTTCGAGAAATGCTGGAGGGATAAAGCCATGACTCATTTTCATACCGTTTCCAAAATGAAAGAGCTGATGACGAATTATTATGTCGAAGCCAAAACCACCCGGGAAAAACCGATTGCCTGGATAACAAGCGGTGCGCCGGTAGAATTTTTATATGCCATGGGTATCATTCCCATCTATCCGGAGAACCATGCAGCTATGTGTGCGTCGTCACATCAATCAGTAGAATTAATGGAAGTTGCTGAAAATGCAGGATTTTCTCAAGATATTTGCGCCTATGCCAGGACAGATATTGGGGCGGATATTTCTAAAGGGGGCCCTATAGGTGGTTTACCAGAGCCGCAGATGCTGATTTGCTCCACCAACATCTGTAAAACAGTAATCAAATGGTACGAGGTAATCGCCAGAAAGTACAAAATTCCTCTGTTTGTGGTTGATACACCGTTTCTGCATAATGGTGTATCCCGTGAACTAGTGGATTATACGGTAATGCAGTTCAAGGATTTAGAGACATTTTTATCCGATTTCACAAACCGCCCATTTGATCAGGATAAAATGGATGAAACATTGAGGCTGTCTTTGGAGGCAACACGGTATTGGAAAAAAATGTTATCCTTGGGCAAAACAATCCCGTCACCATTTAATAGTCAGGATACATTTATCCACCTGGCACCGATTGTGACACTGCGTGGCACCAAAGAATGTGTGGAATACTATAAAATGCTGTATGAAGAAGTATCAGCTTTGGCTGAAAAGAAGATTGGTTCTGTGCCTGACGAAAAGTATCGTGTATTATGGGATAATTTACCAGTGTGGTTTAAGATGAGGCGTCTGAGCAAGTTTTTTGAAGAACAGCAATGTGCCTTAGTTGGAGCAACTTACACCAATAGTTGGGGGGGATTGGGAACCGATGATTTTATTCCCCAAAACGCCTACGAGACATTGGCTGTGACCTATCTTTTTACTTACATTAATCTTGGTTTTGAAGAGCGGATAAAATATCTGGCACATCTTATTGATGACATGTCTTTAACCGGTTTTATCATGCATTCCAATCGATCTTGTAAGCCCTATTCTATCGGTATGTATCGCCTTCAAGAAGAAGTGACCCAGTTGACTGGAAAACCCGGCATTGTTATTGAGGCAGATCAGAACGATCCTCGGGTATATTCCGATGCCCAGATTGAAAATCGACTGGAAGCATTTATTGAGTCAATGGAAAGTATATAGAGACGTCTTCTCTCCACTGATTTCATTAATTTTTAAATATCGAATGTTGAATGGAAAAAGAAGCTCAGGCAGTGGAGTCTTCAATTGCCGGTCGATGTGCCACAGGAGACGAAAGAACTGATTAGAATTTTTTATAATTGCTAAAACAGTTGGAAGTACAAAAAAAATCAGGATTTCAAGATTAAACATTCATCTTTAGTTCGATGTTGGACATTTATCTTTTAATTCTGTCCACCCCCTTATCAATTCCTACAACAAAAATTCTATCGACAGATCCATTATTCGATGCCTGTTTTAAAGTTTGATATATGCGTCTAATCATTGGATTGAGACGAATAAAAGGAGGGAAATCGTTAAATTCGGGATCGAGTATTTCAGGCAAAAAATGATCATATTCATTAATAAAAACAAATAGTTTGATATTTTGAAAGGGCTGGAAGAACATATTTAACAAGGTGGAAGGATCGGGTTGGGATAATAAACCATCACTTTGATAGGACAATGTATGCTTGTAGCGGCGAAAAAAATCCTTAATGCCCAATTTTATTATCGATAGATATTGTTTTTGAATATCATTTGCAGCGTTGATGTTCATATTACTAAAATCCAGCTTCAAGACATGGTAGCTATTGGCATTGGGAGTGGGATTTTTTCCGATATATAAATCTTTGAAAAGCTTGCGGAATCTGTTTTTAAACTCCAGCCCGTAGTAGCTACCGAGCATTGAAATAAAAAGATGTCGATCAAATTCGCGGGGGCGAAGGCAGATGACAAATCGCTCATTCGATTTTTCCAGTTTTTTTATATAGGGAGTTCTATCAATATAATACTCCCCCCTTGATCTTATTTCTTCAAAACGGGTGATGTCACCGGACAGTTTCATGTGTTGGTCTGATGTTGTTTTGCTGGGCAATTGTAACTATCATATTCCGAATGGGAAGGGTCGATTTATCGAAATCCTTTAGCCATGAGTATGGAATACTAAATATAAAAGTCCCGAAGCGCCGATGTTCTAATACTTACGCTTAAACACCACTCCCCTTTCCTGTCTCAAATCGATATATTTAATTCGTTTTCCTTCCCGGTTTAGATGTGGCAGAGCATAATGAAGATTTGCCAGTTTCTGTTCAAATCCTTGGTACCCAAATTTCACGACAATACCTTCGGGTATGGTCACCACTTTAATATTTAACGGATCGGTTATAATAATCTCGGAAATTGCGTCCAAGGGCAATGTTTTATTCTTCTTTAGTAATTCAATCAGTTGAAATGGTCTGGTGAGATTAGCTTTTTGAATCAAATCACCGGCTTTGATGCCTTTCAGATTATGATCAACAATAATGGGCAGATCAAGCTTTCCCGATGACGAAATGGTGTTAAGCACAAGAAAGTCGGAACCAAGTAAAAACAGCTGATTGGATGATTTAAGATAGGCGATGGGTTGACGTTCTGTAATTTTAATATTCAGTCCTCGTCCGGGATTACGGTGAACCATGGCTAAGTCAATCCAGGATTGCTGTTTCAAGCGGGCACTCAAATCAAAAGGATCAAGACTGTACCACGATTTTTGGGCATCAACGGCCAGAAAGTCCAGAATACTTTCTTCCGACAGTAATTTATTACCTTGAATCCGGATATTGGATTTATCTATGGTTTCAGCTAGGTATTCAGGAATTTGCAGGCATGTAAGAAAGATTATGAATAGCCCGCCCAAGATCGAAATACCATAAATAAGAGACATAAAGGTATATCTGGATTCTTTTTTTTCAGGCAGCTGTTTAGAAGGGCGGATTTCTGTTTTTGGCGACCGGCTGAAATCTTTCATTGAAATATTATTAACAGGAAAACGTTGGTTATTGATTGAGGTGAAAAAAAACTGAACATCAAATTATTCAATATCGATTCGGCTCTCGCTTTTTTCCTGGAGCGAATGTCGATCAGCTCCAGCTTTTCAAAAGGAATGGTGGTAAAGGCTTCACTCCTGATTCTTTCAATATTAGGTCTTACCATCCCAACTTATCCTGTTGACTGTTGTTTTAACTTCCAGAGTCTCAGAGATGGTAAAGAAACATTTTTCTATGAGTAAAGAAATCGGTTTTTGAGAACTTGCATCGACTCCCAGATCAAACAGATTCATGAAAATGGGGTGTAATACAAATAAATAGTTTGCCGATATGTTTAATCCTAAAAATCTCCGGTTTTTAAAGGTTTGTCCAGGTAGTTTTTTATATTTTGAAGTCTTCCGTCTTCATTAACCATGGCGGTTTATTTTGTCAATTTTATATTAAAACCGACAAAAATAAACCGGATTCACCTCAATGATATGAAACTCATAAACAGCGAAAAGCACTTCGTTAGTATTGCCAAGGCCATGTCATAAACCAATGGTCTTAAATCATATACTGTGGTAAAATGACGTGTCAGTAAATTGCTTTTGTTTGTTATTTTGCCAATATCAGCGATATTTGCGCTATCCTTCTAAACAATCAATACTGATATTGATTAAATGATCTATAAAAATTTAGGTTGTATTTTCCATGGCCGCAGTTATAATCCATGGAAAAACAAAATGCTTTGAATAACCATACTGAAATACAGGGTTAAAACACCGATAGTGTGACATAATATAAACCAAATAATTGATATGTCTGGAAGCTTTATTAGCAGCTTACCCCAAGCAGCAAAAATCTGGTCAGCCAAAGCCATTGCCGGAATTATTGTTGCCGATGGTATGGTGACCAATGCAGAACTCGGCGTTCTCCGAGAATCCATCGGTTTTCTTGAAGATGTAAACAGTATCAATGAAATCGTTAATATGGTCAAGAACAGAGAAAAACCCAAATTGGAAGTTCTTAAAACCGATCGTGGATTGGCCACAAAAATCCTGATGTCTTTGGCCTTGGTGGCAATGGTGGATGATAAACTTTCAACTGCGGAAACTGAATATTTTGTCTATATTGCAGGGAAACTTGGATTTGAGCATGGGATTGCCAAAGCAACCATTAATTGGGGACGTGAGTTTATCGCGTTAAATAAAAAGAAACAGGCGATTATAAAAATGGGCGAACAGTCCTCACCTGTTTACATAAATTATTAGGTAAGTACAATTCTGATATTACGTTATTTGTTTTCGAGGAAACATCTGAAGAGCTGAATGGTTTTGTTCATGAATGAGCAAAACGCAGCTGATAAAATTGCAGTTAATATTATATATAAAATAAGACTGCGAGTGTATTAATCTCCTTCCATTTGCCTTCTTATCACGCCATCATGATGCACAATGTAGGATATTCGGGGCGGAATTCACATTCGAAGAGTTCTTCTTGCATTACCAGTCCTTCCAGGTAAAGCACTTCAGAATTAACCGATTGGTAAATCGGCGTCTCTTTTTTATCACCCATTTCTGAAAAATAAAACGGCAAGGCAAGAAAGATTATCATAACAGTGATGATTTTAACGCAACTTAATAGCTTCGATTTCATTTTTCCCTATTAAACTGAATTTATAGTTAAACCAGATTTATTTCTAATGACATAACTTCATTTATCTCTCTGTTTTTCTGACATTCTGCTATCTGCATTTTTTTTGCCAAATAGAAAATGGCCTATTATAACAGCCATATTGTTAGAATAGAGATCAATTATATGGATTGAAGGTAAAGATAGATAATCGATATTGACTGAAAAAAGGATTTTTCTGATCTTGATTAATCGAAATTGATCGATTTATGATTTATTTGAAACAGATGGGAATGGGATATAATTATCAACAACTTAAATGATATTTATATCTCTTGGCAGGGGAATTGGATTGGGGTTTCTGCCGATTAGTGCAATAGTGTTTTTTTAGTTGATTTGTGAAGGTGATTTCAAGGATTTATATATGTGTTTTGTTAAACTAGGCAGGCAGATCCAATTTTCCAGTAATCCAGGAATAGATGGCTTTCACCTCTTTAAGATTAAAGTGTTTGAAGGACTGAGGTGGGGGAGTATCGCTGATGACCGCTTGAATATCAAAAGTGGGATCAAGATAAAGTGGCGGTTTTAGATTGCTCTGTCGGTAAACTTCAATTTTCAGGCAATCCTGGTTTTTGAATCCTTCACAGATAACCAGGTCGAAATCCGGGAACCACTGGTGAACTATTTCAGAAAGTGGCTGTTGTGGTTGAGCTTCGGTATAAACGGCAATTTTATCACCCGACATTAGTAATACTTGAGAAGCACCCGATGCCGAATGTTTCCATGAATCTTTGCCAGGTTGGTCAAACTCAAGTTGGTGATGGGTGTGCTTGATAGTTCCCACTTTAAGTTTTGCCTCACAGAACAGGGGAATAAGACGTGTGATGAGGGTTGTCTTGCCAGAACCGGACCTACCGATGATAGAGATAATCTTGGGCAAAGTGAGGTTATTCCTCTTCTTTTTTATCTTCACGTTGCTCGGTTTTTTCAAATTTTTTCATTTTATCATTATGCTCCACCATTTTGTTCCATCGTTCCAGTAGATGTTGCATCTCTTCATTTTTGTTCATGGCTTTATAGATGGTTGCCAGATATACAAATACATCTTTATCCAGTTTCATTCTAAAAGCCAGTTCAAACGATTCAATAGCTTGTTTATAGTCCTTTCGTTTCAGTGATATTTTACCGGTTTTAATATGCTCCAATCGCATTTTTTCGTTTTCTTCTTCTCTGACACGTTTTTGGATTTCCTCCAGCTCTTCGGTTAATTCTTCTACTTTTTGAGGGTTTTTCAGTAATTTGTAAACAGTTATGGCATTTTTTATGGTTTCCGGAACACGCATGACTCGTAGCGCTCTTTCGTACATGGTGGCGCTGGCTTTGAATTTAGAGTCGCGATAGAATGCTTCTCCTCGAATGTGATAAATGTCGTGTATCTCTTTTAGTTGAATATTGGCGTGTTTGGATTGGGGATCAATGCGAAGTATTTGTCGATATGCATTGATAGCGTCTTCGTATCGTTCCTGGTTTATGTAAATCTCTCCGATGCTGGACCAGATATTTGGATCATCGGTTTCTTCAACAATAATTTTATACAGTTTTAGGGCCTTTTTTAAATTTCCGCTTTCCAACTGCTCATCGGCAATTCTAATGAGATCGGAGAGATGGTATAAACCATCGGATTTTTCCAGCAGAGCGGCCCCAATAGCCAGATATTTTGTGGCCAATAACCTGTTTCCCGCCTTGCGATACATCAGGCCCAGGTTGACGTTAAAAAAACGATTGTTCTGCTCGCTACCCAGACCTTCAACAAAAATGTCTATGGCTTCCTTGGTATTGCCGGTATATGTTTTGGCAATGGCAATAAACATATTGAGATATTTATAATGAACCTTAAGGGATTTCAAATTATGGAAGCACTCAAGCGATGTTTCGGGGTCCTTTTGAGTCAATGCATACAGACCAAAATTGTAGATGGTTTCATAGTATTCCTCTTTATTTTCTTCGGTCAGGCCTTTTCCCATATCCTTGATAAAATCCCTGAAATAACTGCAAATTTGGTCAAAAGTAGCTTCATTACCTTTCTTTTTTAAGAGTTCAAATTCGTGTTTGAGAACACCCACTTCATGAAGTTCACCAGCGGCTTCTTTTTCATCAATATCCCGTTCCAATTCCGCCATTCGATCGGCTCTTTCCTGTTTGTTTCGCTCAGCGATCTCTTCGGAAAATTCATTGATAATCGTTGTATTACCCACATAATCGGGAAGAATATACGAATTGATTTTATCAAAGATCCTCAATGACTCTTTAACATCCAGGTCATACTTTTCGACTTTCCCCATACTGGCGGCCAGGTTATAAAAGGCAGGGACATATCCCTTGTTGATTTTTAAAGCATGCCGATAAAGATTATTAGCTTGTTTATAGTTATGTTGACGTCTGGCACAGTTACCCAGTGTATTGGCCAATTCATAGTCGTCTTTTTTTATTTTGATAAGAACCAGACCGATGGAAAGAGCCGCTTCAAAATCAGATACACCATTGGCTTTGTCGAATTCCTTTTGTAACAATCCGGCAGTAGATTTCGAGTCGAGTTCATACGCATTTTGGAATTCAATCATGGCCTGTTTGTAAAGCCTGCTGTCCAAAAGGTTCATTCCTTTGCGTACAAAATCTTCTGTTTTTTGATACGCTTTCAGTTCTCGGCTTTTTTTAAAGCTTCTGAGCATTGATTCTGCCTGTCAAATTAAAATAAAATTGAGATTAATCTGGATATATCAACCATACGTGGAGTACTGGTTCAATAAAGTGTCGAAAGCCTTGCAATATTTATGCTATTCCAGACACCAGAATGTCGAGGTGGGTTAAAAATTAGTCTTTACAGGTAATTGATAGTAATTATAACAATTTAAAATAGATATACATCAAAAAAAAAGGTACAAAATTTATGTAATCAGTCCTTTTGGGGCTTTTTCAAATGAAATATTTTTAGAAAAAAAGGGTTCATATTGCCGTATTATAACCTATTTATCCATAGAATAATACTTAAAATATCTAAAGCTCTTTGTAAAGAATCAAATAAAACGGTATCATTAAAAATAGAGACAGGACTCTACCAGTGCAGCCAAAGAACTTTGTTCCATTGATCTGTTTTAATTCCAAAAATCAGCTTTGAACATGATAAGTGTGTTTTAAGTTAAAGGATTATTTTTAATAAATATAATTAAAATAATCAGATGTAAAAGTCCGTACGGTGCTGTCAAACCATCTTGACATGTATCTGCTTAAACACGTAAGTTCAAAAGATGATTTGCGCGCAAACATAATAAAACTGCATTTAACAATAATCTTATCTGATAGTATAATTGTTAGTCATATATACCGTCTGAAATCTAAGGAGAACCAATGCCAAAAGAGTTTATTTTTACATCGGAATCCGTAACGGAAGGTCACCCTGACAAAATGGCGGATCAAATTTCCGATGCGATACTTGATGCCATGATAGGTGATGATCCCAATAGTCGCGTGGCTTGTGAAACGCTTATTACAACCGGACTGGTCATCGTGGCTGGAGAAATAACATCGAATGCTATCGTAGATATTCAGTCAGTTGTACGAGAAACCATTCGTGAAATTGGATATGATGACTCCAAAAAAGGATTCTGTGCAGATACATGCTCCGTTATGGTAGCCCTTGATAAACAATCCCCGGATATTGCCCAAGGTGTCAATGTTGGGGAAGGATTATTTTCAGAACAGGGAGCCGGTGACCAGGGACTTATGTTCGGATATGCCACAGATGATACCTCTGAATTGATGCCGGCACCGATTGCCTTGGCGCATAAGCTGAGTCATACCATGGCGCAGAAACGGAAAAGTGGCGAATTGGGATATTTGAGGGCAGACGGTAAAAGTCAGGTATCCGTACGATATAAAAACGGTCGACCAGATAAAGCAACCACTATTGTGATGAGTAGCCAACATGATGAAGATATAGAGCATGAACAGATTGAAAAAGATCTGATCGAAAAGGTGGGAAAAATAGTCGTACCAGCCGAACTCATTGATGAAAATACCCGATGGCTCATCAATCCGACAGGACGTTTTGTCATCGGTGGCCCCATGGGAGATTGTGGGTTGACAGGACGAAAAATCATTGTGGATACCTACGGCGGTATGGGACGACACGGAGGAGGCGCATTTTCCGGTAAAGATCCGTCAAAAGTAGATCGATCAGCTGCTTATGCTGCTCGTTATGTTGCGAAAAACCTGGTTAAAGCCGGTGCTGCCAGGGAACTTGAAGTACAGATCGCATACGCCATTGGTTTCCCGGAGCCGGTTTCCATCTCCATCAATACTTTCGGTACATCCAATGTGGATGAAGTAAAACTGGAAAAAGTGGTAAGAGAATTATTTCCGCTAACCCCCTCCTGGATCATTAATACGTTGGATCTGAAACGTCCGATTTACAGGCAAACAGCAGCTTACGGACACTTTGGAAGGGAACTGCCGGAATTTACCTGGGAAAGAACAGATCGTGTAGACGACATAAAATCAGCTCTAGGACTATAATATTGTCTAAAAATCAATGATGTCAGTGTTAGCTTAAGCAACTTTGATTTAACAACATCTGTCATTATGAATGACAGATGCTGATTGAAGCGTCCGGTAATCGATGGAAAGGCCGTAGTTGCTCGCTGTCGAAATTTTGAATGACAGTTGTTATATCCATAAACCAACAACATTGAATTGATAGGTTTAAATTGATTGATGCTTGAAAAACAAGTTAAGATAATCAATAAGTTGGGTTTGCATCTCCGAGCAGCCACTAAGCTTGTGCAACTGGCTTCAGAATTTGAAGCTGAGATTTTAATCAGCTGTGACGAACAAACTGCTGATGCCAAGTCCATAATGGATGTGCTCATGTTGGCGGCTATCATTGGAACGATTGTTAATATAAAGGTTATCGGCGATAATCAGGAAGAAGAGCAGAAGATTATGGAAAAAATGGTTTCATTAATCAATAATCGTTTTGATGAAGGTGAGTAACCAGTTGTATTGATAAAATAAAACTCCAAATAGTTTCACCGACTTAATTGTGAAACCATTTATGGTCTTAATACCTTATTTCATATAAAAAATCTGTTAATTCAGCCTGCTTTCTGAACCGTTGGGGCAGTGAAGAACAAATGGATCTGATTTCATGGATACAATGTATTATATGCCATCTGTTGTTCCTGTTGAGGTCATTAACCAGTTTTTGAGTTCCAATTAATAGAAATATAATATATTGATAAAGGATTTTCAGTTGACCCGTCTAACCGTTAATGGAAGCACCAAGCTATATGGCATTATTGGTAATCCGGTAAAACATTCCTTTTCTCCAGCCATGCAAACCCAAGCGTTCCAAGCCATGGACATCAATGCTGTATACCTGCCGTTTTTCATTCAGGAATCTGAACTGCCTGGGATATTAAACGCTTTTCAAATCACAAGACTTCAGGGGTTTAATGTCACGGTTCCTTTTAAGGAGAAAATAATCCCATATCTGAGTGAAATATCAAGAGAAGCGGAATTATTGCAATCTGTTAACACGGTTATTCGCACTGCAACTGGATGGAAAGGGTACAGTACCGATGGGATCGGATTCGTCAAGGCAGCAACGAATGCCGGATTTCAGATATCCGATAAAAATATCCTGTTAATCGGCGCGGGTGGTTCGGCCAAAGCTATCGCTCTATCGTTGGTAAAACATCATATTTCTTCTCTGACCATCATCAACCGGACTCTATCCAAGGCCGAATCCCTGGCAGGAATAATCGCTTCTGAAAACTCTGATATCGAGATCACTGTCAATCCATCTGTTCATAAAAAGTATGATCTTTTGATCAATAGTACATCGGTTGGTATGGACGGTAAAAAATGTCCGGTTGATGATGTAATGATCAATTATTGCAGAGCAGTTATCGATATTATTTACAATCCCTCCCAGACCCCTCTACTGCAAAAGGCTGTTCAAAAAGGAATTCCCTGTGATAATGGTATAGGAATGTTGTTATATCAGGGGACAGAATCATTTGAGATCTGGACTGGAAAAAAAGCTCCGGTTAATGTGATGAAGGATTGCTTGGAGAAGTCCTTAAATTCAGTTTAATATAGTATTTTTTGATTCGTGAATTCCCCTGTTGTAAAAAATAAATAGTTGTTTATACATTCAATCGATTTTTAACGGTCTATGTCACTGATTTAATCGGGTAATTGTACTTGATGGTTGAACCAGCATCGAATCATGTCGGGATCAGGAAACTTCCACTTGATGGTTTTCGCTGATAACACAGTACAGAGATATAGACTCAACCTGGTATGCGATTATGTTGAAAAAGATCTTTACATTGTCAGGTTTTATGATTTCTCTGTTCATTACAGCGACTTTTTTAATCGTATTTCTTAGATTTGTACCAGATAGTTTGGAGCTTATTGATAAAAAAATCGTGGATTTTATTCAGGAATCCCGTGGTAATACACTGGTAGATAATCGGATTGCAATTGCCGCCATTGACACTAAATCAGTGGATCATTATGGGCGCTGGCCATGGGGAAGAAATGTGATGGCCGACTTGCTTCGCGAATTGCAGGTTCATTATAAAGTAAAGGTTTTTGGTTATGATGCCCTGTTTTCCGAACCTGATCCCAGTGATATTACAGCCGAGAAAGTGCTGGATAACTTTTATCGTCGAGCAGCCGAAGCGAATCTTGAATCAAGAGAGCGTATCAATCAATTAAGACGAATCCGGGCAGAAGTCTCTTCTGAAGTAAACAACGATGCTAAGTTTGGAGCCGAACTAAGTAAGTGGAAAAATATCGTATTGGGATATTTCTTTTTTTTAGGTGGGAGTAGTGATCAGATTAAACACTTAACTGAAACAGAATTGGACGAGTTTGCCAAACGAATTGAAGGATCGCAGATAGGGATTGTCCATGGTGAGCAATATCTTAATGAATTGAACTTCCTCGAAGGCATTGCGGTTGAAGCCAATATACCTATGTTGACTGCAAGTAATAACCTGAGTGGGTTTTATAACGTGATACCGGATTCTGAAGATGGCACCATCCGAAGAGTGCCTTTGGTAATAAAATATAAGGATAAGTATTATCCATCCCTCGATCTTCAGATCTTAAAACTATATTATGGTGTTGATTCCATACAAATGGAGCTTAGTGAAGCAGGTATTGAAGGCTTTAGCCTGGGAGAAAAATGGATACAGACTGCCAGTGATGGCACAGTAATGATTAACTATAAAGGTCCGGCTTTTACTTTTCCCCACTTTTCTGTTTACGATATAATTCATCACAATGTCCCAGTTGAAGAGCTTCAGGGGAAAATCGTCCTCTTGGGTGCCACGGAAATAGGCGTTTTTGATTTAAGAACAACTCCGGTAGGGACAGCTTTTCCAGGTGTGGAAGTTCATGCCAATCTTTTAGACAATATGATTAAAGGAGACTACTTTTATCGCTCCGATTTTGCTGTTATTGCTGTTTCTGCTTTGTTGATACTGTTTTTGGGTCTGGTGATGGGGATTGTATTGCCTCGACTAAGTGCCCTGCCGGGGTTGATTTTTTCAGTTTTACTGCTTACCGGATACATTTTTTCCAACATGTGGTTTCTCAATAACGAAAATACCTGGGCCAGTTTTGTTTATGTTATCGGGGTAATATTTATTAACTGGTTTGCTATTATCATTTTTAAATTTTTTGGAGAAGAGAAAGATAAAAGATTTATCAAAGGAGCTTTTCAGCAATACCTTTCGCCAAAAGTGATTGATCGGCTGGTAGATGATCCAACTTTACTGAAACTGGGGGGAGAAAAAAAAGAAATCACTGCATTTTTCTCCGATGTCCAAGGGTTTTCCACTATTTCAGAATCGCTGACACCGGAAGAATTGGTGGAATTACTTAATGAATACTTAACTGCCATGACAGATATCATCATGAAATATGAAGGCACCGTTGACAAATTTGAGGGGGATGCTGTCATCGCTTTTTTCGGGGCACCGATTTCCTATGAAGATCATGCGGTACGTTCCTGTTTGGCCTCTTTGGAAATGCAGAAAAAGCTCGTAGAAATGAGAAAAGTATGGAGAGAGCAGGGGAAACATGAACTACATGTAAGAATCGGTCTGAGTACAGGCGATTGTGTGGTCGGTAATATGGGGTCAGCCTATCGCATGGATTACACCATGATGGGAGATACAGTTAATCTGGCTGCCCGATTGGAGGGAGTTAATAAACAGTATAAAACATATTGCATGATCAGCGAGTATACCTACCAGGAAGTCAAAGATGAGATTGAGGTCAGGGAATTGGACATGATTCGTGTAGTGGGGAAAAATGAGCCCGTACGCATTTATGAAATATTAGGTAAAAAAGGCGATATAGATATCGAAACCTTAAAAGCCTATAAATACTTTGCCAAAGGTTTGCAATTCTATCGAAAACAGGAATGGGACAATGCAAAAAAATATTTTGCCCATTCAAATAAAATGCTGGGATACGATGGTGCTTCAAAAGTATTTTTCAATCGCTGCAAAGAATTTAAAGAAGACCCCCCTGAAACAGATTGGGATGGCGTATATCAAATGAAATCCAAATAATTTAGTTATGCGATTTCATCTGTTTTCCTGAGTTCAAATGCCGATTAATGCAGACATAAATTACAAGAGGCATTTTTTGCCGAAAATTTTAGTCATATGACTAAATATTTTTATTGACAGATTTAGTCATATGACTAATTGTTAATATTCAATCAAAAGCTTTGTCATGAAAACAAAAGAAAAGATATTGGATGGTGCAAAAAACTACCTGTTAAAAAACGGCCAGACGGGGTTTACTGTCAGGGCTGTTGCCGCAGAGGCGGGTGTCAATCAGGGGTTGGTGCATCACTATTTTGGTTCTAAAGAAAACCTGATTCTCGAACTGATTGAATCCGTAGCTAAATTTCAAATTCAAGGAATGGATGAGCGTTTTAAAGGTAAAAGCAAATCAGAGATTCGTGAATTGATGCTAAAATTTTTTTTATTAAACTTTGAACTGGGTAATCTTCTAATAGAGTTTTTTAACTTGGCCCAGCACTCAGAAACCATTAAGAAAAAATTAAAAAGTATTATGTTGGGTAGAAGGGATTTTATTACTGAACAACTTGGCATAGAAAAAGATCTGGATAAAATTGCCTTTATATCAGGAATATATGGCATCTTGCTTTTAAGCCGGGTGGATGATTCCATTGACCCGAAGGCCAGTACTCAGCATTTATTTAAGATGTTTCAACTGAATGAGCCCTCTTCAGTCAATCGATAAAAAATCAACAGTGCGGAGAACAGCATGAAAAGTATTCGACAGAAAATAGATGCCGGTTTTGAGAATCTGGGAACCAAAGTTATTCGGTTTCGCTGGGTTGCGATCATCTTATTAATATTACTGACTGTTCTCATGGCTTCAAGGCTTCCCAGGATAACGTTTGATATGTCCACGGAAGCGTTCTTGAATAAGGATGATCCTGCCATTGAGCTGTACAATTCGTTTCGTGATCAATTTGGCCGTGACGAGATGATTCTGGTGATGATAAAGCCCAAAAATATTTTTGATCTTGATTTTCTGAAGAAGCTAAAAGCATTTCATGAAGAACTTGAAGAAAGCGTACCCTATGTTGACGATATTAGCAGTCTCATTAACGCACGGCTTACCCGAGGAGAAGAGGGGCAGTTGATTGTACAGGATTTGATGGAGGAAATTCCCCAATCAAAAGAAGATCTTATTCGGCTTCGGGAATATGTATTGTCAAATCCATTGTATAAAAATCTACTGGTATCGGAAAATGGGACCTTCACCGCCATCGTAATCAAATCGGAAGCCTATTCCTCCTCTAACCGGGATAATCATGAAGATAATAAATTCAGCACTGGTGAAGAGCTGTTAAATCATAACACTGTTTTTAAAAAGGAAGAAAACGTAGTCCTCAGTAACGAAGAAAACTCGGAAATGGTCAGCGTTGTTAGAGAGGTGATGAAAAAATATGACGGTGAGGATTTTTCTGTTTATCTCACCGGCTCTCCGGTTGTGACCGATTACCTGAAAAAAACCATGCAAGGTGATATGCTGAAGTTCACGTGGATTGCCATTATTGCCATTGGATTTTTTTTATTTGTGCTGTTCAGACGTTTATCCGGTGTGTTACTGCCGCTGATCTCGGTTTTACTGAGTGTGGTGTATACGTTTTCCCTTTTGGCCATCACCGAAACAGCCATAAAACTTCCTCTGGTGATTTTACCCTCCTTTCTGTTGGCCATCGGTATTGGATCATCAGTGCATCTGATGTCGTTTTTTTTTAAAACCTATACTGCTGGCAATAAAACGTCAGCCATTGTTCATTCTTTGGGGCATTCCGGATTACCGATAACCATGACCAGTATAACCACAGCGGCGGGATTGGGATCTTTTGTCGGAGCCGAATTGGCACCGGCTGCTGATATTGGTATTTTTGCTGCCTGTGGCGTAATGATCTCTTTGCTGTTTACCCTGGTGCTGATCCCGGCGCTTCTTTCAGTTCTTCCGGTCAAACCACTATATCGATCCGAAGCTGAAAAAGATGGAAATATGCTGGATCGTATTCTTTTATCCTGTGGAAATTTTGCTGTCGATCACCACTGGAAGGTGACCATTGTATCACTATCCTTGGTAGCCTTTGCGGTTGCAGGTATAACTAAATTGAATGTCACTCATCATGTGTTGCATTGGTTTAAAAAGGGAACGGAAATCAGAGAGAATACCGAACTGATTGATCGGGAGATGAAAGGCAGTATCGTGGTAGAAGTGATGGTTGATTCTGGCAGAGAAAACGGTCTGCACGAACCAGATATCATGAATAGAATTGATGAGTTGGAAAATCGTTTGAAGTCGTATCAAAATGCTGAAAAAAACATGTTTATCGGTAAAACTCTGTCTTTGTCCGACATGTTAAAGGAAATACATCAGGCTCTCAATGAAAACGATCCGGCATTTTATGCCATTCCCCAGGATAGAAAAGTAATCGCTCAGGAATTTTTACTATTCGAAAACAGCGGTTCCGATGATCTTAGAGATGTGGTGGACAGTCAATTCAGACAAACGCATATCACAACAAAAGTGCCGTGGAATGATTCTGTGACTTATGCTGATTTAATGGATTATGCATCTGAACATGCCAATCAGGTTTTTGGAGACACAGTAAAATACCAGATTACCGGGATTGCACAAATGATGATGCAGACAGTTGTAGCCATGATGAACAGTACTGTCCAAAGTTATTCCATTGCCGTTATCATTATTACCATTTTAATGATATTGCTTATCGGAAAGATCGGTATGGGAATGCTAAGTATGATTCCCAATTTGTCTCCCATTGTTTTAACACTGGGTATTATGGGATGGTTTAACATTCCTTTGGATATGTTTTCCATGCTGATTGGCAGTATTGCCATTGGATTGGCAGTGGACGATACGATCCATTTTTTCCATAACTTCAGAAAATATTATGATCAAACCGGGGATATAAAATCAGCGGTTCAAAGCACTTTGACAACAGCTGGTAGAGCAATGTTTGTAACGACTCTGGTATTAGCAGTCGGATTCTGGTTGTTCATGTTTGCTTCTATGAATAATCTGTTTTTATTTGGATTATTAACCGGCATGACCCTGGTTTTTGCTTTCCTGGCCGATATCATTATGGCTCCGGCATTGCTGAGTGTTGTCATCGGACAAAAAAACAAATGGATTAGCCGATGACTCAGAAAAGAAGACATTAATAACTTTATTAGTAAATACAGATATCGATTGAAGCAAAAGCAAACGGTAGGTGGCCCTCTTCATGGTTACTGAAGGATTAGCCAGGGATGATAAACCGGCAAAACAAAGAAAATGAGATGGACATAATCATTGGATCTTCATATTTTACTCAATAAAATCAGTGCAATTTGTGGTTTTAAGAAATTAGAGTCAGTTCAATATATCAATCATTTTAAACATCAATATACGATACAATGACGGAAATCTTGTTTTAATTATGAATTGCTGTTTATTTTTCAAAACCAATACGTTATTGAGAATTTATGAATTGTTGTAATTATTCAGTATCAAAAAGCATGACCTGTTAATCATTCTGATGGGAACCTAAAGCGATCTGAAGAATCTTAATGGAGCCCTGGCGATATCTTGAAATAATCTGATTACATGAATGCCCTTTAGACCATGTTGTTTGTGTACATAGCTCCAACGATGTAAAGCGACATCAGTTGCTTTTGGCCTTTAGAGATTCTTCATCATCCCTCCTAAGGATGACAGAGTTAAACCTATTGACATTATGCTTTTGCGGGAATGAAATAGAGTCCAGGGTAATCTGAATAGTTACAAACTGTTTTTATTGAAACTGAAAACAAAATATATTATGACTACAAAGTGAATAACGATCGGGGCGGTGTACGTTTAATAAGATAGTTTTTTAATCTGAACGATTGTAAAATACAAAACGGAGAAAAAAATGCATTGGTTGAATATAAAGAAATTTTTATTGGGATTATATACAGTCGCTATGTTTTTAGTTCTGGTTTGTCCCGTTTTTGTCTCGGCCGCCACCTTGAGTCCCAAGGAAATTATGCAGAAAGTGGAAGACCGTGATGATGGTGACACAACCATTAATGAAATGACCATGATCCTCATTGACCGTAAAGGAAATCAAAGAGTTCGCCAGATAAAAGGATTTGGTAAGGATTACGGTAAAGATTCCAAAAGCATCAGCTTTTTTCTCAGTCCCGCTGATGTTAAAAACACAGCCTTTCTTTCTTACGATTGGGATGATGAAAATAAAGAAGATGACAACTGGTTGTACTTGCCCGCATTGCGGAAAGTGAAACGAATTAGTTCCGGAAACAAAAAAGATTCCTTTATGGGAAGTGACTTCAGTTATGCCGATATAAATGGATTGGAGATAAGTGAATGGGATTATGAGTTTCTAAAAGAAAGTGAAAAGATTGACGGGATCGACTGCTGGGTGATTCAAGGCGTTCCTGTAAAGAGTAAACGAAGTAAAGTCATTAAGGAGACCGGATATTTAAAAACGGTTGCATGGGTCAGAAAAGATATTTTTATGTCGGTCAAAAGTAAAATGTATGTTAAAAAAGGCAAAAAAATCAAATATTATACTGCAACCGACATTGAAAAGATCCAGGGGATTTGGACAGCCAAGAAGCTTACCATGATCACCACCAAACAAAAACGTAAGGAACACTCAACCGTGTTGATATTTAAAAACATCGTTTATAATAAAGGGGTTGAAGATAGTTTATTTACTACGCAACGCATGGAAAGAGGTCTCTGATGAAAATATGTCAGAAACTAATTTCCATTGTTTGCATTATTTTCCTGTTGGGCGGCACCACTGTCATTTGCAATTCTGCTTTGGCTCAAGCCATTACTGATGATGTCAACCAGGCTGAAGACGACGATTCCCTGGAAGGATTTAAGGATGAAGAGGATAATACAGCTGGATTTGAAGAAGATGATGCTTTTACAGATATCAAAGTAGATGTTAAAGCCATCGAATCGGAGACCGGAAAATCGTCAATTTTTTCCTTCGGTGGTTTTTTTAAAGAAGAGATAGCTTACAGTTACGCCCACGAAGAGGTTGAGTACCGGGATAATTATGATAAACCAGATTTTTATAAAATCCGATCAACTTTGAATTTAAGCTTTGACCTGGATTTACCGGCCAAATGGAAAGCAAAGTTAAACTGGAATGGATTTTATGATTATGCTTATACCAGAATTGGTCGGGACGACTTTTCCGATGAAACTCTGGAAACCTATGAGTCAGAATCGGAAATCCGGGATTTTTTTATTGATGGCGGCCTTACTGATTGGTTTCGCATTAAGATCGGTCGACAGATCATTGCCTGGGGGCAATCGGAAAGTACCCAGTTGAATGATATGGCTAATCCACGGGATTCAAGAGAACTCGGTATGGTGGATATTGAAGATGCCCGCATCCCTGTAACAGCCACCAAACTATCATTTCTGTTTGGTTCCTGGGAAACAAATCTGGTAGCCATCCATGAAATTCGAGGCGATAAAATAGGAGGAGCAGGATCGGAATTTGATGCGCTTCAGTCACTTAGAGCCTTGGGAATTACTATCAAAGACGAAGAGATACCCGAAAATGAGGCTGATAATACCGAATATCTGGTGCGGTTATTCAAATCATTTAATGGCGGCGATGTCAGCCTGATCTGGTCCGATGTGTATGATGATTCGTTTTATCTGGATTTATACTCTGCCCAATTGCTAAGTCTGCCGCCTGATTCTGCCATTGCATTAACTTTGATACCACGACACAAACGAATTAAAACCTTTGGCTTTTCCGGAAATCTGGTTTCCGGTTCATGGCTGTTTAGAACGGAAATTGTGCGTAAAATCGGCAAGGCCATCGCCCGGGAGCAGTCGGATTTGTTGAATCAGCTACAAGTTTTGTTTGCAGATTTATCAACGACTGTTTTGACCGAGGATGACGGAGCAAAAAGCTGGAGTGAAAAAGATACCACCCAGGTAATGTTCGGGTTTGATTACAGTGGAATTGATGATTTAACCATCACCTTTGAAGCTGTTGGAGAAAAGATCGAGAATTACGAAAAAAACCTTTCTGATTCCGAAACCGGTGTGGAATTGGCAGCCCAGATAACCTATTCAGCCCTGAATGATACCTTTGAAGCAAACCTGGTTTGGGTCAATTTAAGAGGAAGTAATGGTGACATCGTCAGGTTGAATGTCGATTACGATATCGTCGATGCCTTAACCGTCTCCGGCGGCTTCATAGTCTATGAAGCATCCGACGAAGAGGCCACCCTATATGCATTTCGAAACAACGACAGAACTTTTGCTTCATTAAAGTACAGCTTCTAATGTCTGGATTTGAATAATGAATTTTACTAAGCGACACAGTTAGTAAAATTCATTTTTATATTGATATTATTGATTAAAATGTGGATATTGCAACGTTATATCTCCAGGGAATTCATCAATTATTTTCTGGCCTGCCTGTTATCATTGATTTTTATTGCCATTATTTTTTCGGTTTTGGCGGAATTAGGAAATATTGACAAAGAAAACGGTTGGGAGATCTTTAAATATAATGTTTTATCTGGTATTCCTCTTTTAATCGAAGTCATAACGCCTATTTCCGTGTTGTTGGCCACGGTGTTGACCTTTATATCACTGAGCCGATCGTCCGAAACCATTGCTATGATGGCCGCCGGAGTAAGCCTGTTTCAGATGGTATTGCCGGTATTGATGGTAGGAATGATCATAACAACGCTTACCTATCTAAATCAGAGTTACATGGCCAGGTGGTTGGGAGCGGATAAAAGGGTAGGGCTGGTGCAAACCATTCAAAAGGAACAGATCTGGCGGTACTACAAGGGCGATCTGTTCTTTTTTAGCTCTCCATCCAAGGCATCCCGCAAAGTCGATCGGGCAAAAATATTCCAATTTAATCCCCGTCATCAAATCAAACACATCGATTCATTAACGGGACTACAATTAAAAAAGGATTCTTGGCAGGTTAAAGAAGTACGGGGAATCGAATTTCAAAAGGAACAGGTTTTTCAGGATAAGCAAGATGGACGACAATATGCCGATGTCGAGTTTCCGGTGGTATTTAAAAAGGAGTTGTCTAATCCCAAGTATCACGCCATTGGGGATTTAATCGAAGATATTCAAATAAAAAAGCAGGGAGCGGTAAATGTGGAATTGGATGTATTTGCCTTATATCAGAAGATTGCCGGCTTGTTTGCAATTTTTGTGATGATCTTAATGGCATTGCCGTTTTCGTTATATTCGGGGCGTTCAGCCAATGTTCGAACCGGTATTGTTTTATCCATCATTTTAGGATTTACTTTCTGGTTGATGGACCAGATATTTGTCTCTCTCCAGAGTACCGGGATATTACCCATAGCAGTATCAGCCTTTGGTGCCCATATTTCTTTTACCACTCTGGCCCTGTTTCTGATTGTTCTGAAGAGAGTTTAGCCCTCTCCGCTTCAACCATTTCCAGCAATTGGTAATTTAGTTTATCGAGTCCTTTCCGGGTTACGCTTGAAATGGGAACCAGATCCTCGCCAATATCCTTAAAATCGTTTATCAGGTTCCTGATATTCAGGTCTTCTCGCAGGGCGTCTATTTTAGTTAATAAAACAATACGCTTTTTTTCCACTAAATCCGTCGAATATTGTTTCAATTCATTCATCAATACCTGGAAAACATCCATGGGCATTTGACCGGTAATCTCTGAACCGTCAATCAAAAAAGCCAATACCGATGTTCGCTGAATATGTTTTAGAAATTGATCTCCCAGGCCGGTTCCGCAATGGGCGTCTTTTATAATTCCTGGTATATCGGCTACCACAAAAGACCGGTAATCGTTCACTTTGACTACACCCAGGTTTGGCACCAATGTGGTAAAAGGATAATCAGCAATTTTAGGCCGGGCGTTAGAGATTGACGAGATTAAAGTGGATTTGCCGGCATTGGGAAAACCAACCAGTCCCACATCGGCCATGATTTTCAGTTCAAGCCGTACGGTGCTCTCTTTACCTTCTTCTCCGGGTTGAGCATACCGTGGCGCCCGGTTGGTACTGGATTTAAAGTGTGTGTTCCCCAGTCCGCCACGTCCACCTTTCAGCAGAAGATAACTGTCTTCACTTAAAACTTCGAATTCAATCTCATCTGTTTCATCATTGATAACGATCGTACCCAGTGGAACATAGATTGTTTTATCCTCCCCCGATTTTCCAGTTTTCTGGTCTCCCATTCCCGGTTTACCGTTACCGGCTTTCTGATGTGGGTGAGTACGAAAGTCTTGCAAACTGGTCAACCGGTGGTCGCCTTTGAAATAAACGTTTCCACCCCTACCTCCATCACCTCCGTTGGGACCTCCGAATTCAATAAATTTTTCCCGCCGCATTGAGGCACAACCGGCACCCCCTTTCCCGGATTTTACATAGATTTTAGCGTAGTCGATAAATTTCAAGGCGTTACCAGTAAAATTTAAAAATATTAATAAATGACCGTTTAAGGAAGTAAATTATAGAGTACCCAATGGGTTGAGTCCACAGCGTTTTGCAATTAATAAACATTTTCAATAAATTGTAGTACTTTTTTCAGGACCTGGTCATTAGTTCAGTCTCTTCCATCCGAGATACAGATGTTGATTGAAGCAATCAACAAACGATACAGAGCTATATGTAAATATCTGTATTTATCAAGTACTGGCAGCGTCGGTTTTTGAATTGATATTTGTACCGGTTATTCATTCAATTTGTCATAATCCAGTTCAATTAATGATGAATCCTCATGTCGATACCATAATCGAGTTCCCCTGCGAAAAACACGATCCACGCCGCGATATCTTCTGCATAAAAATTGAATAAGTTTAAACATTCCAACGGTAATAACAGAAAAAATAACAAAGAAGTTCAACCGCTGGTTGAAAGAATAATATTTGTCTCCCATGGCTACTAATAATATGATGCCAAGAACAAAAAGCATTATTAAAATCGGTCCCAATTTCATTTCATCATAAAATGGAATGATTTTCATTGAGTAATCTTTATTCAGAGAAAATTTGCAGAAACAATTTACACATCGATATTTACCGGGTTTGGGTCGTGTATATTCTTTCTGACAATCAGGGCATTTTAACGTTTTATCAATAGTTTCAGGTGATGATGGTTCTGTAGTCATGACGGATTGGATATTGGTGTTTAGGCTAAAATATCATTCAGTCTTAAATGATGGATATTTATTTAAAGTCATCTACTCAAAGTCTTTTCCATACCAGTAAAATCTTGAATGACTTTCCCTAAATCGTCAACTTAGGGATCGCTAAAAAGTAAATTCACATTCTGTTTACAACGTCCCAAAAACAATGGACATTTTGTAAACAGAACGTGAACTGACTGTTTTAGTCGATCCTTAGCTAAATACACTTAAAGGCAATTTTTTTCTGGTATTTGCTTTTTAAAACTGTCATATTATGAGCAAGAATAGCGTGTTATGTAGCGCCATTTTGAATGTGAGTTGACAGAGGATGAAAACTCGATATTTAATTTTGTTTACGCTGCAAATAATAAACGATTAGTAACTATTCAGTATAAAAAAGCATGACCTGTTTGCCATTCTGATGAGTGCCTTAGGGATTGTTACAAAATAACTTCACATAATCTGTTTACAAAAGCCCCAAAAACAACGGACATTTTTAAACAGAATGTGAACAAGTTTTTTATTAGCTGACCCTAAATGGACCGGATTATTTGAACATAGCTTTATACGATGTTAAATGACATCAATTGTTTTTTGCCTTGAAAGATCCTTTGTCCGTCCCTACTCTGGATAACAGATGGCAGAGTTTAGCTTATTGACGTTGTGTCTTCGCAGGAATGACATAGAGTCCAGGATAATGCTGAATAGTTATTAAGGTTAAATGAAAATGATGTTTGGTGTTTGTAATGATCAATAATAACAATGTAAAACCATTGGTTTTTCTAACGAATGACGATGGTGTGGACTCTCCTGGTTTACATGCCTTGGCTGCGGCTATTCAACCGTTTGCTGATTTAAGAATAATCGCTCCTTCAAATCAAATGACGGCTACCGGTCGTGGGTTGTATGGCGATCGGGACTCAAAACTTGAACCGGTTGATTTGACTATTAACGATCAAACCATAACTGCCTATCATGCCCCTTGTTCCCCAGCCCATGTTGTCATGCAGGGCATTAAAATCTTAGGCGCCCAACGTCTACCGGATTTACTGATCTCGGGTATCAACTACGGTGAAAACATGGGAAGGGATATATCCATGTCCGGGACAGTAGGTGCCGCCATTCAGGCTGTTTGCATGGGAGTACCTTCTATGGCGGTGTCATTGCAAACTGCTATCGATTACCATTTTAAATATGGGGATGTAGATTGGGATGTGGCTGCATTTTTTGCAGAGAAATTCGCTCAATTGATATTGGACCGTAAACTACCGGCAGACGTGGATATCCTGAAAGTTGATGTGCCGCAAAATGCTGAAAATACAACCGAATGGCGTGTAACACAACTTGAAAGACAGAGCTATTTTCAAGCCAACATTGAATCACCAACGCTGGATAGCTGTTTAAACGATACTGATGTCACTGTATCTATTGATTTGGATTCGTTGGATACAACTTCCGATGTTTATGCCTTACATGTGGACAAAGTGGTCTCGGTGACGCCCATTAGTCTGGACTTTACCTCTCGTGTAGACCTTTCCCTGTTGCAGACCTATTTTAAATAACATCCTTTTCTATTCCGCTTTCACAGATTTCCCGTTTTTGATCTCGACGATCTCTATAGAATTAACACCCGATCCATGGTGATCTTTTGGGTCTGGATTACAAATACCTGATATACAAAGATAATCCTTAATGCTTTCAGTGGCTTTTATCTGTCCGGAATTCAATCCCACAATGGATGCTCCCGACCGGTTGGAAGCCACACTGCGCATGGCAAGACCAATGGTGGTTTTAGGGAAAATGATGGCCAGCAAAGCAATAGTGCACACCAAAAATGTCTTAAAAAATTCCAAAATGTACCGGAACCATTATGTGATTTCAATTGAGATTTTCATTAATAATGCCATAAGGTAAAAGGTTGTACGGTAGCTTAATGATTGAAAAAACGCCTGGATTTCTTTATAAAGGAGTAGATACAAAAACTAAAACTGTATTTTTTTTAAACATTCAAATGAGTAAGTGAGTTGTACCAAAGATAAGCCAGTCGAATGTTGGTTAGTTACTTACCAGACAGCTAAAACTAATACTTATTAGGGGGCAATAGTATGAACTTGAAACCGATGATCAAAAAAGAAGTAATGTTCCTTATTATAATCGTAATTGCCTCCTTCATGACGTTGTCTGTGTTTTCTCATTTGAGGTTGCGGCGGGGAGCGAAAACAGTTGTAGAAAAAACGACCGATGGAATTATTAAAATCATGCAAAAAAGGATTCCATCGTCGGCTACAATCATTTCAACGGTTATGTCAGTTCAAATCAAGGGTAAAGGCAAGGAAGAGAGTATTAAATTATTAAGAAAAAGCGCCGATTTATTTGTGCCCGAAAAAAAGCTGGGGAACTATTATTATATTGTTGATTCCAATGGTTTGGTTGTGGCAGATACCAAAAACAGGGATATTGAGGGGATATCTTACCGGAATATTATAACTAAAAAAGATAAAGACAGGTATTTACGCATATTTGAAAAGATAAAAAGTGGAGAGGGATTTGTTAACTTACATTCAATTAAAGACCATGGTGAAGAGATTGATGAGAGATTTGTTTATATTAGCAAAATCAGAGAATCTGATTTCTGGTTTATCATTGATCTAAAAGTAGAAATTATCAGCTTGATAAAAAAACCACTGAATTTAAGAACGGATTCGGATAGCAGAGCATTTTTTAAATCAATAATATATGTAAACAGTATCACCTTCATTCTTATTCTGTTTTTTTCATTTTTGGTGATTAAAAGAATTATCCGATTGGAAGAATCAACCATTGAAAAAAATAAAGAACTCGCAAACAGCAATATGCTTTTGAATAATGAGATTGAAATGAGAAAAAAGGCTGAAGATGATCTGAAAATAGTAAATAAGGAGCTGGAACAGCTTTCTATCAGCGATGGCCTAACGGGAATCGCCAACAGAAGAAGGTTTGATGAAATTCTACAAAAGGAATGGTTAAGACATGCCCGGGAAAATGAGGAACTATCCCTTATTTTATGCGATATCGACTATTTCAAAAAATACAATGATTGCTATGGCCATCAACGTGGAGATGAATGTCTAAAGGCTGTTGCGGAAGCTATGAATTTATTTTGTAAAAGACCAACCGATCTGGTAGCCAGATACGGAGGAGAGGAATTTGTCATATTACTTCCTAACACCTCCGTCAACGGGGCTTCATCCATAGCGGAAAAGATCAGGGCGGCGGTGGAAAATCTGAATATTGATCACTCAAAATCGGATGTCAGTCAATATGTGACGTTAAGCCTTGGCGTTTCCAGTATGATCCCTCCTCAAAAAGTATCACCGGATTTTATCGTCAAAAAAGCCGATAAAGCACTCTATAAAGCCAAAGAAATCGGAAGAAATCGTGTCTGCCTGGAATCATAAAGACAATCAAAAAAGTAAAAGTTTTATTATATCAATAAAATTACATCAAAATTGACGGGTTCACGATCTATATCATTAAATCAAGTGTTGCCACTCGTCATCCTGAGGTAAAGTCCTGAGGAAGAACGATGAAGGATCTCTCAGGGCCAAAAGCAGGAGATGTTGATGATTGCCTGGAAACATGTTTGCTTCAAATCCTGTAAAACCAGTAACAAAAGATCTCTTTGAAAACATGGGGATTCAGAATGACACTGGTTTTAAAAAAAATTTGGACAAGAAAAGGTCAAATCCAACCTCTAAAATGTATGCCATAAAATCAATTAGTCAATAAGGAGGTTTTGTAGGATCTAGATCTCACAAATAACAGCAATATCGACCCCAACCACAATATTAAAAAAGCAGCTCTTTGTTTTACACCGGCACTATTATCAATAAATGTTACATATTTAGGCCAGGCTGAAGCCAAGGCAATATAAGCCAAAGGTCCAAAAATAGAAATGATAAGAGCATTAATCCGATAAAACCAATTACTTGTTTGGAGAATGACGACAAAACCGGACAAGAGCAAAGCAAGTACGGCACCATAGAAAAACAACAGTAAACCCGTATCGTGAAAGCTTTGCGTACGTATAGCCGCATAACCCATTTTTTTAAGCCGGTTTACATCTATTGCCCTTTCTTCATAACGAGCCAGAACAACCAGCCCTGACGCGGATATTCCGAATAACATGGAGGATATTTGACTTACTATTGAATGTTTAACCGGAGAACAAAGGGAGAATAAAACACCAATACATACCAGGGATACAGCGGAGAGCAATATGGCAGCTGTAATCAAGTAATCCTTAGGCGCTGAAGCCGCAAATGTGCTGATATAATTATATTTCCATCTTAATTCATGCTCACCCAAATGACCCATTACCATGACAATGGGAGCTAGAATCAATGTCAGCCAGGCAATAATTTTTGTTATTCTAAAACTCATATTGAATGTTCATCTCAAGAGTTAAATATATAAAATAATTATATAATTAATATGGATGTGGCCAGTTGTATCAAGTAGTCCTCTTTTCCCATAAATGGGCTCAGTTTGTAAAGTTCATATACTGACTTGACAATTTAAACTTCTCGTCGTCATGCCAAACTTGATCAGGTATCCATGGAAATATACGCAGTACTGGCAGTAGATTCCGGGTTTAGATCAATACAATTCTGGCATCCTGAAGAGGTATGACGGAGGATCTCTCAGAATCAAAAGCAAATGACATCGTATAACATCGTCTTGAGTTTTATACAAACAATCTGATAAGGGCCTTCATGCAGTCAAGTTGTTGCCGAATGTCAATTTGGCTCCAGAATGACAACAAGCGAACAATTATTTTTTGCCGACTTTTAACTTAGTGGCATTAAGTTGAACATTAATGGTACTTAATTTCAGATAAATAATTAAAGGCTCTGAACTGAAGAGTCAAGCTTTATGTCGAATATCCCATATATAATTGTAAAACGGAGCTAATTCATTAAAACCGGATGCCAAATCATCCAACAAATCAGGACTGCTGATTCTATCATCCATGTTTCTATTACAGACCAGATAGAAATTTCTTTTCTGATACCACTCCTGAACATTTGCTGGATGATCACTCTTAAGCTTCCGTTTATATTCTTCGCCCTCGACAATAAACCTTGATTGTTTTGAGTAAAACGAAATGCTTTTTAAAAATGCTTTCAGGTTTTCGTCTATGGCCTTACGAAAAAAGCTCATTGTCTGAGGTGAGGCAGCGTACAACCCCATACCATAACGATATGCATTCGGAGTAATCTCAAAGAAAAATGCCGGTGCATCTTTCCAGTTTTTATTGGGTCTCTTGAATGTCAGCCACATTCTATCTTTGAAGGGGGACTTATCTGTTGAAAATCGTGTATCCCGGTGGATTTTGGAAATGGTTTTATTTACTGCTGGCCGAACCTCCAGATAGGGATCAATAACCAACATAAAATCACCCAAATCGGTTACCAGATTTTTGAGCGGTGTCACAAGGAAATCCTGGTAACGTTGCTTGTGTTCCTCAAACCAGGTTTTATTATTGTTACGACTGATATCGTGAAGAAATTTGATGGCTTCTGTCGGAAATCCCTGAAAATTTTGTGTTTGTTTCATGATTTGCTACATTATATTGAGTTTTCCTCCCTCAAAAGGCAGGGAATTAAGCATGATACAAAATTAATTCAATAATTACAGTGCAATGATGTGTTTCAAGTTGAAGGAAGTAATTTGGACAATGTGAGACTCGATTAAAATATCTGGAGTGTTAAAAAATAGCCCCCTAAAAGCAGTTACCATTATTCAGTGGGAATGACCACAGCCACAACCTTTAATGTGGATATGACCTTCTTCAATTTCCTTGGCAGTGGCATCACGGATATCAGCGACTTCAATATCAAAATTGAGAATTTGACCTGCCAGGGGATGATTCATATCGACAGTGAATTCACCATTTTCGACTTTCGTTATGGTTGCTACTGTAGGACCTTGGGGAGTATCCAACTCAAATTGTGTCCCGACTTTCACCATGTCTGCATTCGGGAAGTCTGAAAGCGGAATGGATTGCACCAATTCATCGTTATATTTACCATAACCGTCTTCAGGCAAAATTTTCGCCCGAACTCTCGCCTTGATGGTTTTTCCTTCCAACATGCTCTCCAATTTGGGCAAAATATTGTTTGCACCGTGCAGATACACCATTGGTTCCTGATATTGCGTACTATCCAGTTCTTCCCCATCCTCGTTTATCAGAACATAATGTATTGATACAGCTTTGTCTTTTTCGATAATCATTTTTCCCCAGTTTTTATAATTAATTCAAGCTAAGTTTCTTTGGGCTTTACAGGTTAAAACATTAATTTATACATCTGTAATTAATAGCCATTTGGATTGTCAGTCATACCTTTCCGTGTTGACAGATTGTACCATAAATTAAAAATCGACCCTATTTTACAAGACTTCAGTGAAGCGTCTTTCCGGATATCCGGAATCCAGGTTGAAATATCTATCTATATCAATGGACCCCGGACCAAGTCTGGCGGGGTAAATGTGACTGAACGTCTACTGATTCACCCCTTATTTCTGTATTCGGCGAACTGGTACTCGACTCTACTGATTGTAGAGGAACATATGTTGTGAAACCTTCTCAGGATTTGACGCCATATTCCATACGATACGATTGGGGAGCACTGCCTGTCCACCGTTTAAAAGCACGATAAAATGAACTGAGATCTAAAAAACCGATAAGGTATGCAATTTCTCCTATATTCAACTGACTCTTTCCTACGTAGGCAATGGCCAATGATTTTCGTTCATTTTCCAAAATTGTATTAAATGTTGTTTTTTCCTCCTTAAGACGTCTTTGCAGGGTTCGTCGACTCAATCCCATTTTCCGCGCTACTTTGTCGATTGAAGGCATTTCGCCTTTGAATAAATCCCTAACTGTTTTTTTTACACTATCCGTTGTACTTGCATTTGTGTTCAGCTTTTCAAGGATACGATCCGCATGTTCTGTAAAGGTTTGAAATAGTTTTTTATTGGCTGTGACAACTTTTAAATCCAGTATGTCATTTTTGAAAACGACTTCATTATATGATTGTTGGAAAAAAATAGGAGAACTAAAAATCGTAGAATACTCAGAGAGGTATGATGGCTCGGAAAACTTAAAATTTACTCTAAGCGGAGAAAAATCCTTATTACACAACCATCTTCCGATACAGATTAAGGAAACGATCCCAATTTCAATCAAATATTTTGAATAAAAGCAACTACCTTCTTCAATATCATAGAATATTGACGTTTCTGTATCCCGCTCCTCGAAAAACATGCGCGATCCACTGCAAATCTCTTTATATCTTGCGATCCGATAATATGCCTCTTTTAAGGTGTCGCACGACATTGCAGTATATCCGACAATTCCGGCGGATTGTGGCTGGATCATTTTCGACTTGCGAATCCAGAATACTGGATCATCTACTATGCGAAAGACATGAGAAAAAAGAGAATCCATCTCTTTTTTTGATACAAAACAACCGGGATCTACTGCTATTAGCGGATTAATACCTTGAGATTCCAGCATTTTTGCCACGTTAATTCCCTTCTCTTTCAATCCTTCGAATATAAAACCGGGAAATGAATACAGCTTGTCCGAAACATCAAAATGTTTTTCTTTTTCCATTTAATAACCTCACTGGCGCTGAAAACATCATTTTTGGCACTTGTAGTTAATGATACTTTGTTTTTTTTACTTTTATAATACAATCTCCTGGTGACAATAACATCAATCACATTGCGTCATCGTTTTGTCATAAAATAAATGATATAGAATCACCTTTACTTTATCAAGTGAAGTCAAAAACCAGAATCTACCAAAAAAGGACTCTATCATTATATTGTTGTGGCCACAATGACATTGAATTTACCAAAGCGTGTGGGGATAGAGTATACCACCTGTTGTAATATGCTATAGGAGTGATTATGCAAATTTTTCAAATACGGTTGATCGAGAGGATCATTATATATCGCTGGTGGATAATTGTCGCAACCATATTGCTTGTCGTAGTAGCAGTAACGTTTGTTCCTCCATCCGTCATATGCGAAAAATGTGATGAACAGCGTTGATATTTATAATGGGTGGAGAGGGTAAGATGGGGAAGAGGAATCAATTCTTCATGTTGATAATGAGGTGCTCCAATCTGGATTGAACATTTTTGTTGTATTTCAGAGTTGAAGTAAGTTCGATGGGATTATCAACTTCAACATTGAGTACTATTTTATAAGAAGTTTTTCGATGCTTGATAGTCTTTACCACCCTTTCAATAAACTCCATATTTACAGCAATTGAGCGGTTGATTTGAATGAAGGAAAACATGTGATGACAAATATCTTTTAAAGGGCTTCGGACAATTTTGAAGAAATTGTTATTTCGGCATGAGTATAAATAGGTATAGTTTCCTTTCGTTTTTAAATACACGGTTTTATCTTTTTCATTCAGTATCATATGAGTGATACCAATGGCACCCGTCAAATTAAGTTCTTTTTGAACTCGGCTAAGTAATTCAGTTCGATTGAAAGGTTTAATAATATAATCATTTGCACCGTAATTGTAGGCCATCTGCAAAATATTGCTATCATTCTGAACAGTTTGGAATATTACTGGCAGTTCTATTTTATCATATCGATCTCTTATTTTTTGACAAACCTCAAGGCCGTCCATTTCATCCATCATAATATCCAGAAGCACAAGATCGGGTTTTGAACGATTAATTTGATCCAAGGCTTTTTGACCGGATTGTGTATTAACGATATTATAGTGATCCGCCAAATGAGACTCTAATGATTGTATGTTAATTATATCATCGTCTACGACCAATATTGTTTGCAATTTATCATCAACTTTTTTTCTTTCTTCCGGTTCTTTTTGAGAAAATCTTAAAGAATCAAGTTCATCAGCCGGACATTCTGAAATAGGTAAAGTAAAATAAAAAATCGTTCCCTCTCCAATTTTAGAATTTACCCAAATTTTTCCTCCGTGGGCCTCTACTAGATGTTGCGTTATATTCAAACCCAAGCCAATGCCTTTTGCGTTCGATGATGCCTTTTCGAATCTCTTGAAAATAATCTCTTGATTCTCTTCTAATATACCTCTCCCACTATCTTTAATAGATATTTCAATTACCCCTGCTTTTTCTACGGTAGATATGTAAATTGTACCATTTTTGCAGAATTTGATTGCATTATTGATCAGGTTATTGAATATTTGACTCAACCGATCCGGGTCTGCCAGAACGCTGGATGGACTATTGATATCCAAAAACAACATATTGTTTGTTTTTCCAAGTTCTGACTTAAAAAAGGGTACAAGGTTTTCAATATAGTTTTTAAGGTCAATGGATTGCAGATTAAGTGACAAGTTTCCATGTTTCATCTTTTCAATGTCAAGAATATCATTAATTAGGTTATAAAGCCTCATCCCTGATGATGATATTAACTTTAAATCATTTTTGATTTTTCTATCATTGACTAACGCTATCAGGTTTTGAGTAATGCCTAGAATACCATTCAATGGAGTTCTAAGTTCATGAGTTGTATTTACCAGAAATTCGTCTTTAACAGAGTTAAGCTTTTCCAGTTTAATATTGACCTCCTTTAAAGCATCGTACTTTTCCTGTCGTAACACATATATTCTATCTATGAGACTCACAGACAATATAATGGCTTCAGATGCCGAACCAAGTTGAAAGCTATAATCGGTAACGAAGTTGTGCGGTAGTATTCCCCACTGTCTCAGAGACACGAGAATTATCCCAAACAGAAAAAAGAGCCAGGCTGTGATAAAATATCGAGCCGGTCTGAATGATTTTACCAGTATCAATCCACTAACTATTATTGATATTGAAACAAAAATAGACAAGGAAGTTGCGATGCGAAGAGCATATTTATACCCGATTGCTGGAGATATGACTGCAAATATAATAGAAATAAACAATATAATATTCAAACACTTATTGCAATAATGTGATCTTTGTTTTAAATCTAAAAGATATTTTGCAAATAGAATCATAAAACAATATGTTACAAAACAGAATACCGGAAGTAGCATATTGTTTAAATATGGAAAGTTGAATAGTATATATTCATATGTAAAACCATTGATATTCGAAACAGTAATAATGAAAGACAGTATATATAGAATATAAAACAAATAACTTTTATCATTTAGCGAAATAAATAGAAATATATTATATATTATCATTATCAACATTATTCCATAATATATTCCAAATATTATTTGCCTACTCCGCTCATATTTGTAAAATTTTGAAAACGACCACAGTTTTAAATCCACATAAGTAGATCCAGAGCTTTTAACATGTATAAATAGGTTGCATAACTCCCCCTTATTTATCTTTCCCAATCGTACGACATAATTTGGATGATCAAATTCCCGACTGCCATACAATCTCATATCACCGGTATTAACTATTTTTAAATCGTTTGTCGATTTGTTTTTAATATAAATATCTACATAATCAAGACTTGGAAATCCCACTTCAAGAAGAAAATCATTAAAGTTGATATCAGAATGATTTTCGATATTAACTTTGACCCACACATGATAGTCAATATAACCAAAATTCAAATCATCATCTGAATTAGTTATAAATTTTACAGACATGATATCATCAATTTTCACATTCATAGTTTTATCAACATAATATAATATATTTTTAGTTACATTGACTGGAAATTCCACATTATTGTCAATTATCACATTTTGACAATATAGTTTATTAGATATCAATATTGCAATTATGGTTATAATTACCCAAGTATACTGAGCATGTTTTTTTTCTACCATATCAACCTGAATGTTTATAACTCACATTTTAAGGTTTTTTATCCTACTCCAATGACAACGGATTCCTGGTCGGTCAGTGAGCAGGTTTCCTGTCATCCTTAGGGTGAAGCGAAGTCCTGAGAAGGAACGAAAAAGGATCTGACAAAGGATCTTTCAGGACCAAAAGCAAGAGATGTTGCTGATTACCTGGACACATGTTTGTTTCAAGTCCTGTGAAACCAGTAATAAATGATCTATCTGAAATCACGAAAATTCTTCAGGTCGCCAGGGCTCCCGTTTTTGATAAAATTTGAACAAGTAAGGGGCAAATTCAAACCCTAAAATGTGTGTTTATAAAATCCAACTTTATGTTAACCCATTCAGTTTTTGAAACATTTCAACAACTTCAATCCAATTTTGGAAATCAACCCTAGACCTCATATGCGCTCTTTTGTTAACCATGATCCAACTCATTATTGCTGCACCATCGTTACATTGATTACAATCTCTGACATTAGCGACACAACAATGACGCATCGTCGTAAGATCTGGAGCCCACCTGACAAAATTCGGCAATCTTTTGGGAACAGGTTTTCTTTTGTCCAGAGGTTGAGTTATTGATGGACATTCATCGTGGCCAAATATTCTTTCCAGCATTTTTCTACTTGTCAGTACTCTGTTAAAATATTTTGTGGATATATATGTTTCAGGATATTTATCCAGCATTTCATCCAATATCGTCCGAATGTCTTTTAGCTTTTCTGAACTCCAATCATATTCATCATTTTTATTGTTACTACATAGCAGTTGAATGTGTATTTTTAATCCAATATCTCTAACCTTAATTATCATTGTTTCAATATCCAAAATATTCTCAGGACTTACAGAATAAATATAGTAAGCAGCTGAGTCATTTGCATAGTTCTTGGAAGAAACAGCAAATGTATCCATTCCCCTTAATTTTTTTTCCTCGCTTCCCCAGGTGGAAATTGCGATTATCATATTTTCAAATCTATCCCTGGGTACTTTAATTAATCCGTTTGTTGTGCATAAAGTGGGAATACGATTAAAAAAGGACTCCAATCTATCAAGAAACATTGTCGGTTCTCCGCCGATTAGTATCGCAAGATTGATTCCTCGTTTAACTTCATTATCGATGAATCTATTCCATTTTTCCAAATTCTCTTCCTCAGGTATCATTTGATTTGATGAAAAATAAAAACACCCCCGACACGAAAGATTGCATTTGTTAGTTATGTCGTATATTGAGCTTCTTATGTTTAATTTTGATATCATTTTATAACGACCATACCATTCGTTATTAATCAATGAACTTACTGTTTTCATCGATGTTACCGGTTTTATTTCGATTTAAAATTGTAATATTTATCGAAGGTCCAGGTACGGCAAGAGTTGTAGATGAATTATAGAGAACAATGCTATATTTTGACCTTCATCTATTTGAATTTTTAATCTATTTTTTAAAAATGAAAGCACATACTTGCTAAGACGACAAAGATAAGAATTTTTGACAAAAATAAATCAGCTTTATTTGTTGAAGCACTTGTGCTTCCTGAAGTCCTTTCAAACGATTCCCCTTACTTATTCTCCTTTTTCAATAAAGTGGAAAAAATATCAATAAAAATAGACTTTAGAAAACCTGAACCTGACAGTATTATTTTGCTGTCAGGTTCAAGTTTAAACTGGCGAGGCTTGAACCAAATCAGTTTAATTCAACAGCATTGGCGGAAACGCATACGGGTAGAATGCCATGGATGCTGTTACCTTTGTAAAAAACCGGAGAGGATAGGTATTAATATGGAAACGAATAAAGGCTTGTTTTATAAACGGCAAAAGTTGTTAGCCATTTGATTTCTCCTTGACAAAAAGAGGAGATTTCTCTTTTATAGAAGCACTCAATAGATGTATAATTCTGTTATTTATTAAGGTGCTTAATGTTATGGATTCAGGTACATTGTTCTGGATATGGCTGATTTTTGGCGGAGTCATGATGTTGAGTGAGTTCGTCCTTCCAGGTTTGATTGCGGTTTTTATGGGCATATCTGCAATAGTTGTTGCTTTAGGTTATAAAATTGGTTTTTTAGAGCATATTTATTCCGGTTTTACAACGTGGTTTGTAACCTCTTTACTTTCAATATTTGTCCTTCGAGAGATTGCCCAAAAACTATTGCCCGGAGATATCAGCTATAACACCATAAGCGAGGATGCTGACGCCTATGGAAGCATTGTCGAAGTGATTGAAGATGTTCGAATTACAGATACTAACGGCAGGATTAAATTTCGTGGAACAACCTGGCAGGCAACAACATCTGCCGACTTGATTCCGGCGGGTAATAAGGCAAAGATCGTTTCACGAGATAACTTGGCGTGGATTGTCGAACCTTTTGAAGAAAGCCCTCTTAATCAAATAGAAGCGGCTTTAAATAAGTAATCTTTAGTATAGTATGTTATTCTTTAATAAATTAATCAGTTGGAGGAGGTGTTATGTTTTTTTATGTCACCATTTTTGTGTTACTCATTATGTTTATTGTGCTGAAGACCTTTATTGTCGTTCCGGCACATCAGGCAATGGTGAAGGAGCGCCTGGGTAAATTTAAAAAAACGTTGAGTCCCGGTTTTCATTTTATGATTCCGTTTTTTGATTCTGTCGCTTATCGCCATGATACAAGAGAACAGGTTCTTGATATTCCGGGACAGAACTGTATTACAAAAGACAATATCCAAGTGGAAGTGGATGGCGTTGTGTATTTGAAAGTGATGGATGTTGAAAAAGCCAGCTATGGTATTGGTAACTACCAACGGGCTAGTGTTAATCTTGCGCAAACAACGATGCGTTCGGAAATTGGAAAGATGGATCTGGATCATACTTTTTCCGAAAGGGAGACGATTAACGAGAATATTGTAAAAGAAATCGACCTGGCATCCGATCCATGGGGGATTAAAGTTCTCCGTTATGAAATTAAGAACATCTCACCATCCGCCCATATGATCGAAACCATGGAAAAACAGATGGAAGCGGAACGTCAAAAAAGAGCTGAAATTACCCTGGCCAACGGGGAGAAGGAGGCCACCATCAATTTTTCGACAGCCGAACGACAAGAGAAGATAAATTTGTCTGAAGGTGAAAGACAAAGCCAGATCAATATTGCAGAAGGAAAAGCGGAAGAGATTTCCTCACTGGCAGAAGCAACAGCATACAGTATCAAACGGCTTTCAGAAGCATTGGGGAAACCAGGTGGTGAGAAAGCGTTAAAAGTCAAGCTGATCGAACAGTTTATTGAAGAGTTCGGTAAGATTGTAAATACATCCAATGTCACGGTTGTTCCTTCTCAGTTGGCAAATATTAAGGGTTTTTTTGAGAGTATGGGAACGATTACAGATAAAGTAACAAATAAATAGAATTTTACATTTAGCTTTACGTGAGTTGATATTAAAAATCACACAACCAATAAAAAAGAGGAATTATGGAGTTTGATCAAATTACCGGCTGGCTCACAGCTATTATTTGGGGGATCATCGTTTTATTTGTTGTTTTCAAATTTGTCCAGGCGGTTCGTATTGTTCCCACTAAAGTGGCGTATATTGTAGAAAGACTCGGTAAATATAACAAGACACTCGGCCCCGGGTTTCACGCCCTTTTGCCGTTTTTTGACAAAGTGACATTTATCCACAATCTAAAGGAGGAAACCATTGATATTCCACCGCAGGAATGTTTTACAAAAGATAATGTCAAAGTCGAAGTCGATGGGGTGATGTATATAGCTGTTTCAGATCCGGAAAAAGCAAGTTACGGAATAACGGACTATAAAATTGCGACCATTCAGCTTGCTCAGACCACGGTTCGATCAGTGATGGGAACGTTGGACCTTGATAGATGTTTTGAAGAACGAGATGTCATCAGCTCAAAAGTAGTGCAAGAACTATCGGATGCCGGAATGGCGTGGGGGATAAAGGTTTTTCGTTATGAAATTCAAAATATCGTTCCACCGATCAGTGTTAAGGAAGCAATGGAAAAACAGGTTTCTGCCGAAAGAGAGCGTAGAGCTGTTATTTCCAAATCAGAGGGAGTCAAACAAAGCAGGATCAATCGATCTGAAGGTATCAAAATGGAGTTAATAAACAAATCGGAAGGTGAAAAAACACGACAGATTAATGAGGCCCAGGGAAAAGCCCAGGCTATAAAATCTATTGCCGATGCTACTGCCGGCTCTATCGAACAGATCGGAGAGCAGATCGCCGGCGAAAAAGGGATTGATTCCATGAAATTGTTGATCTGTCAGAAATATCTCACACAAATTGGCTCACTGGCTAAAGAAACTACGAATATTATCCTTCCGGCTGACCTTACAAAAATTGATGAATTGCTTGATTCGTTGGGATTGAATACTGACGTTTAGCCAGTTGTTTACTGAATTGTTTGAAATCCAGCTTATTATTACTCATACGGACAGCTCGAAAACGCTGGTATCGATTCCAAGGAAGCGACCTGTTCGTAGATGACTACCTACAGGCAACCGACTGAAAAAACCGCAGCATATGTTTGCGGGACGGGGGCCAACCAATATCGGTAAATACAGAGTCTTGGATTGCCGCTTTGATTGATATTTCAGCCATTGTTGCCAAGCCAATGATAACAGCCATTTTCTTATGGTCGTTATGCCAAATTGAATATAATCCTATCACCATCAAACTGTTTTCAGGGTCGATAAACCGTAAGGATCGGCTAAAAATCAGCTCACATTCTGCTTACACAATGTCCATTGTTTTTGGAACTTTTGTAAACAGATTATGTGAACTGATTTTTTAACGCTACCCAAGGTCAAGTCCAACCCCTAAAATGTGTGATATCAGCAACGTCCCCAATTTGTTCCCGGTTTATCCATTTCATCAATATAATATTTGTATTAATGATTATTTTTTGTCTATAATATTGTATCCGTTTAGTTATTTTGATCATTTGTATAAAATATTATTGATGGTTCAGTTTTTCCAAACGAGCTTATCCTTTATTTGTTATGGAAACAAAACCGGGTAAATCCAATACGCCGATATCCGTTTTGGTTATTCGTATAGGGGAAGAAATATATGCTGTCAAAGCTATATCGATTGAAGAGGTTGTTCCCATAATGAGTATCCGAAAAATACCGGATCTTCCGCCTTATTTGGAAGGATTCATTGATATCCGTGGCGTACTGTATGCTGTGATCGATCTCAACAAACAATTCGGGGGAGAATCCCGCGAATTTGTTCTTTCCAATCGGATCATTCTAATTCGCCATCGGGGACGAAACATCGGCTTTATCGTTGATGAGATCTTGAGAATTGAAGAGTGGTTGCCGGACGTCTGTCAAGCCGGAATTTTATCAGACTGTATGAACGAGGCTTTTAGCGGGGAAGTTGGCCAAACAGAAACGGAAGATATTCAAATTCTGGATTTGTGCAAAATTCTTTCCGAGGAACAATTATCTAAAATCGCAGTTCGAGAGGGTATTCAATGAAAAAAAATGTTCTTCCTGCCATCGGCCAGTTAATGTATCAACGTTTCGTGGATTTAATCAGCAAAAAAAGCGGACTCAATTTTAGGAATCAGTTTCAATATATGCTGATAAACGCGATACAAGAGAGAATCTGCCAACAGTCCACTCGGGACTACAAGGTGTATTTTGACTTTCTTTGCTCTGACCACCGAGAATACCAACAATTAGAGCGTTCTCTGACCACCGGGGAGACCTATTTTTTTAGATATCCACAACAATTCAATTTTTTACAACAACAGATTATACCGGAATTAATTATGTCCCCAGCCGTCTCTTCTCATCAACCCATTAGTATTTGGAGTGCCGGATGTTCTACCGGTGAAGAACCATACAGCATTGCCATGCTGCTGGATGAAAAATGGAATAACCAGCGGAATAAGTTCACTATACTGGGAACAGATCTCAATCCTGATTCACTGGAACAGGCCAGACGCGGGTACTTTAGTTCCTATTCATTTCGCACAGACAATCTGTCTTTCAGGGATCGTTATTTTATAGAGCTACAAGAGGGCTACCTTTTGACTGAGACGATTCGAAACCAGATAGATTTCAAAGAATTGAACCTTCTTCATCTGTTTAATTCGACCTTGTTCCAATTCCAATTCGATATCATTTTTTGTCGCAATGTCATGATCTATTTTGACTTGAAGACTGCTTTACAGATTAAAAATAATCTTTACCAGCATCTGAAAGAAGGAGGATATATGTTCCTTGGACATTCCGAAACATGGCAAGATAAAAAACCAGATGAATTTGTTAAATCCTGCGGGTACTCCATCTACCGGAAAACAAAACAGATACGATCTCAAACAAATAAACCTCCAATATTTCGGTCGTTTCCCGTGACTTTGAATGGAAAAAGCGACATAACATCATTCAGGCCGACTTGGAAACAGACAACAGACGAAGACCAATCCGGAGTTCAATTAGTTGAGGTACTTTATCGGGAAGGAATAAATTATTATGAAAACAAAAATTTCGCTTTGGCTGAAATCAGGTTTTTGACTGCCTTGGACATGTTTCCGAAATCTGAGAACGTATTGCTAGCCCTGGCCCATTTATATTCCGACCAGGGAAAAATGGACAAAGCAAACCAGTTGTGTGATAGAATTCTTGATGTTAATCCACTTCAAGCCGATGTTTATTATCTCAAAGGTATGATTTGTCATGCTAAGCAACAGCATCAACAAGCAGAAGCCCACTTCCGGCAATGTATATATTGTGATGAGAACCATATTCTCGGACATTTTTATTTGGCCATTATACTGGATGACCAAGGTTTAGAAGATAAGGCCGATAAAGAATATGCTTTAATTTTCGATTTAATGAATCGTCAGCCACCGGCGGAAATAGAAATGCCGTGGGAATCCACTTTTTCCATGGAGCAGATTAAACAGCAATGTATGTCTAAAGCTAAAATTGCTCAAAATCCATGAGCTTTATGGAAGGATAATCATGAAGTCAAAACAAACACCTTTATCCAGGGAGGATCTCCAACAGAGAGCTTTGAATTATCGCAAGAGCTTTTTTGCTGAGGAAAAACGTTGTCTGCATCTTTTGATTTTTTCTTTAGAACAACATTGGTATGCCTGTTCGGTTAATGAGTTACAGCAATCGATACCCATTCAGGATATTGCTCCTCTGCCAAACATGCATCCTGCCGTCTTGGGATTAATTAATTTGAGAGGTACTTTGATACTTACTTTTGACTTGCGTCGTTATTTCGGGATGACATTGGCAATTCCCCCGGAAAAAATAGTCATCCTTCAAAACGGTACTGCATCAACCGGGATATTGGTGGAAAGGATAAAAGGAGTTGATGAAATCCCTGAAGCATTGTTTCGATCAAAAATAGAGATTAGCACCGGAATTCCTCCTTCCTTTATTCGAGGAATAGCGATGTATAAAGAAGAACCTCTTTTATGGTTAGACATAAAAAAAATCATTCTTGAATTGGAGGAAATTCTGGGATAATGGAGACTGGATTCAATGTAGCCAATGTCTACTCCATTATCTCTTTTATGATTTAACAAGCTGGATTGGCAGGTCTTAGAAAATGAATCCGCATAATGACCATTGGGATAATTAGTGTTTTGATTAACTTTTTACAGGAGTTGACATGATTTTTAGTAATATTAAAATCGGAACTCGCTTAAGTATCAGTTTTGGAATATTTTTTATCTTCATGATTGTTATAAGTTTGATTGCTATCGGTTATATGAAAAGTCTGGCGGAATTAACGGATAAGCTCTACACACATCCTTATGCAGTGAGTACGGCCATACTGAGAATTGATGCCAATATCACAAGGATGCATCGCTCTATGAAGGATATCATTTTGGTTGAAAATACCAACGATCTGAATAAGGCAATTGCCAAGATAGATGCTTATGAAAAGGAAGTTTTAAATGATTTTAGACTCGTAGAAGAACGATTTCTGGGAGATGAAGAAAAAGTGAGAGAAGGACAAAAGCTGTTTCATGATTGGAAATCTATTCGAGATGAAGTTATAACACTCATGAAAGCTAAGAAAAAGAAAGAGGCTACTGCTCTTACAAACCAAAATGGTGCAGCTCATGTTGCCAAACTTGAAGAAAGTGTCCAGGGATTCATTAAGTTTGCACAAAATAAAGCTGAAGGCTTCAACTCAGCTGCATTTTCTTCCCGGAATGAAGCACTTATTACTACGTTTGTCATACTGGCTATTTTCTCTATTTTTACAATTGTTTTAGGTATTCTTATTACGCGTTCCATCACCTTCCCATTAAGTGAGGATGTCAACCTGGCGAGAGCCGTAGCCGGAGGTGACTTAACAGTAGACATTTCAATAAATCGGGAAGACGAACTGGGAGTACTAGCTGAAGCATTGAAAAACATGGTCAACCGTTTGCGGGAAATAATTAAGGAACTGCAAAACAGCTCTATGCAGTTGTTGTCGTCAACGAATCAGATTTCGGCCTCTGCCACTGAACAATCCCGCAATATCGTACAGCAGAACAATGCCATCAGCAATTTTTCATCCGGTCTGAATGAATTATCCACCACAGCTACAGAGATGGGACGTAGTGCCGACTATGTCTTCGAAACCTCAAATCAAGCTGTCAATTTGGCCGGACAGGGAACAGAGGCAATTGCCACTCTGTTAAGCAGTATTGAAGAAATACGAGTAACCAATGAAGGTACTTCAGAAAAATTCACAAACCTGGTATATAAGGTGGAATACATTGCCAAAGTTATGGAAACAATCAACAATATTGCCGATAAAACAAATCTGCTATCGGTTAATGCATCCATTGAAGCTGTAAAAGCGGGTGAATTCGGAAAGGGGTTCAGTGTTGTAGCCTCGGAAATTCGGCGTCTGGCAGATCAAACCGTAGTGGCAACTGAAGAAATTAAGGAATTTATCAACGATATCCAGAAGGCGGCAAATGATGCAATGATGAGTATGGAAAAATCCTCGGCTACAACCTTGAAAGGAACAACACTTGTGAATGATGCCGGGAATTCGATTCAAAATCTGATTGAAGCGGTTCAGGAAACGGGTCCTTTGTTGGAAGAAATGAGAACAGCCATCAAACAACAAATGGAAAATACTCAGCAAATGACTGAAAATATTAAACAGATTCAACAAACAGCTAATGAAAACAAAACAAGTACAGATCAGACATCGGAAGCCACACTCAGTTTATCCGAAATAGCACAGAAACAGATGAAAACCGTACAACAATTCAAGCTTGAAAACAGGGATTTAAGCTCGAATATATAAAATTTTTATTTGTTTTACTACTTTTCTTTAAGATGTAAACAGGAAATGCTTTTGTACTGTTAGTACAAGAAACGCAAAAACTAATATATTGATATGATGGGATGAAAAAGATGTAACAGAGGAATGATCCATGCCGGATATTGATAACATGTCCATGCTTGAGCTATTTCAGTTAGAGTGTGAAGAGTTATTGAAAGGATTAAACCGTTTGATTCTTACCTTGGAAAACCAGGGTAAAGAAAAAAACAGCCTGGAAGGAATCAAACGAATCATCCATACCATCAAAGGCTCGGCTAAAACGATAATGATCAACGAAATCAGCGATTTTGCTCATGCTGCTGAGGATCACCTTGCTAGATTACAAGGACAAAAGACAATTGCTTCGGACGATGTGGATTACCTTCTTATTATTGCAGATTGGATAAAATATTTAATTCAACTCGCAGTAGAGGAAAAGCCATTTCCACCGGATCTTCAAACTATGATTCGACATGTCAGCCAAGGGGACAATCTTGAACCATTACCTTCTTTGACAGAAAAGTGTTTTGCAGAAAATACACATTCCCGGAATGCTGGCAATACCTCATCCACTACAGAAACGAAGGAACAATCTTCTGTTACGGAAGACGCCGATGTCAACATCCTGAAGTCAGATTCTCCCGGTGGAATACAGCGAATATCCGTTAAAAGTTTGGATTCCTTATTCAACCTGGTAGGGGAACTGTATATCAAAGGCACCGGAATCGATCAATTAAAAAATGATATGATCGGTACATTGACAACAGCAATGCTTATGACAAAATGCTGTAAAACCTTATCATCTATTATTGAAGAAATAGATACGTCAGATTCGACAATTAATAAACCAAATATAAAGCATCTGGTTGAAGAGCTTACCCAGAGAAGCACAAACATTCAACAACGTTTGAATCCTCTCTATCAAACCATTGATGATTTTAACACCCAATTCCAGTTTTTGACTTCTTCTTTAAAGGAAGAGGTCATGGAAGCACGTTTGGTTCCACTTTCCCAACTGTTTGACATATATCCTCGTATTGTCAGGGAACTGGCCAAATCTCTTGGAAAAACCGTGCAACTTGAGATAAACGGATCGGATACAAAAATTGATAAATCAGTCATTGAAATCCTTAAAGTACCGTTGGAACACTTGATTCGCAACGCCATCGATCATGGTATTGAACCCCCTGAAATCCGTCAATCCCGGGGGAAAGCCGTTTCAGGTAAGATCAGCTTTACCGCTTTCCGCCAGGGGGATGAAATAATTATCCGATTGGAAGACGATGGTCAGGGGATTGATGCGGAAGTCATTCGCTCCAAAATCGTAGATCAAAACCGGTTATCTGAAGCGCAGGCTGCAAAACTTCAAAAAAAAGAATTGCTGGAGTTCGTTTTTTTACCTGGATTTTCCACACGAGATCGAGCGGATGGTTTTTCTGGTCGTGGTGTCGGGATGAGTATTGTTAAAACGGATATTGAAAAGATTAATGGACATGTTTCAATTGAATCGAGTGTTGGCCAGTCCACATTGCTTACGTTAAGACTGCCGTTAAGTCTGGTCATTACACATACACTCCTGGTTGAAACTAACCGGCAGATCTATGCTTTCCCTACAAATATGGTAGAGGAGTATCTTCATGTTTGTCCCGGAGAAATTCAGACTATCGGCGGTAAACATATGCTTCACCATCATGACAAAATTGTAGCCGTAACCTGGTTAAATCAATTGATGGGAGGAGAATTTATCCAGCAGAATCCTGATCAGTTGTATCCGGCCCTTTTATTTCAGATGGGTGACAGCAGCGTGGCCATCATAGCCGACCGCTTTATTGGGGAAAACGAGATCGTGATCAAACCATTGGATTCTCGTTTGAAAAAGGTACAACATATGACAGGGGCAAGTATTTCAAACGATGGAAAAATAATCCTGTTGGTTGATGTAGCAGATATCCTCCAAACTATCAAAGAAGCTCACTATATTTTCGATGTCTCCAAGACTGAAAAAACTGAGCCGACGCAAGAATCTAAGCAGATTTTGATTGTGGAAGATTCGTTGACAGTTCGGGAAATGGAACGAAAACTTCTGCAATCCGCAGGATACGATGTTACTCTGGCTGTCGATGGACAGGACGGCTTAAATAAGATCAGACAAAAACCATTTGATTTGATTATCAGCGATATTGACATGCCTCACCTGGATGGACTGAATATGACAAAGACCCTAAAAAAAGATGATAAATATTGCCACATTCCGGTAATCATCGTGAGTTATAAGGACAGCCTGGAAGATAAACAAAAAGGACTAGAGGCAGGCGCCGATCATTATATTGCAAAGAGTCAATTCAATAGTGACGAATTTATCAAGCTAATAGACCAATTGATTTAAGGAGCAGTCCAGCCTCTGAAAATTGAAAATAAACGGGATTGTGCGTTATTCAAGGAAAAATCATGAAACCGATCCATGTCTTAATTGTTAATGATTCGCTATTAGCCACTCGGATCATGAAGAAAATTCTACAATCCGAACCTGTTTTTTCCCCAATTGGATGGACGAAAGATGGATTGGAGGCAGAAGACTATGTCCGTCAACATGTTCCTGATGTTATCCTGATGGACATACATATGCCACTGCAAGATGGTGTGGAAACTACCAGGAAAATCCTGGCAACCCATCAAATTCCGATTTTGGTTGTAACCTCGACCATCAGCCGAAACATGACCAAAATTTTACAGATTTTTCAGTATGGAGGCCTGGATGTGATCAAACTACCCCAGATCCCTTTCTTTAAGAAGATAGACAAACTTACTAAAGAAGAATTGAAACAATTGGGAGCTACGTTTATCCAAAAAACAAAAACGATCTCCCAATTAAAAATAAATGTTAAAATTCCTGCTACACCGCCTATACAACATTCAATAACAGAATCCAAAACCTGTTTCTCGACTGATTCAATATCTTCACCGACTATTCATCTGGTTGCAATCGGTGCCTCCACCGGAGGACCGGGAGCTTTGGCTCAAATACTTAAAAGCTTCCCTTCAGGCTTTCCGGCTTCCATTGTTATTATTCAACATATGGATGCGGATTTTCTTTCTTCATTTATTGTTCACTTGCAACAGTTTTCTCATTTACCCATCCGCAAAGCCAACCATAGAGAACGTATTAGTCCAGGTTATATATATCTGGCCTGTAGGGATAATCATCACTTGATATGCAGCCGGAAAAAAACCTTTTTTTATAGTCAAACTCCGCCTCGGAAGCATATACCTTCAGTTGATGTTTTTTTTAGCTCTGCGGCAAAAGTTTATCATCGACAAGCAGTTGGCGTTTTATTAACGGGTATGGGAGCTGATGGTGCTGTCGGTTTAAAACACATTCGAGACCGGGGAGGATTCACACTGGCCCAGGACAAAAGCAGTAGCATAATTTATGGAATGCCTAAAGCAGCTCTAGATATGAAGGCCTGTAACGAGGTATTACCGTTATCTCATATTGGTCAGCGGATTGCTGATTATATTTATGAGAAGAACAGTACTTCTATTTTGATCAAATAGTTACGGAGTGATTAATCCATATGATTTAAAAAAGGAATAACTATTCAGCATTATGTCTTTGTGCTATGCCCACAAAGACATAATGCTAATAGGTTAAGCTCTGTCATATGTCATCCCGAGGAGGTATGACGAAGGATCTCTCAAAGCCAAAAACAATTGATGTCGTTTAACATCGTATGGAGCCATGTACAAACAGCCGGGTCTATCCGGAATAAAAGGGCATTTATGTAATCAAGTTATTTCCAGTTGTCGCTTGGGTTCCATTAAGATTCTTCAGATCGCTTAAGGCTCCCATCAGAATGACAAACAGGTCATGTTTTTTATGTTGAATGATTATAAAAAGGTTTTTCATTGCCCAGCTCCTCAGGATAACGACAAAAGGCCCGGATTTAGGCGTTTTTGCTCATACTCTTATTAGCAAAATATATGAGCCTGTTGATTTGCCTCTATTTTAAGCAATATCTAAAAGCTAATATACTGATATTTATGTTTATATATTCTTAGATTTTTAAAAAGCCGACTGATTCAACAGGCTCATATATAGGGTTCACTATGGATGATTCACCGATAAAAATTCTGTTAATCGAAGACAGCATTGTGCAAGCACAGTTTGTACAGCGACTGGTAAAGGAATTTTCCGAATCTTTTCCCAGTGAATTGAAACATACCATTACATTATCCGAATCCCGACAATGCCTGGAAAATCAGACATTTCATGTTATACTGTTGGATCTCAATCTACCCGATAGCAAAGGATTGGAGACAATAAAACTTATACGGGAAAAGGACCAGTCCACTCCGATAGTAGTTTTGACCGGAATTGACAGTGAAACAATGGGGATTGAAGCTTTGAGCCTCGGTATTCAAGATTATTTGGTTAAAGGGAGTATCGACAGCTATTTGTTATTAAAGACCATCCGGTATGCCAGAGAACGGAAGCGTATTGAAAAGGAAAGAGATCTGGCGCGAAAAGAAGCTCTGGAAGCAACTCGGGTTAAATCTGAATTCCTTGCCAATATGAGTCACGAAATCCGGACACCCATGAACGGAGTTATCGGCATGACCGGCCTCCTTCTTAAAACCGATTTGACTGACAGGCAAAAGGAATTTGTTAATATTATCCACAGTAGTGGGCGTCACTTGTTGGCCATTATCAACGATATTCTGGATTTTTCCAAAATTGAAGCCGGAAAAATGGAACTGGACATCGTTCCATTCGAACTTAACTCTTGTATTGAGGAAGTATTAAAATTATTTGCATCAAAAGCCTGGGAAAAAAATCTGGATCTTGTCTATCAGATCGATCTCAATGTTCCCACTTTTATTATGGGCGATATCATGCGTTTGCGTCAGGTTTTGGCCAATCTGGTCAGTAATGCCCTAAAATTTACAGAAGAAGGTGAGATATTCATTTCGATCAAAAAACAATCTCAAACAGAAGAAACAATCGAATTAATATTTTCTGTAAGAGACACCGGCATCGGTATTCCCGCCGATAAAATAGAGTACCTGTTTAATGAATTTTCACAAGCAGATGCTTCAACCACACGAAGATTTGAAGGAACCGGTTTGGGATTGACAATCTCTGATCGACTGGCACAAATGATGGGCGGGAAAATATGGGCCGAAAGTGTCGAAAACAAAGGCTCTACTTTTCAATTTACCATACAGACAACAGAAGCTTCCGGCAATCCTCGCCCTTACCTGGCAACTGATATTCCGGAAATGAGAGGTAAACGAATATTGCTGGTGGATGACAATATTACCAACTTAAATATATTAAAACTGCTGTGTGAACAATGGAATATGCACCCTCGAGCAACAGTATCACCGAAAGAAGCTCTAAACTGGGTTAAAAACAAAGATATTTTCGACTTGGGAATTCTGGATCAAAATATGCCGGAGATGTCTGGTGTTGAATTGGGTAAGGCCATACGTAATTACCGCTCCAATACGGAACTGCCCCTCATACTCTATTATTCATCTTCTTTCGATTCAGTCAGAAACAACCGGGATATATTTGCCACTCATATTTCCAAACCGTTGCAGCAGTCCCAAATATTTAATACCCTTCTTGAGGTATTAGCCGGTAGTCCCCGTCGGTTTTCCATGGATATAATCAATCATTCAAAATCCATAGAAGTCTTAGGAGAAACCCTACCCTTAAGAATCCTCCTGGCTGAAGACAATCAAATTAATCAAAAACTGGCGTTATATCTTCTGGAGGAAATGGGTTACCAACCGGATGTAGCCAGTGATGGTCTGGAAGTGTTAGAAGCATTAAATCATAAAGATTACGATATTATTCTGATGGATGTCCAGATGCCTAAGATGGATGGGTATGAAACAACTCGTCGGATTAAAAAAGATCTGCCGGAAAATGTGTGTCCCAAGATTATTGCCGTAACAGCAAATGCACTCCGTGGAGATCGAGAAAAATGTTTGAAAGCCGGGATGAACGACTACATTGCTAAACCCATTGTGGAAATCGAACTGGTTGATATCCTGAAACGATGGGGGACCCCAACTCAAGCACACTCAAGTTCAGCTCCTGGAGAAGATCTCTGCGAGAATGGGGCAAAAAAAATCACTGAGTTGAAAACCAATCAGAAAGAACGCAAAAACAAGATTATTATTGTGGATGAAGATAAACCGTTTTGTGAACAAATCAGGCTCCTTCTCCTGTCTTCGGGGTATGATTGTTCGTTTGTTTTGAGGTCTAACGTTCTGATTCCTCGATTGGAAGTGGAGTCCTTTGATTTAATTATAATGGATATTCATATGCAAGGACGCTCGGCAAAGGATTCGCTATTCAGTCAACTTAAATCTCATGTTGAATTTCGGAAAATTCCGATTCTTCTAACCGGTCATAAGTTACACAAAGAAAAGCTAAAAATGCTTCAAAAGCAAGGAGCCATCGATATGATTGAAAAACCAATTAATGACTTGGAATTAATATCAATCGTAAAACAAGTATTTAATCCCAATGAAACACAATAATGAATTCAATATCTGACGGTTGCCTGTTGATCTCGGAGTCCAATACAATATATTCATAAATATCAATGAATAACAATATATAAAAAAATGCCCTCAACTTGACAGGGCGTCTGGACGACAAATTTAACTTAACGTCGATTAAATTGGGAAAGATCTTCGGTTTTTTCAATAAGAAGTCTGCAAGCCGGGAATGACAAACCAACAGAAATTTGTTTTTAAACATGCTTTTCGGTAGAACCGGATGAGGTTTTTTTTCGAAAATTAAAATTATTAACATTATAAAACTGTCATTGTTATGAGAATACTTGTTATCGACGATGAACCAACATCTACGGATTTACTAAAGGATTATCTTAAAATCGACTCCTCAACTAATGAAATTGTTGTGTGTTCGGATGCCGAAAGTGGAATAGTCGCCCATTTAACAACGCCATTTCCATTAATAATTCTGGACTTGGTGTTGCCCGGAATGAATGGCATCGAATTATGTAAAAAAATCCGGGTTCTACCCAAGAACAAACAATGTTATATTATTGCAGCTACAGGCGAAGACACGTCGGTTTTCCTAAATAAAATCCTGGAAGCCGGTGCAAATGACTATATCTCAAAACCATTTGCATTGGACACCTTCCTGCTAAGGTTAAAAATCGCCAAATACCGAATTGCTACAGCAGAGAAGCCCCATCCAACCGATAATAGGCAGGATTCGGCTGTAATGCTTTTAAACGCTTCTCCTGATATCATTGTATTACTGGATACACAGGGAACCATCCTGGATTGTAATGACGCATTTACCCAGGTAACTAAAAAAACATACTCCGAATTGATAGGAGCATCGTCATGGAACTCATTACCGCCTGATGTTGCTGAGCGTAGAAAAGAGAAATTCAAAGAAGTGATTTACACCAGGCAACCCAAAAGATACGAAGATCAGAGAGAAGGTCAATGGAAGGAGTATTTGATCTGCCCGATTTTAGACTCCCACCAGGAGGTGCACCGGTTGGCGGTTTTTATTCGTAATACCACTGAATTCAAACAAGCGGAAAATGCTTTATTTGAAGCAAAAAATAATGCCGAACTATCTAATCAATCCAAGTCAGAATTTTTTGTCAATATGTGCCATGGAATCAACACGCCACTCAATGCGATTGTTGGCTTTGGACACCTCTTATTAAAACAATCTGATAAGCTGAAACTCCCAGGTCAATTCACACGTTATTTGCAGCCAATCATTGACAGTAGTTATCGTCTTTCAGAAATAATGACCAATATTTTGGATCTTGTCCAAATGGAAAGCGAAAAAACCACAGTTAATGAAGAAGATCTAAATCTCAAACTGCTATTACAGGGAGTGTTCCAAATCCAAAAAGCCAAAGCGCAACAGAAAGGCCTTGTTTATACCTTCGACTATGATGCCAACCTACCCCATAAAATTCGCTCCGATCGTTCGCTTTTAAATCAGATTTTTCTATTTCTCATTGAGAAGGCCATTATGTATACTCCCAAAGGAAATTCAGTGCACCTCAATGTAAAAAAAGATAAAGATACAATGATATTTGAGATAGCTAACGTGGGTATAGGTATTTCAGAGGAGCAGCAACGCAATATTTTTGATATATTCGATCGGGCGGACAAGTCCTCCGCCTATCAATATGGCGGATTCGGTGTTGGAATGCCCATCATAAAAAATATGGTGGATTTGCTTAGAGGATCCATTAAGATCGAAAGCATACCAGGCAAAGGTTCGACTTTTCTGGTAAAGATCCCTTTGATTGAAAGCCAACCAGTGGACAAAGAAAAGGGACTTTTATCGTCGGGCATCAGATTTTGTAAGGACAATGTTATTATGGTAGCAGAGGATAATCCCACCAACCAGGAAATCATGAAATTGCTGTTTTATGATCTTAAACTGCCGGTTTATATCGTCAAAAACGGGGAAGAAGCCGTGGAAAAAACACTGGAACTGTATAAGTCCAATCAAACACTGGATCTGATTCTGATGGACATGTATATGCCCGTGATGGGCGGAATGGATGCCACAAAACAAATCCATGCAATTCCTGGATGCGAGGAGATTCCCATCATCGCACTATCTGCCGATACCTCTATGGAAAGACAAAAGGCCGCCTCAAAGTCAGGTTTTAGCGGATATATCACCAAACCGATTGATTTTGATAAGATGTTATCAATATTAGTAAAATACTTAAGACAAGATAAACCGGGTGTGATTCCTTCAGAAGGCAAAACTCCCACAAAATCAGTCCCGGAAGAGATTGAACAAAAGCTGATAGAAGGATTTAAAATGCTTTCCAGTATATCCATCTTTCAAACCGAAAAATTGATCGATCAAATAAACGCTTTAAGGTCATTGGAAGAAGGTTTTGATTCCCAATATCACAATCTGCTGGACCAACTGGAAACGACTGCCATTAATGCAGATAAGGACGAGCTTAAGCGCCTGTTGGACAGAGTGATTTAGTCGCCGTACAACTTGTCGCAGATTGAGATTATTGAATCGGCTTTTTAGGAATAAACCGCCCTTTACTGTTTTTCATTTATAATCAGCCAAATTGCATTATTTGATGGCTCTTGGCGCTTTCCCTTGCTAAATGTGCGGCGGTGCTCTGGAGGGTATAAATGGAAATTTCTGGAAGTTTAAAATAGGTGGATACTTCTTTTCGGTGTTTGCGCATTGTATCCAGGGAAATCGGAAAAACTTTTCCTCCACTGATATTGACCACTCTTTCTTGTTTTAAAAGATCTTGTAGTGCTTCACTTAAAAATAAATTCATTTCTATTTGATAATCTTTTCCACTTTGTAATGAGGTCAAGTTAATACATTTTTTATAAAAATTGATGTCTTTCCACTCCAGATCAATTAAATCAATTGCCTTGCATCCGGTTTCGGCAATGATCATGTCAAAAAAAACCGTATAGATCTTTTCATGCAGAATGCCGGGAATGGTTTTTTGCATGTTGGCCAGACTCCAGGAATGAATCAACCATTTTAGCAGATTATATCGACTGAGAGGCGCCTCACTGCTTTTTGACCTTTTGGCTAAAGAGCGTTCATATTCTAATGCCGGAATAGCATCTTTTAATGAACTTCTACATTCTATTAATTCGTTTCTAAAACGATTATATATATTTCTGTATTGAAATGTTGTACTTTCAGCCCACGCTTTTTCTCCTACAATAACTTTAAATAATTTATATATGGCAACTTTATTAAAATTTGATAAATCCTTAAACTTCTTGACACCGAAACTTTCAAATTCATCCAACAGTAGGAATAATTGGCTTTTACCGGTCGGTTTCCAGTCATTCGTTATTAGAACAGCCAATTCTTTTAACGACTGTTTCCAGATTGCCTCCTCCAGCCAGGATGTTTGTTCCTTTTTCCCTCCAATTTTTTTCCCTGAATCCAAGTGTTGATTTGATAAATTATTATCCACATATATTTGTTTATTAGCTATTTCAAATTTATCATTTTTTATCAACTTACTTTTCTCTTTTTCAATATCACTTTCAATTCCAATATCAAACATCAATTGAATGTTTTCTCTTCTGGCTATTTTACTCTTTTTACTGACTAAAAACCTTATACAATCTTTATTGAATTGAATAAAATCTTTAATTCCCTCTTCCAAACCTGAAATGTTTTTTTCAATTTCACTTTTTTTAGCAGAATTCGAATCGATGTACCATGAGCTTTTAAAAACAGGGGTTTTATCAAACCCCCTTAAATCAGAGATATTTTCATTTATAACATCAGCTAGTTGATTGATTGCATGTTTCCTAACGGTAGCTTTATTTTTTGAATATTTACCTATCTCCTCAATTTTATTAATAAAGCTCAAATATGATTTTAATGAATAGTCAATTTTCATGTGACAACTTTCTCTGATGCGAATATCTCACATTTTGGGTTTTGATTTGACCTGGTAAAGGTCAAATCAAAACCCAAAATGTGTGTAATATGAAATATATAGAAATAAACAGGTTGACCGTGGTCTATGCAGTAATTATACCACAAGCCAAACCAAGGTTAATTCCATTATAAATCAAATAGTTATACTCCGACGAAGATTTGCTGTCTCTTTATAGCTCTTAAACATTATGAAAACGTTAGGCTCTGGTTGTCCTGTTTTTTTTTTGATTTAAACTTTCGTTGGATCTTATACTGGAACTGACAATGAGAGGATATTTTTTTGAACAGAATAGATAAAAAAGGAAAATCTAACACTGACTATAAAATTTAAAAACGTATCAATGGAATCTGATACGTAAAATAGGGTGATCCGTCATTCAATTTAAGTGCAAGCTCTTCTTGTATTAATTTCTACATCAATGTCGTGACCCGTTTGATCAATCGCCGTTTGAAAATCTGTTCTTACCCTGTCGACGCCATGATCATCAGTCTGTTTGATCCTGCGAAAACACGAATCTCTTCCATTATCACATCGGGAAACGGTAAAAATATTGTATGCCCTGGCCCGATCAAAAGCTGCATTACATTGACCAAAGTTAGTCCAGCCGGTAATTCGGGCATTATAATATCTCGAAGCGGGCACTATTGAGAGCGGGTTTAGAGGAATGAAGGAATTCATGGCAGGATAGTTGCCCTGTTTTGTGTAAATAACCGGGTTAATTGTGATCTTTGTGACAGCTGTCTCGGCGTTCGTTTTAGGTAGTTTCATTTTTTATCTCCATATTATGAACCTTGGGGATCGTTAAAAAATAACGTTACATAGTCTGTTTACAAAAGTCCTAAAAACAATGGACATTTTGCAAACAGAATGTGAACTGATTTTTTAGCCGATCCTTAGACATCAGATTATTCCAAAATGACAATTTACAGATAAAACCCATGGTAATATTTGCAGGTAATTTCAATAACTTCAACAAAGTATACTGGAGAAGCCTTAATATCAGTTAAATGATAAAAGTGTCTGATTAACAGGTTCTTGTTTATACAATGCTTTATTTACTCGCAATAGGGGTACCCGGTTTGATTATTTATGTTGCATCCTTCACTGGTATTACAGCACATGTAAGTATCAGTATGATTTTCATTTCCTCTGCAACATTGTTCCCTTCCCGGTTTGCATTGTGGACAATTGTTACCAATGCCCCCTGTATAAGGACCTCGGGCCATCGGCATTAAGTCCTGAATGCTCGTAACAATCGATTTTCCATCATAAGATCCATTATTAACAAAACATAAAATTTTATCTGATAATAACCGAGGCATTTTCATAGTTGACTCCATTCCAACGGAATTTAAAATACTATTTTCTAACCAGAAAATCCAATCACGATAATAGTTATTCAGAACAATCAACTATAAACAGGAACCGGATGCTTGATTGGAATGTCAACAGGAACGGCAAGTATTTTATCCGTTACGCAGATCTTTGAGGCAGCTACTTGTGATTTCTCGACTAATACTCTCATCAGTTCATTTGTTTGCGCCTCTTCCCTGGCTCGGGCAATATCTCCCCTGGTCATGCAGACCTCCTCTCTGCCGTTGATGACAATTGGAACACAAGCATCGCCGTTTTCATCTTTACATAAAATATGCTGGCTAAAATTAAAATCAGTCTCTCTTATTTGATGACACCCGTTGCAGAACATAGGTATAATTGCCTTATTGGTTTCAAGGTGTCCGGATAGATATTTTACCACCCCCTGATGATAAGATCCTGATAAATTCATTATGGGTTCAGCAGTCATTTTAGGTAGTTTCATTTTAATCCTCCTGATTCGGCGTCAAGGTTGGCCCCGCATCAATCGCACAGGCCTCAGTATTACTTAACCTTTTGATTTACTGCGTTTACTGTCAGCTTAAACAGCCGGAAATACAAGATATGGCTTCAGGTCCAGCACATTTTGCCCAGCAGCCCAGGTTTGTTCCACATTTGATGCAGGGCAGAGCGTTGATGCCGCATGAAGCAAGGCAAGGAAGTTTCCCGGTAATAAAACCGCCGACATTTTTAATGCCGCTCCATATGTCACCGAATATGTTTTCCATTTCCAGGGAATCCGTATCTATTTTGCTGTTATTAATAATTCCCGCATAAAAATCTCTTGCTGTTTCAGTACTTTGTTCAGCTGTCATTTTCGGCATTTTCATAATCGTCCTTTCTTAGAGGTTTACTTTATCGTTAATTCAATTTTTCCTTCAGCTGAGGAATTCTTTAACACAATTAAAAACGCCTGGCCCGGCACATGTCAGCCAGCATGCGGGGTTCAAACCACAAGCGATGCAGGGGAGCACCGACACACCGCAGTTTAAAACCGCACTTAAATCAAAACCCGCCGGATTCAGTCCTGTACTGCCCGCTGCAATGGAGGAAGTGCCCTTATTATATTGAACCCTTCCATTTTTTATAAACTGTTCAGCTGTCATTTTCGGCAATTTCATATTACCTCACTGGTTGGTTATGGTCGGTTATAATATTTAGCCATTCCACTGACCAGGTACGGATAATGGCCGGATACATCCACCCGGCAGAACCACTTCTGACTTACATTGGTGGTATTTCCCCGGTAGGTAAAAATCACATCAAGTATGACCTGTTCACCCTGAATACGAGAAGGGTTGGTCATAATATTTATAAGTGAGAAATTTTTCGGATCAAGTTTTTGGATCTCCTCTCCGTATATCATGTCATAAGCAAGAATGTAAATATCTATACTATTAAGAACCACAAAGTTTATCGCCCGATTATCATTTCCTCGTCCGGAGTTGTCAGTCAATTCCAGCATATGGCTGAATATGTTTTTTGCCTGATCTTCATCCGCCCCGGTTGCCGACATTATCTTTTCCACCATTTGCTGATAGGTGAAGTTATAAGCCTGAGTACAGGAGACAGTAGGTAAGATTACTCCATTGCACTGCTCCGGCTTCGACATTGGTCCCAGATAACCGAATATAACGTCTAGATCAGCAGTACTCGTTCTGGAAGCAATAGAGCCGATCATGGCAGTTAATTCTCGATTTGAGTCTGGAGTTACCACATAGATATCTACTCCCTCGATGGCTAACACCCAGCACATCTCTCTTGCGATATACAGGTTTTCCACCTTGTCAAGGATACCGAAAAGTAACGTATTGTGCCCCTGGGTTACAAAGCTTCGGGTGTATTCCAGATCTGCTGCCTGGTAAAACTCCTTTTCAATACTCAACGAGGGAAACAAGGGACGAATTGATCCAACTGCAATGATGTTTTCCTGTAAAGTGGCATCCAAAGCTGGAAAAATCTGACCTTGCCCGAGCAAAGGTTCAGGTCCGCCGCTCCATGCACACGCCTGCATGGAAACAGTGTCAATGGATGAATCCGAAGACTCAAACAATACGGGATCAATGGGTGGCTCACCGATGTATTGGTTCCCGCTGGGCTTCAGACTTAATTCCGCAGTTAATTTCGGCAAAATCATACTGTCTCCTTTTACATGACAAATAGTTTTATTATTAATGGCAGCCGAGATTCAGTTTTCCCTTGATATTCAATGATATTCAATCAGTTATGGTTTTTATGTCGGCTTCATTAAGTTATGTTGATTTGGTAATTTCTTTTTCACATTATACCAGCGATACCGATCTCCAAGGTATCACGATAAAAAACTCAAAAGCAATTTTCTATACATCCTATTGTACTCGGCAGATGCCCGGCACACTCCTGCCAGCAATTGATGTCATCATTGCAGTGAATACAATCGTATGCCGTTGACCCCACACATCCTGATATGCAATCAAAGTCTACAGCTGGAATAATCCTGTGGATGCCATTTGTTTGAGTCTGCGGAGTAGTGCCAAACAAATACCGATTCATATTTTTGTTATTAAGTGAAATGCCTTGTTCTGCTGTAAATTTTGGAAAACGCATGGTTAACTCCTTTTGTAAGTTTGCTTTTTTCTGTTTTTTCAGAGTAATACAAAATTTCCTTTTTGACAGCCGCTTATTTTAAATTTCAGCCGGTTGTTTCCATTTTACTTAGATAGTTGAACCATTTATGAACCCAGTCTGCCGTTTTATCGGGGATTGTACCACATAAAATCATCCCATTGGTCTGTCCTCCTAAATCGGCATAATTATAAGCTATCGTCCCACTTCCTTCGTCCATGCGAAAATTACCTGTTAACGTCGCAGTTACAGTACTCTCTGGATTTTTGTACTCGTAAGCTCCGGGAAAATAATGGTACATATTGTCAATAATCTGATTGATGGTTAACGTTCCCTGCCAGATCCGGAAATTATTAAAAATTGCCTCAGGATAGCCTCCCGGATTTTGGTCGTCACTGTTTCGAGCGATAAAATTCTTAAATGTCCCCACCATCATGGGAGCAGTCATGTCTGTTTTTTGACCGGTCGGAACACCGTTAATGTAAAAAGTGGCCGTAGAATCTCTTAAGGTGCAAGCCAGAAACATCCATTTGTTGAGCGGTATTGGATGTTCAGAAACCAGTTCGGTGGTAGTGGAGCCTTGGGTAATGGAAATCGAAGGTTTTTGGGTGTTTCCTGATGATAAGGTCAAAACCACTTTATTGCCTGTGAGATCTGTAAATTCAGATATCCTGCAATCTTCTATATAGTCAAATAGATACACCCAGGTTTCCAGACTAAAATCACCATTAAACCATATTTTAGGAGGAACAAGTATATAGTCTTTGAGTTCTTTAAAAAACCTTAGCGCCATTTGAATATTGTATTGAGTGGAAAATGGTTTTAACCTGGCGGAAATACTCCATTCAGGAATCAAATCAGAATTGCTGCTGTCCTTAAGTTCCCCATTGGTTGTATTCCCCGGGTCAGAGTAGTTAAAGAGCTGATTGCCATAACCTTCACAACACCGCCAGTTACCGATAATGTTTGTGTGTACATTTCCTTCCCAATCCATCTGTCCGATTTTATTGGCAAATACCATTTCCATACACTCATTGATCTGATCACAGGTCAGTGGTATGTTCCATATTCTGATTTCACTAAACAATGCATTTGTGTATGAATCTGAACTAAAATTGCTCCTTGCAATGTAATTGCTGGTTCTGTTGATGTTTTTTGGAGCTGGCATGTCATCCTTTACCCCGTGAGCTGTTCCGTTGATATAAATAACAGCGTTTGATCCCTTTAGTGTACAGGCAACATGAACCCACTTTCGTTGGGGGATGGCCGTATCTGAAATTAATACGGCAGCCGGTTGGCCCGACTCAATAATTGAAAAAAAAGGTTTGCCCGAGTACTGATCTGAAATTGACAAAATGACATTGTCCGAATTTTCACCATTTCCGAAGTCCAGAATCCTGCAATTATTGGTGAAGTCCAATACAAAAACCCAGGCCTCAATCGTCAGATCACCGTCAAACCAGATTCCTTCCGGAATCGAAACATAATTTTTTTTTACCGGGTTAAATTCCAATGCCATGTTACCAACTGGGGCATTACGAGGTATTGTTGAAGTTGCATTCAATGAAGTTCTCCTTTGTTATTTCGATCATCAAGTTAAGTGTCTAACGAGGCAAATCGACAAATCTCTGAAGTCGTAGACCGAATCAGGGTGCCGGGAAATACCGATTCAGCTTGGTTACCAAAAATGGAAATTGGCCTGTAACATCAACTTTGCAGTACCAATGCAGCCTTTCACCGGTGTTTCGTTCTTCATAGTTAAAAATGACATCCACAATGCGACGTGCACCCTGTACCTGTGCAGGAAGTACGGTTAGGCTGTCAAAAGTGAATGTACCGGTCGGAGGCGTTGTGGGATTAAGCATATTTGCTTCCATTGTATAAATCCCTAAATATCGAAGCGTAATATAGTTGATGGCCCGATGTTCATCTGAGTTCCCGGCGTTATCCGATAACTGTAACATCTGCTGGAACATGCTGGCGGCAACTTGTTGCTCCACACCTGTTTTGTCTACAATGGCTTTTGTAAACTGGTTGAAAGTAAAATGGTAAAACTGTTTTGTTACCATAATTGGTAATTGGACACCATTGCAGAATTCAGGACCGGCAATCGGACCTTTGGGTCCCACGATGACTGCATAACTCAGACTACCCGGATTCGGGAGAATTGAGAGCAGGATTTCATTCAACTCCACATATGTTCTAGGTTTAACGATATAGGTATCAATGCCTTCGATTTGAAATATCCAACACATTTCACGAGCCAGGTAGAGGTTTTCACCTTGAGTCAGGACTTCATAAACAAGTTGGTTATCTGGAACTGTTGTTCCCATTCTTCCGGCAATTTGATAAAACTCCTTTTCAACGCTTTTATTGGGAAACGCCGGTCGAATGCTTCCAATGGCATATACATGGCTCATTGGTTCTCCGATGCCGATAACAACGCCTGGCCCGCATCCGCAATCACTCTGAGTCGATACCTGGTCGGACGAAGCGGTGGTGTTAGTCACAAATCCTTCGGGATTGTTCGGTACTTTCGGGGGGGTCTCGACTATTTCAGAGCCAGCTTCCATTATGGATTCTGTAACAGTCTCCATTTTTTGTTCGGTTTTTTCAGCAGTATTATCTGTATTCATGTTTTCAGTCATGTGTCCTCTTATGCATTAAGCTTTATATTAAGATTCATTTTGCTCGGTTTATTTCTCCCATTCCCCGGCTTTCCTATAGAATTACGACTGGTCAGGTATTCTCGGGCAGCATCCGCATTGAGAAGTGGTGGAACAATATTTCTCCGCTGAATATCGGGCATTATAACTGCCTGTCTAATTTGCTCAGCAGTAGCTTCAGGAAATATAGACCATAAAAGCGCCATCGTCCCGGTAACAAAAGGAGTGGCTATACTTGTTCCCGTCATTGTCATGTATCCACCGCCAGCCGCCAATCCTGGAATTTCGAAGCCGGGGGAGAGAAGTCCTCTTTTACCAACAGATACCCCCATATTTGACCCGGATGCAGGTCGACCTGTATGATCACACATGGCTACCGGAACTACCCAGGGATGATTAAATAGCGGCAGATAGCCAATTCGCCCCTGATTCCCGGAAGCTCCGACAACAATGACCCCTTTTCGAAAAGCATAATCAAAAGATTCTTCCAAATCCGGATGAGACTGGATTGCACTGGAAGCCAACCCCATACTGAGATTCACAATCTTTGCCCCAGCCTGAATCACATTCATAAGGGCTTGAGCCAGTTCCCGAGGAGTGATTTCCGGGCAAGCATTTCCTGAGACTTCGTTCTCACAAAAGATCGGATTTAGAACAAAATTACATCCTGGAACCAAACCAGGTGTATCGGTTTCTCTTTTACTCCCCAACACACCTGTGATAAACGTACCGTGCCGACAGGCCACGCTGCTTTTAAGAAGACAGGAAGATTCATTGGTCACCGACCTCATTTTGGTTTGTGAAAAATTCGGATGTGAACTATCTACCGGACCATCAATAATGCCGATGGTAAGATTCGGATCGCCTTCTGTTCTTAAAATGATGTTATTAATGTGGATCAGCCTAAAGGTTTGGGCCAGGATCGATTGGTGTTCCATCTTATAAGTTTTTCATTTCCATTATCCGAACAGAATTTACGGCTTCCGTTGCTGGTGAGACAGGTGTCTGCATGATGCACCTGACTAAAATAAGTCTACTTAATTAAGCCCTGTCTTCCAGAAAGCTGCGATAATCAGTATGAAAATCGGGATCAATTGATTTAAGCACAACTTCTTCTGTCTGATACCATTTGTCATATGAATTCTGCATCTGCTGATCGCCGACCAGAATGCCGTTGGCAAACATTTGAGTATCATTGGAATCAATCATCTCTTTATGGTCTACAGAATTCCCCAGTTTTATGTTATACAGAAAGCCATCGAATTCGATCAATTCATTCGATCGAATTTTTGCGGTGCCTTCCTTAACCAAAATTGTATCTCCAATATTCAACCTCTTTGCTTGGCAAGGCCCCTCAGGTGTCATCACGATATGGCATTCGGACAACGTCAGCACATGGTTGTCTTCAGTTGTTATTTTTCTGGCCGGACCTTTATGAGATCCCACAAAAGTGGACCGAACCGGGAGAGTTGTTCCTTTATTTCCGGTCATTACAGAATGATTACTATTCAGCTCCTCAATTTTTAAAACACTCTCATCTGCCATAACAATTTCCGTTCCCTCTGCCAGGCAATGATACTGCCATTGGATCGGCTTAATATAAAGAACACCGTCATTTTGATCTTCATCCGGCATGTCCAGGCTGGATACTGATGCATAAGCCGGTTCCTGCTGGCCCTCAATATCAACCATCATGGTGCAGGTGAAATAGGTAACCGAATCGCTAGCCCAGTTTAACATTCCAAAAATAATTGGATGACAGTCGGCTTCTTTTTCCGCCCAAGGTAAATTCCAACTCAAAACTTTCTGTGAGCTGATCGAATAACGTTCCCGAACTGCATCAAGTTCGTTTCCTGTCAGTGTTTTATAGCCACCGTCTTTTTTAGCAAGCGTCACAAACAGAGAAAAATGGTCTGGGGTTAACGCCTTAATATTGCCTGTAAAAGTAACATTTCCAACAAATGGTACGGCAAATGTTAAATTGGATGTGTGTTGCCAGAACCAATAATCCAGATCATCTTTATATTGATCTCCCAGTCCACGTCCTAACCCGATTTCAATATATGGTTCGGTCTGATGATTCGGTTTCTGTACTGGTTGAGTGATAACCGGATCGGATGACACTCCTAAAGACCGGTTCATTTTTACTGATCCGTGTTGAATTTCTCCACCTGGTGTAATTTGATAGGAATATGTCAAAACTGAAGACAATTGACTCGAAGGGGAGTGGGCGGTTGAATTATCAGTCTGTATGGGCAAAAAATTAAATTTATCATGATGATATTCCGAAACGGAGCCTTGTGCCAGTACTGTTGTGGTATTTCCATCATACACCTTCATCACCATATTAGCGATGGATGCGCCGTTGATGATACTTAGGAATCCTTCGGATGCTGTTTTATCATCAACCTTTGTAACTCCGGTTGAAGTAATCATGGCCCCACTTTTGAAACCGTTATTATCTTCTGCAATAAAATTGGCAGACACTTTCGGTCCGTTTGTCCGGCCGGCTTCAATACTGCCGAAAAGCCCTGGATAGCGCTCCACCGTTTTTCCTGTCGATTCAAAGGCATGTTTGACAAAGCGGTACTGCTTCTCATCACGTAAATCGTGAAGAAAGGGTTCATTATCCTTCATAAGATCCATAACATACCTGGCATCATCTTTCTGTTGATCCGACATTTGAATACCATTACTCATAACAGCCCTCTTATTTAGACGTTAGATGTGCATTATTGAGTCAAAACCGAGTTAAATGATATGTGTATAGTTGCTCGATTAAGACCTGTTCATTGATGAAACATCTGGCTTTCAGAGACAGTTGGAACGTATTCCACTCCAAAATACATTGTCTTAGCGTTATAGTTTTTTTTATCCTCCCCCCAAAGACTATGGATTTCTGGTCGGTCAGTAAGCAAGCAAGTTTCCTGTCATCCTGAGGGCGAGGCGAAGTCTTGGGAAACGATAAAGGATATCTCAAGGCTCAAAGCAAAAGATGTTGCTGATTACCTGGACACATGGTTGCTTTAAGTCTTGTAAAACCAGTAACAAAAGATCTTTTTGATAGCATGAAGAATCTTCAGGTCGCCAGGTTTCCCATCAGAATGACACTGGTTTTAGAAAAAATCTGAACAAGTAAAGGTGGAATCCAAACTTTAAAATGGGCGATATTGTCTGTTGAAACATTTTTTATCAAAACTCAACTTGTTACTATTGAGTAGATTTTAATTCTGAAGTTTTACCCCCATACTGTTATTGACGACATATCTTTTTGATTTTTCTTTATTTATTTATACTTTTTTCAAAAAGTGAGGATAGTACAATTGTTGATTGCAAAGAAAAATCAATCATTCAGGGCAATTACCTGTTATAACTAATTTTATTGACAAAACAGTACCAACTTCTTGGATGAAAAAAAATAATACAATGTTTACATGTATAAAAACTGGAAGTTTTTGCGGTTGTAATTATTACGCAATAGGTGTGTCTGAAGGGAATCAGGGAATACTATATCAAGCCGTCGAATCAACTATTGGGTGAGTAAATGTCGTAAGAAATTTTTTATTTTCGAATTGATGAGCACTTTCTCAACTCATACTTCTGTCTCAATCTTTAAGATATCATAAACGATCGATGAAAGAAGAAGTCAAAGCCTATTCATCTTTATCTTTCTTTTTGCTACCACTTTCCAATGCTACCCTGATTTGCTCGTTTAACATCTGATCCCTGTCCGATATTATTGTTTCGATACTTTTTACCCGGCCTTCGATGTCATTATCCAATAGGCTTTCAAGCTTGTTTATTCGATCTTTTAAATCCTGAATTTCTTTATTCGAATCCGAACCGCCTTTAAGTTCCACCAACCGGCTTAGTCTTGCGATCGCTAAATATCCAAATACAAATACCACCAAAATAATTAAAAACATTGTTGTCCAAAAATGCATGTCTGTTCTCCTTAAATACTATGATGGATGATGTCAGCTCGTCGCTGTATCACGTCAAGGTCTGACAGGAAGCAATCCTACCCTGCATACAATTCGTGCGTATCACCTTCGGTTGGATTGGCTGGCAGCAACATATGGATCTTATGAACGGCTTCGTTCTTTTATTCATGCAACGGCTAATTTATATACAGCCCAGTGCTTTCAGTTCGGTTTTGCATTGATTTGGATTTTCAAATTTTATTGTTTTAATGTGGAAATTAGAAGCGGCCATCAGATTGATATCGGTGTCATCTATAAACACTGTTTCGTTGGGTACTAGTTTATGCCGATTGAGCAAATACTCATAAATTTCTGCATCCGGTTTTACCATTCGAATTCGACACGAAACAACCATACCTTCGAAAACATCCCAAAAAGAATATTCCTTTTCGATATGCTCGATTGAAGCAAAATGCATATTCGATAACACAAAAAGCTTATTACCGTTTCTTTTAATGGAATGAATCAATTCAATGGTTTCCTCAATTGGATTTAAGGCAGTTGGAACCTGAGACATCAATTCACTGATTTTCGACCTGGATAATCCCGTTCGTTTGGCACCGCGTTTAATTGCCTCATCCACATCAAGACTTCCTCTATCAAGCTCCACCCAATCGGAATGGGCGAATATTTCTGATTTTATCTTCTTTTGAATTTCAGGATCTTCAAATAAATTTTCAATGATCCGGTCAGGCTGCCATGTAAAAACAACACCGCCTAGATCAAAAACAACATTCAACATATTAACTCCTTGTTTTATTAATATCGGGTTTTAATGCCAGGATAATCATTAAAATCACAAAGATTGTGGCTTTTAGCCAAGGTATCTTTTTATTGGAACAATTTTAAATTTTGCACTTGTATTTTTCTTTGATCAAAGCAATATGACAATGGTAAGCAATTTATAGATCTTTGTAAATTTAAGCGGTTTTTATCTCACCTCATTTGAGTTTTCTAAATCTGTTGGTGCGACTTTTGAGAAAAAATCTGAAAAGAATCAAATCCGGTATCCAAAATTGTTCAATTAAATTAATCAAAAAGGGGAATTTAACGCTTGGATGGGACGAACCTTTGAATACCTCTGTATTGTACATGCAGCACAAATAAGCAAAATTCTTGGATTTTTCAGAGTTGAATTCTCATTTAGCCCTATTTTAGAGTTTTGAGTAAAAAATAAACCAACGGAGTTTGTTTAACAGTGAGCAAACGGGCAGACACACACAGGCCTGCCTTAAAGAAAAATCATGAGTCAATTCAGAATGGGGGAGCTAGTGTGTATGTCCAAAAAACAAATGGGCAAGACAGCTAGAACGCGCCTTACCCGTAATTGAATCAATTTGACACGATTGCCCTGGGTTCAAGGACCGGCCACAATGATATCAAATGATCCATAGGTATCACCGTAATTGCTGACTTTCAGATAATAAGTGGTTCCTGAGGCCAGATTTCCGGTATCCCCCGATACATCCCCAGTATCAGAGAAATTATATTTATACGAATTTAAACTCGTAAAATTCGAACTTTCATACAGGTCCCAATACAATATCTGGGTACTACTGGAGGTAGTGATGGAATGAAAACCATTCGATGCAGCTGTAAAACGGTAGTAATTAATGCCACTTCCTATGGTTCCGGTGTGGGATTGTCCAATGGAAAGATCAACCGGACTGGCAGCAGTTCCTTCTCCCCCGTCACCTTCCACAACAATAATGGAACAAGTGACATCATTGCCGGATTCTTCGGTTAAGGAAAACCTCACTGTTGATCCGGAAGATGGCTCATTAAATGTACAATTATCTGATCCATAACAGAATCCAATCCAATTATCATAGGAATAAGAAACACTGAAAACGGTGTCGGCCGGTGAGATGTTATAAATGTACAATGTGTGCTTACCCGATTGATCCGTTGTAAACTGATAATTCGATGCGCTACTGGCCGATATTGTTGTCGATTCGGCAGTCCCCACTTCCATGTTGGTATACGAGCCGGACGAAACACTGCTATCATCTTTTTCAACCTTACAGTTTACTGTTATAAAAACGATGGACAAAAGAATGGTTAAATATCTCCCAAATTTAAAAATTCTCATTTTGTCTCCATGTTGTTTTTGGGGGGACAATAATATTGTGAATCCAGTCTTATATGCCACTTTTCCGCCTGATAGTTCATGGAAGGAAAGGTGGGTGAATGATTTCGTTTCTGCTCTCTGGATTCCCAAGATATTGTCGAATTGATAAAAAATGTAATGAATCAAAAAACAGCCGACTGATATAACGCTGTAGTAGCTTTTACGTTTTCATTTAACCGCTTGCTTAAAGATAAAAACGACACAATTACAGTATCCGATCATCCATCGATTTAGGCTCACGTAAATTCCATCCTGGAATAACAAACAGACGTTATAACATTCTTATCAGCAATTAATTTGCCAGTCGTTAAATGTGTATAATATTAATCATATAGCAGCATTATTGATGGTGTATGATTTTAAAAATAATCGAAAATGGGGGGAAATTTAATTAGGGAAAAAAAAGGTAATCGAAAATGATTGAAAACGTGTCTTTTTGTAAGATAAGGAGGAAAATAGCTCAGGTATGGTTGAATCGTTTTCAACTATATCGTCCCAAATTCCTTGTCTGATAAGAGTTATCGGATTGGTCTTGTTTAAACTTCCATTCGCTTATAAAAAGCGAAACTTCAAACGTCGGCACGATACCTGTAAAACCGAAATATGTTATTTAGATGGAGAAACCTTTATTCAGCGATTTTTACAACATGAATTACCTTCGGGATTCATGCGAATTCGCCACTTTGGCTTTTTGGGAAACAATTGCAAAAAGAATACACTTCGACAGATTCGATTGGCCGTTGGCTGATCCATCATCGTCCAAACCAGCTAAAAAGAAGTCTACCGCACAATTAATGTTGGATCTGACAGGGATCGACATTACCCTGTGCCGTAAATGTAAGAT
>JBFFHJ010000007.1:0-162867 GCA_041556995.1 bacterium | reverse complement strand
GTTCGACTTGCATGTGTTAAGCATACCGCCAGCGTTCGTTCTGAGCCAGGATCAAACTCTCAATTTTATATGGAACGGCGAACCGCTCCATTTTAATCAATTCGTTTGTCCTTTTGAGTTGCACTCAAATTGACGTGTCAGTCTTATCCTCCGTAGAAAATAAAACTGATCAGCTATTTATTTTAGCTGGTTACACGCACTCTTTACCTGATTCAATTTTTAATGAACTAAATTTCTTTTTTGTAACTGATCTTCCATATTGCTCACTTTTAATTTTCTTTGTCAACATCTTTTGTGACTTTTTTTTATTTTTTTTAAGTGAGCTGGGATGTGAAATGATTTTTCATTTTCACAACCAATCCGTAATGATGCTCATTTCTTAATTATACTGTCAATTCTTTTTTCATCTTTTTCTAATAAAAAACAAATGCCGATGTTAATTGACTGTTTTATTAACACTTAAGAATACCGGTAAAGAAGAGTTTTTAATCAGATATTCACCGATTCGCCAAATTGAAGAAGACGATCTTTGAGCAGCGAAGTATACGTTCCTCTGGATAGAGCATTGAGCGAACCAATGAAGATGAAACATTGTTGTGCTCTGGAAACGGCAACATTCAGGAGATTTACCCTGCTATTTAAAAAACGAGGTTCGCCATCAGCGATGACATGAGAGAATAAAACAACATTTCTTTCACCACCTTGAAAACGATGTACAGTTCCTGTAGTTACTGCATTTCTTTTCTCACTTCCTGATTCTCCGCTCATATATGGAATACGTTCCTTTTTTAAAGACAGATTAATATAATTGAGTTGCCCCCTAAATGGTGTAAGTATCGCAATATCTTTGTATTCAAAGCCCAGGTCATGAAGGACTTTGAGGATAGCCACCGTTTTTTTGATCTCTTCTTCGTTCATCCAGGAGCCTCCATACCGTTTTTCATTCCCGTTAACTTCGAGAAATTGAAGCTCGGACCAGTTACGCAACTGTTGAGGCAATGGTTCAGTCTTTACGTTTAAATCATAGCCACACAAATCCATACTCACTTGGATAATGTTTTGTTGACACCTGAAATGGTCTTTCAACTGAAGAACATCATCACAGGCGTCAATGGCCACATGTTGCGCCGATCGCATATCTTCCATACTGGTAATAAAAAAACGACATTGATCATTGGATATTTGAATATCTCTGTGCTCTCGCTGTCCAATAATATCTTCATTTCGAAGACTGGAAATCGGCTCCAACTGATTGATATCACCGATCATAACAGTCTTTCGGCTCCGCATCATACCTGGAAATATATAAGACGGGGAACATTGTCCAGCTTCATCGACAATCATCATCCCAATGGATTCATCCTCCATGGGAAATATGTTTCTGATAGAAAGCAACGTACAACCAATCAAAGGAAACGCGGTCATCAACAGATTAAAATTGCTGGGTCTTTTAAGTGTGTAAAGCCCCCTGCGCTCCTCAATATCTCTTATAAGTGATCTTATGACCTTCAATAGCTTGTCTTTATTACACACTGCCCATGCATCCAGGGTTTTTCTGGCTATCAGATACGCCTGAAACCGATGGGCTGAGGAATCTGCGGATTTTTCACTGATAATTTTCTTCAACTCCTTCTGATGGAGAAAAAAATCTTTGATAGCTTTATGCGCAATTCGCTTGTCCAATTCGCTGCAATATGCTTTCAAAAATGCAACCGTAACACTAGCTAGAATAATACGACTTCCCACTCGTAAACTGGCCGGCAGCAGATTATCTATCCCTAATCCTTCAAGGGCATTGTCAACAGCACGGTTATTAGTACTTGTTACCAGGGTAATTCGATACAGGTTTTTGATTCTATCATCCGGCGATTTAAGGCTGTTGATAAATCGCACCAATCGCGCTGACATGATATTTCTGATAACATGGGTCTTACCTGTACCTGGAGGTCCGTTGATTACCGTAAAACGTCTTTTTAGAGCTGCTTTTACAGCCTTCTCCTGACTATCGGTTAATTCAGTTGGTTGATATTGTCCTTCGATTTTGAGGTCAAATCCATTTTCCCGGTTATTGCCAAAAAGATAATATCGTGCTGGATGTTTGTCATTTTTAAGATCACCCAGATCATACAGGCTGATCAAATCGGTCAAATCATTCTGTAATTGACGAGTGGGCTGATTGCTTTCCAGTTCATATACCAGTGCAAACGGGAATACCCGTGCCGGTTGACGATTCAGGCTAAATTGCCTGACTAATGTTAGTTTTTTTTCCAGGGCAGTGATTAACAGGGGAAACAGATCATTTTCTGTTGTAACAGCATCTTCTTGATCCGGTTTTAACAAGTGTTTATAAAAAAGGAGCAGGTATTCATACGGCTTCAGTTTTTTTCGGGCACATATTCTTCTAAAATCCACAATCTCGTTATCGGGAACACCTAATTCCTCCTCCAAAAATAGTTCATCCAGCCAATAAATCGATACCATCTCTTCGGGATTAAACACTTCCTGGGACATCAATATACTATTTTCTTCTAAAAACACCGAATCCTGAAATCCAGAGACAGGCTGATCCGATACATGCGGGTATTTTATATCCAATAATGGAAACTTAAATAAAGTTGTCAGCCGTTCATTCCCACCACGGTCCCTGAAATAAAAAGCAGGAAACCCGATAAAAAACTCATGTTCAATGGGTTGTTTATATTTTCGACTAGTGGCATCCTGCCGGGTCAGGTAGTGAAGAAAGGGTAAAATTTCCTGGTCGATGGAAAAACGATACTCTTCCAGGCCGCGCAAGATAAAAGAAATCAGGCTGTTATCCATATCGGGGAAGAGTTTATTTTTAAAATAAGCCCTTCCTTCAATGTTAGCAACATTATTGGTCACCGGTGTCAGTGCCTTTTGCATGGCTTCTTCCATCAGCAGCGAAGCCTTCCACATTCGAATCAACGCTTCGACCTCTGATTTTTTCTTTAAAAATGATGTCATTTTATGGGAATTGATGGATAGACAGGAAAACTGAATCCTGTTTAAGAATAACCTGGACAAAAGGAGTAGTGGATTTCATCCCCAAAATTACTTCAAGGGAATTTTCATTTGAATCGGCACATTATCTTCCCCCTGTATAATCCCCTTGTTCACTTTCATGTACATACGAATTTTTGACGATTTAATCTCCATTTGACCTTCTTCTTTCACCAGGGCATTTCCGATTAATGTAATAATCTCGGTCTGATAGTTAAAGACAGCGCGATCCGCCGAAGATTTGCGTTTGGGCTGTGTCAGAGAGAAATTCCCATTGGCAATGATCTCTTCAACTTCTTCATTTATATCAAAAAATACATCGGCACGATTTGCTTTAAATGTTGATAAATCGCTTCTATCAATAATTTCAACTTTACCTTGTAAAATGGCTTTTCTCAGTTGACGATCCGCTGACACCACAGTCGCTTTACCACTGATTTCCTGTCGTGGCTTTACATCATCGGTTTTGCCATTGTCTTTTGCCTGCTTTTTATAAAACATCATTTTTACCTGTTTTCCCGGGATTTCCGTTATTTTCCCCTTTTCCTTATCGTAGTCATAACGTAACTTATCTCCCTCCAACCAATAATCTTCGGATTCAACTCTCACTGATCCCTTAAATTCGGCTAGCGACTCTTCCCGTTCAAATATAGCCATATTGCATGTCACCCGTGTTGTATTGACTGATTGATCTTCCTGAATATCATTGAACTTAAAATCTACATTCCCATCGGCTTCTGCCCGCATCAGTTTTTCAGTGTTGGCATCCCTGAGAAGGAACAGTTTATCGGTTTTCAGAGTAGAACCATCCGAGCGCTTGGTAATCACAACATTACCTTTCAACAATGCTGTTCCTTTCACTTTATCAATTTCAACAGTATCGTCCGATGTAACCGTGACAAAGTCTTCAGCATTCAAATCTGAAACGGCAAATATAAAAACAACATTTAAACAGATAAAAATCCAGTGTTTTGTCCACATTCCCAGTATAGTCATAGCTGTTTCTCTTTTGAATCGAGTGTGAATTCCATACGGGGTTGCTTAAGAATTAACAATGACGTTTTGATATCGTAAACCATGGCAGATGCATTTATAGAATCATGTTCAGACAAAGCTAAAGTATCAACTTCGTTGTAAATGGTCTCTTTTTGCTGGTCGATAAAAAGCTCTTCTGTTAAAATTCTTCGATTTGTATCGAGTATAATCCGCACATTTCCCCACAGATGAATCAACTTTGATTTTCCTTTGATTTTACCGGAATCTGCAAATACGAGTGTAGTTTTTTGCTTTGAGTCTCGGGAGAAAACTTTACCTTTTACCTGATCCAGTATCATCAGTTTTCTTTTCTCAAAAACATCGGCTTTTTCTGCTGCAAACCTCCATTTGGTTTTATTCTGCTCATAATCGTATAAAACCGGATTAAACAATGTAATCGGTCGTTCGTCTTTGAGAGCATCTCCTGGATGTACCTCCTCTGTGACTTGGAATTGCCAGATAAAATAAAACAAAACCATTAAGCCGATAATAAGCAGTCCCCATTTCAGCATTTTTATGATTTCAAAGATCCAAACGAAAAATGACTTCATAAACTGGTATAGCTAAGTGTTTCAGATTCATCATCCGGCTGGTTTTTCCACCTTCGATGAAACCAAACCCACTGAGATGGATATTGCCGAATATGTTGCTCCAAAGCGTCATTATATTGTTGTGTTAATTGGAGGGCTTCATCGTGGGAACCCTGGTAAGGAGAACGGGAAAGCAGCTGAAAAAAATATTTATGGGTACCGTCTTCCATACGAGCACCAAATGCCGAGACAACCGGGGCTCTGAATTTCTGGGCAAAGGTTGCGGCGCCAATGGCTGTGGCCGCTTTTCGTCCAAAAAAATTAACAAATACTGTTTTAACCCGAGTATCCTGATCCATGGCAAACAAAAACACCTCGTTGTTTCTAAAACAGCTGAGAATAGCCCTGGCTGCTTTTTTATCTCCCCTGGCCACGGTCACAATATTATCTGATTTTCGAGTGGACATCAGCAATTCATCCAACTTATTATCGCCAATAGCGCTGTTGATAGTCATACCTTTAATGTCGAGCATCTCATAAACAACTGATAATAACTCCCAATTTCCCACATGCCCAAACATTAAAACAAGTCCGTTTCCCTCTTTTAAACAATTATATACCACTTCTGAATTTTGAAACCTGATCCAATAGTGAGCTTTTTTTCGAATCTTTTCGATGACCAATGTTTCAAACAAGGCAGTCCCCACATTTCGAAAATTATCTTTCAGTAGCTTTTTTTTCTCTTCACCGGTCCAATCGGGAAAACAAAAATCTATCTGGTATTCTGCAATACCCCTGTCTTTTGAAGACAAACCATAGGCGAATCGGCCGAAAAGAGCACCGAATTTTTGGTTCCAGGCAACTGGAAAAATATTAGCCAGCTTATATATAAAGACAAGGGTAACATATTCTAAAAAGTGTCTGAAACTTCTAAAAATCGACGATTTTTCCTTTTTAAATTTATCGTAATGGGTATCTCGTGCCATTTATTATCTCTCGTACGCCGGTAGCCACTTCTGTGCATACTCCAAATACCGGGCCGGGGTTCGTTGAATCATCTCAATTTCGCTATCTTTCAGTTGCCGTACTACTTTTCCAGGTCTGCCCATGACCAGTGTTTCAGGTTCTTCAAAACGTTTTCCCTCGGGAATCAGTGAACCTGCGGCGACAAGCACATGATGACCTATATAAGATCCGTTCATTAGAATAGCCCCCATACCAACGAATGAGGCGTCTGCCAGTTCACAGCCGTGGAGGATGCACGAATGTCCAACAGAAACATCATTTCCAATAGATACTGCCCACCGATTCAACTGTCCATGAATCACAGTATTGTCTTGAATGTTACACCGTTTCCCAATGGTTATCGGCTCAACATCACCACGTAGAACAACATTGTGCCAAATCGATGTCTGGTCCCCAATGATCAAAGTACCTGTTTTTACAACATTTTCACCAAAACGAACCTCTTTACCAACCCTAATATCCCAACTCTGCATCTTTTATCCTTAAAAAGAATTTAAATCCCAGCAATTTCCAACTACATAATGTAAGGACTCAAAAACCAGATGTTCTCTGTAAATATCCTTTTAAAAACAGCTTGCCATTTAACCTCAAAACTGGTTTTAAATTACTTAAATGTCCTAAATCTGTCTATGTAAGTTTATAATATCCGCTGATTGACAGCTGTTTTATGCCTTACTGCAAGTATCCAAAGGTTGCCCTGTAGACTAAGTAAAAAATGTTTGTTAGTTCTATATCCTATAACTATAGCTTAGGATTTGAGCATGGATAAAAAAACACCCGAAACACAAGAAGTCAAAGCTGAAGAACCGTCCAAAGAAAAAAAGGATGGTCCCCTATGGCAGATCGTAGAAGCGGTGCTGTTTTCCACGAATCATGCCTTATCCATTCCTCAAATAAAAAAAATCACCGGTATTAAGGAAGGTGGCAAAATACCGGCTATTATTACTGATCTGAATAATTTTTATAAAAAGCATAACCGGACCTTTCTTATAAAGAAAGTATCTGGCGGCTTTCAGCTACGCACGGATTCCCGATATCAAAAATGGATAAAAAAGGGAAGAATCATCAAGCCGATTCAGCTCTCACCCTCAGTTATGGAAACGCTGGCTATCGTCGCTTATAAACAACCCGTAACCAGGGTTGAGATTGAAGAAATCAGAACAGTGGATTGCACATACGCACTTCGATCGTTGCTGGATAAAAAACTACTAAGGATCACCGGTAGGAAAGAGATCGCCGGACGACCTATATTATACGGCACCACAAATTATTTTTTGGAAGTGTTTGGTTTTAACACCCTTAATGATCTGCCCAGACCAGAAGAATTTGATATTTTGCCTGGCTTGGAGGCTGATACTGAGATTGTGGAAACAGAAGACTAATTTATGAAAAAAAGAATCCTGGTGAAAGTTGGAACCCATGTTTTGGGACGCACCAATGGACGATTGAATTACAACCGGATTTCAGATCTGGTGGATCAAATAATGACCTTGAGAGACGAATACCAAGTAATTCTGGTAAGTTCCGGTGCTGTAAAAGCGGGTAGAGAATTTTACCAATTTGAAAACACAAAGGATCCGCTCATTCGCAAACAAATGCTGGCCAGCATCGGCCAGGGAAGATTATTTCAGGTGTACTCGGATTTTTTCCGGGAACAATCTGTGGTCACTGCCCAGGCATTAATTTCCAACGGGGATTTTCGATGGAGAGCGTCTTTTGACAATATCAAAAGCACCATGGAAGGTCTGCTGGAAAATAATATCATGCCTATTATTAATGAAAACGATGTCACCAGCCATCGCGAATCGACCTTCGGTGACAACGATCAACTAGCAGCACTTATCGCCTCCATGCTGAGTGTGGATCTTTTGGTTCTTTTATCTGATATTAAAGGTTTTTATACTGCTGATCCCAAAAAGGACCCAAATGCAAAATTAATTAAGACAGTTGATTCCATCTCGCCTGAATTACTGGCTTTGTGCGAAGACTCTCTATCAGACGGCGGGACCGGTGGAATGTTAAGTAAACTGAAAGCTGCGGAAATAACCGCACAGCACGGCATACCCACTATCGTTTGTTCGGGAAAGGAAAAAAGCTGTCTGGTAAAAGCAGTCGAGGGCAAAACTTCAGGTACTTATTTTAATGCTTCCAAAAAGAAAAAGCCTTTGAGTATAAGAGGCAAGTGGATGACTACCGCTGCCATCATAAAAGGAACCCTGACCATTGATCAGGGAGCAGAAAAGGCATTGAAAGAAAAGAAAAGTCTACTGGCAGTGGGTATCCAATCCATTGAAGGCAATTTTAAAAAACGGGATGTAGTAATCATCCAAAATTGTGAAAAAAGCAGAATTGGCGCTGGTTTGGTAAACTATCCATCAGATCAAGTCAGAAAGATGGTCAAATCAAAGGAAAAACCCAAAGGGATGATTGTCATACACAAAAATCATCTTTATACTCTATAATAAAAAAGCAAAATTGACATAAAGAATATATTGTATAAGACACCGCGACCGCTTCTATTTAGCTGGATATTCGATATAATTCCACAAAAGCATATCAATTCCATCAATTCAGGAACATATATAATACGAGTTTTGGCGCGAATATAAATAAATTCAGATGCTTAAAATAAGTGATTTTGAAATATCATTCAGTTTAAACCAATAACCGTAATTTCATTACTCAAACCCCGTTTTGTATTGAAACCATTCAAAACTTAGATTTTATTATCAAATAAGCATTCTTCTATGACACCGATGGAAGGCGTAAGTAGATGTAATCGGCAGTTTTAGTTGATGAAATTGCACCGTTTATCAGTTAAGTAGAATATAATGTTTAAATTATCCTATAATATATTAACCTATTGTTTTTATGGCTAAATATTCGTACTCACTCCCGAAGAAAAAAAATTTATGGAATAAAAAGCCGAAACAACAACCACAAATTTCTTTCTTTAAAAAACTCTTACTAATTTGCATTTACATCTGCATCATTGGCGGTGTAGGTGTTTTGGGCTTTCTATATATTTTAGCCATTGATCTGCCGAACCTGGATGATCTGGTTAAGCCCAAATATGATCTGCCCACACAATTATATGACCGCAACGGCGAATTAGTTACAGAGTATTATACCAAACGCAGGGTATTGATTCCATTTGAAAAAGTGCCGGATATCATGGTAAACGCACTGCTGGCTATTGAAGATAACCGGTTTTACAGCCACATAGGCATCGATCCCATCCGCATGGTGAAAGCCTTAATAGTTGATATCATAAAGGGAGAGTTTGCCGAAGGAGCTAGCACGCTAACCCAGCAAACAGCCAGAATGTTCAAGCTGAATACTGACAAACAAGTTATCAGAAAACTGAAGGAGATCCTTCTGGCATTGAAAATGGAAAGTCGGTTTACAAAAAACCAGATCCTTGAACTCTATTTAAACAAATACTATTTCGGGCATGGTCTTTATGGGATTGAAGCTGCATCTCAGGGATATTTCAGTAAAACAGTAGAGGAACTAAATCTAGCGGAAGCTGCCATGTTAGCTGGATTACCGCAACGACCGTCACGATGGGCCCCTACATACAGTATGGCCAATGCAACCCGAAGAAGAAACATGGTGTTGAAACGGATGGATGACTTGGGATATATCACCACCGAAGAACGCATCAAAACCACCATCATGCCTATTGAGCTAAATCTCAACAAAAGCTTGGATTTTAATGAGACTTCTTACTACACCGAACATGTTAGACGATACATTTACGACAAATATGGACAGGATCAACTTTATACCGGTGGATTAAAAGTATATACCATGATGGATCTGAAAATGCAGATCGCAGCTCAAAATGCTCTTCATTCAGGATTAATTGAACACGATCGACGCCAGGGATACAGGGGACCGAAAAAAAACCTGTATCAGGAGATCAATCAGGAACTGGCCTTGTACATATATTCTGAAGAAAAGGGTTGGAATACGGAACAATTCAAGGCACTTGACGAAGAAACTCAAGTCGTCGTCAAAGAACTTTTCAAAGAAAAGATTCTAAAGGAAACCGGTGAAAATCACTTTATCATCGGTGGAAAAGTAATAGGAGTAGTAACCAACGTCAACCCCAGACAAACAGAAGTCAACTTGGGAGAATACCAGGGGAACCTGCTTTTGAATTCCATGAGATGGGCCAGACCGGTTAATTACGAGGTTGAGTATTATAAAGAGAAGTTAAAAAACTTCCATGACATTCTAAAAGTGGGCGACCTCATCGAAATGGAAATCCTGGATTACGACCATGAGAACCAGGAATTTTCACTGGTCCTGTCACAGCATCCATTGGCCAATGGTGGGGTTTTTGCCATGGATCCCCATAATGGTCATGTCCTGGCCATAGCCGGGGGATTTGACTTTAAAGAAAGTGAATTTAATCGGGCAATTCAAGGGAAACGGCAAACCGGATCAGCCTTTAAACCCATTGCATATTCCCTGGCCTTGGAAAATGGATTCACCGCTTCGGCCATGCTCGATGATTCGCCTTTTGTCGGAGAAAATTATAAATTCAGAAATTACGATGAAAAATTCAGAGGGAAAATGTCCCTCCGAGAAGCTCTTGTGCACAGTAAAAATATGCCTTCCTTGAGATTAGCGAAAGAACTTGGCACGGATAAGATCATTGAACACGCACGTACTCTTGGAATAACAGCAAAAATACCGGAAGACGATTTGACGATTATTCTGGGTAGTGCTTCGATCACCCTTGAAGAGATGACAGTCGCCTTTGCTACTTTTGCAAACAGTGGATACTTGCCTAAACCTGTCTTTGTTTCCAGGATCGAAGATCGAAATGGAAATGTACTTGAAGAGTATGTTGAACCGAAATTCGAACAAGTATTATCCGAAGAGACGTCGTTTCTTATGTCCAGCATGCTCCAAGATGTTGTTAAACAAGGTAGCGGCAGAAGAGCCCTGGCCCTTCAACGTCCTTCCGCCGGTAAAACGGGAACTTCCAATAACTACACAAACGGATGGTATATCGGTTTTATACCGCAACTAATAACCGGTGTTTATGTAGGATTTGATAAAAACATGCAATCCCTGGGTGAAAAAGAAGGCGGCCCCAGAACTGCGGCTCCTATATGGACAGAATTTATGAAAGAAGCTACAGCTACAATGCCTATTTTGCCATTTGAGCAGCCGGATGGGATTACAATGGTTAAAATCAATACTGATACCGGTCAATTGGATTGTGATAGTGGCGGAAAAACCAAATATGAATATTATAAAGCCGGTACCGAACCAACCCAGTGTCATCAAATGATCGCCGAGCCGCTCAAGAATGAGGGAGGTGACAGTACAAATGAAAATAAACCGGCAACAGAAGTTGAAGAACTGTAACCTCCTCCCTGCATTTAGAACTGGTCGCATACTGCACACATATTTATGCGGCCGCAACGCTCCAATAGACAGTCGGTCTGTTTACCGCTTAATGAATAAACAATTCGTTCAAAATGGGAGGAACGTGACCCTTTTACACCGATAACAGTTCCGTTTTTGGCGATCTTTTTTAATTCATCTAAAATCTCCGATAACGAATCAATAAAAACCACATTGAGGTTGGGATATCGTTGTTGAATCATGGGAAACAGAATCTTCCCCGTTTCTCCGTTAAGCATTAAATCAGTTAATTTTTCAGGGATATTGTCCAGAATATAAGCCGAACTTTCCGTTAATCCTTCTTCCAGTTCCGCCATATTGCCGACGACAGCAACATACCGTTCCGCCTCCAGTGAACAGATCGTCTTTAACATATTGACAACGGATTCCGGGTTGGCATTGTAGGTATCGTCAAAAACCAGGACATCATTTTTTCCTTTTAGAAAAATCGCCCTTCCCTTTTCATACGGTAGTTTGTCCAGTTTCGGGGAAATATCTTCCCAGGATACACCCAGAAAAAAGCAAACGGCTAAAACACCTGACAAAAGATCTCCCACATGATCTCCAATTCGGTTAACCACCACGGTTTTTTCTCCGTAAGGGGTATTAAAACGAATGGTTTGAGTTCGCTGCATGGGATCAATCGATTTTCGAATCCAATTAAACTTTGGAGAGTCTTTGCCAAAATACTCATACGATCCGGACGGAAGAAAATCGGATAAGCGATTATCTCCAAACGGAACTAGTGAAACAGCTTGTTGCCTTTGATGGGAAAAAATCTCTGTTTTTGCCAAGTAAATATTCTCCCTGCTTCCAAATTTTCCAAGATGAGCATGCCCTACATTCAACAGCATGGTAATATCCGCTGGCGCAATAGAACTGAGTAATTCCAATTCCTTCAACCCCGAAGATCCCATTTCCAGAATCAACAACTCATGTTCCGGTTTGATATTCAGAAGGGTAATGGGACAACCGATATGATTATTAAAAGTTCCCACATTGCTTAGCAGATTGTAAGGACCGGAAAGAATATGAGCTAACCAGTTTTTTGTGGTGGTTTTACCGGCCGAGCCGGTAATGCTAACAATTTTGCCGGCAAAACCGGAGGCCAGTGTTTTGGCCATTTGATGCAGAGCATCCATTGAACTGTTAACCCTTATCATTGGAATATCACCAAGCCCCGCCATGTTTTTTTCCACAACAATCAAACGAATGCCCGATCCGATTAACTGATCGAGATATAAATGTCCGTCGCTTTGTTCACCTTTCCAGGCAAAAAATATTTGAGCATCCGCCAAAGCTCTGGTATCAAAAGCCCCTCCCCTGATTACCTCCTCCATATTATCGGGAGTCGTTATCCATTCACCACCTGTTATCTTTTGAATTAGATTAAAATTGAGTAATTGATTCACTTATTTACCTGAATATATTAATTATATTGTTAAATAAAAATACTGTATCAAATTTAAGGGTCGGTTAAAAAACTGGTTCACATTCTGTTTACAAAATGTCCATGTTTTTTGGACTTTTATAAACATGATGATATGAAGTTATTTTATAACAATCCCTAATGTGAGTCCTGACTTGCCAAGTTTTCTGACTGTATTCAAAAACCACCATTAGCCTGTCAATCTGGAAAAGCGAACCGGAAAAGGATCATATCTCCAGTTCCGGTTTATCCAAAAAATAAAAAATATCCAACTGTTGATTCTCAGTTAAACCTGTTTCTTCTGTTTCAAAATTGGAAATTGATAGTCCCAGTAGTCGAATCTTTTTTCCAGGAAATTCATATTCGCAAACCTCAAACAGCTTTTTATATGCCAGCCTGGAGATAGACTTCTCCACTAAAGGCGACTCTGCCTCAGTAATACTTCGTGTAATCTGTTGAAAATCATCAAACTTCACTTTCAAGCTAAATGTCTTCCCGGTTTTATCGCTTTTTTTCAAGCGTTTGAATAATCCCTCCAGCAATATACCAAGCTTCTGCCGAAGCGATTCATCGTACATATAGTCTTCTGAAAATGTTGTTTCAATACCAATGGATTTTCTTTCTCGCTGACTGACCACCGGTCGCTCGTCAACTCCCCGGATGATTTGAAACAGGTACTTGCCAAGTTTCCCGAAATGCTGGATAAGATAATTTTCCGGCTTTTCAAGAAGCTGATACCCTTTTTCAATACCCAACAATTCCAGCTTTTTGTTGGTTACTTTCCCAACGCCCGGTATTTTTCTGACTACAATTTTTTTTAAAAACTCGGCCGCATTTTCGGGCGTGATCACAAACAATCCGTCTGGTTTCTTTTCATCCGAAGCAATTTTAGCCAAAAATTTGTTGTAAGAAACGCCTGCGGAACTGGTTAATCCGGTTGCTTCAAAAATATCATTTTTGATTTTTTCGGCGACCCAAGTGGCTGACGGACAGTCTATAAAATTATGGGTAACATCCAACCAGGCTTCATCAAGAGAAAGCGGCTCGATCAATTCTGTATACTTCTGAAATATATAATGAATCTGCCTTGATATTTCTGAATATCGATCAAACCTGGGAGGAACAAAAACCGCGTCTGGGCACAATCGAATGGCTTTTGAGCACGGCATGGCAGAACGTATTCCGTACTCCCTGGCTTTATAACTGGCGGCCGAAACAACCGACCTGCTTTGAGGGCTGCCTCCGACAACAACTGGTAATCCCATTAAAGACGGATTATCTTTAATTTCCACGGATGCATAAAATGCATCCATATCGAGATGGATAATCTTTCGTATTTGCCCTTTCGGATTCTGCAACATGGTAACACTAGGTTTTTTAACGGTTAGGCGCCAACTTCCATACTCGCTTACGTCCAATTTTGCTGAAAATGGCGATCTTTGTCCACTTTTGAGTTGGCAATGCGCTCATGATCTCATATTTCTATTGAACAAAATATAATAGTCGATAGAAAGGAGGTTTATCATATGACACCTTTTATTTTTCATCAAACTGTATGGACAATATCCCAAAGATAAAGAGATAATGAGGATTGCGATTGTTTTACAGCAATTTTCCCTTGTATCGCACATTTTTATGGAAGAGATATTGCTTTAACACGTTTTTGAATCATTAAATCACCGCATGACGGCTTACCCCATAAAAATGCTCGTTAATCAAGTCCTTTCTTTTTTCCAAGAGTTCTGAAATGAAAAAAACCATGTATGAAAAGATCTGGGATGCCCATGTCGTTCATGAGCCCTCGGATTCGACTCCGCTTCTTTATGTTGACCGCCATCTAGTACATGAAGTAACCAGTCCGCAGGCATTCAGCGGCCTAAAAATGGCTAATCGCAAGATAAAAAGACCGAAAAGCATTCTGGCCACCATGGATCACTGTGTTCCGACCCTGAACAGAGATAAGCCTATTCAAGATCCTATTGCCCGCAAGCAGATAGAAACCCTGGCTGAAAACTGTAAACAGCACAATTTGACGTTATACCATACTCATCACGAAAAAAACGGTATAATTCATGTTATTGCACCGGAACAAGGATTTACTCAGCCGGGTATGGTCATCGTATGCGGTGACAGTCATACCGCCACCCATGGCGCATTTGGCGCCATGGCTTTTGGTATCGGTACATCCGAAGTGGAGCATGTCATGGCCACCCAAACATTGCAACAGAGCAAAGCAAAAACAATGCTGATCAGTATCGATGGTGTTCTGCCCAAAAAGTCAACCGCCAAAGACATCGCCCTGGCTATCATAGGAAAAATCGGCACAGCAGGGGGGACCGGATACATGCTCGAATTTGCCGGACAAGCCATCAAAAATCTCACCATGGAAGGACGGATGACTCTGTGCAATATGGCCATCGAAGCCGGCGCAAGAGGAGGAATGATCGCCCCTGATCAAACAACCTTCGACTATTTGGAAGGCAAACACTATGCTCCAAAAGGTGAAAACTGGAATAAAGCGGTTGAGTATTGGAAAACCCTTCCAAGCGATGAAAATGCTGTTTTTGACAAAGTTGTCACCCTGAAAGCAGAAACTATTATTCCGCAGGTGACATGGGGAACATCGCCCGGTCAAGTAATGGATATTGCGTCCACCATCCCGCATCCCAACGACTTTTCCGATGAAAATGAAAGAAAAGCATGCCAGAATTCCCTAAAATATATGGGACTAAAAGCAGGTGGCAGAATAACAGATGTCGAGATTGACTATGTTTTTATCGGCTCTTGTACTAATTCCAGAATTGAGGACTTAAGAAACGCTGCTGAAACAGTCAAAGGGAAAAAAGTTCATCCGTCGGTCACCGCAATTGTTGTGCCAGGGTCTTATCCGATTAAAAATCAGGCTGAAGAAGAGGGACTGAATAAAATCTTTACTGATGCTGGAATGGAGTGGCGAGATCCAGGTTGTTCCATGTGCCTGGCCATGAATGATGATAAACTGTCGGAAGGAATACGATGTGCCTCCACGTCCAATAGAAATTTTGAAGGACGGCAAGGCAAAGGCAGTCGTACCCACCTTGTATCACCGTCAATGGCAGCAGCAGCAGCAATTAACGGCAGGTTTGTTGACATTCGTGATTTAAAATGAAAATTTGTCAGCCAAATTAATGGCTCTTTTTTATATGCCCGACGTTAAGTCAATAACATAAAAACACTTCATTCAAATTACAAAAAAATGGAATCATTTGTTGAACATACAGGTATCGCCGCTCTGCTTGACAGAAAAAACGTTGATACGGACCAGATCATTCCCAAGCAGTTTTTGACAAAAATAGAAAAAACCGGATTTGGCATTCATTTGTTTCATGACTGGCGATACAACCCAAATGGTACGGATAATTCGGATTTTGAATTAAATCATCCCGCTTTTAAAGGGGCGACAATTCTGGTTGCCGGAGATAATTTCGGGTGCGGCTCTTCACGTGAACATGCTCCCTGGGCATTGTTGGATTACGGTTTCAGGGCCATCATTTCGACCAGTTTTGCTGATATCTTTTACAATAACTGTTTCAAAAACGGTATTTTATTGATCAAAGTAAGCCCGGTTGAACTCGCCGATTTAATCGCTGAAATTAAAGGCAATCCGGGAGTTAAGTTTTCTATAAACCTTAAGCAACAGACCATTGTTACTCCCGGCGGCGTGCAACTACCGTTTGATATTGATCCGTTTAAAAAAGAGAGCCTGTTAAACGGATTGGATGAGATCGCCTGGTCATTGAAACACCTGGACAAAATTCAATCGTTTGAAGAGCAACAAAAGCAGAATCAACCTTGGCTTTGGAGTTAGACTGAATAATCAACGGTTTAATAAAAGAAACCAATCGCGGACTATTTATCCGGTACGATATTCTACATCATCTTTCAATTATTTTTTAATTTAGCCTGAGTTTTAATCAATGAAACTTAAGGAATATACTGTGGAAATACTTGACACCACCCTGCGTGATGGTGAACAAACGCAAGGCGTTTCATTTTCCCCGGCAGAAAAAACAAACATTGCCAAGGCACTTTTGCAACATCTGATGGTTAACCGGTTGGAGGTAGCCTCGGCCGGTGTTTCGGAAGGCGACAAAGAGGCCGTCCAAAATATTACACAATGGGCGTATAAGAAAGGTCATCTGGACAAGGTGGAAATTCTTGGTTTTATTGACCACACCAAAAGTATTGATTGGATCGCTGTCAACGGTGGAAAAGTCGTTAATCTGCTGGCTAAGGGAAGCGAAAAGCATTGTCGCATACAATTGAATAAAACCCTGAGCCAGCATCTCAAAGATATAAAAAAAACAATCACCTACGCTTCCAAAAATGATATTTCTGTCAATATTTATCTGGAAGATTGGTCAAATGGATTTTACAACAGTCCCGATTATGTTTTTAATTTGATGGACTCGTTAAAAGAATGCAATATCAGACGCTTTATGCTTCCCGATACGTTAGGAGTGATGTCGCCCAATGAGGTATATGACAGCTTGTCAGAAATGATTAAGAAATACCCTGATACCCATTTTGACTTCCATCCACACAACGATTACGGACTGGCTACAGCTAATTCCCTAATGGCTGTAAGAGCCGGTATAAAGACAATCCACTGCACAGTCAATTGCCTGGGAGAGCGAGCAGGAAATGCCTCAATGGCAGAGGTTGTTGTAAACCTGAGAGATCGAATGGGAGTGGAGCTAACCATTGATGAATCTCATTTGATGCGAGTGAGTGATATGGTGGCTTCATTTTCAGGCAAAAGAGTTTCCGATAATACACCGATCGTGGGAGAAGATGTATTTACCCAAACAGCCGGTGTCCATGCTGACGGTGATCAAAAAGGCGGTTTATATCAAAGTATGTTACGTCCCGAACGTTTTGAGCGCATACGAAGTTATGCCCTGGGAAAGTTAAGTGGAAAAGCGTCGCTGGATAAAAAACTGGAGGAATTGGGGCTCCATCTTTCGCCCCAAAACCGTAAAAAAGTACTGAAACGGGTGGTGGAACTGGGGGATTCCAAAAAAAACATTACGACCGAAGACCTGCCGATCATCATTGCCGATGTTCTGGAAACACAAGATTATGGTCACATCAAATTACTGAGCTGCACTGTCACCAGTGGTTTAAACCTGGAATCCACGGCCAGTATCCATATTCAAATTGGTAAAAACCGTTATACGTCCACCGGGAGTGGAAATGGAGGGTACGATGCCTTCATAGATTCCGTCAGAAAGGTACTGGTTAATCAGAATATTGATTTTCCCAAACTGATCGATTATGAAACCATGATTCCAAAAGGCGGTAGAACAAGTGCCTTGGTCAATTGTATTATTACATGGCACGATGGTGAAAAGAGCTATAAAACTCGCGGAGTCCATTCTGACCAGGTAATCGCAGCGGTTGAAGCTACAATGAAAATGCTGAACTTGCATTTACACCCACGTTTGTTCAATAATAAAAGCTAGTGTACTTGAACTGTTCATGATATAAATATCCTAGTATGGATTTATAGATTAATTTCATTCCACTAAAGGAATTTTCCCAATTGTATTATGATATAAAAGTAGAATAGTTCAACACCTGACTTTTATTTATGACTGATACCAAATACTTCTATTCGACTGTTAGTTCGCTGGAATTAAAGACCGGTATGAAAATTATTGCCTATACCGGCTTCAGCGAAAAATTCCAACCTTTGGATAAAATAACCTGCAAGTTTGTCAAGCATAATTTTAAAAATGCCAAAGCGGTAATTTTAAGAAAGCATAATGAAATTGAGATTGCAGTAGAAGATTTACAGTTCAATGACACCCTTTTAAAACTCCATCAATTCCCACCGGAACTGCACAAACTGACAACAGTCAACAATAGACTGGCCAAGGCCTTGCATCGTAGGGGATTTCTTGAATTTGACGTAAAATTGAAGGGATTGGAAAAGAACGATAAAAAGGAGCTTAAGGATGCAATCAACACTGTCAAGCAGATAACATTAACTCCCAATCAGATTCAGGAAAAACTCAAAGTTGCCAAAGACCAAGCCAACGAATTTGTTCATAAGCTGAAGGAAAACGTCAAAACCCGGCAAGATACTTCAGAGGCTGTGGAAAACATCATGGACAATGCCAGACGAGGCAAGATGAGTCACGATGCCATTGACATCTATGTTAAGGAAATCACCAAACACTCCTCGGCGGAAGCCATGTCTGCCATTGTCAGCCTGAAGGAAAGCGATCAGACTTATGATCACTGTGTGGATGTGGGGGTAATATTCCAGTCGGCTTATTACAAAATCAAAGAAAGAAAAAACGAAAGGGGAATTTTCCAAACCAAATCAAAGGCCATTTTAGGTGCTTTTCTCCATGATTTCGGAAAATCAAAAATCCCTAAAGATGTTCTGGATAGCACCCGCCGGTTTGATAGAAACAGTCGCGAAATGAAAATGATGGAATCCCACCCGTTTTATGGAGCTGAATTGCTGTCCAAAATGGATATGCCCGATGCCATAATCAATATGGCTTATTACCATCATGTAAAAAAAGACACCAGCATGAATTCATGTTATCCCAAAGGCATCGATTACAATAAAGTGATTTATGAATCTCGTCTCTTATCAATTATAGATGCATACCAGGCATTGGTCGGCAGACGAAAATATAAAAAGTCATGGAATCCACCGGCTGCTATCCGATATATCGACGCTTTGGCAGGTGTGGAATTTGACATGAGCGCCTGGGATGACTTTCTCAGTGTTATCGGACTTTATCCTAAGGGGTCATTAGTGGAATTAAATAATAAGTCCATTGGTTTTGTCATGAGTGTCCCGGAAGAAAATCTGGAGCGCCCTCAAATTGCCGTTGTTCGAAATGAGGATGGTGACGATCTGGACCATCATAATCTCATAGATCTCGAATATGAAAGAAAACTTCATATTGTAAAAGATCTGGACGTCATGGAAACCTTCGGCGATAACGCATTAAACTATTTCACCAGCATCCGGGTGGTTTGAGGCAAACACGGAAAAAACACTATCCAGAAAGAGTTAATTCAAGAATTTTTTAAAGAAGTACTTTAGAAGAGAAAAATTCAGACGATCAATTTTCAGTTGTAAGCACACAGTATAAATTATTCAGCGTTGGTTTTAGTAAGAAATAGCCGCAATACCGCTAACCTTCCAATAACTCCATGTATTCATATATCGAAAATCTCTCATTTCAGTTATTTAAAAAAAATCGGTCGATTACAAGAATTCATTCAATGGATGATTATATTGATGATTTTGTGCCCAACTGCTTGCCCGATGTAAATGCAAACTATGGAAGAAACAGAGAAAAGGGCACAAGAATCTTCATTCCATAAATCGTTTTAAGAGATTTTTGTCAGAATGTCATGGAATTATAACGTTTTTCCCATGATTTGATACTGCGACTCAACAGTCTGTTCACTACGGATATCCTCATCGTATACCGATATTCCCCCCCTTTTCCTTTATAATTTTTTTGACATCCAACCATAATCGTCTTACTTTTATGTAAGATATTATGAATAGTAAGGAGGGACCTATGGCATCTGTACCTATCACAACTAAGAAGGGACAAGTTACAATCCCCAAAAGCATTAGAGAACCTCAAAAATTACACTCTGGTGATAAAATCGAGATCATTGTTACAAAAAAAAGAGAAGCCATTATCAGACCTATTTCGAAATCAGTAGATGACCTTTTCCGTATATTATATAAACCTGGCAGAAAGGCTGTGACTATAGAGGTTATGAACGATGCAATTAGAAATAGAGTAACATTCCCACTTTCGACAAAAAATCATCCAAATTCAGCCTGTTTGAGTTAGCAAAATAATATAAGCAGCAGCAGATTTCAAAAAACACTTTTTACCATTTCCAACAAAACAATCCAATATGTAAAGAGCAAACCGATTTTTTCTTCCCGGTTATGTTTAGCATAATCCCCAAAGATGTCATAAAAAAGTAATAGTTTAGATATGCATTACGTCACCCAAATTTCCTATAGGTATTATACACCCCAAATAAACCAACCAAATTCAACAAATATTTTGGTTGGTTGTATATATAGATTAGTTTTCAAAACATGGGAAGGTAAAAAAGACATTGGAATTTTTGATCAGCAACTTATGCGGCAACTGAACAGAAAAAGGGAGTGGACCAGAAAGGACAGATTACAGCAGCGTCGTTTTTATGCCGATTCAAATCTTTAAAGGCTGGTTTCTGTAAAAACAACTTAAAAGCGTTAACCAGGGAAATTTCTGTGGCGTTGAATTAAAACCTGACATACTGAGGATAAGAGGATGTGGGGCATACAAGTATTATGTCCCCGAGTAATACCCAAAAACACCAGTGACCAATGCCCATCCTCTAAAAAGAATAACCCAAAAAACAAATAACCAAATTACCGATTCACTGTCCGCCTCGTACACAGCGGACATAGAGATTAAGCGACTTAACGTCACGGCCAACGCGGCCGTTGTCGAAATTCACGTACCATACAGCATAGCCATACTCCGTGTTGGCGGTAGACGACCAGTAGTACATGGAATTAGTATTCGGAAAATATGTAGTATTAATGGCAGGATGGTATGTGGCCTCGTCAACGATAGATTCAAGCTCTCGAACATTTGGCAACCGCCAGTCACTCTTCCCTGCTAATGCCAGACTTTCACAATAACTCAATGCATTCTCCCAGGTATAAAGGGAGTCATTATCCTCTTGCTGCCAGATCAGGCCGGTGATATTATCGGTTACAGTCTTATTACCATTATCATTAAAATCAGCAGATAAGGCAACGTTACTGAACAGTAGAAAATATACACTGCAAAAAAACCATTTGATTGATCGTGTGTTCATTGTTTTCCTCCATATCTTTTATCTATTTATGGCCATAAATGGGCAGACTCCCTATACAAATGTCAGATGAATTACCTAACAAATTATTTTGGCCTGAATTTTAGTTTTTTCATAACCTTTAACAGGTTGTAACTATTCAGCATAAAAAAGCATGACCTATTTGCTATTTTGATAAGAGCCTTAGGCGACCGGAAGAATCCCCAATGAAACCCAAGCGACATCCGGAAATAATTTAGGAATCGTAAAAAAGTAACTTCACGTAATCTGTTTACAAAAGTCCCGTATATCACAAATGATTCTTACATGATAGCTTATGCTTTTCTAATTGATCCAACTCGTTCAAAACACATTCGCAAAAAATTGCGAGGTTAGGGTATCCTTTGTCTTCAACTGAATAAATCAGTGATTTGTGAAAGAAAACCCAATCAATCACCAAGGATCACCGGGTTCCTTTCTCTTTGCAACAGGCATAAAAATCAAAAATAAATTTTGCCTCAAGTACTTTTTCCAGTTCGGGAACTAAAAATGATAAAGCACCCGATCTCTAAAATCAGCCTTATATACTTCCCTGAATTCTGGATCTTTAACCACAAAACAGATGGATCGGGATGGCTGATAAAGTCTCTTTTAAAAGAGAGTCACTTAAATCTTTAATGTTTTCCAACAAGTCAATCTCAAATTTAAAGGTTATTAACAATATTACGTTTCCTTCTCCAGCAATGATGTAAGCCTTATAAATCGCCTTGAAAGAAAAAATACCTTCCCTTTCACTTTCCGCCTCTTATACAACGGACATTGTAACTATTACTCTTGTCATAGGTGCTCACGACACCGTTGTTGAAGTCCATGCACCATGCGTAGCTATCGCCAGTCGCACGAATAGTGGACGACCAATAGTTCGAGGAATTAGTATTTGGAAAATAAGTTGTATTAATTGATGGAGAGTATACTCCAAAATTCGCAATACTCATCAATTCCCTTCTATTCGGTAGACGCCAGCCAGTCTCACTGCCTAAGGTAAGAGTTTCACAATAAAGTCCTGCCTCAGACCATGTGTAGGCATTATTGTCATCCTCCTGCTGCCATATCAGGCCGGTATTGTTATCGGTAACCGTACCATCACTATTATCAGAAAAGGATGGAGAATTGATCAGATAATCTGCGTCCTCTCCCCAGGTTGCAGTATAAGAGGTGGTTTGACCCGTGTCCGACAATTTCCATTCATCATCAATATTGGTCACATTTACATCATCCGGATCAAGGGATGCATAACCGGTCGTATCCATCGTACTACCTGAATTGATGGCCAATAGAATTGTATAATCCTGCGGTCCGTCTTGCGTTACATCATCCACTCCAGTCACCATTACTATCTGATCAACATCCCAGTTGGAATCGTCAAAGGTCAGGCTGGACAAAGATAATGTTCCTTCCCCGGTATCCGAGCTGGCAATATCGATCACCACATCACCAACTGGCTGTGAATTTAACCTGACTGTAAAACCGGCTGTCGTACCATCCTCACCTGTACTTCCACTAATAATGCTGACGGTAAATCCGGCGGTTTCGCCCATATCCGTATTAACAGCAGACACATCACTCGGATCTATTCCGCTATAATCAGAACCGGAAGAAGCAAGGGATAATTGGATGGTATAACCCTGATTGCCGTCCGCTATATCATCATCAACACCGGTCAACGTGATTGTTTGATCGGCATCCCAATTGGTTGAGGTAAATGTCAAAACTGCCGGGCTGGCTGTTCCTTCGCCCGGATCACTGCTTGTCACATCAATCAACACATTTTCCAGCGGTTCACTGTTTAATCTGACGGTAAATGTTGCGGTTCCGCCTTCTTCGTTAGTATTTCCGCTGATGGAACTGATGGTGTATCCGGCGGTTTCGCCCATATCCGTATTAATAACGCTTACATCGTCAGGATCTAAAGCCGAATAATCCGATCCGGCGGAATCCAGGGCTAATTGGATTGTGTAGGCCTGGTTTCCATCGGCCAGGTTATCGTCCACACCCGTAATGGTAACCGTTTGATTGGCATTCCAGTTGGTGGGGGTGAAGGTCAAGGTTAAGGGAGTGACGGTTCCCTCACTCACATCACTGCTGGAAACACTGATCACAACATTCTCGGCAGGGAGTTTGTTGAGTCTAACAGTGAAGGTAGCTGTTGCTCCTTCTTCGTTGGTATTACCACTGACAGTGCTGACGACAAAACCTGCTTCCGGAACGTCATCACTATCATTTCCATCGGAACCGGAATCACAGCCTGAAATAAGGAAAATGGTGGTGAAAAAAATCACCAGTATTTTTTCAATAAACAAAGTTGATGGTTTCATGAGGGACCTATTAAAAGTTTTCAGAATCGGAATAAATCAATAATTATTCTTCGCCAAGTTACTCAATAATTCATCTTATGGAATACGATGCGGTTAAACCAAACGGTTAAATAAACCATGTTACATTTTTTTCCAAAGCGATCAATTTTTTTAATTAAAGTGAAAATAATCATCAATGTTTTTTTATAAACAAAGTTGATGTTTTCATGAGGGACCTATCATTAAGCATTCTGAATCGGAATAAATCAATAATTATTCTTCGCCAAGTTACTCAATAATTCATCTTATGGAATACGATAGGGTTAAATCAAACGGTCAATAAACTACATGATATTTTTTTCCAAAGCGATCAGTTGTTTTAATTACGTTGATTTTTTTCATATATCTATAACCTATCCGGATTAAATAAATCAACCTGTTTCATTGGATATATTCGGCGATCACGTGTTAAAATCGGCCTAAATCCTTTAATATCAATGGATATAAGATTTTTTAATTCATCTGATATGGTGAACGTGTTGTCTTATATTTTAAGACTTCCTCCATTTTTCAGAAAGCATCGTTACTTTGTGATATTTTAATATTGAGAATTTTTATGAATAGTTAAAGTCTTTTTTATGTTTTAATAAATCTTTTTACATTACCACAACTTATACCTTTCAAAGAAGATTAAGCTTATCAGATGTAGTAAACCTGAAGTTTTATATTTTAACTCACATTTTAGATTTTTTATCCTACCTCAATAACAGTAGATTCTTGGCTGATTTGTGAGAAGATTTCCTGTCATCCTGAAGAGGTATGACGAAGTAAATCTAATAACAAAAATATCAATGGGTTGAATTTTACTGGCTGAATACAATATCAGAAAGTGAGTTTTATATTTTGCCAGCCTCCTTTTTTTTGTGTGCACTGAAGGCGACTAAATAGAAAGCTTGATATGTATATCCAAAGAAAGAAAATCAGAGAAAATTTATGAATCATTCAGACCTGTCGAAAGCGTAAGAATCGATAACAGATCCAGACAACGAACCATTCTAAACCTTGATATCGATTTTAATGTGCCTACAGAGCGACATAAAAAGCTTTGCGACCTTATCAAAAAAAAACTTTTCCAGCTAACCGATATAACGCTTATCCCTGGCAAGGAGAGCAATTTGGATTCGATTGCAGACAATATCGAAAAAAAAACAGTAGTAAAAGAATCGGAAGCCGGCGAGGCTGCCGCCAGCAGCAAATCAGTCGAAACGACGGCGGAAGCGGATTTGATAACAGTCGATCTCAATTCTCTGGAAATCAGCGATGTTCGTTCATTCGGTACGGTTATTAACAAGAAGAAAAAAGTGAAATTTCATATCTGGTATTTGATATTTCATAGTATTTGGTACATTGTTTCCATAGAGCAGTTTTGGAATAACCTCATTTAGGCAAACACCAAACTTTATTCAGACAAAACTGATGAAACACATAAGTCGAAAACGTGATCAGGCTGAAATTCAAGGTCTAATTGATTCTTTCCGCGTAACAGCGATACTGGGAACGCGACAATGCGGAAAGACAACAATGGCTCGCAGTTTCAGTTTCAATCATTACTTTGATTTGGAAAATCCAAGAAATGAGGCGAAAGGAAACCCCCTCAATTAGCACTTGAAGATTTATCAGGACTAATCGTTATTGACGAAATACAACGGCACCCGGATTTGTTTCCACTGATACGATATTTAGTAGATCATAATGACAAGCAAAAATATCTAATATTGGGAAGTGCTTCACGTGACTTGATAAAGCAGAGTTCAGAATCTCTTGCCGGTCGGATTGCCCATTATAACTTGGACAGCTTCAGATTTGAAGATATTAATTACACCAATTATAAAAATTATGGCCCAGGAGGGATTTCCCCGAAGCGTTTCTTTCAAAAAACGAGAAAGCCAGTTCAATATGGCGAGAGAACTATATCGCGACTTTTTTAGAAAGAGATATACCTCAACTGGGAACCAATATTCCATCCCGGACACTAAGGCGTTTCTAGACAATACTGTCCCACTACCATGGACAGATTATAAACTATTCGGAACTGGGACGCTCATTCGGGATTTCTGACATGACTGTACGAAAGTATATCGACATTCTGGAAGGAACATTCATGGTGAGGGTTTTACAACCTTGGCATATCAATATTGGCAAACGATTAGTAAAAAGACCCAAAATCTATCTGAAAGACTCAGGCATATTTCATAACTCATTGATCTGCCGGATTTTCAGTAGTACTTTCTCTCAATACTGTCGCTTAACTTCCCTCAAGCACCACCGGAAACCCGGCTCCTTGAGTGAAAAAATTGAAAATGCTTATAAGTTTCAACCAGTTTTTTACCGGTTGTGCCATCTCAACTGTGGCGGATTAGAAGCCCGTTAGTTGAATAGATAAACAGGTTACGTGATGTAAGTGAAATAGAGCACTAATTTTCATTTTCACTTATTTGAGATATTTTTCCATAATGGCGTCGACGGTGCCATCCTTTTTCATTTCTTCAATCGTCCTGTCAAATAATTGCATTATCTTCTTCTTGTCGTTTATTTTTGAATTCTTTGAAAACATTAAATATTTAGGAAGACCTTTGCCTAATCCTTTTGGCAAAACTGTTAATTGATTCGAAATTTTCAACTGCTTTACGGCATCCAAACCAGCCATCAAATTAACTATATAAACATCAAAACGATTGGCAATCAATTTCTGAAAATTTTGTTCAATTGTATTTCCGCCGTCATCAACGGTAAAACGATTTGCCTTTTTTGCCTTTTCAAATTCAGGAGTGAAAGCATTACCTCTTGCTATTCCAATATTTTTCCCGGTCAGGTCATCTATTTTGTTAAATTGAAACTCCTTCCCTCTTTTTACAAATAAGCCATATTTGCTTTCATATAACGGTTCGTTCATGAAAATAGCATACTTTTCCCGACCAGATGTTATTGAAGCAGGAAAAGCAGCATCGTACGAACCCAATTCGAGCATTTTCAACGCTCTTTTCCACGGCAGAACATCAATCTTTACATCAATATCGGTTCGTTTACCCATTTCCATAATAATATCATAGCAAATGCCTTTAATAACATTATTTTCAGTAAAAATTTGCGGTCGATATTCCAATGTGGCAATTTTCAGCTTACTCTGAGCAAGACAGGACCCTGTTTGGGAAAAAACAACAAGTGCTGCAATCAAAGAAAAAAAGTTAATTTTCATTTATAGTCTCCTTAAAAAATTGAATTCAGGCTGAATGATAGGGAATCGCTTTTTCATAGATTGAGGGACAAACAATTTTAGCGACCCAAATCGGAATTGTTGGGACTAATTTTAGTTTATTTTCGATGTATTTTCAATTAAAAACTAAAACCTGAATCCATGGCGTTTATTTTACCGACATTGGATTCTCTACAATTGTTATTGCGGACAGACGCATACTTTTTTAAAATTTAGCCGGTTTTACGGTCGGCGTTTCTTCGCAGTTTCAAAAATTGCTGTAATGATATACTGAAATCTGGAAAAACGGACAAACTGACCCCGATAAAAGTTTACGATTTTAATATCTATGAAATAACACCCTAACCCTGCCCATTACCCATAAGTCAACACATACAAATGGACTTTTTTATAACTATTCAATTTTATGGGCTTTTAGTTTTTTTGAATTTGAAAAGTCCATAAAATTCCTATTTGTAACATATTGTTATTTTAAACCTAAATATTTATGGGTAATAGGCAGCCCTAACCTGAATCACACATTTCAGGGTTTTGAATTAACAACTTCCTGGTCAAGTTCCATTAAAAACTGCCGTAATTCTGATGGAAGCCCCGGTGACCTGAAGAATCTACATGATTTTAAACAGATCTTTGCCACTTGCAAAGAACATGTTTAAAAATAAACATCAATGATTAATGCAATTGACCGAGAGAGATCCTTCGTCTTGCATCCTCTGGATGACAGGTAGTAGAACTCAAATTAGAAACTCAAAAATGTGTAATTTATGAATTCTCCAAAAAGACTGATAATTTCATATCTTAAGATCCTTGTATTTTCGATTGCAGGTTTATCAGAGATTTCGGATTATCTGTACTGCAGCGAATATTCGCTGTTCAATTTTCTTCCATTCCCCATTAAGCATCAACTGAAAAGGACTGAGCCACGTTCCACCACAGCAAACAACGTTGTCAAGCCTGAGATAATCACCAATGTTATCTTTATTTATTCCTCCCGTTGGCATAAAGCAGAGTTGGGGGTATACCTCCTTAAATAAGGAAAGCATTTTTACTCCTCCCGACATTTCGGCCGGGAAAAATTTAAGCACAGTGAGTCCATCTTCAAAAGCACTCTGTGCCTCACTTGGCGTACTAATACCGGGGAAAAAGGATATTTTATTTTGTTTGCAGTATTCAGCTAATCGTGAAGTATAACCTGGACTGACAATAGCAGAAACACCTGCTTCCAAAGCTGAAACCGCCTGTTGTTTGTTTAATACAGTACCCGCAAGGAGTAAGAAATCAGGGAATTTAGCCTTGATCGCTGCAATTGTTTCCGCTGCACAAGCTGATCGAAAAGTAATCTCTGCTACTGGCAGCTTGTTGGCGGCCAATATTTCAGCAAGCCTCAAACCCGCCTCGACTGAGGGCGTGCTTATCACTGGAACCAACTTTAATTCTTTCAACTGTTCATTTAGGGAACTTTGTTTCATCGAAACCATATTTTTTTTTAGTAAAGATTAATGTAATGGCAGCATATGCGTTAATGTTTTTATAAAAGCAATATTCTTAAGAAATCAAAATGTCAATAGATTTTTAAACCGGTTTAAAAGGCATTGACACAATTCCTGGATTGGAATATAAGAACAATTACACTTGATAATGAGAGAATAAGGAAAATGTACGATCTAACACCGAAAAAGCACTATTCAGCTGAGAAAAGATACCCAATAAAACACCGCAAATGTCTGCAAACGTAAAAAAAAGAAGCATCACCCTGAATGACATAGCCAAATTGTCGGGAGTGTCCAAGGCAACGGTTTCTCTTGCGATTAATAATGATTCTCGAGTGGCTGACGAGACGAGAAGGCGAGTCCTCAGCATTGTTGAAGAGCTAGGCTATATTCACAATCTGGGTGCAGCCGGACTGAGTACTGGCAGATCAAACACGGTCGGCTTGGCTGTTCATGACATCACCAACCCATATTTCGCGGAAGTTTTTGCAGATTGTGAAGCGGTATTGAGTCGAAATGATAAACTGGCTTTTCTTTGCAACACCAATGAGTCTCTTGCGTATCAGTCGAAATTTATTGAAGCTCTGATAGGGCACCGTTCTGACGGGCTGATATTGAGCCCAGCCGATGGCACTGACCTCGATTCCCTTCTTTCCGTTTTTAAAAGTAATCTTCCCACTGTGTTAATAGCCAGACAAATCGACGGGGCCAAACTGGATTTTGTGGTGAATGACGGTGTTCAAGCAATCAAAAAAGCCACAGAGCACCTGATCAAAATTGGTCATACACGGATAGCGATGGCCGGTGGTGGTCAACAAACTTCTGTTTCGAAAAACAGGAGTAAAGGGTTCGTAACGGCAATGCAAGAAAATGGTCTCGAAGTGGACCCATCCCTTATTGTTCGATGTGAAACCAACCCACGAGGGGGGAAAGAAGCTCTAACAACACTTCTCAGCCATAAAACCCCGCCAACCGCAGTGGTTTGTTTTACCGACCTCGTGGCGGTAGGCATTATATCAGAACTCCATTATCTTGGACTCGAACCCGGGAAAGACCTTGCAGTCGTCAGTTGTGATGATATTGACGAAGCATCAAGAGGGTATGTGCAATTAACGACGATGAAAACCAAAAAAAGCGAAATAGGGCGATTAGCAGCTGAATTACTTATTCGGAGGATTAACAATCCGGATGCTCCATTACGTCATATCTATCTTCAATCCGAACTGATCATCAGAAAATCCTGCGGTTACTATCTCCAAGCAGATTGAGTAAAAAAGCAGTTATTATCAAATTTTTTTCTTGACAGTTCGAGTGATAGTGTTTTAAACCGGTTTAAAAGCAGTCGGGTTCTATTCGTTCAAAACTGGTATTAAATCGGGCTCAATAGTTAATATACATGCGAATTCAGGTGTTGTTACCCACCTGTTTTAAACCGGTTTAACTTAAATGGGCGATTTGAGCCAAAATCTGCTTCAGGCCAGGCTAACAGCGATAATAACAGCGCATATGGAGGACATATTTGTGCTATTGTTAAGCCGGCTTAAGTCATGTGGGTTCTGTTTGCCCAGATCTTCATTCAGATCGGCGAGAGGCGTTACTACTGGTATATCCAAATGCAAGCGCACGTTTTGCCGAGTAGTTGAAAGTTCCTTAATTTATTTTGGGGCATTTTAATATTTGTTAACAAGTAGCGGAAAAATGTTTGTCATGAGAATAGCACTCATTGGAGAATGCATGATTGAGATGCAGGAATTGGGACCGGGAGCAATAAAACAGACCTTTGGAGGGGACACTCTGAATACAGCCATATATTGTGCGAGATTGGCCGATTCGCTTCCATTGAAGGTCGATTATGTGACTGCTGTCGGTTGTGACAGTTTCAGTGAGAAAATGGTCCGCTTTTGGGAACAAGAAGGGGTCGGCAGCAATCTTGTGCAGATGATCGCAGGAGAGCGTCCGGGTCTCTATTTTATCGAGCTGGATAGTTTTGGAGAAAGAGTTTTCCACTATTGGCGAAGTGACGCCGCCGCCCGAAAATGTTTTGAATATCCGGGTAGCGAAAAAATACTACAGCAATTTTCTGAGTATGAGGCGATATATCTCAGTGGAATCAGTTTGGCTATTCTCACGGAAACCAGTAGATCGGCTCTGATAGAACGGTTGGAGGAATTGTCTAAAAATGGCATCTCAATCTTTTTTGACTGTAACTACAGATCGAATCTATGGGAGTCAGTAAGTCAGGCCACCAGATTTTACGAGGAGTTATATCGTATCAGTGAAATCGTTTTTCTTACAACGGAAGAAGTAAATATTTTGTTCGACGGTGACACAAGATATGAGGCCCATAATCGACTCAAAGAATTTGGCGTTATGGAATCAGTCATAAAGGATGGTGGAAGACCATGTTCGATATTCACAAATGAAGACATTATTGAAGTGCCTGCCAAGCCGGTCGATCAGGTTGTCGATACGACCGCAGCAGGCGATTCATTCAGTGCCGTGTATATGGTGGCACGGAGCTTTGGTTGTTCTCCATGCGACGCTGCGAAGATGGCGCATGCAATAGCTGCCTATGTTATTCGTCATAAGGGAGCAATGGCTCCCGTTGAGGATATGCCGATAACCGGGCAAGATATTGTTGATTGCCGTCCCATGTAGCAGGGATTAGGCGGTGAAGGCACCACTGCCATTTAATCATTCCGGAAAAACCGGAACCGTAATTTAACAAAGCAATGAGGTTTTTCAATGAAAAAATTATTAGTCATCTTTATGACCGCATTTGCGGGAATCACATCCCTCTTGACACCAGCTTGGAATGATGCATTTGCAGGAAATTTAAGAATCATGGTGGCCTATGGTAATCAACCCGGTGAGCCTGTCGATCTAGCTGTTAAATATTGGGCTAAGATCCTGAAAGAAAAATCAAATGGAGAGATTATTCTTAGACCGTTTCCAAGTAGTCAACTGGGCGACGAGGGCAATGTTCAGGAGCAAGCAAAGATGGGAGCGAATATTATTGCAATCGCATCTTACGGTTCGCTTGCCGACCTAGTACCGGACTTGGGTGTAATTAATGCCCCTTACGTCGGCACTAATGTCGAACAAAAAGTCGAGTTGGTACATTCGAAAAAGTTTTCCAAATTGATTTCCAAGCTCGATAAAAAAGGTTTTCATGCCATCGTGACTGATTTTTATTATGGAACCCGACAATTACTGTCAAAAACCAAGGCTACGAATCCAGCAGAGATGAAAGGTAAAAAAATTCGTGTTCAGAATGCGAAAATTGCAAATTATTGGGCACTCTCAGTCGGGGCGACACCAACTCCTATGGCATTGTCCGAGGCTTACACAGCCATGTCGCAGGGGATTGTCAGCGGTATTGAGAATCCTCCCGGTACTCTATATGGTGGGAAATTTTTTGAGCAGGCAAAATACCTCATTCTTACCAATCATGATGTCCATATGACTCCTTGGATCATGGGAACCGCTTTTTGGGAGGATCTCAATTCATCGCAACAACGGATGATTACAGAAACGGGTATTGAGATGTCTAAATATGCCAGCAAGCTAATCAGGGGAACCGAACAGGAGTACATCGATAAGATGGTCGCAGAAGGTGTCGAGGTTGTTAAGGTCGAGGTCGGTCCATATCTCGACAATGCCCTGAAAGTTATGAAAGGCCAGTTCCCCGAATGGACAGATGGTCTGTATGAGGACACTTTGAAAAGTTTGAAATAGTAGTATTATTAACAAGTTTCGTTCAATCGCCTGCGACTTTCAAAGGTGGCAGGTGATTATTTGAAACTAGGAGAGAAATTCGAATATGAATAAAAATCTTTGGAACAATACTATAGAAATACTGGGAATGGTAGGTAGACTCGATGTCTTAGTGAGTTCCCTAACTATATTTGGAATCTTTTGTATCGCGATCTGGGGCGTAACAGCAAGATACATTCTAGGCCAACCGGCAGGATGGGTTGGTGAATTGTCTTTGATTATGTTTATCTGGCTGACATTTTTCGGGATGAGCATACTGGCCAGACGCGGCGAGCTTGTCAATATTGAGTTCCTACTTAAATTTTTTCCAGATAAAACCTCGTTTTTCGTAAAACGCATCTTTTCAACAGTGCTGTTAGTCATTTGTCTTACAGTAATAATCTATTTGGGGTTCAAATTGACTTTTTTTTCTCATAATCGTTATACCGCCAGTTTGCGGATTCCCTACAGTTATGTATACCTGGGAATCCCTCTCGGTTCATTGTTTACCCTATTCCATGCTCTGTGCTATGCATTCAGAGGCCCGCAGTACCTTGAAGAAGTGGAGACGATGCTATGAGTGTTTGGATTCCTATCACAGTTTTGTTTGCTCTTTTGTTGCTGGAATTTCCGGTTGCATTTTCAATTTTCGCCAGTACGCTAACCTATTTTCTGTTCTTTTCATCACTTCCATTGATGATATCAATACAGCGCATTAGCGAAGGTTTAAGTTCGTATGCTCTATTGGCCATCCCATTTTTCATTATGGCAGGCATATACATGAACCATTCCGGTATTAGTAAACGATTATTGACTTTTAGTGAAATTCTTACCGGGCACATGCGGGGTGGTTTGGCACAGGTCAACATCGTGCTGAGTACCATGATGGGGGGATTGTCGGGATCGAATATCGCTGATGCAGCCATGAACTCCAAGCTGATTGTGCCTTTTATGCTAAAAAAGGGTTACTCGAAAGAATTTTCAGCCTCTGTCACAGCCGCTTCTTCTTTGATCACCCCCATCATTCCACCGGGTATCGCCCTGATTCTTTTTGGCTACATCAACAATGTCTCGATTGGCCGTTTGTTTCTTGCGGGAGTCGTTCCTGGCATATTAATGTGTGCGATGATGATGGTTTTAGTAAACAGGATCGCGTTAAAACGTAACTATATACCGGAACGAGAGAAAAGAGCAAATTTCAAAGAGGTTTTGGTTGGAGTTCGGGCGGCGGCTATTGCTTTCACATTACCGATAATCATCATTGGAGGAATCAGGTTCGGGGTTTTTACTCCGACAGAGGCAGGGGCTATTGCCGTGCTGTTTTCTTTGTGCATTGGCTTTTTTTTCTATCGGGAAATGACTTTTCGAAAATTCCGCATAGGTCTGGTCGAATCAGTTCTTGCATCTGCCAACGTTCTGATAATCATTGCTGTTTCATATGGATTTTCAAAGTTCTTGACTTGGGAAGGTCTGCCTCAGGATATTGCTTCCTTTATTGCAGATAATATCAGCAATAAAGTACTATTTTTACTAATAACCAATCTCATTCTGATCGTTCTCGGTATGTTTATCGAGGGCAATGCGATCTTGATCGTCATCTCGCCTCTGTTGGTAGCGGCGGCCAAAGTTATAGGAATTGATTTGGTTCATTTCGGGATTATCTTTATACTAAACTGTTCTATTGGGACGTTAACACCACCGTTGGGGACTGTCATGTTCACCACTTGCACCATAATCAATGTTCCGGTAAAAGATTTTATTCGGGAGGTTATTCCGTTCTGGATAGTGCTCGTTATCGCTCTCGCGTTAGTAACATTTATACCCGAGCTTAGTCTTTTTTTGCCGGATATGGTTTTCGGTAAATAACCAAAAATTAGAACGATGAGCAACTGACTAGATTGGGTTAAATCTTTGATATAACAACCAGTAGTTGCTGTAATATGTAAATAAAACACTTTGAATGGAGAAAAACCTTGCGTGCTTTTATCATTGACCAACCTGGCGAATATAGCATTCGCGAAAATATCGATAAACCCCAACCGCAAGATGGGGAATTATTGTTAAAAATTCGCAAAGTCGGATTCTGTGGTAGTGATCTGAATACCTACAACGGTCTAAATCCAATCGTCAATTATCCACGTATCCCTGGTCATGAAATTGCCGCAGAGATCGTCGAAATTGGCCGAAACGTTCCGGAAAGTTACGTTGTCGGTGATAAAGTACTGGTGTTGCCTTATACAACCTGTGGAACCTGTTGGTCCTGTCTCAGTAATCACCCCAATGCCTGTAAGAACAATCAAACTCTTGGTGTTCAACAAGACGGTGGTATGACAGAGTATCTGGCTCTTCCTTACGAGAAAACAATCACTGGAATCAACGATTTGTCTCTCAGCGAGATTGCACTCGTTGAACCGCTTGCCGTTGGTTTTCATGCGGCAAGAAGAGGAGCGCCGAAACCTAATGAATATATGCTTGTTTTTGGTTGTGGTTTGGTTGGCCTCGGAGCAATTGTCGGTGGCAGTACTTATGGCGCAAATGTCATCGCAGTGGATATTGACGATAAAAAGTTGGATCAGGCGCAGAAATTTGGAGCGAAGCATGTGATTAATTCTATGACACACAACCTGCAAAAAGAGGTAGAAAAACTCACGGATAATCATGGTCCCGCTGTTATTGTTGAAGCAATAGGCTTGGAAAGCACCTTTGTCGCTGCCATCGATCTGGTTGCTTTTTCAGGACGAGTGGTTTACGTCGGCTATGTTAAAAACCCGGTGCAGTATGAAACCAAAATGTTTGTCATGAAAGAGATGCAGATCCTGGGATCTCGCAATGCGGTTAAGGAAGACTTTGATGATGTTCTTAAGGTTATGAGAAACACGAATCTGCCTTTTGAACAACTTATTTCAAGAGATGTTCCTTTGTCTGAAGCCGGTCCAGCCCTTGATTTTTGGAAAAATAACATATCTAGCATCAGTAAAATTTTAGTTTCTTTCGATTAATTCAACACCTGGTTGGCACAGAATGAATACAAAAAAACTTAACCGGAGTGTGGTCCCAAAAGAGCCATATCCCGAAAAAATACTTCAAATCGGTGAAGGTAATTTCTTGAGGTGTTTTATCGACTGGCAAGTCGATATTCTTAACGAACAAAAGGGGCTGGATGCAGGGGTTGTCATCGCAAGACCCATAGATTCGGATTTTCCACCATCCCTCAACACCCAGAATGGACTTTATACGACTTTTCTGCGTGGTTATGACGAGCAAGGCAATCTGCGTAACGAACAGAGAATTATTACTGCTGTTACCCGTGAAATTTCCATTTACAAGGAATACAAAGAATTTCTGGCCATTGCAAGAAATCCCGCAATACGTTTTATCGTTTCCAACACCACTGAGGCTGGAATAGCCTTTAATGAAAATGACGGTTTCAAGGATACCCCTCCCCGCGAATTCCCGGCAAAGTTAACTCGCTTTCTCCACGAACGTTTTCGTACATTTGGGGGAACAAAAGAGAGCGGATTCATCCTCATTCCGTGTGAATTAATCGATTATAACGGTCAGGAGCTCAAACGAGTTGTGTTGCAATATGTAGATCTTTGGCAATTGGGTGATGAATTTCGCGATTGGATTGTCACTGCCAACACTTTCTGTTCAACCTTGGTTGACCGGATAGTCACCGGGTACCCAAAGAATGAGAGCGAGGAATTAACAGCAAAACTGGGATATGAAGACATGTTTATGGTAGCTGGTGAATTCTTTCATTTGTTTGTTATTCAGGCACCGGAAAGTGTCGCAGAAGAACTCAAAATTGCAGGCAGTGGACTTAATATAGAAGTAGTCGACGATCTTAAACCTTACAAAGATCGCAAGGTTGCAATCTTGAACGGTTGTCATACAGCGCTTGTGCCGATAGCATACCTATGCGGATTCGAGCTGGTAAAGGATGCCGTTTCCGATGCGGATCTAACCGAATTTCTGGATCGACTGCTCGAACGAGAGATCATTCCTTACCTTGGAATGTCGGAAAAGAGTTTGCGGGAATATGCGGCAAATGTAATAAAGCGCTTTAAAAATCCTTATATTGATCATCGATTGTTGGATATATCTCTGAATTCCATGGCAAAGTTCAAAACAAGAATACTGCCTCAGTTTTTGCAATACTGGCGGGAAAACAACAGTATACCACCTTTGATGTCGTTATCTTTAGCAGCACTGATTCGTTTTTATAAGGGTGAGAGTGGCGGAAATAGCTACCCTCTAAAAGATGACAAGTGCTTTCTTGAACAATACCATGATCTGTGGACTGATTGTACACCGATGACTCAAGCGAATGCAGAGAGAATTGTTGAGGAGATACTTTGCTTAGAAAGTCACTGGGGTGTTATGCTGTCGGATATTGATGGACTGCGGAAGAAGATGGCTAATGATCTGGTATCTATCGATACGAAAGGGATGCGAGCAACTCTAAGGGAGTACCTGAGATGATCAGGCTTTTTAAAATTGATTCAATGGACAATGTTGCCGTTGCTTTCAATTCCATTGATCAAGGGACAATTGTTACAGCAGATGTTGGCGAAGGATTCCCTGTTCTCGACCCAATTCCCACCGGGCACAAAGTCGCGTTGGATAATCTGGCTACCGGCCAAGCCGTTCTCAAGTACGGAGCGGTCATTGGATTGGCCACGCGGGATATTCGTAAAGGGGAGTTGGTACATACTCACAATATTCAGACAGGTTTATCTGAACAACAGGAGTATAGTTACCAACCCGACGAATCGGAAGTTCAGTCATTCATTTCGGTGAGCGATCAACCCCTCAAGATTTATCGCCGTAGCAATGGCAAAGTCGGGATCAGAAATGAAATATGGGTTGTACCAACCGTTGGCTGTGTGAATGGTGTGGCTGCAAATATTGTCAAAACGTTTCAGGATGAAGTCGGAGACTGCCCCAATGTGGATGGCGTCTTCCATTTCCCGCACCCATATGGCTGTTCTCAACTAGGCGACGATCATGAACGAACGAAGGTGATTCTACAAAACATCGCCTTACATCCCAATGCCGGCGGAATTCTGGTTCTTGGGCTCGGCTGCGAGAATAACCAGATTGATGTGTTCAGAGATACCATGCCGGAAAATTTTGATCCCGAACGTATCCTATTCCTTGAAGCACAAACTGTGGAGGACGAAGTATCGGCTGGTGTCGAATTGCTCCGACAATTGTATGGACGGGCAGCCAATGACCAACGTGTACCCGGATCATGGGAGGACATCGTTGTCGGACTTGAGTGTGGTGGGTCCGATGCTTTTTCCGGTATCACCGCCAATCCTTTAATCGGAAAGTTATCGGATTTTGTTGTAGCCCACTGTGGAACGGCCGTTCTCACAGAAGTACCTGAAATGTTTGGTGCGGAACACATCCTTATGCAACAGTGTGCTGACAGGGAAGTGTTCAATAAAACCGTTGACATGATAAATAGTTACAAGCGCTATTATCTCAAGCACAATCAACCTGTGTATGAAAATCCTTCTCCCGGTAACAAAAAAGGAGGAATCACCACACTGGAAGAAAAGTCTCTGGGATGTACGCGCAAAGCAGGCAGATCGAAAGTTGTGGATGTGGTGAAAATGAACATGCAGATCAAGGAAAAAGGCTTAAACTTGATCTATTCACCAGGAAACGATATGGTCGCGACAACCGCGTTGGGTGCATCCGGGTGCCAATTGGTACTTTTCTCTACCGGTCGGGGCACTCCTTTGGGAGGTTTTATACCGACTATGAAAATTGCTTCTAATTCGACTCTAGCAAAACGTAAAGCCAATTGGATCGATTTCGATGCTGGGATGATAGCCGATCCGAATGTCAACCAGGATGAAGTTTTCACCAGTTTTCTTGACACGGTTATAAAAATAATAAATGGCCGATTGACTTCTGCCGAAATACGTAACAACCGCGAGATTGCTATTTTTAAAACCGGTGTCACTCTATAACGGATTTAGCTCAGTAGTTGAATATTAACATTTCGTTGCTGTTTTTATAGATTTGAGAGCCTTGATAACGCCATCATCTTTCGATAGATTCGACTGCGAATTCAGGTGTTGATCCTTGGTTTATGGATCGGGTATCCTGTCATAAATCGCTGATTCATTCAGCTGAAGACAAAGGATACCTATTGGAAATCTGACCTCGCAGTTTTTTGCTTGTGTATTCTGAACAAGATTGTTATCCCGCCAGCAATTCCTTGACAATTAAATCTCCAAACTCATCGGTGCTGATCATTTTGATATCATCGCTGGATTTGGAAAGATCTGCTGTTGAATACCCCTGGGCAAAAACACTTTGCATGGCCTTCCAAACATTTTTCGATTCCTCTTCCATTCCCATAATCATATCCAACATCATGGCAACCGAGCCAACCATGGCATAGGGATTTGCTATGTTTTTCCCGGCAATATCCGGTGCCGAACCGTGAGACGGTTCAAAATACGATTTTGTATCTCCAATACAGGCGGAAGGCATGAGACCCAGTGACCCCAGAATACCACCTCCCTGGTCACTTAAAATATCTCCGAACATGTTTTCCATTACCATCACATCAAACTGCCCCGGATTCAGGCATAATGCGGTTGAAGCAGCATCCACCAGAACATGTTTCACTTCAACTTCCGGGTATTCCACAGAAATCTCATCCAGAATTTCATTCCATAATATACTGGACAGCAAAACATTGCTTTTGTGAATATTGTGGAGCACTTTTTTTCGCTTCATAGCAGTCTGAAATGCAACATGCAAAATTTTTACAATCTGTTCTTCATCATACTCAAGTGCTTCTTTCACCCAGCGTTGTCCTTTATCATCAGTCCCTCTTTCCTTATGACCAAAATATAATCCACCCACCAGTTCCCGGATTATCATGATTTCGATCCCCTGGCCGATTACCTCGGCCTTAAGTGGTGAAAAATGGGACAAACTTTTGGGCAAAGAAACAGGACGGAAATTGGCGTAAGTATTATATAGTTTTCTTAAAGGCAGCAGGGCTCCTCTTTCCGGTCGCTCCTCAACTGGAATCTTTAGTGTTTCCTCATGCCCCAGACCAATAGTTCCCTTTAATATGGTATCCGCAGCATCGCAAATATCGATTGTCTCCTGAGGTAAAGATTTACCGGTTTCAAAATAGGCACAAGCGCCAAACAGTGCGGGAAGCAATTCAAACTCAACCTCGTTTCGTTGTTCCACAACATCCAATACTTTTAAAGCCTGCTTCATGATTTCAGGACCAATACCATCCCCCGCCAAAACGGCTATTTTATATTTTTTCATATATACCCTATCTATCTTTATTATCAGTTAATTATTCAGTTAAAACCAGGTTAAAGACGCCAACTTCAATGTCATTAAGTTATGGAAAATTGTTTATTTATTTTCATTTTGAGTGAAACTTAAGGTAAAAACAAGAATCTTATTGCAACCCAAACAACATCTGAAAATAACTTGATTGAATAAAAGTCCAGTTGTTTTTATAAAATTTAAGAGAATATTAAACCACACTATTTTTTTCTGACCTTGAGAAATGCTTCGTCGATCGAAGCCGAAAGTTCCTCAGAATGACAGATGGCAAGGCTTAACTTGATAATCCCGGACCAGGCCGATCAATCCCGGAATGACGATTAGTCCCCTCTCCCATCATGTCCGACTTGATGCTTTTATTTCCGCCCTTTTTTTCTTTCTTTGTTCCACAAATTCATCGGCGGATTGAAGGGTTCGATTAACGATTAATTCATCAGGAAAATCAGTCTGTTCCAATATAGGGCGGATGGCATTATCCAATGCCAGTTCATTGATCATATGTCCATCAGATGAGATAGAAATGGTACAATCATATTGGCGAGCCAAGGTCAACATTTCTATCCCTTTTTCCGCATCCACTTTATTATATAGATGGGATGCATTATTTAATTCCAGTGTAATCCCCTTTTCAGCTGCCGCTCTGACTACCGGTTCAATTTCAGGACAAAAGATCCTGTGATAAGGATGCCCGATAATATCGATGGGACTATCCATGGCCAGAATCATACGCTCGGTTACCTGTTCACTGCTCTCAATTACAAAAACATTGGGCATTGGATGAACAGAAGCGATAATCACATCAAATTTATGGGCAGCTGACCATGGAACATCAGTGGCAAAATCACCGCTGCTGAGAATATTACACTCTATTCCCCTATACAGCTTTGTTTTAATATGTTCCGGTGGTTGATACCGAGTAAGTAACGTCATGAAATACGGTAAATCCGGACTGCGAATTTGACTTTTCCATTTTGCTTTGCCCGATTCATTCTCCATCAGCCACAAGGTATTATCCAAACCCGGACAATGATCAGTAATGGCTAATCCCTGTATCCCCTGACTGTCTGCGTACAAAAGCATTTCCTGAATCGTATTCATTGCATGCACTGATGCAATGGAATGTGAATGAAAGTCGATGGATAGCATAAAAATCCGGATTGATAGTGTTGGGTAGAATTCTTTCGTTTATAAGTTTAGGAATCATTAAAAAGTAACTTCACAAAATCTGTTTACTAACGTCCCAAAAACAACGGACATTTTATAAACAAAATGTGAACTGATTTTTAAGCCGACCCTTAAGCCGTTTTTCCGGTTTTTGTCACGGGAAACGGTTGGAATGCGATGATATTCGTCTTGGAAAGAGTACCGGAAAGGGTAAAATCCTAAGGGATCGTTTAAAAATAATTTCACAAAATCTGTTTACTAACGTCCCAAAAACAATGGACATTTTGTAAACAGAATATGAACTGACTTTTTAAGCCGCCCCTTAATAAGACTTAACTTCTTCATCCGCTTCAATGGCCCTGAGAATTTTCTTTTGTGTTTTCTTAAAATCGTCCAGCTGCCGTCTATCCTTATCCAAGGCCTGTTCAATGGCCTTAAGTGCTTTTTTATACTCTTTTTTCTGATAATAGGCCTCAGCCAGTGTGTCAAGGTTGGCCGGGGAAGGTTGCAATCCCACTGCCCTGATAGCCAACTTCAAAGCTTCATTCAGTTTATGAAGCTCAGGGTCAACGGCATTCAAATACATCCAGGCCAGATTATTCAAAGCAACATTGTCGTCCGGTTTTTTGGCCAGTATTTTTTTATACATCCGTTCGGAATCCTTGTATTTTTTTGCCAAGTCGTAATATAAAGCCAGCCTGAGCTGAACCCAAATGTAGGTATTATCGGTTTGTATCTCAAAAAACCGGTTTAATAAATCCACAGCTCGATCGTATTTTTCCTGCTGCTGAAGTACATATGCCAGTTTCAACATTAACCAGGAGTTATCCGGACTCAACTCCAGTCCTTTCTCCAAATACCGTCTGGCTTTTTCCATTTGATCAGTTCTCACTGCTTGCACACCCAGATAAAAACAGTGCCATTGGGACTTTATGGATTCAAGGTTGACATCATCCAGGGTAATTTTGGCGGTTTTGTCTTTTTGCATCAATTTCATGAAATACTCTAAAAACAAAGCATGTGAACTGCCTTGTTTTTTCAGGGCTTTGATACCGTTTTCCGCATCGTGATACAAACTATAAATTATATCTTTATACACCTGGTATTCTTGGCCATTCTCAGAAAAATTCCAGGTCGTTTTCGCCAAACCGGCAAGATAGAGATACAGCTCAATAGTGCTGATATCAAAATCTTCGGTGTTCAGGGCTTTTTTTATAGTATTAAGCGCTTCGTTTTTATTGGAATATATCTGTACGTAAGCTAACCGGGTCATCAAATAAACATTTTCCGGAGATTGATCCAAAGCCAAAGTGAAAGCCTTTTCAGCTTCCTTATATCGATGTAATCTTTCCAGAATACGTCCTTCTATTTCCCGTAACCACAACGCATCGGGCCTCAACTTAATGGCTTTGGTGATGGAAATATGGGCCTCAGCAAATTTATCAGTTGCATGTAATATCAGGGCTTTTTTGGCATAAGCCCAGTAATCATCCGGCATGATCTTTAGTAGTTCGTTTATACCGACCAATGCATCCTGCCATTTCTCCATATCCGCCAGGGTTTCGATTTCGTATGCCCGTATCCAGGTACTGGTTGGATTGCCGGAAATCGCCCTTTTTAGCACTTGAAGCGATTTTTCGTATTCTCCGCTCAGGCGATATAAATTCCCCAGTTTACCCAGAATGTAGGTACTTTCCGAATCATTGATCAACGCCTCTTCGTACGCTTTGATGGTCTCCCGCGCATTCCCCCTTTTTTCCAACAGGTTGGCATACTCCAGAATCAGGGTTTGGTTTTTATCATTAATATTGAGACCTTCCAGAATCACCCGTTCGGCTTCAAAAGTCTCATTTCGACGATTGTATATCCGCGCCAAGGTCTCGTAGACGAAAGCGTCGCGTGCTTTTTGCGCCCTGGCTTTTTCCAGGTATTCGACGGCCGGTTCAATCTCTCCGGTTTGTAGATACACTTTTGACAATTGAATTTTAGCCCATGTGGAAGACGGATTATATTCCAGACCGGCTTTAAAAAAAGCAATGGAATCTTCCCATTTGCTTTCGGCGGCTAAAATCGTTGCCATCTGAAACATGAGCAGATAATCATTTTCATTGGACTTTAGGGCTTGCATCAAAACGCTTTTTGCTTTTTTAAATTCCGATCTTTCTACCAAAAGTGTTGATAACCGCAAACTTATCCAGGCATTACCGGGAAACCGCTCATGAATTTTTTCCGTATACTCATCCAGCTCTTGCCGTTGTTTTAAAAAAGTAAGAATTTCAATATAAAGCTGATGGTACTTAAGATTATCCGGTGCCAGTTCCGTGGCTTTGGAACAGGACTTCTTTGCATCCGGAATAGACAGAAGCCTTAATTCCAACTGCGCTTTCTTAAACCAAAGCATATCCTTTTTCGGGTCGATGTTGAGAGCTTGTGTAAGCAACTCCAACGCCCTTTTCCCATTTCCTTTTTCCTGTTCAATATCGGCCAACACCGCCAGTACATCAACCGGCCGGTAGTTTAACTCATACGCTTTGTAAAAGTCGTTTTTGGCCGATTCCAGATGTCCACTGCTTAACAAAAACTGCCCTCTGGCCGCTATAAGACCCGCACTGGACGGTTTTTTTTCAATTTCCGTGGTTAAATAATCAAGTGCTTTTTGGCTATCTCCTTTCAGATCAATAATCTTGGCCTTAAGCAAATGCAGCTTAGCTATGCTATTGTCTTCAGCAATCAGTTTATTTATTTTTTCAAGTGCGTGTTCATATTCTTTATTCTTTATCTGTTCATTAATCTCAACCAGAATTTTACCGGTTTTTTCATCAAACTGCCCGGATTTGATATCTTGGCTTTTGATATCGCTTGCCTGGATCGAACAATTTGATAGGATGAGAAAAACGGTCAGGAATGTCCCGGAAAACAGCTTTTTTATTCTCTGTATTTTAGTATGCATAATCTTCCTGATTTGTAACTGTTTAACATGAAACCTGAGGTCTTCCTGTCATGCCAAATATAACCGGCATTTAGTTGTGTTTCAGATGGATTTGAAACACGTTTTCGGGTAGAACTGAATAGGTAACCTGATTTTTGTTTTTTATAGCTGATAAGTATTATTTACCATTCTGAATGGATTCTGGCTATGCAAGACCCATTAAACATGGATGATAACGGATGTTTCGCACGAAAAAAACATGCAATAATTATAACACAATGAGCAGTTTGGGCCTATAATTATTTTTTGGGGATGTCATCGAACCTATTCCCCCAAAAAAACTTGCTTCCAATGTTTAAAATAGAAACTACAGAATCGAACCAAAGTTCGTGTTGATATCCATGATTTGACCCGATCGATTCTTAATAATCTGGATTTGTTTTACCCAAAGAGGCTCAACCGAAGGTCGTAATTCAGAAATAGTCACACCGATAACTTCATTCTGAAGCTCCATTTTAATAACCGGGTTTTTAAAGGCATTGAAGTAGAGATGTTTAATTGTGGGATCATGGAGTATGTTCTGAGATATTTCCAAATCGTCAAAAGCGGCCTCTTTTTTTATCTCTCCCTGCCAGCCCTGGACAAAATGATACCTGCCCACCAGATACATTCCATCTCTATAGGCAGCCACGTTCCATTCTGTTTGTAGATTGTTTGCGGGTGTAATATTGATATTCTTGACATCTTTAAAATCATCGGTCAAATTATTGGCGGCATTTTGCTTAATAATACTCACCACCAATAAAAAAAAAACTAAAAATCCAAATGACAAACGACTGATCGTAATGGCAGATAACTCGGACCAGTGTTTTGTTGCCCATAAAATCAACATTACTGTCAAAGGAATAATATAACCGGCATTGATCAGATCAAAATGAAATCCGGTTTTATACAAAGGTGCAAAAAAGGCCAGGTTTTCCGTGCTGAAAAGGCAAAACAGCATATTTGCAAAAAGCCCTGACAATGGGAGATAAAAACGAAACACTCCCTTAAAATCCCTTGTATAAACCCAATATAGAAGTGCTATGATACTCCAGAAAAATGCCTGATAAAAAAAGCTGTGAAATATCAGATTACCGGATTGAAACCATTCTTCTCCTAATATAAACCTTAATATATAATCTCCAATGGGCAAAAACACACCAAGATATATAAATCCCTTGGTGGTTTTAGAAATAAAAACCCTCTTTTGAATAATACAAATAAAATGAAATACTGACAAAAAGCAGATAAGTATACTCATATGACCTTGGAGAGTTATTTAATATCCTTTGCAGCCTGCACAATGGCGTCGGTTGTAATACCAAACTTCTTGAACAGCTCACCTGCCGGAGCGGAGGCACCAAAACCTGACATACCGATAAACACACCACGTTCACCCAAATATGCTTCCCAGCCTCTTTTAATCCCTGCTTCCACAGCCACCCGTGCTTTAACCTCTTTCGGCAGAACGCTGTTCCGATATGCTTCCGGTTGCTGATCAAACAGTTCACAAGAGGGCATACTGACCACCTGAGCGGCGATTCCGGCTGACTTCAAGATGCCATGTGCTTCAACAACAAGTGAAACCTCCGATCCACTGGCAATCAATAATACATCCGGATTATCTTCTTTAATCAACACATAGCCACCTTTCTCCACCAGGTTGTCCGTTCCGCCAGTTGCCCTGTCAAGGATGGGCAGTCCCTGTCGAGTTAATAATATGGCCACTGGATTCTTTTTTTGCTGCAAGGCAAATTTCCAGGCTTCTGCTGTTTCATTAGCATCCGCCGGACGAAAAGAAACCAAACCAGGTAACGCCCGTAAATATGAGATCTGTTCTACCGGTTGATGGGTAGGTCCGTCTTCACCCAAGCCAATACTATCATGGGTGAAGATAAAAATACTGGGATATTGGGACAAAGCCGCCACGCGAATGGCGGGTAGCATATAATCAGCAAAACATAAAAAGGTGGCACCGTAAGCCTGAACCATCCCGTTCAGCGCAATTCCGTTTAATATAGCGCCCATAGCATGCTCTCTGACACCAAAATGAATATAACGTCCGCCCGGATTGTCTTTATCAAAAGCGGCGGCATCCGGAAAACGGGTATTGTTTGATGGGGTTAAATCCGCTGATCCACCTAAAACCAAGGGTAGATTCGGCATAACCTTTTCCAGGAATTTCCCGGAAGCAACACGGGTCGCCAGCGAACTGCCGGTTTTAAAAACAGGAATCTGTTTTTCCCAATCTGCCGGCAATTCTCCATTTTGAGCAGCTTTTAGCTCTTTGGCCAGTTGGGGATGAACTTTTTCATATTCCTGAACCAGAGAATTCCACTGTGCTTCAGCCTGTTGGCCATTGGTAATACATACCTGAAAATGATCTCGAACCTCATCCGGAACATAAAAACTCTCTTCAACATCCCAACCCAATGCTTTTTTGGTCAATTTCAGTTCCTCTTCACCCAATGGTGACCCATGCACACCGGAAGAGTCACTTTTATTGGGGCTGCCAAAACCGATTATGGATTGAAATTTAATCAATGAAGGACGCTTAGATTCCGATTTGGCGTTATCAACAGCTTTGTCCAAAGCTTCCAAATCATGTCCGTCGCCTTTAATCTCTTGAACATACCAACCATACGATTCGAACCGTTTAGAAACATCCTCGCTGAAACTGAGATCCGTTCGACCATCAATAGTGATGCCATTATCATCATAAAATACAATTAAATTATCCAATCCCAAATGACCGGCCAGAGAACATGCTTCAGCGGCAACTCCTTCCTGTAGACACCCGTCACCTGACAGAACAAAAATATTATGGTCAATTATTTGAAATTGTGGTCGATTAAAAACGCTAGCCAGATATTTTTCTGCGATAGCCAATCCCACAGCGTTGGAAAGACCTTGTCCTAACGGACCGGTTGTCGCTTCCACACCGGATGTGTGACCATATTCCGGATGACCAGGAGTAATACTTCCCAGTTGCCTGAAATTTTTGATGTCTTCCAGCGAGATATTAAAACCGGTCAGGTGCAATATGGAATACAGCAGTGCGCTTCCATGTCCGGCAGACAATATAAAACGATCCCGATTGGACCAATCTGGATTTTTCGGATTATATTTCAGATATTTGGTAAACAGATTAAAAACTGCCGGTGCCATACCCAACGGCAAACCTGGATGACCGGAGTTGGCTTTTTGAATAGCATCAGTCGATAAAAAACGAATGGTGTTAATGCAACGTTTTTCAAGATCGGATAATTTATCGTATTGTTGACTTACGGACATCACAGCTCCAGGATAAAAGAGATTAACGGTGGATAGAAGAAAAATGGAATTCCTAATCTATAACAAACTATTAAGTACTTTTATATTCGCATTTGTTATCATTAGGCATGGTTCTGTTCTGATAAAAAAAATACTTTGTTATTCCTGTTAAAACATAAACTTTAAAGGGTTTAAGAAAGATAGATCAAGCAGTTTTTTCTTCAATATCATAAATATCTGATCAGCCACACTTCCAGAATCAGCATTGGATTCCCACACCGGCATGGAATTGCAGTTGATAAAATCGTCTATCATACGAACTTGATCCGACAGCCAATCTATCCTTATACAGTTTGATCTTATCAAATAACGTGATTACTTTCTGTTGAAATCTAATTTAACAGAAACAGTCACATTATTACTCTGATAAAACCGTGTGCATCAGTGACTTTGTAAAAGTTTTGTAAAAAGCAGGATTTCACCTACTAATAATCTTTTTTCCTTTGTATAAATGATCCATAATAAATCTTACTTATTATTATTGGAGAATGGACAAGAATTTGCACATTTTGTCCTTATATTTAACCGGTATAAATAGATCTGACAATTAAACCTAATTAGATGTATGGTTTTAAAAAGGTTGTTTTCCTGAGAAAAAAGGTGATGTCCCATTAAAAATACTATACACTCGACAATTTTTTCTATTATGTATTCAATTTGTAAACGTATTCTAATCAGGTAGTATGAAAAAACTAGATGACTTTCGTCTTTGTCTTGGCAACGAAGAATATGTTCCGATTATGATCGGAGGTATGGGAGTAGATATTTCTACTTCAGCTTTAGCTCTGGCAGGTGCAAAATTGGGAGGAATTGCACATCTTTCCGACGCGCTGATATGTGCTATCTCCGATCGATACTTTAGTACTGATTACGTAAAACAACGAACCAAAAAGTACAAAGGAGTTAATCATTCAGACAACAAATCCTTTGCTCAATTTGACCTTCAATCGGTCAAAGATGCCACTCAACGTCTGGTTGCCAACACTATGGAAGCCAAAGAAGGCCCCGGAGCGATATTCATCAACCTGATGGAAAAACTGACCATGAATAACCCCAGGGAAACCCTGCAAGCCAGATTAATAGGGGCCCTGGATGGCGGAATCGATGGTATTTCCCTGGGAGCCGGCCTACACCTCGGATCTTTTGACTTGATCAAAGACCATCCTCGCTTTAATGATGTTAAACTGGGCATCATCGTTTCATCAGCCCGCGCCCTTAAACTTTTCCTGAAACGGACAGCAAGAATCAATCGTCCACCAGACTATGTAGTAGTGGAAGGTCCTCTGGCCGGGGGGCATTTGGGATTTGGTATCGACGATTGGCATAAATACGATCTAAAAAACATCATGATGGAAGTATTGGCCCTGTTGGAAAAGGAAGATCTCCAAATTCCGGTAATTCCGGCAGGAGGTATTTTTACAGGAACAGACGCCGTCAATATGATCGAGATGGGTGGTTCAGCCGTTCAGGTGGCCACACGATTTACAGTAGCTCAAGAAAGTGGTCTACCCTATAAAACCAAACAGGCATACATAGCCGCAAACGAAGAGGACATTGAAGTCAACCTTATTTCCCCAACCGGTTATCCCATGCGGATGCTCAAACAAAGTCCCTGCCTTGGTTCGGGAATAAAACCCAATTGCGAATCATTGGGATATGTGTTGGATCGAACCGGTCATTGCAGTTATATCGATGCATACAATGAAGCCTTGGCTAAGAATCCGGATAAAGTTTCAGTCAGGAATAAAGCCTGTCTGTGCACACAGATGAGAGGTCACAACACATGGACCTGCGGACAAACGACATATCGCTTAAAAGATACCACACATAAGTTAAAAGATGGAACTTTCCATATCCCCAGTGCGGAAGATATCTTCAATGATTACCGTTTCAGTACTGACAACCAGATTCAACTACCGGAAATAAAGAAGACAGTTGAGGATAAGAAAGAGATGTGGAAAGAAAGCCACTGGAAAGAGAAATCGGCTACTCAATATTCTGTATCTGCTCTCTAGTTTTTTCTATTTCACATTTTAACGCCACACCTATTTGCGTCAGTTGAACATGGGTTGATTTGGAGCAAATGGTGTTGGCTTCCCGATTCAATTCCTGGAGAATAAAATCCAGTTTTCTACCCACCGCATTATTTCCATTTAAAAGTTCACGCAGTTGCACCAAGTGTGTTTTAAATCGCTCTATTTCTTCTGTAATATCGGCACGATCCATAAAAATTCCGATTTCCTGCATAATCCTGGGATCATCCTGCTCATATGTCAAATTTAAATTCTTCAGATTCTTTTTTAATCGTTGGCAATAACTATTAACGATTTCATCTTTATAAAACAGAATACTATCAATCAATACCTGCATTTCATTCACATGAGTGATGATGTCCTTATACAACAATTCCCCTTCTCGTTCTCTCATCTTCACCAATTCACTGATTCCCTGTTCCACCGCCAAGGCAAACAATGTCTCATAATCCGCCACATCCATTTCTTCCGGCACGTAAACCAATAAGCCCTTAACATTTAGCAAATCCGCCATATTCAACTGAATCCCACGGCCGATATCCACTTCCAACATTGATACGATGGATTTAAAGTTCTCCCAAACCGGTGTAGAAACTGACAGGTTTTCTGTTTGATCTTCCGTCGCAGCGATTTGAAGATAAACATCAACTTTACCCCTGTTGATCATCTTTTTAAGTTGTCTTTTTAATAGCTCTTCCAGATTCTGAAACTGTTTGGGTAAATGTATCCTGGCTTCCAAATACCGATGGTTAACGGATCGCACTTCCACATTACAGGTAATATCTTTGTGGGTGACTTGTGTCTTACAAAACCCTGTCATTGACTTTATCATAATCTTACTTTTGGATTAAATTTTAGTTAAATTACTACTGCTATTTATAACTCCTTCCGCTTCTGTGGATCACTGAGAAAGGTGTATGCCTCCTGAATGATGCGTGTCATTCGATCGGCCTCTTCTTTCACCCACCTGAAATCCGAAGCACTATGCTTGTCGGGGTGATATTCGGACATTTTCCTTCGATAGGCTTTTTTAATCTCTTCAAGAGTAGCGTTTTTTGTGATTCCCAGGACCTGGTAGTAGTTGGGAGTTGTTTTTTTTTTACTTTCGTCTTCCGGTGGAGGTTGCCGTTCCTTATGATTCTTTTTGTTGCTTTGTTGGTCTTTCTTCTCCCCAAAGGATTGACCTTCATCAGAAGCAAAATCAGACGTTTTATCTTCTTTCAATGTAAATCTATTAATCATCTCCTGAATTTCAGATAGTTGTTTCATGAAATCAGCCAAAAGCTTGTCATCCAGTTTGGCCCGTTTTTCAATCATGTTTAATTTAGCAGTAATATCCATCCAGGTATTTTTAAGCCTTCTCTCTTGATCCAAAGAAGCCGCTCGATTCAGCATTTTTCTGGTTTCATCGAGTTTATAAACAAATGCTCTTCTGGAAAAATCTTCTTTTTGACCCGTCTCATTTTTACCGGTTTTAGCCGCCCTCGGCTCTTTTGAACCACCTTCTCCGATGCTGCTGGCCTGCCAGCCTGCCGTTTTATATCTCCAAATAAAGTATCCCAGAGCTGCAAGCAGTAACAAAAGCAATGATAGCAGCAAAAAAGTCAACCAGAATTGCTGTGACGTTCTGCTATCAATCTTATGCACAAGCTTTCTAGCATCAGCATTCGAAGGATTTTTATCCAGAATATTCTCCGAAATAATCCTGGCCGATTTCAGATTTCCCTTATTATATTGTTCCCTGGCCGCTGCAATACTGTTTCTAATCTCAATGTCATTAAGCACTTCTTTTCTGAGTTCTCTTGACTCCCTATATTCAAGGTCATCCAGGGGAATTCGTTTAATCAGGTCAAGCGCAGCTTGATAGTTCTCATTATCCGCTTCAATTTTCGCCAGATCATAAAGGGAATTGCTTTTTTGCTTATATGTTGAAGATTCAATCAAACGCTTATAACCACCATCATCGGTTTTTTGGCTGGTCAAATCCTGCCTGGAGAGTTCCTGTTTTGTTACTTCCGTAGAAAAAGTATCAATCGCCGAATAGACATTTCCAGTGGATGTCATGGAAATAGCTTGTTGCACGCCATTCACCACTCCTCTTTTCAATTCATCAATCGCATATTTACGTCCCGTTGTTGATTGCCCTTTCTCAGATAGCACGAACAAGTTCTTACCGGAATCATCCAAAGTTGCTCCTTGAACTTCTCCAACCACAGAAGGATTTTCCAACTGCATTTTTGTTTGTGCTTTTTTCTTCTCAAGATCCCAAATCACCAGTTCCTGTTTTTCATCCAGGGATAACAGCTCATCTTCCTTCGGGGACAGCAGGCTGGCTACTGGCGCTTGATGTTCAGATAGCTGATGAGATTTGCCCTTTGAATGCAATTGGACCAGTTGACTCCCTTCCAGACTCAGCGCATACCTGTCACCCGAAAGACCGGTAATGGCTCGTATGTTGCCTTTATCCCACGGAACCGATGCCACCTCTTTTTTCTGCTTATCCTTCAACCCGGTTTTAAACACAGTGTTCCGGGTTGCCCAAACGATCTCGTCACTTTCTTTGTCAAAAGAAGCTTTAATAATTTCCTGGCCATCCAGTTTGGGTTGAATAAATGCCAGCTTTTGTTTTCCTTCGATCAGTCGGTATACCAGTAGACGCTTTTTACCTGCCAACAGCAACTTCCTCGGTTCACCGGCAGAAAACTGAATAGTATGAGGTTGAAAGTCGGGAATTTTCCATTGACTTACCGTACTCATCTCATCCGTTTCATGGATACGAACCCAGGTAGTATTATTGATCTGAAATACCTTGGCTAGATATTTATTGTCTGGAGTAAAAATAAAGTACTTTTTATTTTCTGTGTCCTGAGAATGTGACTTTTCAGCCTCCAATCCAGCCGATGAGAACACCGTCACCAGGAATGTAAAAAATAATAAAGGAAAATGTTTCAACATTGTTTTTACCGTGCCTTGACTTTTATATAAAATACGGGACACCCCTTTCCCTTAAACAGCATTTCAAATTCGGTTGGAATATTTGATTCATTGTAGACGGAATCATGCAGATCTTCGGAGTACTCACACATTTCAAAATCGGTTTGTTGACTGATTAGTGCAACCACTGCGTGGAAATAGTCTTCATGATCGGTTTTAAAAACCAGGTGTCCACCTTTTACCAGTAATGGGTAGACGGTTTTTAAATAATCGCTGGTCATCAGCCGATGTTTACGATGTCGTTTTTTGGGCCACGGATCAGGAAAATTAATATAAATTTCAGATATGCAACCATCGGGAAACCAAAGCCCAATGTCCTCGGCCCGGGCTTGAATCAAATTGACATTATTGATGTTACGCTTCTTAAGTTTTATGGCACCCTTTACCAGTCGCTTAAAACGAAGTTCAAATCCCACAAAGTTGTATTCAGGACGAAACAGCGCATAATCTCGCAGAAAATTCCCGGCACCACACCCCAAATCCACAATCAAAGGACGTATTGGATGAATTAAATCACTGAAATCGGGTTTACCTTCAACAGGAATGGTCCGAATAATATCTTTGTGATCATCTAATTGAGAAACATAAGGATTAAGGTCTGGATTGAACATGGTCTTTTACTTCTAAATGGTCAAATGATTTGGTATTTCAAAACTGCTCCCTGGAAACCTCGGCACAGGTTATAACAAGCAACATTAAAATTATTAACTTAAATCATCATGGTGTATAGAAATATCCTTATAGATAACTGTTATACCAAAACAACACACTCTTACAAATGTTAACAGTAATTGCAATTACAGCATAAAAAAGCATGACCTATTTGTCATTCTGAATGACAAATAGGAAACATTTGTTCTTAATTTAAAGAGTTCGGGTCCTTTGTGACCATAAAAAAACCAACAAACATTTCCCACTTGAAAAACCACAAAAACCCTATCTAGAATACCATAGTAATGCAAAACTTAATCCAGTAACTCCTAAAAATCGATCAAAGGAATGGCATGAAAATACTTGCCGTGGCAGATATTCACGGACGAGAGAAGAAACTTACAAATATCCAAAATACAGTGACCGAAACCAAAGCAGACGTTCTGGTTATCGCGGGCGACATCATCAATTACTTTAACCCGGCACCCGTCATCAAAACACTGGCTGAAGTACCTATTCCGGTCCTGGTTATCCGAGGCAATTCCGATCCGTCGAGAGTTGACAAACTTATTAACCGTTATTCGGGTATCGAAAGCCTTCATCTTAAAAAGATTCTAGTCAATCAAACAGCCTTTACCGGTATCAATGGCACCATCCCTTTCCCGTTTCATTCCCGCATCGGTTTCCGGGAAAAAGCCATATTATTGAAATTAAGATCAATAATAAATAAAAGCAGCGTATTAGTCGTCCACCCACCGCCACGAAAAACACTCGATAAAGTAATGGGAAAATTCCACGCCGGATCAAAGGGCTTAAGGAATCTCATTTCAGAAAAGCAGCCACAACTTGTCATCTGCGGACACATCCATGAAGACCAGGGTCATGAGTTCATAGGAAGTTCCCTGGTCGTAAACTGTAGCATCGGCAAATCCGGAAATGGTGTTTTAATAGAGATAAATGGCACAAACAATATCAGTACCATAGACCTGTAGCCAAGTAATAGCAGGATCAAAAGCCAGTACTGTTGCGACAATCGCCAATGAGATACCAGTATTCATAATCAGCAAAATCTAATGTTGAAAAATACACATTTGGGATAGAGGAATTACAAAAAAAGTAAAGAGAGGAAAATAAAAAAATACACCGGAGCTGCCAAGTTAGAATTTGCAGGTTAGAGCTTTATATCCAAGACAGCTGTAATAACTCAGGAAAATGGATGTGTGGTGTACTTACCGAACGATATTTGCTATAACAATAATATAAATATCGACGTTTAATCACATTGAACATTCCACGCTCAATTTGGAATCCATCATCAGTTATGAGATTCTCCCGGATACCGGATTATAAAAGCTTTTCTTGATTTTGACAGTGGATCAGACATGACGGAACTATTTTTCAAGTTTTAATAATTATAATGTACTCACTTCGAATTAGATAATGTATTTTGTTAACTTTTTATTTCTTGGAATATCCGTCGACCACATAGAAGTGCCCTACCATTAGCCAGTTGCTTCAGTCAGCATGTTAAAGTCAGTATAGCCGGAGTATAATACATTCGCTGCAAGCTTCTAAGGATAACAACCAGTGAGATTTTATCATTCAATTATCTCTTGTTTATCATGTAGTTGCTGTGACCAATAATGTGAAAGCTGTTGTACAAAAAGTTAAATAATGGTACCGATGGTGAAATATGTTATACGAATGCGACATTTGTTTTCATAAACAAATGTGAAAATCGAGATGGAACTCAAAATGAGCTGTTAACATTTTTAACGTATTAACAGAAAGTGAGCATTCACTGTAGTAATCAATCATGGAAAAAACAAATATTCTCTTGGTGGATGATGATCCGGTAAATTTGTTGGTACTGGAAAAACTGCTTGAAAAAGAGGATGTAAACATTGAAACAGCCGCATCCGGCATTGAAGCATTGAATAAAGCACAACAAATTGACTTTGCAGTCGGTCTGATTGATGTTCAAATGCCTGAAATGAACGGATTTGAAGCGGCGGAAAAAATTCGTCAAACTGAAAAAAACAAGGAACTGCCGGTTATTTTTATTTCAGCAGTAAGCAAAGACCGACATTTTGTGGTACAAGGTTACGAAACCGGCGCTGTTGATTACCTGATAAAACCGTTTGACCAATTGCTGCTCAACAGTAAAGTCAATGTATTCTGTAAGTTACATGAACAAAAAAAACTACTGGAAGATAAAAATACCCAATTAGCTCACGTCAATCAGCAATTGCAAAAAGAGATCTCCGAACGAAAAAAAATCGCTAAAAAGTTGCGAGAAAGTGAAACCAAATATAGAAGATTGTTTGAAAAATCCAACGATGCCATCTTTATCACCGACGAAGCCAGGGTTTTGGACTGTAATGCAGCTATGGTTGATCTATTCAAGTTCAAAAACAAAACAAAATTACTGGCAACGCAATATATCGACTTTTTCCCGGATGCCCAACCCGACGGCGAAAAATCGGAAGATAAGCTGGCCGGTATGATTAACATGGCCATCCGTGAAGGCAGTCATAAGTTCGAATGTATCAACCAAAAAGCGGATGGAAGTACTTTTCCTACCGAAGTCTCCATGACTACCATCCAAATTGGAAAAATCAATATTTTACATACGGTGATACGCGATATCACTAAACGAAAAGAATCGGAGCAAGAGCTTATCTCTCAGGCAATACGTGATCCCTTGACAGGATTGTTCAATCGACGATATCTGGAGGAATCACTAGAGAGAGAAATCAGCAAAGCCCACCGCCATAAAGGTCCTTTAGCAGTTATCATGCTGGATGCTGATCATTTTAAAAAGTTCAACGATACTTTCGGCCACTTGGCCGGTGATATGGTTCTCAGCAATATGGGGAAACAGTTGGTTAAGTACTCACGGAAGGAAGACATCGCCTGCCGATATGGTGGCGAGGAGTTTGTCTTGGTTCTACCGGGGACAAAGCAAGAAGTTGCCTATCAGAGAGCGGAAGATCTCCGTGTTAAGATAGAAACACAAAAAAAGATGAAATATAGAAACGAAATATTGCCCAATGTCACCATTTCATTGGGTGTAGCTATTTTACCGGATCACGGTGAAAAAATGGATGAACTTATGAGTGCTGCTGACAAAGCTTTGTATAAAGCTAAAAAAGCCGGACGCAACAGGGTAGTCATCGCCGGCAAACAAAAGAATTAACCCCGCATACTTGTACCTCATGCCATTTCTTGATTTCGACCTCCAATTCTCCCTGAAAAATTCAGCTAAATGGATCGTTCTAAAGGGATTCAGTCTTTTATATACAGCATTGATCAAAACCTGGTTGCTCCTTTATCATTTGGGAATAAAAAAGAGTAAATGGGCAGGTAAACCAGTGATTTCAGTGGGGAATATCACCCTGGGGGGGACGGGAAAAACACCTCTGATCGATTGGTTTCTCGATTTTTGCACTGACGAAAATATCACACCGGCCGTTCTGACCAGGGGATATAAAGCCGAAAGAACAGCAGAACTGCAAATTCTCAGCCAGCAGACAGCTGTTTCCGGAAATAGCCGTATTTTTGGTGATGAGCCCTGGCTGTTATTCAATCGTCATCCACAGTATATGTTTTATATATCTCCCAATCGTATATTGGCTGCCCAATATGCTGAAAAATCAGCTGATTTGTTGCTGTTAGACGACGGTATGCAACACCTGAAACTCAATCGAAATCTGAATATAGTCCTTATAGACAGCGTAGCGGGGATTGGAAATGGCCGGATTTTCCCCTTGGGTCCACTAAGGGAACCCTTGTCCAGTCTCTCCAGAGCGGATGCAGTTGTTTATTCCAAATCCAACCTGGCATCTACCGAGCCGATTCGACGTCAAATAAAACACTTTCTCCCCTCCGGAATCCCGGAATTCGAAAGCCGTTATCTTCCAATCGAACTATTGCCTTCAGAAAATCAAGCGCCCCCCCTGTCAATTGAAACCATCAAGGGTAAAAAATGTTTGCTATTTTCAGGCATCGGCAATGCCAAGGCATTTGCCGAAACAGTTTCAAGAATCGGAGGAAATGTAGTAGACAATCTGGTACTGGAAGATCACCAGGAATATCATCAAGCATTGCTTCAAAAAATTAAGGCATTTATTGATAACCATCCACATGATTTTATCATTTGTACAGAAAAAGATTGGGTCAAACTTGAGCCTCAAAAAAAGCAACTTCCATTGTTTTACCGGTTGATAATGAAAGTTGAAATGGAAGCGGATTTTATATCGTTTATTAAGAACCACTTAGATTTACATTGATTGATCCAAAACAAAAAATCTATAATCTCTCCTTATATGTAAACCATTAACATATTGGAAAAATTCAAGATTTCCCTCAAACTTCATTCATTTATTTCCATTTTTCTCCATAGCTCATACACGCCCCACCCGTCTGGATTGAGAAAGCTCCTGAATTTTCTGTTTTTTGCATTTCAGCGTTGTCATTGGCTTTACAGATAAAACGTGCTCCATTAATTTTTAAAAAACTTAAAAATTTCTTGCTTTTTTTTAAATATGTCGATAATGTTAATACGCGTTTAAGGTAATATCTTGTTTTCTAAGATCATACCTGCTTTCAATCTGATTAAATAATTCAATTCAAAGGTAAGCATGTCACAAGGTAAAGTAAAATGGTTCAACAGAGATAAGGGTTATGGATTTATCGAGCAAGAATCTGGTGGTGATATTTTTGTTCACCATTCAGAAGTCCGCGGAGAACCTCTCAAAGAAGGAGAAAAGGTGGAATATGAAGTAGGAGAAGGAAGAAAAGGACCTTGCGCTGTTAATGTTAGAACCGTCTAGCCGGCTTTTTCCCTCACTATGTGAACAACCAACATCAGCCATAAATAAAAAAAACACTTTATTCATGGCTGATACTTACCTTAAAAAAGAATATCCCCTCATCATCTAAAGCCGGATTGTTTCAGTTTTTTCGTATCACATACCCTAACCAAACAAAACCATCCACTTTTATAGACAGTCTGATTTCTAAAAACCAGTGATTGGCATTATTGACGCGGAAAATATGCCGAATAACCGACTTTTAGAAATTAAAAGACGTACCAGAGGGGGCTGACATAATAGGGATCGTAGTATCGTTCATAGGTCACTACTGAACCTACTTCATGGTCATCATCGTAATAATCATTGGGGTATTCCGAGCTTTCGTGGCGTAAATGCTCTTCCTCCAAATATAGATTTTCACTCAACTGGGCGCCTTGTCGAATAACATCTTCCAGCACCTGTTCACCTGTGATGGTTTCCTGTTTTTCAGTGGTAAATGACAACTCTTCAATTTGAATGGCGGTATCAATGATTTCTTCCACATGCTCCCAGATCAAACCACTGACCAGGTCAAACTGCCAATTTCGTTTATCCGTATCGAATCTTCCTTCCTTCAGAAAACTGAGAAAAACAAAATCCGCCGGATTGATTTTTTTAAACCAGGCAACTGAAATTCTTAAGTCCACAAACCGTTCCTGGTTGATATAATCTTCCCATTCTTCATCGTCCAACTCAAAAATCTTTTCAAAGGCAAACTCCCCTCTTTCCAGATCCACCGCACAAAACAAGTCAAAGTGAGCCAGATACTCTTCGTAACGCTGCTTCAGATTTTCGACTTTTTCTATCCCTATGGAAGTAGCTGAATAGATATTGTTTTTGCCCAGTTTCAAATAGTCTTTTGACATCATGTATACGAACAATGGTTCAAGATCCCGGTCTGCATCTTCCAGAACAACCGAATACTGCTTTTTTGCGTTAACAATCAGATCAAGAAGGAAACCAGCCGCATATTCCTTTCGTTGTTCATCAGAAATAGTAAAATGTTTATGCCCCATTAGTATCACCTGCTTGTAGTAAACTTAAAAATGATAAGCTCCCCTACCCGTTGGACGGGTAGTTCGCAATCCATTCTTCATCTCCATTCACCATAAATTCTTTCTTCCAAATGGGAACGATCTCCTTCAGGGTATCGATGCCAAATTGACATGCATTGAATGCCGCTTGTCGATGCCCTGCCGACACAGCGATAACAACGCTGGCTTCACCTACATCCACTCTACCCGTTCGATGAGTAATGGCTATTTTTTGAATTTCAAAGGTGTTTTTTGCCTGCTCTCCTATTTTTTCCATTAACCTCAATGCCATTGAATGATACGCCTCATAAAATAAATAAATAACCTGTTGCTCTCTGGTATTGTTTCGAGTAACTCCAATAAACGTTGTTATAGCTCCGGCTTTTGGAGATGATACTTTAGCAACAACAGACTCAACATCAATCTTTTTGTCAGTAATTTCGTACATCTTTCCTGCTCAGCCTCCACTGACCGGTGGAAATATAGCCACTTCTGCTTGATCAAGAATTTCCGTTTCCATATCAATGTATTCGCCGTTCATGGAAAGTTTTAAATACTTTCGATGATCAATTAATTCGGGAAACCGGGTTTCCATTTCTTGAAAAACCTCCTTTCCTTTACATCCGGCCTCCATTTCCAGGTTTATTTCGTCGGAACCGACAATTTCCCTTAGATGTGCAAAAAGCAAAACCTTAATATTCATAATCAAATTTTGGAAAAAGCGTTTTTGTGTTGGCCAAAATCTGTTCTGACAGTTGTTTTGACGATATACCTAAAAATCTGGCAATGTATTCTCCCACAATAGCCACTCTCCCGGGATAATTTGATTTTCCGCGATAGGGGACAGGACTGAGATAAGGAGAGTCGGTTTCCAATAAGATTCGATCCAAAGGAACATAACTCAAAACCTCTCTCACAGGTTCGGCTTTGGGAAATGTACAAATCCCGTTAAATGACAGGTACAATCCTAAATCCAAATAATATTTAGCCTGCGACAAATCAGAGTTAAAACAGTGAACCACCCCATTAAGGTTTTTCCCTTTATAGGCATCCAGCATATCCAATGTTTGCGAATCCGCATCCCGGGAGTGAATTACTAAAGGCATATTTTTTTCAACCGCCAAATCCAGTTGGGCTTCGAAAATAACCTGCTGTGTTTCTCTTTTTGAATGCTCATAATAAAGGTCAAAACCGCACTCACCAATGGCTACAATTTTATCATTGCCAACCAGTTCTTTCTTAAGCCAATCCAGATGGCTCTGTTCGACACCAGACGCTCCATGGGGATGAAACCCGAAGGTACCATACACATTTTTAAACGTTTGACAATACTGTTTGATGCTCAAATTGGCTTTATGACTAGTACCGATGGTGATACAAGCAACCACGCCTTCGTCGTAGCTCCTCTTCAGTGATGCCCCAACATCCTCTTTCAACATTTCCAGGTGACAATGAGAATCAACCCAAGCCAATTCAGTATTCATAATAATATTTTACATAAAGTTCTGGTCGATGCTCGTTTCTGAACGGTAAATTCGGTAGTGGATTCGTCCACCTGGAAAATTGACAAACAGTAGAGAGGAAAAACGGAGTAAATTCATATAAAAACATGAGAAGGTCTCGGCGGCTGGTATTTGGCAACGAAAAGCCACAAAAAGAAAAAATCTTTCAGTAGTTACACCAATAATACCGTGAATAAAGTTATTATAGTAAACAATGATAAAAGAGAGCAAGTAGAAAAGCCGGTCATTTATACCAGGTTTGATAGGGCGTGAGCCAGCATTTTCCCGGTACAGGCGTTGTATCCCCATGTTACCCATTCATTAATACTATTTCCACTAAGGTCTTCACCGTCAAGTATGGCAATATGAATAGCCGATAGGGAAGATTTGAGTATTTGAATAAATTCTTTGTAGTTTTTTTGAAAACGTCCATTGGCGGTAATCAACACACAGGTGTGTTTTTTTTCATTACAGAATCGCATGGCAGCCTGAAAAGAATCGATATCACAACCATATACCAATCGACTTCCCGCAATTTTTCGGCAGTGCTTTACAATTTCATTGGACACAGAATTCCATTTTGAATCCGCCACGATACCGTCATGTTTGTCATTCGATAACTCCACCAGGTAATAATCGTCAAATTCTCGAGGTATGGCGGTTTCTTTCACCTTGGACAATGTCTTTGCATGAATAGCCAAGGTTTCTTCCATGGTAGGTTTTTTGGAAAGATGACTTTTTTTTATCGGATAGTTTTGCAAAAAGGAAGCATGTCTCTGTTGCCATTGGAGAGCATCTTTTTGCTCCGCTTTATAAGTCTCATATCCGTGTTTTAATGCCAGGTGAAAATCATAACTTTTCTTCAGAAAAAAGGAACTGATAAAAAGATCCATACCGGCATGCATCCCTTTTTGTACTATTTGGCCGGGAGAGTTCTTGTCACTAATTCCCGACATTTCCACACAGTCGCTGATAACAAGTCCATTAAAATTCAATTTGTTACGCAATAGTTCAGTTACAATAGGTCTGGAAAGTTCAGCCGGATTTTGTTTGTCCAGAAACGGATAGGTCAAATGCGATGTCATCACTGTAGGAACACCAGCCTTGATTGCCTGTGCAAAAGGATAAATATCTTCATCCAAAGAACAGCGATCATCATGAAGAACTTCTCCCACAGTATAATGAGTATCCTGAACGGTTCGTCCATGCCCTGGAAAATGTTTGATCGAAGTACCGATACCCAGTTTTTTATGCTCTTCGATACAGATATTACCGTATACCTCTGTTTCTTTGGGATCACTTGAATAGGCTCGAGTACCAATAACACGGTTAGCCGAATAAACGACAAGATCCATCACCGGAACAAAATTCAGATTCACCCCAATATAATCAACAAGTTCAGCCTGAATACGACATGCATTACGAACAACATCCAATGATCCCGATTCTCTCAAAGCCCTGGGAGACGGTGGGACAGGGCAATCCGAAGGAAAGCGTGAAACAATTCCACCTTCGTGATCCACAGCTATGATTATATCGCCCAGTAAATCTTTGATTTCAATAATTAGCTTTTTTACCTGAGGTAATGATTTAATGTTTCGTTTAAAAAGTACCACCCCGGCCGGGGCCATTTTATTCAAATGATGCTGTGTTTCATTTTGTAGTTCGGTTCCTTCAAATCCAATCAAAAAAGGGGTTGATGCAGTCATGATATAATTGTTGTTGTAGTTTTACAGTTCAATCAATTCGATATATATTGATGCAATGTTGTTCTAAATTTTTGCTGTTTCGCAGGGCAATCATAATATAATCCATAACCTTATGTTCCATAATATTGACACCCCTTGTTTATGAAAGAGTTTAACCGAATCTGTGAGAAAAAGGAACGTCTGATTATCGGTGTCATGTCAGGTACCTCACTGGATGGTGTGGATCTGGCCCTGGTTCGACTCCAGGGATCAGGACCCGATGTAAAAATGACCTTATCGGCCTTTAAAACCTATCCCATGACTGGAAACTGGCGAAAAAGAATCAGGCAATCCTTTGAAGCAAACACGGAGGAGATCTGCAAAATCAATTTTGATTTGGGCAAATTTTTTGGTGATCTGATTAATAGCTTCTGTCAGGATTTAAACATAAATACCAATGAAATAGATGCCATTGGGTGTCATGGTCAAACATTGTTCCATGTGCACCAACACAGCACCCTGCAATGCGGTGAAGCTGATGTTATCGCACAATTGACCGGCACCATTGTTATCTCCGACTTTCGAACCGCCGATATTGCTGCCGGAGGCACCGGTGCCCCACTGGTTCCGTACCTGGATTGGGTAATGTTTCAAAATGCCAATCAAAACGTCGCCTTATTAAACATTGGCGGCATCGGCAATGTCACTTTTATCCCCAAAAATGACCAAAGAGATATCCTGGCATTTGATACAGGCCCGGCCAATGCTATTTTAAACGAAATGGTTGAAATCATGACCCATGGTCAAGACAGTTTCGATCGCGACGGTTATTTATCCAAAAAAGGAAGTCTTCAGCCAGCTATTTTGGACGATTTGCTGAAGCATGACTATTTTTCACGCCCTTTACCCAAATCAACGGGACGAGAGGAATTCGGCAAAAATTTCGTGCAATCCTTAATTGAAAAATACCCATCCACATCTCACCATGATTTGCTGAGGACCTTGATTTCATTGATAACTCACAGCATTACTGACGCATGTCAACGTTATCTACCCACCATTGAAAAGCTATACGCCAGCGGTGGAGGCATTCATCATCCATTGATTTATAGTGAATTAGAGGAGTTATTGGGCAAGGATAAAATAGAAAAGCTCAACTATAGCGGGGGAATCACAGCGGATTCAAAAGAAGCGGTTGCTTTTGCCTTATTGGCTCATGAAAGACTTAATGGAGTGCCTACCAACATCCCCAGTGTGACGGGTGCAAAAACAAAGACCGCCTTGGGAAAGATCTCTATTCCCATCAATATCAAAAAATAAAAATTCGGCATTCCCATTTAAACAATAAAAATGCCGAAAAATCTAAACAAGCAAGTCTTTGGCACCTTGATATATTAAATCAATCAGCTCTTCCAATTGCTCCTCTTCAATACAACTAAAAGCGATTCTCAAGTCTGAACGCCCCGGGGCAATAGTACCAACACCATATTTATCCAACAGGTACACCCTCAAGGTTTCCGCCTCCAAGTTATGGAGCTTCAAGCACATAAAATAACCTGAGTTAAAGGGGTAACATTCCCATATTTCGTCGTATTTTTTGTTTTGAAGAATGGATTTCAATCGTTTTACACGATTCTCCATAATCGAATATTTCTCAGCCAGATTATCCCAATACTCCGGTTCACCGAGAATCGTTTCGATAATTGTCTGTGACGGATGATTGCAACTTGAAATAGTGCTGCGAATAATCCCCTGGGTTTTCATCTCCAGGGCAGAATACAACTTTTCAGGATCATTGGTTTTATTGCCGAAAGTAATAAAACCCGTTCGAAACCCCCAGGCATAACTTTCCTTGGTAGCACCATCCAGTTTAACTGCCAGAACGTTTTCATGCATATTGCAGAAACGACCAAATAGTGATTCTTTGATGGAATCATCATAGAACAAACCAAAATAAGCATCATCCGAAATCGTAATGATCCTGGTACCGGATTTAGCCTGATTTTCTATAATCCGACAGATCTCATCTGCAACAGACTGATTGGGTGTATAACCGGTGGGATTATTCGGAAAACTCAATAGTACCACCAGCTTTTTACGATGTGGGGCTTCTTTTTCAATCAGTTGTTTTAAACCGTCAACATTAAAATTGTTTTGATTATCGAACATTGGGAAGGTGATAATTTCCCCGCCCTTTCTGGTAACAAAATTAAGACGATATACCCCCCATAGCTTATCTGGAATGATAACAACATCACCGCTACCGACAAATAGATCGCCGGTAATACATAAACCGTGTGTTAAAGCACTGGTTACCATGGGAGTGCTAATGTTCTTGCCTCTCAGTGACGGATTGGATTTGATAAGTTTTTCTTTCCACAGGGTTCTGAGTTTTGGCCGACCACCGGGTGGCGCATATGAATAAATCTCACTGGGACTCAAATGATTAAAGAATCTTTTGGTCACATTAAGATGCATTGGTTCATTGTTCTCAACAGCAATTCCAATAGTGGCGTTAAAGCGGTGCGCTTTTTCTTTTGCTTCACCCGATTGTGTCAAAATACCGGCAGGAAAAAACATCTGTCTCCCCTGCTCAGATAAACATTCAAAAACTGAAGGAGAACTCTCCTGTATTCTTTTATTTAGATCAATGGCTAACGGATCCATCCGAATTTCTCTTGATGCTGGGCGTTATAGTTTCGGCATAAAAATCAAGTCTTTATCAAAAAAGGAATGTGACAAGAAAACCAGCGAGCACTGGAGAAAAGATCTTTCATCACTTATTGATACACTTTATTCGTTACACATTCTTCAGTCACAATAATTCAAAAACGATAACGAAAGAATAATGAAGGGCTTGATTTCAGGTTTTTAAGGGATTCATGTGCTCAGTTGAATATTTTCAACCTTCGACCGTAAGTATGTCAATTGCAAAATCCTAATCAATGGCTAATATTAGATATTCAGGACAATACTATTTATGGTTGTTCCTTCGCAGAAAAACAGAGAATATTGTTTGTAGGGCAACAGCTCCTTTTATAAATAAATACACATTTCACCCGAACTTAAAGCAAAATGGATACACCCATTATTCAACCATCCCAGTTTGGTTTTCCCAAGTTGGAAAAAAAGGTACTTCTTTTTTACATGCTGAGACATTTTTTTATGTTTCATGAAAAGATCAACGGATCCAAAATCAAATCATACGGGCTGGCTAAGCGCTTTTCCTTTGAAAAGTCGGGAGTCACATACTCAGTACTTGGCGGAATGGTCGGGGCCCCTGTAGCTGCTATTATTGTGGAAAACGCCCTGGCTTCCGGTGCTGAATCTTTCAAGGCTTTTGGAACCGCCGGATGGATTGGAAAAACAACATGCGAAACAGGCAGTCTAATGGCTCCTCGAACAGGAAAAGATGAAACCGGTATGGTCAAAGATTACGGAGGTGAAAGCGATGTCGTGTCTTTTAACAGCCTGAACAGCCCAACATCCTGCCATGGTATCGTTTCTGTTAACAGTTTTTATCGGCTCACCCGGGAAAAAGTAATCAACTACCGAAAACAGCAGATAGAAATGATCGACATGGAAGCGGCTCCATTGCATTATATCATCACAAAAGCCGGAGGAAAATTCAGCCCCATATTTGTTGTCAGCGATTATGTGGACAACAATTACCACTGGACCGACGGCACAAAAACCACCAATTTCCAAAAAGGGTTGGAGAAAGGATTAACGGTCATGGAAACTGCCTCTCAATCCGCTGAAATGAACGATTGAGGGGTACTTATAGACGAAGAGACTGAAGAGGTTTGCCTTTGACTCTTCTTGCCGCCCACCCTCTCAGCTAGAATTCCACAAGCATATTACCAGCTATTTCTTTGGCTTTTTCCCTGCCACTGAGTAGTTCAACCAGCTTCAGAGAAAATTCCATAGCTGTTCCAGGGGCTTGGCTGGTGATGCAAAAGTCGTCCATTACCACTGTGGATTTAGCCTCTGATTGATCAGACAAAAATTCAACAAAAGTCGGATAACAGGTTGCTTTTTTCTGATCCAATAATCCGTGTGTTTGAAAAACAACAGCTGGTGATGCGCAAATAGCGGCATAAAAACGATTCTCCTGTTTTTGTTTCAGCAACATATCTTTCAAAACAGAAGAGTCTCTCAGGTTATCAGCCCCAGGCAACCCGCCTGGTATAGCTATCATATCATATTGCTCATTCACACAGTCACTGATCAATTTATCTGCAACTATATTCACTCCTCTGGAACAGGTGACCTGTATATCATTTACAGAAGCAACCGTGACATGGATACCGGCTCTTCTTAATACATCAATGATGGTAACCGCTTCCAGCTCTTCGGAACCGTTAGCCACAGCAATTAAAACTTGTTTTTTCATATTGAACTCTTTAATAGTAAACCAGAACTATTGGAAAATTTGGACTTATCAAATAAGAAACACGGGATATTTCTGCTTGTTCAGAAGAAATAATTTATCCCTTTCATAATTAATTCAGATTTTTAGAACAGTCAATGGATTTGTACACTGAATCAATGTCCTTATCCGGGAACTGACCGGTCCATTTTTTTTTGATTTGTCCCTCTATCAGAAGAATAGCGGTGGGTGTTTTCCCAGCCAGAAATCTGAACAAGCCGGATGACATAACGTCCACTGGAAAAAGGCATCCGAGTTGTTTTTGCATCACATCTTTTGATTGACCGCTGGAAGGTACAATTCCAAGTAGATTAACATCAGCGAGTTTGAGTTTTATTTCATTCAAGTGAAAAATCCATTGGCCACACAAGGAACAATGTTGGCTTAGAAATATGATCAGTATTTTTTCTTTAGTTAATTCGGACTCTTTAGCTTTTATCCATTTCGGATTCCATTTTTTCCCAACTTTTAATCTGGAAAGATCGATTATTGGGAATTGCAGGGAATGTTTGGCTAAGAAACCACTTAAAAAAATGACTCCCATCACAACCGCTACTTTCCAAAACGCCGTATAATACCATTGATTGAGATTGAACCAGGTATTTCCAAGCAAAATCAAATATACCAGATTCAATAACAAGCTTTGAAGGGGCGACATCCGGAAAAATGCTCCGTAACATCCACAATTTTCAATTCTATTAGTTAACAATCCCCAGATTGTAAGCAATGAAAGCCCAATAATCAGAATAAATGCAAAAAGAACAACTTTATAAGGATAAAAAAACAGGATCAGGGATATACCCAAACCGCATTCCAGTTCAATAAACACCATTGCTGCCAAAGCGCTTAATCGAATCGGCAAAAGCCTGTATTGCCTGACATGAGCAATAAACGACTGGGAATAAATTGCCTTTGTTACTCCGGAAAAAAGCAAAACCATACCCACAATAACTGCACCTGAATATTCCATCATTGTATCTCACCTATAATTAGCCTTGTCGGTTTGGCGCTTCATGATTATAATCCACAAATAGCAGAATTTGATAATATCCATGACGATACTGAAAAACAATACCTCCTTATAATTTCATTAACCAGAAAAAACTTAAAAATGAAGGAATACTCTCCATGCCCCAATCGTTGACATTTCTGGCAGGAAAAACTGCCTATTCACTCATTAAAGAAAAAGGGCTAACCCCGGATATGGTAAAGGTTATTGCAGGTGCTGCCGGTGGTCCAAAATGGCTGGTATTAAACCGTCTGGATCGTGCTATTTTTACAACTTGGTTGACCGATCGTAAAGAACCGCTATATCTAATCGGTTCCTCCATCGGTGCCTGGAGGTTTTCAGTCATGTCCAGCCGGAAACCATTGGAAACACAGAAAATATTCGAAGAAGAATATACCAATCAAACCTATAAAGAAAAACCCAACGCCCAAATTGTCACCCAGGTCACTAAAAAAATCATAGATAGTTTTCTGGATGATTCCACTATTGACGAAATTTTAAATCATCCCTACTTTCGCATCAATTTTATATCTGTACGCAGTAAATGGCCAAATTCCAGCGAAAAAAAAACCTTGCTTGGTCTGGGGCTTTTGGGGGCTTATCTGGCTAACGCCGTATATCGAAAATCATTGGGATTCTTTTTTGAACGCGCCTTGTTTTTTCATCCAAAAAATCCTCCTCCGTTTTTTAATACAAATGAATTCCCAATTCAAAAAATACCCTTATCCCGTGAGAATTACAAATCCGCACTTCTCTCAACCGGGTCTATCCCTATCGTCATGCAAGGAGTAAGCGATATTCCTAATGCTCCTCAAGGGGTTTATCGAGACGGCGGGATCATTGATTACCACTTGGACATCCCATTTTTACCAGATGAAAATGCCATTGTTTTATATCCCCATTTCACAGATCGAATTATTCCCGGATGGTTGGATAAAAAACTACATTGGAGAAAACCGGCAGCTGAAAACATGAAAAACGTGCTGTTGGTGGCTCCATCAAAAGAATTCATTGCTGATCTACCGGACAAAAAAATACCTGATAGAAAAGATTTTAACCGTTACTTTCAAAGAGATGAAGATCGGATCGCCTGTTGGAAAACAGTGATTAAAAAGGGAGAAATGATGGCAGAGGAATTTCTGGAAACTGTATCATCGGGTAAGATTAAAGAAGTAATTCAGCCCATGCAGTTTTAGCCTATCACCATGGCTTTTATCCGTTTAATATTATTCCTTCCACTGACATTCTATGTTTGATACAAAATCAATTGTCACATTATAAAATGGCAAAATCTGTATTTTTTTTTTGAATACCTTGATAGATCTTTATTGAGCAAAAAGGCAAAGTAACAGTTAAGCTGCAAGGTGTTTCGCGTCTGGAACCTCTGGGTGAACAATACGTCGATAATAACGAATCCTCATTTGATCGATAAACTTTGTGGGATTTCGACGAAATGAAGAGACTATTTTATTAAAAAATGTTTCCACAAAATCTTCAGAGCCAGATGGATTGAGATCCCGGGAAACCTTACCAGCCAAGAGATAGCTGCCGCTTGCGGCTTAGTTCAACAGGGAGTTACTGTAAAATAAAAGTTTTATAAATCGGCTCTCTGGACTTAAGTTAGGGATAAATCAGCAAAAATTGGGGGGAATCCCCCATTGACATAAAAAAACCTCTTACCTATCTTGGTTTCAAAACGATAAAATGGCGTAATTGTCGTTTTTTCAATACTCTACTCCACTTTCATTCCTGAACATTTAGTTAATCCCTTATCAAAGCGACAAGCATATTTAAAAAAGCTTTCTATAATATCTTGTTTTTCAATAATTTCTAATAGAAATGTTTATGTTAATCTCCATTCAAAATGCCTGAAAATTCATATTTAATAAGGGGGAATAATATGTTATTAAAAGAAGCCGACAAAGTTGAAGTGACTGTTTTAGTAGATAATTATACCGATTTGTTAATGTTGATTGGAACTGAAGTTGTAACAAGGCCAATGGTCTTTCCTCCCCAAAAACTACTGGCAGAACATGGATTTTCTTTGTTAATCAAAGTCTATCTGGGCTCCGAGGTTCATACTATATTAATGGATACTGGAGCATCAAACGATTGCATTTTCCATAATGCCGATGTCCTGAATATCAATCTGGCGGAAGTTGAAACTGTTGTTTTAAGCCATGGTCATTATGATCATTTTGGAGGGCTGATTGAGCTTTTAAAAAGGGCTGACAGGAGCATACCGGTTGTTGTTCATCCCGGAGCTTTCCTTGAACGACGGCTCAATTTTCCCATTTTTCCAGAACCCGTAGACTTGACTCGCCTGGACGAGACACCGCTCAAAGAAGCTGGTGCGGAGATAAAAAAAGAAAGCTTGTCCTCAATGCTTTGTTCGGATCTTGTTTTAATATCGGGTGAAATTAAAAGAATCACTGAATTTGAACAAGGATTCCCTTTTGCAGAAGCCAGACTGGAGAATGAATGGGTTGTAGATCCGTTTCACGATGATCAAGGTCTGGCAATCCACATTAAAGGAAAGGGATTGGTAGTTATCGGTGGGTGTTGTCATAGTGGTATTATCAATACAGTTAAACACATCCAGGAAGTGACAGGGATTAGTAAAATCCATTCGATACTGGGTGGTTTCCACCTTACCGGACCGATCTTCGAAACTGTTATCGATTCAACCATCAAAGAGATAAAAAAAATCGATCCCGATATTGTAATCCCTATGCATTGTACCGGCTGGAAAGCAATCAATCGATTTGCCGAGTTGTTGGGAGAAAAATTCATTTTAAATAGTGTAGGAACTTCATATACTTTCCAATAAAGGAGAATCACTATGAAACACTATCAACAGTCATTAGAACCTTTGATAATCAGAGGGTACTCGATCGTCGTAGTTTTTTGAAAAAACCCGCAATAACAACCGGTTTGACGGTTAGTATAGCCGCCCTACCGAATTCAATAAAAACGGCTGAAGCTTCTTCATGAAAGGTGATCTCGTTTCCCAAATTACTGTTTTACAAATAAGAGCTCTTCAATGACTCCATTGAAGAGATATCGTTTACCGAATGCCTACCCTGATTAATGCAATTACCCAATAAACTGGAATCAAAGCTGGTAATTTGATTCAAAAATGTTGTACAATAATAGATAGAACTTTGTTTGGGAAGGGTTCAGGTGTAACACTACCAAACCAAATTATTTTTAAATTAAATATTTAAACTTAGTTATGGATATCACTCCCAAAATTTTGATTGTTGATGATGACAATGAGAATCTACATACTTTGGAAAGTTGTTTATCCGTTTTGGATATAGATGTGGTCATAGCATCCAAAGAGCAAGAGGTGCTGGCCAAAATCACCGAAAATGAGTTCGTCCTCTTTATTTTGAATATGTTAATGCTCGAAGTGAATGGCTTTAAATTGGCAAACACTATCCGCAGCAATATGGAAATCCAAAAAACACCCATTATTCTTATTTCAAAGGTTAAACCGGATGATACCCAAATATTTCAAAAATATGAATCGGGAGCGGTGGATTATATTCATAGTCCCTTTAACACCGAACTATTGCAGAACAAAGTTCAGTTTTTTTTAGGATTGTACATCCGCAACAAAGAGCTGGAAACCATTAATAATCAGCTTAAAAAAGATCTGGAAAAATGCCAGATGGCAGAAGCTCAATTAAAAACACTAGCTAAATTCCCGGACGAAAATCCAAACCCCGTGCTTCGAATAAACCAGGATCTCACCATTTTGTATGCCAACAAAGCATCCAAAGAATTACTGGGTATATGGCAAGCTCAAGTAGGGAAACACCTTCCTGATACCTGGAGTTCAAAGATCAATCAATGTCTGAAAACCGGCCGACACAGCACATTAGATATCAACGTTACAGGAAGGGCATTCAGGTTTTTGATCATGCCCATATCCGATGGTCAAACTGTCAATTTGTATGCAACAGAAATCATAGAAAAAGATAAGTACCTGGAACAATTTCAATTACTGACTCAAGTATTTGAAAATACAATTGAAGGGATCATCATCACCGACGTTGATGGAAGTATTTTAAAGGTAAATAGCGGATTTACGCGTATTACTGGCTATAATTCGGAGGATGCCATTGACCAAAATCCAAGAATATTAAAATCCGATCGACATTCCCAACAGTTTTACAAGGAAATGTGGGATTCGTTGATAAAAAACGATCAATGGAAAGGAGAAATATGGAATCGACGGAAAGATGGTGAAACATATCCTGAATATTTGTCGATTATTGCCATCAAAAACCAAAAAGGCTTCACAACCAACTATGTGGCAGCTTTTCATGACCTCAGCCCCATTAAACGAAGTGAAGAACAACTTAAATATCAGGTCAACCACGATGCTCTTACCGAACTTCCCAATCGACAATTGGCCAATGATCGTTTGGAGATTTCATTGGCCCAAGCTAAGCGCAGAAACCAAATGGTTGCCCTGATTTTATTAGATTTGGATGATTTTAAGAAAATAAACGATAGTCTTGGGCACTATTATGGCGATTTGGCCCTGATCGAAGCAGCCAAACGGATAAAAGACTGTTGCCGTTCGGAAGATACAGTGGCTCGGTTTGGTGGTGATGAATTTATGGTTATTGTCCAGGGGATTATCGAAAGCCACAACATAGTTAATTTGACGGCAAGAATCATCGATGAATTTGCGCACCCGTTTACCTTAAACGGACATGAGTTTTATATCACTCCCAGCATGGGAATTACTTGCTATCCAGCAGATGGTAATGATGTACAAACCCTGGTAAAAAACGCAGATATTGCTATGTATAAGGCAAAAAAACAAAACCACTCCAAGTATTCCATGTTCACCAAATCAATGAATGATACCATTATACGGCGGATCGAGCTGGAAAGTAGCCTTCGAGATGCCTTAAAAAACAATGATTTTGATGTATATTATCAACCCAAAGTCAACTCCAAAACCTGTATTGTCACCGGTACAGAAGCATTGGTTCGATGGCAACGTTCCAAAAATGAAATAGTATCACCAGATGAATTCATTTCTGTAGCCGAAGAAACCGGTTTGATTCTTCCCCTGGGCGAATATGTTTTATATACGGCATGTCGACAAACCAAAGCCTGGCAAGATGCCGGATTTGGTACATTTACGGTAGCGGTGAATTTATCGGCCCTTCAATTTCAAAATCATGATTTGTTGTCAATGGTCAGTCGAATTTTGGCTGAAACAGGCCTTTCACCCACAGAATTGAACCTGGAAATTACTGAAAATATCGCCATGATAGATGTAGAAGCAACCGTCAACATTCTTCACCAACTTTCTGCAATGGGAATCAAAATATCACTGGATGACTTTGGTACTGGGTATTCATCATTAAGTTATTTAAAACGGTTTGCCATTGATGTGTTAAAAATCGATAAATCATTTGTTGATGGATTGCCCGACGATAAGGATGACATAGCTATCTCTCGGTTGATTATCTTATTGGCCAAAAGCCTTGACCTTGAGATAGTGGCCGAAGGCGTTGAAACCAAAGAGCAACTTGAATTCATGCGCAACCATGAATGTGACAAAATACAGGGGTATCTGTTTAGTAAGCCGTTACCTGCCAATGAATTGACAAAATTACTGCATGGAGGAAAAAAACTGACGATTAACTAAGGTAAAAAATCTTTTCCATGTTTTTTCTCTTTGGTCATCTATCAATTCATTCTCCATCTTCCTTTTTTTTGGCACACTTCTTTCAGCAGAAAAAGTTAATAACGTCCGACAATATTTAAATGGTTGTTGGGTTTCAGTCTTGTCGGAAGGTAACTTAAGCTTTTAATGAACGATCCCAGTGGTCCATATCGAACGGAGTAGATAATGAAAAAACGAATAGGAAGAAGACGATTCAATAAAAAATCTGTAATATTTAATCCCAATCGGAATTATGTTCAAAATGCAGTTGAGGAATTTTTAGATAATGGTGGCAAAATCACTAAAATAGAATTGGATGAAAGCAGTTATAAGGATTTCATGGCTTTAAAGGACGCTATTTCAGTTGACCGGTTTTTGGCCGGTGAGGAATAAAAAAATCGGTCGATTCAGTTTATGTATTTAACGCTTTGGAATCAAATAAGGTATTTCTCAACAATAAATAAATCCCAAACAGGATAAAAGGAATACTTAATATCTGTCCCATGTTCAGTATCCATCCAGCTTCGAAGCCTGATTGGATCTCTTTTAAAAACTCAAGGAATAATCGTGCCGGTAACATAGTGACTAAAAATACACCGGATAACATTCCAGGTTTTTTTCCAATATCGGTTTTTGAATAAAGAAATAGTAAAACCATAAAAAAGAAAAAATAGGACATGGATTCGTATACTTGGGTAGGATGCCTGGGAATAGAATCGTGTCTCTGGAAAATCACCCCCCAATCCGAACCAGTGGGTTTACCCAGAATCTCGGAATTGAACAGATTACCGATTCGTATGATCGAAGCGCCCAGTGCAATTTCAAATGAGGTTCGATCCAGAACCCATAAAAAAGGCTGATCGGGTGTTTTTCTGGAATATAAAAAAATGGCAGTTATTAATCCTATACCTCCACCATGACTGGAAAGGCCACCTCTCCAAATCATAATGATCTCCGTCGGGTGCGTAAAATAAAATACCGGATCATAAAATATGACATGCCCCAGACGAGCACCGATGACTACGCCAAAAATCATATGCATTAATAGCCGATCCAGGCTTTCGGGAGGTTTGGCTTCTCTTTTGAACATCCATGAACCAATGAATCCGCCAATTAAAAACACACAGGCAAAAAATAATCCATACCACCTAATCGTCAATATTCCCCAACTGAAAATGACAGGATCTATGTTCCATACAATAACATTTTGCATTTAATCTCCTCTTAATCAGTGATTCATCTTTTGATAATGCCTTTAAACGGCTCTTCGCTTATCAGTTCAGCCGATAATATTCCTTTTTTGCTTCGTTTCATCGAATTTCACAATCATAACAACCGTCGAATGCTTTGTAAAACAGGTTTATTCACAGATTTGATGATTGGATTGTAAAAAATAGTTGGAAAAAGAAGGTTGAATTAAATTAACAGGACAAAACATTAAGGTATTTAACGAATCATCGGTGTATATTGTGATACATGACACATTTATGTCTCATGGTATTACAATTGATAAACCAAATTTAACCGTTCAACATCAACTCACCATATACCATAAAAAACAAATATATACTTGTTGATTTTTATAATATCAAAACAGAAATCCAAGCAAAATATGGCCAAATTAATATCAAAACTTGTCCTCAGCCAGACTGAAAATCGTTTAACACACATTTTAGGGTTTGGATTTGACCTTTACCTGGCCAAATTTTTTCAAAAACCAGTGTCATTTTAGGAGCCTTGGCAACCTGAAGCATCTTCGTTATTTCAGAGAGATCTTTTGTTGCTGGTTTATCAGAACTTGAAGCAAACATGTTTCAAGGTGATCAACAGCATCTCTTGCTTTTAGTCCTGAGAGATCGTTCATCATATCCTCTTCAGACTGACAGAAAACGTGCTAACTGACCAACCAAGAACCCGTAGTCATTGAGGTAGGATAAAAATCCCCAAAATGTGAGGTTAAAAACCAAAATTATAGATTTATGCTGAATAATAACAAACCATTTTTTATAAAAAAATAATGACGACCATTTATTTTAAAAACAACTATAATAAAACAAGATTGGATAAATAAAGTCAACACCACGACAATTTGGCATGGGTATTGAAAATAATATAAAAGTTGTTTAACCAACACAGATTTACAGTAAAAATGCTAACGTGATTCTTTTAGAAATAGGTACATTTTGAAGCCGTGCAATAAAAACATTGTTGAAGTTCTGGAATTAGTGGAATGGATGATTGAACTCGCTACCAGGGGTGATATTGACAGGGAAGATCTAAGTTGCGGGATCTTGTATGGAATCATCCTTGATTCCGCCTATAAAATAAAACAACTGGCGGAAGAGGAGAAAATATCTCATATTCGTAAAGGAATATGGAGCGACATGAATCAGTCGATATAGATGTGATTAAAAAAAACAACCGTCTGATAATGGAAAAAGTCGGTATTCAAAAAGGAAGTAGCCGATTTAGTACAAACAACTATTTATCGAGCGATACAAACCATGTCAAAAAAAAGTCTGATTCGAATATCTATTGCGATTGTTATCGCAGTATTGATTGCTGTTGTTCTTATATTTGATCTGCAACACTATTTGACCTTAGAATATGTAAAAGGTCAGCAGCAAATTTTTATCGAATTTTATCAATCTTATACCATTCTGGCCATCGCAACATATTTTTTAACTTACGTTTTTGTCGCCGCTTTATCCATTCCAGGAGCTGCGGTCATGACATTGATAGGTGGGGCATTATTCGGACTGGTGGTCGGAACCGTAGTCATCTCCTTTGCCAGCACTATAGGGGCTTCATTAGCCTTTATAGCATCACGGTTTTTTTTCAAAGATTATATTCAAAACAAATTCGGGGATAAGCTGGAAATCATCAACCAGGGAATAAAAAAAGAAGGAGGATATTATCTTTTTACCCTCCGATTGGTCCCACTATTTCCTTTTTTTTTAATTAACCTGCTAATGGGACTCACACCCATTCGCCTGGTAACTTTCTTTCTCGTCAGTCAAGTAGGAATGCTGCCTGGTACTATCGTTTTTGTATTTGCCGGTACTCAATTGGCTCAAGTGAATTCAATGAAAAGTATTCTCTCTCCAGGAATAATCATTGCTTTTACCATTTTGGGATTTTTCCCACTGGTTAGTAAAAAAAGCCTTGCATTTTTCAACAAAAAAAGAGCAGCTAACAAAGTGCTTCAAGATTCAACATAAAATGAATAAGTATCACCTTAAGTTCTCCTGCCAATTGAAGCCCCAGCAATCTTGAATACTGATATATTCTTGATTCCGAACGTTGTTTTGTGTAAACTGTAATCTTTCCCTTCAACTAAGTTCTTTTGCTTTTCTTAAAAATGTTTTTCTCCAGGAGGTTTATGACATCGGAAATTCCAGAAATTGGCCAATTAGCCCCCGGGTTTCAAACCAAAAACGCCAACGGCCAAGTTTTTAAACTGGAAACAATCTTAAAAAAAACTGAAAACCTGATGCTGGTTTTTTACCGTGGCCACTGGTGACCGTTTTGTGTTAGTCAGTTGGCTGAAATAAAAAAGAACCATAATAATTTCAAAGAATACAACACCCAAATCGTGGCCCTTTCAGTGGATTCACCAGAACAATCAAACGCCATGATTCGGGAGATGGCACTGCCCTTTGAACTATTGTGCGACGAAAATAAAGAGGTAGTAAATCTATATGGTCTCCTCAATCCCCTCGAACATGATGGTATTGCCTACCCAGCCATATTTATTATCAAAAAAAATAGTATCATCGGCTTTCGCTCCCTGGATAGAACTGCCAAACGGGTTCAATTGGATGATATTTTGAACTATCTGAAAATACTTGTCAAAAACCCTGAGTATCTGATGCAATCAGAGTTAAAAAGACACAACATTATTCCCTCACCAAGTGAATTAATACAAATCGGAAAAAACATGATTTTAAGGGGAAACAAAAAAGACTGGGTGCATTATATCTTTTTTCCCTTTAAAATAATTAAATCATCGGTTAAAAAAACGTCCAGAAAATGAAAAGAATCGCCCGGATGGTGGCTCTTTTGGTGGCCTGTTTATTAATTTACGGTGCTTGGATCAAAATCAGGAGCATGGATTTTGACGACGGCGGTCTTCCTTTAGCAATCCGGTGGGAAGGATTCTACCATGACATGAATGTGAGAGATGTGGGAGACAGTGTCAATCAATGCCTGGGACAACGTTTTTTTCAATCTGGTGTTGTCATTCGCTCTGCGGGATGGTTCTCCGGATGGAGTTGTGACAAAGTCCGTAATCCGGACGTTATATATTCTCTGAACTATTCTCCAGAGAGAAGCGAACGATACTTCTGTCAGGAAAAGGATCAAAAAATCATTGGACGATATTTTAATCCTAATACACAGCTAAAGGATCTGGAATTTATTAATACCTGGTCAAATATGGAAATAAGAAACGCTGCTTGTGGCTTTTTTCAGGATATTTTCACTTCCATCCGGCAGGAACGAAAAATACTGATCCACTGCGATGCAGGCAGGGATCGTACAGGAACAGTCTCAGCCCTTATTGCCGCCTTGGGAGCTGAAATAAATGGAAAAATCAATCAGCGTATGATCCGGGCTATCGAATGTGATTATCGAAAAACAGAATCATTAGCCAGGGATAAATATAACAGAATCGGGAATTTTCTTGATAAAATTCAAAAACAGGGCGGTGTTATTGCTTTTTTTGAAAACCAGTGCAGTATTCCACGGGACTTATTAAAGGAAACAGCTGATAAACTACAATTATAAAAGTATTATATTGAAACTACTTTAATTTTTAAATTTCAACAATTAGTCAAGTATTTTAGTAACAGATACCAGGGCCGTAAAATTACATAATCCTACTAATCATAATATTGAGAAGCGTACACCAAGGGGTTTTTGGTAATTTGTAAGATCTGTGGTTTTGAACCATAAATCAATTTATTTGGCTATATTGTTTTATGGAGACAAAACATTGAACAATCCAATTAAAAAGTCAAATAAATCCCTTTTTTTTCAAGGTTTTTCCACCTACACCAGAACGAGGAAAAATTCTATCCCACGAGTTGACGAATTACCGTACTTTCTAACCTGGCCGTTGGTTTATCTAATGGGCAAGGGTAAAATCAATCCCAATTATATCAGCTTTCTATCCTTTGCCGCCGGTATTGGGTTCCTGGTAGGATTGGTGCTGGAATATTATATCAGCGGATCAATAGTAGTGCTCCTCTTATTGTCATTTCGCATTTTATTGGACTGTATGGACGGTCAATATGCCCGTTATAGTAAACAAACCAGTAACCTGGGAGCATTATACGACCTGGCGGCGGATTTTTGTTTTGCTGTTTTACTTTATATAGCGATTTTTTACTGTTTGCTGTCTTACGAAAACATACCCCTGGAAACGGCAATTTTACTGACTTTGGCCGCTTTTCTCTCCTATATCGCTTCCACAACCGTGGCTTCATTTTTCAGCCGGTTGAATGCTTCGGATTATGCTACCCAATCTGAAGTTACAAAAGAATTTTTAAAGACACTCCAGAACGAACGTCCCAAAGAAAAAGAGTACTCCCGAAAATTAAACATAATGAATGGCGTATTTCGTGTTTCATGGCGATTGGTTTCTTTGTGGGTGTTATTGATTTTAATCAGACAGATCGATTCGAATCATCGAGAGCGAATAGCGCATATTACATCATTTTTCGAATACGGTACTCAGTTAACAATATTGTTGATCATTCTGGCAGTAAATCAAGCGGTTTTCTATTTTTTAATCTTCCAGGTTTTGGCATTCTGCATAATGGTAACCGGTTTATTACTATACAACATATTGAGTTCCATCCATACTGTTCACTCTTATAAATCCCGAACCTGATTGGCTCCGGTTTATTCGTTGTCTACCGATGGGAGTTTTTAAGCCGGTAGTATAATAACAGGGTACTTGAATTAGCAAGTGGAGTGACACTCTTAAGACATAAATCCGTTGGAAATTTCGGACTGGCAATCAGGTGTGTACCTTTAGGTAGCAATAGTGGTTCTATGGTCAGGTATATTTCATCAATCAAACCTTTATCAAAAAACTGTGAATTTGTTTCCGGTCCTCCCAACAGAGCAAGTTGCTTCACCCCAATTTTCCACAAGTTTTCACATACCCGGTTGACATCGTCCTGTAAAAACTCAACCCGTGGATGAGATTTAAATCTGGACGAATTCCGTGTAAGCACGTAAAAGTCAACTCCCTCGTAGGGTTGCTGCTGAATCGTTTGATAGGTGTTGCCACCCATTAATACGGCTCCGATTTTTTTAATCCGTTTCAGGAATTGTTGTCTGTCCTCTTTAGAATTCCACTCAAAGGAATCCTGTCTCATTTCCTGCGCTGCCACACCATTGGCTGACATGACCATGATAAGCGTAATTCTAGGTTTTTTTTGATCAATCATGGCTAATATCGCTTTCAGATGAAAGATTAGTTAATAAACGCCTGTTCAATCAGAGATCTTAGCAATTGATTTGCCATAATTCAACTTTAGCATGACTAATCAAAAATAAATCTGTTATTTTCGATAATTTTCCTATGGTTATTCCATGGTTTTTTATTGTTGACAGTCGTTCTGGCATTTATGATATAATTATTACTAACTTTTATCATTTAGAGATGAATACACAATTTCGGATACAGTTTTTACAACATTAACCGGATGAAAGGCTAACCAACAAAACAATGAAGCCATCAATTTGTAAAATGATGGTATTTAACAAATCAGCTTTTGATTCTTTCATTACCTTAAGATGTAATGGTAATAAGTGTTGGTAATCAAGCGATTCATAAAATGGGATCGCTGGAACTTTAAACCAAATTTATATGAGATCTACCATGGCTGAACAAGAAATTGGAGAAATAAATCAATATCTTACATTCAAATTATCTGAGGAAGTTTTTGCACTGGACATCTCCAGGGTTCGTGAAGTCCTTGAATTCAGTAGAGTGACAAAAGTCCCCCAAACACCGGATATGATGATTGGCGTGATTAATCTCCGAGGAAGTGTTGTACCGGTGATTGACCTTCGTTTAAAGTTTGAAATGGGAAAAAGCGAGCGAACGGTGAATACCTGCATCATCATCATCGAAATTACGGTTGATGATGAAGTCACCATGATTGGTGCATTGGTGGATTCGGTAAAAGAGGTTATGGATCTGGATTCTGGAAATATCGAACCACCACCAAAAATCGGCACACAACTAAAAACAGAATTTATCAAAGGAATGGGGAAGCAGGACGATCAATTTATTATTATACTTGATATTGAAAGAGTATTCACTGAAGATGAACTATCTATGGCACAAGCCATTGCTGATGAAAGCACAGAAACGTTACCTGCCTGATAAACAATAATGCTCCATTTTTTTATATTGTCAGTAGAAAATTTTCAGCCAGGAAAACCATTTGCCGGTTGATTGAAAGAGAATACCGGAAATGGCTTTCACGATAGGCAGATGCTCTTCCACTGTCTCAAATTTTTGTCAGAGACAGTTTTGTATCGTTCGGCTATAAAACAGACTCTTCAGAAAACTGGTTTATCAGATTTTTCCTTGTATTATTAATAGAATAAGGATTAATGCTGAACTGTTTAAAACCGATATGAAGAAGAATGGACAATCGAATGGGATCAGAGGCAATTTCACCGCATATTTCCACATCTTTTCCACAATCTTTGGTCCGCTGGTAAATCAGGTCAAGCAGACTGACAAAAGAGCTTGTGTCCGGGCTGAACTGATGGCTGACTGAGGCATTGTTCCTGTCAACCGCGCAAAAATATTGAAACAGGTCATTGGTCCCCACGCTGAAAAAATCACTTTTGTCAACCAGATCATCCAAGATAAAAACTGCCGATGGGATTTCGATCATGGCGCCAATGGGCGGTGGTTCCGTTCCAAGTTTTTTTGCCTCCTGTAAGATAATCTCTCTGGCTTCAACAAATTCTCGTACCTCTGTAATGAATGGGATCAGTATCTTAACCCGATTTTCAGTATTAACCTTGAGAAGCGCCTGCGCCTGTTCAACTAAAAGATCCTGTTTTTTTAACAGCAGTCGAATCCCCCTTAATCCAAGCGCCGGATTATCCTCAATTAAATCACTTCTGAGTCGTTTATCCGCTCCCAGGTCCAGCAAACGGAAAATAATAGGTCCTGACTTAAACTGGTGAAGGATTTGAGAATAAATTCCGACCTGGGTGTCAAAATCAAACCTGGCCTGGTTTTGCAGGTAAAAAATCTCGGTTCTTACAAGGCCTATACCATCGGCACTCAGGGCGGATGCTCTCTTTGCATCCAGAATACTTGAAACATTTGCCAGGATCTTTATCCCCTTTTGCTGAATGATTACATCATCAACAGTCAGGTCCCCGCTATTTGCGTTATCTTTTTCAAATTCGGTTTTTTTTGCCTGATACTCAATAATAGTATTGTCCGAAGGATTGATGATGATTTTGCCTTGAATCCCATCCACAATCAGTTTTTTTGCAAACTCCGTCATTTTCAACAGGGTTTCTATACCGCTGACAGCCGGAATATTCCTATTTCGCGCTAATATGGCGGTATGAGATTCAGGCCCATCTTTCTGAGTGACAAATCCAATCACCTTTTCCATGTCAAGAGATGCTGTTTCACCCGGCGTTAATCGATCGGCAACAATGATACTATCCTTTTTTAATTCGGTTGTTTTTTGTAACGCGCCTAAATTGGACAGTAGTCTCTGGCATATGTCATCCACATCAGCCGCTCTTTCCCGCAGGTATTCGTCTTGAATGGCTTTAAACTGGCGAATATATTTATTGGACGTATAACGAATACTGAAAGCAGCTCCTTTGTTGTATTTGGTGATATGATGCACCATTTGTTTTTTATAGGAAGGATCTTTCAACATGAGCAAATGACCATGAAAAATATCAGTGCTGATATGCTCCTTATTATTTTCGAGCCTATTTATCAATGCTCTTAACTCCTGGCCGGTTTTTTCAAACGCCGTTTCCAGTTTTTTCAATTCTTTTTCCTGGTCAAACCGCCCCTCGCAGCTTTCAATATATTGATAAATCAGGTGAACCGGAGAACCAATGGCAATGCCGCCTGATAACGGCAAACCGTTAAAAACCATATCCTGCTCATTGCGAAACTCTTCCGATTCTTCATAAAGTTCTGAAATGTTATACCGGGTAACTAAACCGGAAACGATAGAGGCTACTGTTTTCAGCAGCTTTTCCATCATGTAATTGTTTTCTTTTTTCTCAATAAACTGAAAAACAAGGACACCATGATTATCTGTTTTATCTTTTAAAGGAATGCCGATAAACGTTTTAAACGGTTCTTCGCCAATACCGGGGAAGTACTTAAAATTAGCATGTTTAGAGGCATCCTGAATAAACAGATAATCACCTTTGGTGTATGCCAGACCCGTCAATCCCTCGCCGGGTTTCATATTGACTTTACCGACTGCATCCTGATCCAATCCTTTGGTGGCCATTAAAATTAGGCTGTTTCGGTGTCGATTATGCAAATAGATTGAGCAGACATCACTATCTAAAAACCGATTGAGATGAGAAACAATTTTCATCAAAGCTTTATCATAGGTTTCAGTATCCAGTATGATATTGCCTATATTTAATAAAAGTTCTAAATCATCCATATCTACAATGATTAGCTGGATTGGTTAAAAGTTCTACAAAAATTCAACAAACGTTTTTCCGGTTTAAAAACCGCTTTCACCCTTTTAGCGTTTATTGAACATTGAAAGAGGATTCACTTTATCAATTTGATTTTTTCCGTACAATTTTTGTTGTTGATTTTCAAAATCAATTCTTTCAAATATCACATAACCTTATCGATCATCTATTAAAAACCAATATGAACCTAACAACCCATAAACACAACATTTATTGGCCACAATTAATACAAGGGCGACTGCTCAAACGGTATAAAAGATTTTTGGCTGATGTCAAACTGAATAACGGAAAAATTGTGACCGCGCATTGCCCTAATTCAGGCAGTATGAAGGAATGCAGCGAACCGGGAAGTCTTGTTTTTTTATCCTATCATGATAATCCGAAACGAAAACTAAAATACACCTGGGAATTGATTAAGATGCCTGATTCTTTAGTAGGTGTAAATACCCAATGGCCGAACAAACTGGTGGAACTCGCGATAAAATCGGGTTGTATCAATGAATTAGACAACTATACTAAGATTACCAGAGAAGTAAAAGTCAGCGACCATTCCAGGCTTGATTTTCATCTTTCCAATGAAAAAGGAGAGATCTGCTATGTTGAAGTCAAAAACTGCACCCTGGTTAAAAACGGGGAAGCATCCTTCCCGGATGCCGTTACCACCCGGGGTAAAAAACATCTGGTGGAATTGCAAAACATGGTAAAATCCGATGTCAGGGGAGTGATTTTTTTTCTGGTTCAAAGAATGGATGCAAAAATTTTCAAACCGGCAGACGACATCGACAAAGAATATGGCTTGGAGCTACGCAAAGCCCATCAAAACGGGGTGGAAATCCTGGTGTATGACGTAACCATCGACATGGACAAAATAGGTGTTCACAAACAACTGCCTTATGTTTTATAAACATCTCGGAATTTTAGTAGATTCATTGTCCATTGAACGACCATCAGGGACTGATTCCGTCATCCATTTATTCTCGGTGATATTATTCCTGAATGTAAAAACGAATAAGAGGCCGCTTCAAATCGGGAACCCACTAACTTCTTTTAAAACGCACCAACAGATAGTGGCGCAACTCGAGATTCATATGCTCGATGCGATTTATACCGCTTTGTAATGTTATGATCGGGTAATACATCAGAATGTAAGCTACTACTTTTACCAATAAGATCTGAGGTTGATTTTAAAAAATAATCTCCCTCATCAAAGTTATTAAATCCAGGATAATACCCGCTGAATTGAGTAGGATCAGGGTTGTCACCGCCCGGATCATCTCCATCAATTAATTGCCAACCGGTTGAAAGCCAATTGCTTTTTAAATTAACTACACCTTCAGATCGTTTAATACACAACGGATTTCCATAATCCATAGGATCAGAGGGCTGTACTCCTGCATGGTATATAATATTGTTACGTATATCAGCGCTCTCATTGTCGGTGTTTAGACGTACAACAAGAGTTTCATTGGTATTGTTCTCTCCAAAATTCTCATCATTATATGTTATCATTGTATTATTATATAGATGCAATATCCCATTTCTATAAATTGAAGGATCTGAATCCCCACCATAATGAACAAAATCTTTCCCTGCATTTAATCTTTTAATCATAATATTGCCATAGACAAAAGATTTTCTGTACGAAGGATCATTAACGATTATGTTGCTGTCTTCCGCATCAACCAGATCAATACACCTGTTTCCGCCGTCGATCCAATTGTAACGAATGACAGTTCCGGCGGATCGATCTTTAATGCTGTTTCCAGATGCTCCAGTTCGTTGGGGATCGAACCTATTGTATTGATAAATAATTCCCAATGCTTCAGTGTATGTTGAATGTTGCTGATCAGTTCCCGGTGTACCGTTATCATAAAAATAATTCCCCTCAATTAGTATATTCTTTGAAACCAAATCCGTATGATTCGCTGAATACACAAATAAACCATTACCTGCATCATTAATTTCATTATTATACAGATGGATATTTTCACCTCTGCCAACAAAAACAGCAGCGGCATTTTGTGTATAATTTTTTGAAGTACCATCATAATCACTGAATTGATTGTCAGGTCTTGCTCCTTTTATATTAAAGTTAGCTATATATATCCATTGTGGAATTGGATTTAAGTAATCATTTTCAGCATCGGTTATAATTACGATACCCCGAATCGCGCTTAATACGCGAACAGTATCTGTTGATATGGCATTCTCCCCGTTAATAACAGGCAATGTACAGTTTTCACCGGGAACACCCATCAATACAATAGGATTTCCAGAGGTTCCCTGATAAGGTAAAAATATTTTTTCCCTGTAAGGTTCTGATTTCCAATAAACACGAACAACATCCCCGGCTTGCAACCCCTTCTCAACGACTTCATTTATTGTTGAATACGTTTTGCCGGGCCCAACATCAAACACTCTTAATGCGGAGCTGGAAAAATCATAATATCTACATCCGTCTTCCGTAATAGTAATATAAGTAGGATCTTCGGCAGACAAAACAGGACTATTGTTGTCTGATGAATCGGTATTACATGAGCTTATAGTCAACAACAAGGCAATAGCTGTGACAATATTTGGTAATATGTTCAATCTAACGGTTTTAAACATTGTATTCTCCTTCAAGCTGTTTAATAAAAAATCACTTACTTTTACTCGCCTGATACGTATTCCCATATGCACCCATATTTACGCTGCTGCCATTTGAAGATGGCTCATTTATATAAGATGTTGACGGATTTCCAGCATCTATACATGGACTATCCTCATCATCAGTTATCCATGCGGAAGAACTTACACTCCATCTCCCCATTGTGGATTTCAAATGAAAATCATTATTGTTTGAATCAACAAAAAGTGGGTTCATACTGATATTCCCTTCACCGGTAATTGTATCTTCCGTGTTTGAATAGGTAACCGAAACCGATCCTCCGGATTCATCAAAATCTCCGGAATTGCCCCAAATAATACAATTTTCAACATTTAAGTATGAATCAATAACATAAATTCCATTGCCGTATTGAGCAGTACCTACATTATATGCAACGGTAGATAGTTTTAAGTTAAGAGTGGACGCACCGGGGTCTTTATCAACAAAAATCCCACCACCGGCAGAATTGGTAGAAGTATTTTTATAAACCAGATCATGCATCATGGTGACTGTGGATTCATCATCAACATAAACGCCGCCACCCTGTTCAACTGATGTATTATCAAAAAAGACATTATACTTACTTAAAACGTTTGTGGAATTTGCATAGTGAATGCCGCCACCCCATCCATTATCTACACTATTACCGCTGATTATGTTGTTTAGCAGCAGCACATTTATGGCTCCGGTAATCAAAACTCCGCCACCGTGAGAATTGTCACTGTGTCCAATATTGTGCATAATTGAATTGCCTTTTATGTAAACAGTCTGACTGTTAATTGCAATTCCACCACCTCTTCCACATTCGTTGTTTTTTATTATGTTATTAATAATATAAGTGCTGATATTTTCTGTATTTATACCACCACCGTAATCTGAGTCTTCTGTATAACCGGAATTATTTTCAATAATATTATTGGATATATAAATTGTTCCATCATTAGTCCACCCATCACTAAAATAAATACCTCTTGTCCCGTTACGTATTGTAAAACCATCAATTACCGAAGTTGTTCTTACGGCATTGCCTTCTCCACCACATTGAAGAACGGATTGGTTTGGATTGGATGCTGTTATTATACTTTTATAAGAAGAAATATCACGTGTATCAAAGTCACTGCCTGTTCCAAGAAAACCTCCAAGCATGACTAAATTCTTAGCATTATTTCCATCGGGCAATGAGATATTCTCAATATAAGTACCTTGCGCAACCTTTATTGAACAATCCGTTGATGCATCATCTATTGCTTCCTGAATTGTATTATAAGGATGATCGGATGTTCCATTCTCAACACCGGCATTACTGGTATCCACATGTAACAGACATCCACCGGCCGAAACATCAATTGCCACAGTGGAATTTACATCAGTATTTCCAACACTGGTTGCTGTTAGGATAACTTCACCCACGAAATCGGACCGCGATATAAATAATCCTGTATCGGATACATTTCCAGCAGCTTCCGGTGCAACTGACCATGTTACATTCAAATCATAATCACCAGATCCATCAACAACTGCTCTGAAATACATTCCCTGTCCTGAATAGATTGAAATTGAAGTCTGGGGAAGAACGGGAGATGGAGTAATTGCCACACCTGTAATCTCATTGTTTTTCACTACAGTTGGTGTTCCCGTGACTGTACCATCTTCAGGATCAACTGGATTTTTATGATTATCATCCGATTGATCACAGGAAACAACAAGTATCAATAACAAGGCTGAAACAGTATAAATAAATTTCTTCATAATCATTTATTGTTTATATCCAACAGTTACTTAAGGTATATTCAAAAAGCTTGGAGTTTCACATCAACTAAGAATACACATTCCAAGTTTTTTTATCTATCCCAACGACTAAGGATTCAATGTGTTTTAAGAAATACTATGTACTTCAATTTTTATCATATTGCGAGTCACAGTTGAGTCACACCGATTTTAAAAAACCACTCTGTTCCGCCGACTCTCGAGAATCGGATTCTTTTGCTACGATCTTCCTGACTATACTATCGGCTATCAAATTCAAATCACTTTCCACTTCCAGCGTTGGTAATGAATCCAGTATTTTGTATCAAGATATACCTTTACCTTATTCTGGACTTGTTTTCCCAGTTCGACATTCACTTTAAAAAAAGCTCTATCGAAAGAGTTGGATAGTAGACTCAAAATATTCAGGTAAAGGGGATTTTGCTAACCGAAATGAGAAGAGATACTTACATCTTTTAAAAATATGATCTCCTATGAGAGACGATAATAACTCGGACTTCACTTTGTGTTTAATGACAGCCTTTGATTTCTTATGTTATTAATGTAAAATTTTTAATTTTTCCAATGAGAAACTGTGATTTCAAGGGTTAAGGGTGAATAAACAACGCCATGGCTACGAATAAACCAAATAAAAGACTCACTGTTGCACGCGGAAATGGCTGGATTAAATATAAACAGGTCAGATAGCTGGAAAAAGCAGATAATACTGAAACGATGAGATATTTTATCAATGCCGGTAGCTCCAAAGTAGTCAACAATAATAATTGAAAGGTCAGGACAAAAATATAATGTGCCAGATACATGTTGTAGGAATTGGCTGCCAGTTTTTTCCCCATCGACGTTGGTCGATTCAAGTATTTGACGGCCAACGATAAACAAAAACCCAGCATGGTGATCGTCATAAAGTTCAGAATAATCCAGTACACCAAACCCAATACTTTCTGATAACCGTCAATCCCGCTTAACATGAGGTGAAGAATCGTCCAGAATGCTGGTAACAGAACGACTAAGGTAACCAGCCATGTTTTTAAATGTCCTGGAAATTTCCCCCGTTGAATCCATTGTCGTTTATAAGTTAAAATCCCAAAACTAAAATAGAATACATGCAAAAATATTCGAGATAATCGAAACTGAATTATGTTGCCCAAGGTAAACCAAACTTCCGGATTGCCTGATCCTGGAGCAAAAACCATCATAGTCAACATGATGAGAATTACTGAACCCAGGCATGTAATAAGTCCAACCAGCAGTAAGGTTTTCACTGTTGAAAAGATGGAAACCGAAGATGATTCTCCTTGGAAATCGATGATATCAAACCAATTTCTTTTAAATTTATATATAAAACCGAATAAAACAAAAAACAGTAACAACAACCCAAGAAACCACATATATCGTTGATAAAATAGATTATCTTCCATGACTTCAAGCATATTCGGCATGATACCCACATTAAACTGAAGTGCGTTTTTCATCACTTCTAACCAGGTCTCCCAATAACTTGTCGTCACCAGGAGACCATCACGGGTGTAATGATATATAAAAGGTAATATGGGACATACTGTCATCAACAAAACCAGCCAGGGAATACCCAGCCTTCTGAATTTTCCTGTAATAAAGGCTAAAACCTGCTTTTTTTCAATGGAAGGAACCGCAAAATATCCTGCCACATAAAAAAGAGACGGCATTAAAAAAGCGTCAAACAGTGCAATGAGTGATTGAACAATAACGCTTGTCCCATTATTCACCGGCCACCAGTCTAAGCCAATGTATGCATTGCCGGCATGTTGCAGTACAACACAGATAACAAAAAATAACCGTAAGTTGTCAAAAAAAATCACCCGACTTAAAACTTCGTTTTTCATTTGTTTCATAATCTCTCCATAGATGGATTTTTTTACACTGGTTTTAAGCCTCGGAGTCTTAACATCTTCCAACATTGAAATAATCTAAAACAGCCGTTCCCTTGTGTAAAAATCGATCGCATTGTTTGTTTTTTTATCAATCTGCACCTGACATTACAAATTCTGTATCTTGAAGTCTGGTATAATTCTGTCTGAACAGAAATGTTCCACATTTTTCTAAAAAACAAAGAGTCCCTTGCATAAAAATAAGTAATAAGTGTAAAAGAAGGTACAGAATTTTTTACATCAATTGCTTTGATACTGAGCATTTAGCGTGAGTTTACGAGTTATAAAAACGACTTTTTATAATTATTTGTATTTTTAGCGTTATTGGCAACAACAGGTTCCCCTAACTTTTTAAAACTAAAAGCTTCAACTTATTGATATTATTAGATTGCTATTTTTTAAAAAATTACTAACTCGTAAACTCATGTTAGGTCAGGATGTATCAAAATATTTTCATGATACCAAATAGATGAGACTGTTCAATGAATGCAGCCAATAGCGAAACAATCCTGGGAAAAAAGGAGAAGGAGATACTCCGTTTGGCGTCTCTGGCACCAAGCGGACACAACACTCAGCCCTGGTTGGTAACCATAAAAGATCAAACTCATTGGACCATTGGAACAACGCCCAAACGATGGCTACCGGCCGTAGATCACGATAATCATGATGTGTTGCTATCCATAGGAGCATTTTTGGAAAATCTATCCATTGCAGCCGCATATCATGGATATAAAGCCAATATTATTCCTTTAGCTGAAACACCCCATGACTTGCGCATTGCTGATGTGATTTTGGAGAAAAGTTCTCCTGAAACAGTCAATATTGATCAGATTAAACAACGTCGGACGTTGAGAAAACACTATCTGGATAAACCGCTGGTTGAGGGACATATTCAACTATTAAAAGGGGAAGATGCAAATTCAATACAGTATTTCACTCCCGGTTCACCGCAATCGGATTACCTGAACAAAGCTACTGTAGCAGCCAATAGAATGCAGACGTCCCGCATCCATGCTCAGGAGGAACTGGCGGATTGGATTCGCTGGTCCAACAATAAAGCTGAAAAATACCGTGACGGTTTAACGCCCGCCTCAATGGAGATAGGAGGAGTTATCGGTTGGTATGTCAGGAATTTGTATAGCCATAAGGATGTTTTAACTGCCAGCTTCAGGAATACCACCATGGATCTGGTTTCTCGGCAAGTAAAAAAACATGGCGGGTGGTTTGTTATTACAGCAAAAAACCATGATGTCGCCTCCCTGATTAATGTAGGACGCATTATGGAAAAAATGTATCTTAAAGCTCGAGATCTGGGGATTGCTCTGCATCCCATGTCGCAGGTATTACAGGAAAAACCGTTTAAATACCAGGTGACGGATAACTTGAGATTGAATCATAGATGCGAGTTCATTTTTCGGGCAGGATATATAAAACATTATCCTGAACCAATCAGTTTAAAACGCCCGGTCGCCTGGTTTACTCAGATTTAATTCTTAATGATGATGATGAGGAGGAGGAGGAGGAGGAGGAGGACAAGGAAACCTCTCGATGATTTCCACGTAAAAAATCCATAATACAACATTATCCATTCTAAAATAATCTGTTGTCATAGTATTTATTTTAGTGTTGATAGCAGAAACTATTATCAAATGTTAACTATCTATAATTATTAAAAAACATTGATGTTGACTATTCGGTGGTGGATTCCAGAATGGTTACAAACAGGTTATCGAACTTATAAAACAATATGCTATTGGAAGAATTGTCTTTATGACCGGTCCCGGTCAGCTGGTAAAGACCTGGCTGGTTTTTAAGTCCCTCTTGATAAATTGAAGAGATAAATCAATTAATGGAAAATGGCATTCCTGAATGGAAAATAAACCGTTGCTAAGTCAGGGAAGATCAGACAAAATGGACTGAATTGATTGAATATTATAATTGTTCAGCATAAAAAAGCATGACCTGTTTATCATTCTGATGGGAGTCTTAGGCAAATGGAAGAATCTCAATAAAACCCAGGTGACATCCCGAAACAACCTGATTATATGAATGCCCTTCCATTCCCCATAGACCAAGTTGTTTACCAATACGGTGTTAAACGACATCAATTGCTTTTGGCCGGGTGAGATCCTTTGTTGTCCCTCCTCAGGATGACAAATGGCAGAACGTATCTGAATGACGTTATGCCTTCTCGGAAATGCTGAATAGTGACTAAATATCTTTTACTATTTTTATACAATCCAGAGATCAGTAATGAAAAAGATTCATTTATTTCTTATGTTTTCAGCTGTTTTTATTTGTTTGATGCTGATGAATTCTTGTGCCAGAGAATCCAGATCCGACTATACTGCTGTTGGTAAATCAGAGATGAAGAGTTCGGAAAAACCAATGGCAGTATTGGATGAAGTAGCCGCAGAATCGGATTCCACGTTCGGGACAGCTTCTACATCAACACCACCACCCGCACCTGAAGACGGGAGGTCGATAAAATCCGGGATGGCCTTTGAACGTGGAAAAGGAAGAACCAAGCCTGTAAAATCAGGTCTAAAGGCCGGATTTGCCGATGATAATAAACAATACAACTACTTCCTCAATTTTCTGGACAAGTACAAACAGATTCAGCATTACCCTATAGACGTCACCGAACGTATCATCATCCAGGTGTCCGATCAATCAGACAAGAACCTTCCGGATTCCAATGTACGAATATATACCGGGCAGAAGCTTTTGGAAGAGGGACTTACTTATTCCGATGGAACATTTCTGTTTTTCCCTTCCCAATATCCAGACATAAACCGCTTTTCTGCCGTTATATCCCATGGACAGGTAGAAGAAAAAATACACCTGGAGAAAACAGGCAAGAGAAAGTATGTTGTGCAACTGGCCAAAAAATTTCAACCTCAACAGCTACCGGTGGATATCGTTTTTGTTTTCGATACAACAGGCAGCATGGGGGAAGAGATCGCTCGATTGAAAAAAACCATTGAATTGATTCATCTGAATCTCAGTTCCATCTCTACAAATGTAGACATAAAATTACGGTTTGGAATGGTTTTATATAAAGACAGGAACGATCTCTATGTTACCAAAACCATTCCCTTGACCGGAGATCTTGAAAGTTTTCAATCCAAGTTAAATCGCGTCAGAGCTTCAGGTGGCGGGGACACGCCGGAAGACCTGCAAGCTGCTTTGCAGATGGCAATGAAGGAGATCGTCTGGACGCCAGACGGTATCAAAGCCGGTTTTGTCATAACCGATGCACCTCCACATCTGGATTACGGGCAATCGTATTCCTACGTTAAAGCTGCCATGGAAGCAAAAAAGCGGGGAATTAAACTCTTCACCATCGGTACTGGTGGTTTGAACATCACGGGCGAATACATTCTCAGGCAAATTTCTCAATATACATCAGCCAATTACATTTTTTTAACATATGGCGAAAAGGGCGAAAGTGAAGGTGGAAGTCCCGGAAGCGTCAGCCATCATACTGGCGATAATTTTCAAACCGATAAACTTGAAGCCTTAATAATCAAACTGATGAGAAAAGAGATCAACGCCTATACCGGACGATCGCCTGATGAGCAAGCTGAATATTTTCATGCCTCAAAAATCGATGATGAAAGCAGTAAAGAAACTCTTCAGAAACTGTTTTCCAAGGCAATTTCACAATTGGTCGATTTCTCTTCCAAACGGATCTCTACTCCCACACCCATGGCAGTATTACCTTTCATCAACAAAAATTCGGTTTCGGACGTTAACATGGAATATTTTACCAACGAACTTGTGTTAAGCCTCAGCCAGAACAAAACGTTTAAGCTTGTTGAGAGAAAAGACGTCCAACAAATTGAAGATGAAATCGATTTCCAGCTTTCCGATTCCATCATCGGAAAACGAATCAAAGACCTGGGTGAAAAAACAGGAGCTGAAATACTGTTGTTAGGAGAATTGTACAAAAAACCGGTTCAGTACGATTTATTTCTTAAATTAATCGATGTAAAATCTGCTGAGATTTTGTCGGTCACTAAAACAACCATCGATAAAAAACTCGGTCTTTAAAATTATATATGGCCTTCTTTTAAACATGTCCGGTTGGAATTTTGCATGACTTTCATTTGTCGGAAGCACGTTATTTTCTTCTAAAACCATTGAATACTGATAACTTTGAGCTATCGACAAATGATCAGATTTGAAAACAGATTCCAAACTATATATTGATATTTGTTTTCAGGCATTTAAAAGGGGGTACTATGCCATTAGTTGAAATTTCATTTTCCCGAGCTGTTGAAAACAAGCCCAAATCAGACATTGATCCCGCCAGACTTTTTGCCGATCTATCGGAAGTAAATGTCGAAGATGTAACAGTCTTGGTTAAAGATGCATCACTGGTTTACGGAAATTCATACCATTGTGTTGTCCACATCACCATTCCCGATCTTTGGAAGCCACCGAAAAGAGAAAAAATGCTACAGGCCGCCGGTAAAACGGTACAGAAAATATGGCAAGTGGATAAAAGGGAAATTATCTCCATGATCCACTTGATTCATTCGGATCATATCTGCGATCGCGGTCATATAATGGACTGGTAAAAATCGAACAACAATGAAAATACAGGAGGTTTGAAAGGCATTCGCAGGACATTGTTCCACCAACTGCCATCCTGATTCTCAGATGCCGATTGAAGCAACCAGCAAAAGACAGGGATACTCTCATGTATGTTGCATTTCACGTACGTTACGTTATTAAATCATAGATCTACATTTTTTCAGTAATTCGATTTCACGTGATTATCCCCCACTGAATAGCAATCAAATTGACAATCCAAAATTAATTCCTTAGATTAGCTCCTTAACAAGACAAACAAATTATCGTTTTTATTTGTCTAAGATATACTAATATGAAAATCGAATATAAACCCATTGGCATTGTTCACAGCCCCTTTAAGGAGGCTGAAGGAACGCCCATTCAACCGACTCGGGCAAAACGGGTACAGGGAACCGTGGAGGTTTACACTGACTATGAAGAAGGATTGGCCGATCTGGATGGTTTTTCCCATATTATCCTGCTATTTCATTTTCATAAATCAAAAGGATTTAAACTCAAAGTCATCCCTTTTCTGGATACCGTCCATCGTGGTCTTTTTTCCACCCGGGCACCAAAACGACCCAACTCAATTGGATTATCGGTGGTGAAATTATTGAAGGTCGAAGGTAATATTCTCACTATCGAAGGTGTGGATATGCTTGATGGAACTCCCATTCTGGATATAAAGCCTCATGTTGGAGAATTTGAAGATAACGAGACACTCCGCATTGGTTGGGTTGAGTCTGCCAGGCAAAATCGCACTGTGTCAGACAACCGGTTTGAGGGATCATAAAAAATACGGTTAAGTTGTCACATCTGAAATAAAACGGGCATACACGCAGGTTTACCACTATAGAATTAAAAAAAATGCATTTCAAACGGCAGACCTGAATGGTCTCCCTCAAAACGTGGAATAAACGATTATGAGATATCGTCAAACATTTGCGAAGGTCGATCTATCCGCCATTCGTCACAACATTCAGGAACATAAAAAATATATACCCAAAGACGCCGAAATATTGGCCGTTGTAAAGGCAGATGGATATGGACATGGGGCTATTCCTGTCCTCAAAGCTGCTATTAAGGCAGGAGTGCGTCGAGGAGCCGTAGCACTCGTTGAGGAAGCCATTGAATTAAGAAATGCCGGTATCGATATTCCCATTATATTAGTCGGTGGTTGGTACCCGGAGGCTATGCCGGCGTTTAAACCATACAATATTACACCTACCATATATTCTCCACGAGTGGCGGCGGAATTAAATCGGTTTTGCAGGGAACAACAATCACCCCAGACAGTGCACATTAAACTTGATACCGGCATGGGACGCATCGGGTTTAATGAGGAAGAATTAACGACATTTCTGGCATCGGATAAAAACTATGATTTTCTTAATATCGACGGTGTTCTTTCTCATTTTTCATCAGCCGACGAAGGTGATCTTACCTATACTCATTTTCAACTTGAAAAGTTTGATCGATTATTAAATATCATCAAAAGCAAGTTTGATCCGACCTGGATTCATATCGCCAATTCAGCCGGTACTTCCCAAGTCACAAGAGAAAGGGGAAATTTGTTTCGTCTGGGCATTGCCATGTACGGCCAGCCGCCTTCATTGGACATTCAGAAACCGGTGAATTTGAAGGAAGCTATTTCCTGGAAAACAGCCATCGCCCATCTTCAACGACATCCTGAGAACAGTCCCATCAGCTATGGTCGGACCTTCTACACCAGAAAAGAATCAGTCATTGCCACCTTGTGTCTTGGATATGCGGATGGATATTTTCGTTTGCTATCTAACAAAGGGTATGTTCTGGTTCGCGGACAAAGAGCACCTGTAGTGGGAAGGGTATGCATGGACATGACCATGATTGATGTCACTCATATACCGGATGTTGCATTATGGGATGAAGTCGTACTGATCGGTCGTCAGGGTGATGAATATATATCAGCTACCGAGACTGCCGAATGGGTTGGAACCATCAATTACGAAATCACCTGCAACATATCCAAACGAGTACCACGGATGTATGTTGAAGAGTAAATATACAGATGAACATAAATCGAAAATACCTCTCTGTGTCGATTTTACCGGGAAAGCTGAAGAAGAGCTTATAAAATCCGGCATTCAGCGAGAGGTGCATATCATACAGCCCTTATTTCTTATACGTTATTGAAAACTGCTTCAGTTCGTTCACTGCATTGGTGATATTGTTAGATTCAATCGTTTTTAAATAAGTACTTTTGTTGATGTTGTGAAGGTATTTTTTATCGTAATATTTGGTTAAAAACCACATACTAAGGTCATAATATTTCTTTTCCCAAATCAACTCGATCAAGTATTCCACTGTTCTTTCAGGTATCTGGTGTCTCAGAGAATAAATGGCGTTGGCTAGATCCGCCTGGTTTTTGGGATTGTGAAATACGTACTCTTTTATCATTCTTCTGGCTCGAATATGTATTTTAGCGGTTAACAAAACTTTTTTTGAATTTTGCATCTGCTGGAACAAAGTGATGGGAATCTCCACTTTTCCTATCCGTCTGCTTTCCGCTTCAATATATACAACTTCATTGCTGTTAATAGCATCAATCTCCCTTACCAATCTTTCCTCAAAGATTTTCTGTTTAACCGGAACCTTTTCAATATGCCCAAAAACCGATCCGCTGTGACCGGCCAGATACTCCAGATTAATTACATTGTTTAGTTTACTGATGACCTGCGTTTTCGATGTTCCGGTCAGTCCGTCAATAACAACCAGATACGGCAAATTAATCCGGTTGAGTTTTTGCTGCACATATTTTCGGTAGGCTTGAAACCCACCCTTTAGTTGAGCAACATTAAATCCCAGACGATCAAGTAGGGTAGTAATTGTTTTGGAGCGCAACCCACCCCTGGCACAGGTAACAATGATTCTTTTCTTTTTTGGCAAAAAGTTGAATTTGGATAAAAATCGTTGCCAATCACTCTGTATATAATCATATCCCTTTTCCAGCGCCACTGATTGACCGAAGGACTTATATAACTTGCCGATAACGGCTCTTTCTTCGTCATCAAACATGTGAATATTGATCGAATTGATAATGTGACCTTTATCGTATTCAACAGGCGCTCGTACATCTATCACAATGTCATCGTTTTCATTGTGGTAAACGCTTTCAACATCAACTGTTTTTATGGTCTCATTCAGGTGGTAATCTTTTTTCATCTTTTGCCGGATCTGGTTTTAATGAGTTCCGCCGTTATGCTAACAGCGATTTCTTCTGGGGTTTCTGCACCGATATCGAGACCGATGGGACTGTGAACACGCTGTAGATCCTGTTCTGTAAAACATTCTTCTAACAGAGTTTTATAGATGATATCTCGTTTTTTTCTACTGCCGATCATACCGATGTATCCCGCTGGTGACTGTAACGCCTGTGCCAGAACTATTTTATCGAAAACATGCCCACGGGTAACAATAACAATATAACTATCCGCATCGATATCAAGCTGCTCAAAGCAGTTTTTAAAATCGGAGAGAATTATCAGTTCCGCCGGTTCGGGAAAATGGTCCCGATCAACTAACTCTTTTCGATCATCCAGCACGAATGTTTCAAACCCGACTTTCATGCTTAAAGCAGCGGTGGGTCTGGAAACATGACCAGCTCCGAATAGAAACAGTTTTTTGGGGAATTGCAGCGGTTCAACCCAATAGTGAACGGCATCCATCGATAACAAAACAGGTCCAGGTCGTTTATTAACTGTGGATTGAATCGTATTGTTCAGCTCTTTGGAAACGGTAAAAGCGCCGTGGGTGGAACCGTTGGCAATCAATAGGCAATGATCGGTTTGATATTCCTGATCTCCTTTCTGATCCAGACGAGTGATAAAGATTGCGGCAGCTCTGTTTTTCAGATGTTGGTATTGTGAGCGGAAAATTTCCAGATTTTGAACATCGGCTTTGACAAAATCAACCAGTATATCCATTTTGCCACCGCAAACCATATTTCCGGCCGATAGTTTATGCTGGTTCATGTCAAAATTTCGAATAAATGCTTGTCCAGTTTCAAAAACCCGGGTGGCGATATCGATGGCATCACCTTCCACCGGCCCACCGCCGATGGTTCCTATAGTTGTTCCGTTTTTACGAATGACGATTTTAGCACCCGTTCCCCGTGGCGTGGACCCTTTATGCCCAATAACCGAGGCTATAACAAGATCTTCACCTTTTTCCAATAACTGAACCACCGATCGCATCAAATCTTTCATGAATACAACCTCATAGGTGTTGATTTAACTCCTAAAAAAAAGAGACAACAAACAACATATCTGTTTTTTTATATCATCAAAAAGCCATCATACCGTTTTAATCCAAAATGGGTAAGTGCAAGGTTGGTGGGAAAAATTATGTGGATAAAATAAATTGTCTCAAACCACATCCCAAGCTAATTGCTGGCAATTATTTGTATCTTGCCCTGCGGCATAGATTACTGGATACAAAATTACCAGTATGGGAATGTACAATTGGAGTAAAAATCATTAAAGAGATGTCCAATTATTGGTATGTGTTATTCATTCCAGATTATTTGTTGTTTTAAACATCTATGGATGCGTTAACACTTCTGTCCAGGATTTATCAATGTCCGCAATGGCAATAGGTATTTAGATCCAGAATGCAAGCAGCTGCACTGATAGTGACACCGAAAAAGACTACAGGCTTGTCTTTATTCAGAAACTGGGAAATAGTACCGTTCACCAGTGTCGAGCCAGTCGCAAAAATTATATCACACCAGGCAATAGCATTGCTCAGTGATTCCGGTTTTTCAACCATAACGCCAAATCGCTCCTGGTTAATATTATCCGGGTCAAGATCTAGCACCCGAACCTGATTTTGCCTAACCAGGTATTCTAAAAATCGTGGTTGAAATCCGACAAGAAGAATTTTTTTCCCGGAAAACTTATCTTGCGTAATTAGGTGTTTAGCACATTCTACCGGCTCTTTGTCGCGGCAGTGAACTGTTTTATCACAAAGTTTGAGATACTTAAAAACTGCATTCAAGCCTGCAATGAAACTTGCCCTATCCGGTGTTGAAGAATGATCTATCTTCAAAAGATTCTCAATTGGATAAGTGCTGTTTTTAAACTCATCCGTAAAAGCTTGCCCTACAGCACCTTTAAACACGGCTTCAATCATAACCTCCTTGCCTTTGATAATAGGATAGTCATCGTGCTCGGGCGATCCAATCGCTTCTTTGGTAGATAAAGCGCGACAGCTAATATTGACGTTGTTTCCCGCAAGATTATTTTTTTTAATTTCTTCCTGAAGGACAAACTTCAAACTTTCAAATATCTCATTATTGTTCATAATTTTCCTTAATTGATGCAGGGTTGATGATTCTGCTTTATGCGAACTTCAGCTTAATATCGACTTCTGTTTCCATCATTTTTTATAACTTGCATTCCTCGAAGACACCAGAGTCGGAGTAACACGTAAACCGGATCGCTTAATTTAAGGCCCAAGGTTCTGAAATAGTGTGACTGTAACATAACGGATAGCTTGTTTTGATCTAATTGCACGTGAATTATCGTGTTTTGATCAACAGTAATGATTTTTTTTATAGTTCCCCGAAAACGATTTATCAGGGGACCATCGGGCTGATGGGGCGAGATACGAATATCACTTGGCCAGATAATGACCTGTTCAAAATTGTCTCCTTCATCAGCAACCAGCAATAGTCTGCTTCCCCATTTAAACTCTACCAGTCCGTTATCCAGTTTTTTTCGAATATGTCCATGTAAGATATTGGGTTTTTCTAAAAATGTCAGATCAGATGATTCCTCTTTAAACCATAAATCGGAGATACTGCCTGTCTGTACGATAGACCCGTTTTCCATAACTATGATACGATCACCCAATTCATTGGCTTCTTGTAAATTATGGGTTACAAATAGAGTGGTAAGATTCAATTTCTTTTGCATCTTTTTGTATTCGTATCTCAGATATCGGGCTGTTTTATAATCAAGGTGTGAAAACGGTTCATCCAGGAGTAAAAGATTGGGTTTTGATGCAACGGCGCGAGCCATTGCAACTCTTTGTTTTTCACCGCCGCTGAGTTGATTGGGGAAGCTGGAAGCCAGTGAGTTCAGCCTGAACAGTTCAAGAATCCGACTGATTTCCTGCTTCAATTGAGTTTTTGACAGCCTTTGGGATTTCATGGCTATTTTTAAATTATTATAGACCGTCATGTGCGGAAATAAAAAAAGGTCTTGAAACAGATAACCTATTTTTCGTTTGAAGGGGGGAAGCGATTCAATCGGTTTTTGATTAAGCATTATGGTTCCACTGTGTGCAATGAATCCTGAAATAATGTTTAATAAAGAGGTTTTCCCTGCCCCGGAAGGACCGACCAGAACTGCCAATTCACCGTTATTGATCTCCAAATGATCCATTTTAACGAACCTGGATCGGATATTTTTTAAGACTAAAGCGGACAATATTTCTCCTTAGGGTCGGCTCAAAAATTAATTCACATTCTGTTGGCAAAATGTCCGATTTTTTTTAGGGCTTTTGTAAACAAACTGTGAAGTAATTTTTTAACGATCCCTTAACAATTCAATTAAAAATCTGTTACTCTATTTTTATACCCCAACCATTTCAGGATTAACAATAAAATGAATCCTGAAATAATCAAAACCCAGGCACAGGTTATGGCGATACCGATCTCGCCACTGGTAAGATTCAGATAGATGGCAATCGGCAATGTTTCGGTCCGAAACCTTGTGGCGCCGGCAACCATCAATGTTGCACCAAATTCCCCCAGGGTACGTGTCCAGGCCAGTACTGTTCCTGACAATATGCCATTGCGAGCCATGGGCAAAATAATCAATAAAAAAACCTGATGATTTGATAACCCGATAGTGCTACCTGCCCAATCAAACTTCTCGTCAATTTCCTCAAAAGTGGATCTGCAACTTCGAATAATCAGTGGGGTAGCGATAAAGGTTTGAGCGACAATAGCACCAGCAGATGTAAACAGAAAATCAACATCAAATCTGTCAAGATAGGTTCCCAATAGGTCAGGTCCCAATAGAAAAAGCAATCCCATCCCAATAACCAGTGGCGTCATGACAAGCGGTATATCCAGGAAAGTGTCAATAATAAATTTTCCGGGAAAATCTTTCCTGGCCAAAAGATAAGCAACCGGAATTCCCAGGAATAGAGCAATCAGTATTGCCGAAACAGAGGCAAACAGGCTGAGCTTTATGGCAAAGATGGTTTCTGAAGAGATCAGGGTAGTAACTATTTCTGACAGTTCGATTTGGACAAAAAGTGCAATTAAGACTCCCAGTATGCTTAAGCAGCATATATACAAGGCGACATAGAAAAATCTAATCATTTTTTATTGTTAAAAATCCCGCTTTTTCAAATTCAGCAATACTTGGCTGACTGATTATAAATTGTTGGAACTGTTTTGCCGCTGCGATTTTTTTTGTAGTTTTCAACAAAACTATGCCGATTATTTCAGGTTGATAATAATCTTTAGGGATAGGAATCATTCGGAGTTCTTTATGGTGGATTATTGCATTAGATCTCCCGATGATGGCAGCATCGACAGTTTTCTTCAGTACATACAGCGTTAACTGGTTTACCGTAGCTCCGTATACGACAACGTTCCGGAGAATTTCCTCTTTTTGACCCGATTTTTCCAGGATCTTCATACTTGTCCTGCCGAATGCCATCGCTTTTGGATCTCCTAAAGCAAGTTTTAACCTTGGTTTTGCCAAATCATTAAACGAACCAACACCGGTATTGTTGCTTTTATGAACAGCAATTACAGGAGTGTGGTAGACAACAGGGAAATCTGAAACAACCTGATTGTCCTGCTTTAGTTTTTCGATATAAAAATATGATCCAGGCATAAAAAGATCTCCTCGTCGGGTAGCACGAAACCGGGTTAGTAGTTTTCCCGATCCGGCATAATCTACAAGTATTCGATGTCCAGTCTTGGCTTCAAATTGCTGGATGATTTTATCCGTAGGTTTTCTCAATCCCGCCCCTGCAAGCAAGTAAAGCTCTTCTGAATTTGCTTGATTAGTAGATTCTATAAAAAACCCAAAAAATACAACGAATTGAAAAAGAAAAAGCAATTTTTTAAAGGATGTGCATTTGTTTAAACCATGCTGTTTTACTGAATTTTTCATAATTATATAGCCGGATTTATTATCAAATTGAGATAGAAAAATGAAATAAACGCATTAATGAGCTTGTTGATTTACTCTGATTTTGAATAATATCTATGAATTAATAAGCTGATATCTTGGATTTATGTTTATTGGATTTAAAAAAAACGACTAAATCAACAGGATCATTAATAAAGTTGAATTCCGTTAACTAAGGGTCGGCTTAAAAATTAGTTCACATTCTGCTTGCAAAATGTCCATTTTTTTTAGGACGTTAGCAAACAGATTGTGTGAAGTTATTTTTAAACGATCCCTAAATGGGTGAAGAAATTCCAACAACTGCCTGCATGATTTTCGAAAACCGGGTCTGATCACTTAAAACACGATACAGGCTGATTTGCAGAAAGTAGATTCGTTGCCATCAACATCACTTATTCACTGACTCCCCAAAAACAAGGTTATAGGGCTAAACTTTCAGAACTCATACCTTTACGAATTGATATACGGGTAAGCTCGTTAGATCCTTATCAATGATAGTGACAATAGCGTAATCTTAATAAATCAGGCATGAAGAGCTTTTTAGCAGGATTGAAAGGCTTATAGCAGGTAACAAGACAGGCAAATGCCTTAATTTGGATTTTTGTGATGTTTTTCATTTAATTCCTTTTCAATTGGCGGAAGGCACATCAGTTTCCCGAAATACCCTATCGTCCAACATCCATGGCGTCTGCTTTAGGGCTGCTGGATCGGAATTTAAAATGTTTATGATCTACAAGGTGAAGTAACAATTGTAAGGAATGAAAGTCAAGCAAAAAAAGTCAGATACTTACTTGTAAGGGGATGAGATGATGGGAATATCTTCGATTTTATTCGTGACATCAGTTTGAAACGGGGGATCATGGGATAACTCGTTTCACCATAAGTCCAGTTATTTCAGAATCTTTTTGATGATTTTGGGATTATCAATGAACAAAATAATGGACATGGATGCTCCGTTTTATTGTAAAAATCAGACCTTACCGAAAAAAAAATCTAAAAATTACCGACAATTATATTCAAATGATGGGTAAAATAAAATTTACTCCTATTTTAAGATCCAAAACGGATTTTCGATTTTTAATAGCAGATTCGTAGTGCTGAATCGAGTTTCAGGTATTGATTAAAAATATCCTGATAAGTTTTTACATTGTTTGCAATTGGATCAGCTCGTTTGTTGTCGTCAAGTAAAACACACGCATCGGTGATATCCTTGATTGGTGTTTCATTTCCCTTTTGTGCCTCATAGCACCAGATGGCTTGAATAGCAGCGCCTAAAGCACCTGCTTCCTCAACTACCGGGCAGATGACCGAGCAATCCAATACATCCGCAATGATTTGCCGCCAGAGAGCACTTTTTGAACCACCACCGACCAACCGGATTTCTTCAGCATCTATCCCATGGTTTTGCAGTATCTCCATTCCATATTTTAAGCCGAAAGTTGCACCTTCCATGGCTGAACGCAACAAATTGCTTTTAGTATAATTGGTACTATTGATACCAAAAAGTGTGGCAGTTGCCTGAGGAAGGGCCGGTGTACGCTCGCCATGGAAATATGGTAACAGAATGATCCCTTCGGAACCGGCAGGTGCTTGACTGGCTAAACCATTTAATTCTTGAATATTTAGATTTAATAATTTCCGGGTCAATTCTGTCGAAACAGTAACATTCATGGTACATATCAGCGGAAGCCATTCGCCGGTTCCAGAACAAAAAGCCGCCAATTCACCATTAGGATCGATAACAGGGGATGATGAGTTGGCATATATTGTGCCAGAAGTTCCAAGGCTGGCAGTTATCACACCATCGGATACATTACCCGTACCGATGGCGGCGATCATATTGTCACCGCTGCCGGAAGCCACAAGCGTATCCAATGCAAATCCAAATTCATCAGCGATCTCAGGACGAATCAAACCAACCGGATCATTTGATTGAATCAGTTCGGGTAAACATTGATCCAACCGTCCTGATGGATCGATCGCCTTAAGGATTTCACGTGACCATGTTTTGGTTTTTACATCAAAATAAGCAGTACCCGAGGCATCGCCACATTCTGTTTTTTTCTCACCGGTTAACCAGAAATTGAGATAATCATGGGGCAAGAGGATTGTATCTAGCTTACGATAATTTTCCGGTTCCATTTCCTTTAGCCAAAGGACCTTCGAAGCGGTAAAACCGACAGCCATAGAATTTCCAATGGAATCAATTACTCGATTTACTCCACCAATCTTTTCGATAATTTTTTCGCACTGGATGTTTGTTGCCGTATCACACCATAATTTTGCAGAACGAATCACGTTCCCTTCTTGATCCAAGGGAACGAATCCGTGCTGTTGCCCGGATACGCCAATGGCTTTGATCTGTCTGGGATTGACCTGTCCCTTATTGAGTGCCTCTTTTATCACTTTTGTACAGGCATTGATCCACCATTGGGGGTCCTGTTCTTTGCCTCCTCCCTGAAAGGTTGTCAATTGGTGAGGTGCAAAAGCTTCCGCAATAATTTGGCGTGAATCCCAATCAAATATGATTGCCTTGCTACCTTGTGTTCCACTATCGATTCCTAATGTAATAGTATTTGAGATCATGGTATTATCCTGGACAATGTCGAATTGTATCCTTTGGTATAGCGACCGGACTTTTTTAAATAATCGGAATCATTCGGTGCGCCGGAGATTTGTAGATTTCTTGCAGTGCAACCGTACCTGCCCCCCGGGCCCAGTCTTTGTAAGACCAGTTTTGAATGATAATTTCTGTATTCGATTTCGATTTTGCCGGTAAGTTTTCCGGTATGATATCATACATGGATTTAAATAGTAGATCTCCAGCCAATACATTTCTCCCTGTAATAATAATTTTACTCGGATCATAGAGCTGAATCAGATTTGTGATTCCTATCCCCAGTACGATACCTGCATAATGATAGATATCTTGCAAGCTCTTTTCTCCGTTATTGGCTGATTGAATGATTTCCTCAATGGTGATGAGACTTTTCTTCTTACGATGCCATTTTCCTTGTTTAGCGGCCTCCCCTGCATCTCTCAAAATGGCGTTTCCTCCAACCGTGGCTTCGAGACATCCTCGTTTTCCACATCGACATTGAGGTCCGTTCATATCGATAATCGTATGACCAAATTCGGAAGCAATGCCATTCTGCCCGCGATACAATTGACCATTGATGACAGCCCCCATCCCTACACCATATTCGAGTGTAACGACGATAAAATTCTCAATTCCTTTACCGGCCCCAAACCACTGTTCCGCTACCGCTTGGGTATTGGCATCGTTTTCTATCACTGTTGGCAATCCCAATTTATCTTGTACCAGATTTCTTAAGTTTGCATCATCCCATTGATAGTTAGGCATATAGCGAACAAGCCCGGATGTTGAATCAACCCAACCGGGAAGACCAATGCCGATTCCGGTGATTTGATCTTTGGAAAAGTTTTCCTGCCATAAACAGGACTGCACGGCTCGCACAACGATATCAGCAGTTTCCTCGGGTGTGTAGTCCTTCTCATCCAATTCCAGGATATAGGAGCCGATGATTGTCGCTTCAAAATTGATGATCACAACACTGACTTCATAAATGGACAGTTTCACTCCCACCACAATCGCTCCTTTGGGATTCAAGGAGAGTAATATAGGCCTCCGGCCACCGACCGATTCTCCGGGTGATTTTTCTAAAATCAACTTCTCTTTGATAAGTTCGGCTGTGATGCCTGTTACCGATGCTTGACTCAATCCAGTTGATTTGGCAATGTCCACCCGGGAAATTAATTTGGCATTGCGTATCGTATTTAATATGGTGAAACGATTGATTGCTCGTAGTAATTCTCGATTGGCGGCGGCCATAACAGGTATAATTTAGCTGGAGTTGATTAATGTCGAAATCGATTTAAATGATTTCCGTGTAACAACTTAATATATCCGATTTTGCATGTGTTGCATAATGCTTCAAATTTGAAAATCAGATTATTGCTTAATTTAATGAATTAAGAAGCTAGAAAAATAAAGCCGAGACGTCAAGTAAAATAATAGGAGGAAAAAGGTGTTGATGAATGTATTTATATCTATAATGTTTTTATATTATAGATATAACAGTATAATATAAAAGAATTTTGGTTTTTATCTTTTGTCTTTCGATTCCTGAATCAATTTTAAAAAACATAATTATTTAGTTGACAACTTGATTCCAATAAGAATAAACATTACTTTATTCAGTGACTGAACTAAGTTCATTCAATATTCAGCCAAGAGTAAAACAACAATCAGGAGTGATGATGATGGAGCACTTTCCGGGGATCAAAGAGCATGTACAATTTGAAGGACATGAATCTTGTAATCCGCTGGCTTTCAAATATTATGATCCTAACCGGCTCGTTAACGGACGTACGATGCAAGATCATTTACGTTTTGCGGTCGCATATTGGCACACCTTTCAAGGAGGAGGTGCTGATATATTTGGTTCCGCTGCTTTCAATCGATCATGGCACAAAGAAACCGATTTGTATAAACGAGCGGAAAATACCCTGGATGCAGCCTTTGAGTTTTTTCAAAAGCTCAATGTTCCTTATTATTGTTTTCATGATCGTGACCTTGCCTCGGAAGGTAGCGACTTTGTCGAGTCGTGTCGAATTCTTGAATCCATTGTAACCAAGGCCAAGGAAAAACAGAAAGAAACCGGTGTCAAATTGTTATGGGGAACGGCCAATTTATTTGGTCATCCCCGATATACCAATGGCGCTGCTACAAATCCGGATGCACATGTATTTGCATATGCCGCCGCTCAAGTTAAAGTGGCCATTGATATCACTCATGAGTTGGGTGGTGAGAATTATGTTTTTTGGGGCGGTCGTGAAGGGTATGAAACATTGTTAAATACCAATATGAAGCGTGAGCGTGAGAATATGGCAACATTTCTTCACATGGCTGTCACTTACGCCAAGAGGATTGGATTTAAAGGACAGTTTTTGATCGAGCCCAAACCAAAAGAGCCAACCAAACATCAATATGATTTTGACTCAGCGACTGTTTTGGGATTTTTGAGGGAATTTGACCTCATCGAAGATTTCAAATTAAATATTGAAGCCAATCATGCCACCTTGGCAGGACATGACGTTGAGCATGACTTAATGGTTGCTTCTCTTGCCGGTAAATTAGGAAGTTTGGACGTAAATCAAGGTGATACTCTGTTGGGTTGGGATACTGATCAGTTCCCCACCAATATTTATAGTGCGATTAAATCGATGTTAGTGGTCCTGAAACAAGGAGGCATTGCTCCCGGAGGTTTGAACTTTGATGCCAAACTGAGACGATCTTCTTGCACAACTGAAGATTTGTTTTATGCTCATATCGGGGGAATGGACACCTATGCCAGAGCTCTGCTAATTGCCCAAAAAATGATTGATGACGGTGTCTTTGACCAATTTATTGAACAGCGTTATTCCAGCTATCAATCGGGGATCGGGAAAAAAATCACAAAGAATGATTCTAGTTTTGAAGAGTTGGAACGTTATATTCTGGAAAAAGGCGAGCCAGATATACGTAGTGGTCGCCAGGAAATGTTGGAGAATATTTTTAATTCGTATTTATAGCTGTTTTTTGTTCACACCGGAAAGCTCATCTTGATCTGAAGCACGATACTATTACCTTGAACAGGGAATTATTACTGTTTCATCCTAAAATAGAAGGTTATGCCATCATAGAGATCGAATATGGCATAAATCAAAGCTGCCCAAGAGTATTTGATCAGCTGAAAATTACTGGTGTAATTAATGGTTAAGACCCTATTGCGAGAATTTGAAGGTAACGATATCTACAATGGAAATCGAATGCAATAACAGTTGTGGAGTTGTGATGATTGTCGCTGGTGTTCATTCCCAATAAAAGGTCTGTAACCATTTTTGTGTTTCATATATTTCATTATATTAGATGGAGGAGTAAAATGAAAAAGCTATTTATCAGTTTGTTAAGTTTGTTTGCAATGATTGCCATACTCGTTGCTCCGGCAACTGCAAAACAAATCAAAATTGGACTATCCATTTCTGATTTTGAAACAGAAAGATGGCCTAAAGAACAAGCCTTAATGACTAAACTGGCTCACGCTGCCGGTGCTCAGTTGATTTCTCAAGTTGCGAACCACGATGCCAAAATGCAGAATGACCAAATTGAAAATATGATTCTTCAAGGTGTTGATGTGATTATTATTATCGCAGAAGATGGATCTGCCGCAGCTTCAGCAGTAGCTTCCGCTGCTCAGGATGGTATTCCTTGTATCGCATACGATCGTTTGATCAAAAGTGACAAGCTGGCCGCTTACATTTCCTTCGACAATGTTGAAGTAGGACGGACACAGGCGCGTGGTGTACTGAAGAAAGTAAACAAGGGTCGGTTTGTTATGCTGGGTGGAAATCCGACGGATAATAATGCGGTATTGTTTAGACAAGGACAAATGGAAGTAATTCAACCTCTGGTCGATAAAGGACAAATTGAGATTGTAGCAGATCAATGGGTGGAAAACTGGTCCCAAGCAAAAGCTACAAGCGTTATGGAAAACATTTTGACAGCGGTTTCCAACAATGTTGATGCTGTTATTGCCTCTAATGATGGTACAGCTTTGGGTGCGATACAGGCTCTGAAAGCTCAGGGATTAGCCGGAAAGGTTCCGATTTCCGGACAAGATGCCACCCTGGCCGGAAGTAAATCAATCGTAAAAGGTGAATTAACAATGACAGTATTCAAGGACCTTCGATTACTATCACCAATGGCGATAAACATGGCAATCAAACTTGCAAAAAAAGAAAAGATCCAAGGTTTAAAGAACCTTACATTAAAAGAACTAACGTTAGATAACAAGCTCCGTGGAAGTGTTCCTTGTAAATTCTTAAAAGTAGTGGGGGTTGATAAAGAGAATATAAAATCTACGGTAATTAAAAGTGGGTTCTGGAAATATGAGGACATATATTAATAATAACCGGCACATCTTAAAAACTTGAGATGTTCAGGATATTGATACAATTCTAATTAATAGAATCTGACTTATTTGTAAGGGAGAAGTAACTTTAGTAGTTCTCTTACAAATATCATAAACAGTAGGAGAATAACTCTTGAGTGAAATCATACTTGAATTTGATAAGGTCACAAAGGAATTTCCAGGTGTAATCGCATTGAATAACATCTCCTTTCAGGTAAAAAAAGGAACAGTCCATGCGTTATGCGGTGAAAACGGTGCCGGTAAATCGACGTTAATGAAGATTATCGCAGGGATATATTCATTGGATGATTATTCTGGAACGGTGACGTATCAAGGCGAGGAATTAAAGTTCATGGGCGACTCAATATCGCAAGCGATTGAAAAAGGAATCGCTATCGTCCATCAGGAACTTTCATTAGTGCCTCAAGTCACTGTCGGTGAGAACATGTTTCTTGGCCGGGAACCGGCCAAATGTGGTTTTATCAATTGGCACAAATTGTACGAAGATACAAAAAACTTACTCAAAGAATATGAACTGGATATTCCCTTTGGTGAGACTATTTCAAATCTTGGTGTTGGCAAGCAGCAGATGGTTGAAATTGCAAAAGCATTGTCCAATGATGCACAAATTTTGATTTTGGATGAACCGAGTTCTGCTCTGACGGATGCTGAAGTAGAAAAATTGATGGATATTCTCAGAAAGCTGAAAAATCAAGGTAAAACCTGTATCTACATTTCCCATAAGCTTGAAGAGATATTTGAAATTGCAGACGAGGTCACTGTGATTCGAGATGGAACAGTTGTAGATACGGTGGCTGTTTCTGAAACAGACAACGAAAAAATCATAAGTATGATGGTTGGTCGGAGAATGACAGAAAGATTTCCAGCGTCTGATCGAAAGCCAGGTGACGTTATGATGGAAGTTCGATCCCTGTCTGTTGAAAGCACTGAGAAGGTCGGTAAAATATCTGTTAACAATGTTTCATTTGATTTAAAAAGAGGTGAAATTCTTGGTATTGCCGGATTAATGGGGTCGGGAAGAAGTGAGCTGGTTACAACCATTTTTGGTGAATATGGTCATAACCGAACTGGTGATATTTTTATCAACGGTAGGAAAGTAAAAAATCGTTCAGCCAGAGAATCGATGCGAAACGGAATATCTTTGGTTCCTGAAGACCGAAAGCAACAAGGATTGATTGTTGAACATTCAATTTTGAAGAACATTTCACTTCCAAACCTGGATCGCTTCGCAACAGCGTTTTCTATCAACCAACATAAGGAAGTTCAAGAATGCGAACATATGGTGAATGACTTGGATATTAAAACTCCGACTCTCCAGGCATTGGTCAATTCGCTCAGTGGTGGAAATCAACAGAAAGTTGTTATTGCCAAATGGTTGATGTCGAGCCCAAAAGTTCTGATTTTAGATGAACCCACACGTGGAATCGATGTTGGTGCAAAATACGAAATATACAAATTGATGAATAAACTTACAAAAGAAGGGATCGGGATTATTATGATTTCTTCTGAACTTCCCGAAGTAATGGGAATGAGTGATCGAATTATGGTAATGTACGAGGGTAAACTTGGTGGAATACTTACAAAACAGGAAGCGACCCAGGAGAAAATCATGGCCCTTGCCACTGGATTATATTAATAACCGATTCTTTGCCATATCTAATGAATTCAATTAATGGGATTGTAATTGCAGTCAAATTTACTTTTTTGATTGATAACATTAAAAAAAATTTATGTAATCATCGATTTTTAAGTATTTAGCGACTTTTTAAAATGAATGATTCAGGAAACAGTGTGCTTTACGAATTGAAAGTTGCGTTAAAATACCATGGATCGGATCGAAAAATGATATTAGAAGATTATTAAGAATCAAAACATTACCAGCAAGAGCAAAAAAAAATAAAGATATTTTAAAGCCCAACTCCTGTTAAAACCAGTTCAAGCTTTTTCTTATGTATTTCAGTTAGGCTACTACCTGCCAAAATTAAAAAAAAACTAACATATCAACAGAGGTTTACGAATGCTGTCTAACAATTTTATTCAAATAATAAGAGGAAATCTTAAGACCTATACCATGATCCTGGCTCTGGCATTTATTTGGTTGTTATTTGGATACATGACCGATTGGATCTTTTTCTCTGCCAGAAATATGTCAAATTTATTTCGACAGATGACTATTGTATCGTTTCTTTCCATTGGAATGGTGCTGATTATTGTCACAGGAAACATTGATCTTTCCGTAGGTTCGGCAACTGGTCTGATGAGTGCTATTGCCGCCTATTTACACGTGGTTTTTCTTCCGGATATATTGACAAATGTTATGGCCGGAGCGGATCCAACGACGATTGGGATAACAAATACCGTTATTACGATTATTCTTGTTCTGGCTGTAGGAGTGATTATAGGAGTCTTTCAAGGATCGATTGTGGCTTATCTAGGTGTTCCGGCCTTTATTGTGACTCTGGGAGGATATCTAGCATTTAGAGGAGGTGTTTTAGGGATTACACAAGGAAAAACCATTTCGCCAATTGAAGATTCCTTTGTTCTAATCGCTCAAGGATATTTATCAAATGAAATGGGATTGATTTTAGGAGTATTTGCTATCACTGTTCTTTTTTTTATGATGGTCAGGAATAGAAAACTACGAAAAGAATATGGATTTGATTCGGTCCCACTGTTTCAAGATCTACTGAAAACATCATTTTTTTCTGGATTAATCATGGTCTTTGTTTTAGTCATGAATTCATATCGCGGAGTGCCGAATCCAGTGCTTTTGTTGGCCGTTATCGCTTTGGTTTTTTCATATATCACAACAAATACCAAGCTTGGGCGTTATGCTTATGCACTTGGTGGAAACAAAGAAGCGACTCGTTTATCGGGTATTAATATCAAAGGCAATATATTTTTTATTTTTGTATTAATGGGGCTTTTATGCAGTATTTCCGGGATAGTACTCACCGCTTATGTTGCTGCAGGAACGATAAGCGGTGGTGTCAATTATGAACTGGAAGCCATTGCTGCTTGTGTTATTGGCGGAACCAGCCTGATGGGAGGTGAGGGTACTATTTTCGGTGCTCTGGTTGGCTCATTGATTATGGCAAGTTTGTTAAACGGCATGAGTGTGATGAATATGCCGACTTTCTGGCAGTTTGTTATTCGTGGAGCCGTTTTAATACTCGCAGTTTATGTGGATGTCCTATCCAGGCGAAAAAAAGCTTAATCCAACAATAAGTAACTATCTATCTTCCAAAACAAGCTATTACTAAAATGAACAGTAGGAGCTTGTTTTCCTTTAATAAAACCTTTCCCCCTTAACCCAATTTCGTCAGTGTATTTGGAAATCCCCATAATATTAACAGGTTCAGGCAAGTTTTCCAAAACGTCTTCTCTATGATTGACTCTTCATCTATACGAAAGTGGTTTCCATGTCCTCCCCAAATCGTTGACGAAATTTGGATCTGATCCCCCGCACCCACTACACTTTCAACAAACCTGAATATTCTGTAAATTTTTTCTATTTTTTTCTCCGAATCTTCTTGTTTGTTAAAAAACAGAGTAATAAGAAAGGAAGTACAAAAATGTTTTAAAAAACATTTTACTCACCAACTCTGAATTATCCATAATAATTACATCTGCCGTATACACAGTATCGTAAAATACCTATATCGACATAGTGGGAGAAAGCCGACTGTTTAAATCTATGTTATTTGTAGTTCCCATCGATATTATCGATAGAAACTTTGTATTTTCAATAAATTAAAATACGACAAAAGTCGCTAAATAAAATGACAGTCGGCTATACAGGTAGTATGTGGATTCAGTTCCGACATATTCCAGAATCGGTGATATATTCAGGCTGACTGTTGTAAACAGTACAAAGGTCAATACGGTTAGTTTTGCTTTTACCATGGGTTTACTCCTGATGCTCTTCATTGTTGATTTATACTTGATATTAAGGGGAGATTTACCTGGACTAAATCCCCTCACATTCTTAAAAATACCGGGATATCTTTATTTTAGCTTTCCGGCCAAACCTGAATTTTTGGATACAATTTAGTGTTCCTGGGATTGGTTTATAGATTTTTAAAATTCTATGTCTTCAGGTATAATGGTGTATCTTTTGGGGCGCTACGAATATATGAATGAATACTGCAAATTTCCCAATGAATGGCAAGAATCAGCAGTTGAATGGTGTTGTAATTATATCGAATTGATCAGCCCATGCTTTACTCAGATCTCCATTTATCGTAGTTTTACTGAAATTGTTTTATTTTAATCACTTTATTGTATATTTTACGAACAAAGGAAAATGGTTTGAAGAAGGACGTTTCGCAAATTAAAATCTGGTGTCTGGTATTAGGGCTCTCTCTGTTGATGGGCGAAATTCTAAGCCTGGGCATCGGATTAACATTGGAAAAATTCATTCAGGTATCGATAAAAGTTGTGGTTCTGGACTCACTATCGTTGGGATTTGCAGTACTGGGCAGCTTATATCTTTCTCGTTACCTTACTGAAAAAACCAAAAACCTTCTTCTTATACTGCTATTGTCCTTTGGATTGATGCTTGGGACGGGGATCCTTACGTTTATCGCGTTCTTTGTGTCCAATCCCGCTTCTTTTTTATATACTGACAATCGGAACATCCCCTTTTTACTAATTAATCTACTGTTCTTTATCGCTTTTAGCATCATTATCAGTGGATTTGTGTTTTTTCAGTATACTATTCTGGAAAAAGAAAAAGCTCTAAATGAAGAAAAGATTTTAAAAATCCAGATGGAGCTGAAACTTCTGGCCTCCAAAATCAATCCCCATTTTTTATTCAATTCCCTGAACCTGCTTGTTTCTCTCTTAAAAACACCCGATAAAGCAGAAACTGCCCTGATCAACCTTGCTGAAATTTTGAGATACCAGCTTGATTTTACCGACGTCAAAACCATTTCACCAGAAACAGAGTTAAATATGGTAGAAAAATACCTGGCTATTCAGAAAATGAGATTTGGAAAAAAATTGACCTACGACATAACCTGCGATGCCCGTAGTGACATTCCACCTTTACTGATTCAACCACTGGTGGAGAACTGTATTAAACATAATATCGATCAGGTAGAACATCTGCATATTGACGTTCTGCTGACTGAAAGTCGTAACAAAATTGCTATCAACATCATGGATTCCCTGGCTATACTAAAACCGGAAATGCTTGATAAAGGAGTCGGTTTGACGGTTACTAAAAAAAGAGTTGAGCATTTGGGAGGCACTTTTTTAATCCAAAACGGAGGGATAGAAATATCTTTTAAATCATGATAAAAACACTCATTGCCGATGATGAACAACACGCCATTGATCGCTTAAAAGATCTACTGGCAGATTTTGAACAGTTCCAGATAGTAACCGAGGCTAATAATGGAACAGAAGCACTGGAGAAAATTGTTTCCATGAAACCGGATGTGGCTTTCCTGGACATCAATATGCCGGGGATATCTGTTTTTAAGACCATCTCCTCACTGCAAAATCCTCCTATTATCATATTTCAAACCGCTCATTCCAAATATGCAACAGACGCATTTGACATTAATGCGTTGGACTATATGATGAAACCGGTCAGTAAAAAAAGGTTTGCACAGGCAGTATCAAAAATCATGGAAAAACTATCATCCGCCGAAACAACAGTGCAGACAAAAGCACCTGCGGAGAAGGAATCGTCTGAAAAAATCTCTGTTAAGGTTCAAGGTACAATAAAAATCATACCGGTCAACCATATTCACAAAATCTGTTTTGAAGAGGGGCTTAGTTTTATTTATTCAGATGAAGGACGATTTATGTCTGACCGAACACTAAACTACTATGAAGAAAAGTTTAACGATTCCGGTTTTTTCAGAAGTAACCGTGCTAATTTGGTTAACCTGGAGTTTGTGACAACGATACACAAAGCATTTAAAGGGAATTATATCATTGAACTGAGAGACGGTTCCAGGGTTGACTTATCACGACGCAAAGCCCTGGTTTTAAAAAAAACGTTGGAGTTTTAAACGAATCAAGCCATTCAACCTATGATTTTTACCATTCGTTTTTATTCCTATCCGTTCATTTTAATTTATTAGCAAGAGAGGCTAATCGGTGGCATATCTGAAATCAGTAATACACAAAAAACGTTCAATCAGCTGAAAAAAGTGATAAAAAATGAAAGGCTCCAAAACGTTCGAAAAAGTACTTTATATAAACCTGATGGGTTTACAACAAAGTTGTATATATGGATGCAGCCAAACATCTTTTTCTTAAAATGGTTCGACTGAATTGGGTTGTGAATCACCTATCACATGAAACTGATTATAGTTCAATACTAATTTACACACATTTTAGGGTTTGGATTTGACCTTTACAACCGGTGATATTTTGATGGGAGCCCAGACGACTTGAATAATCTCCATGCGTTCAAAGAGATCTATTATTCCTGATCTCACAGGATTTAAAGCAAACATGTTTCCTGGTAATCAGCGACATCTCTTGCCTGAGAGATCCTTCGTCGTTCCTTCTCAGGATGACAGGAAACCTGCTTACTGACCGGCCAGGAATTCGTAGTCGTTGGGATAGGATAAAAAGCCGTAAAATGTGAGTAAATTATAGAAAGTTTTAACTAACTTAAGGAGTTTACAATGAAAAACAGATGGTTATTGACATTATGCCTGGTGCTTTTTTCAGTACTTAACCTGGAAGCCATCGAATTAAGAAAAAATAAGGCGAATCTGGTAGAAACCCAACAATACAATGAAGATTATATGTTTATCGGTCATGATCTTGAATTCAAAGGAGAAGCAAATGATCTTTATTTTATTGGAAAAGAAATAAATTTATCAGGTAATTTGAGCTTAGCGTCTTTTTTGTTGGGACGTGGTATCTATGTAACTGGAAATATAGGCAATGGCATCAAAGCGGTTGCCAGAACCATTACTGTTGACGGAAAAGTAAAGGGTACTAATTTTCTTGGAGCCGAGAAAATCGTGTTTGGCAAAGACAGTGAAATCAACGGCGATACCTTTCTTGGTGCCAGAAAAGTATCTATCGTCGGCAAAATGACGGGGGACTTGTATGCCGGGGCTGGTGAGATAGCAGTCAAAAACGAGATTCGGGGAGATGTTAATGTTTATACCGGGCAACTATCCATCCCTGAGCAGGGGAAAATTATTGGAAATCTAATTTATCATTCAGATCAAGAGCTTAACGAAGATGAAGCGGCCCGTGTTACAGGCGAAATCACTTTTGAGAGAATTGAAAGCAAGCGTTTTAACAGTAAATTCGGCGACGACAATATTTTTGAATCCATTTGGTTTACGTCTTTCATTAAAATTTCATTTATCTTATGCGGTCTTTTATTGCTACTATTTCCAGCGACCAAAATGCTGGATAAACGATTCAATCATAATGAAATCATATCTTATTCACTCTGGGGACTCATTCCTATTTTGGCTTATCCATCAGTCATTGTTATCTCAATTTTTTTGATTATCACTCTGCCTTTGACTGCTGTCTTGTTGTTTGCTTTTATGCCCCTGGTGTTTATTACCAAAGTCTTGGGAATTACAATGATTGGTAGTTTAATAGCTGAAAAAGTGAATTTTAAAATAAATAGTCGATATCTCTTTTTTTTAATAAGTACTGTTTTTTATTCATTGCTAAGTTTCATCCCTATCATTGGAGTTTTACTACTGATTTTTGTGTCCAGCATCGGTTGCGGATTGATCCTTTCCGCACTGTTTAATAAAAAACTGGCTTAATGATACCATCGGCTCAATTGACTATTGAGCCGGTATTATTATTACAAAATTCCTCTCGTATTTTTAAACCGGGTTTTAAGATTACCAAACACATGAAATCTATCTCATCCAAAAAAACAAGCATCTCCGGGATAATTTTGGCAGCCGGAAGTGCCGAACGGATGGGGACATTAAAACAATTACTGGATGTTAAAGGGAAACCCATGTTGCAGTGGGTGTATGAATCCGCCTGCTTATCCGACCTTGATCAGGTGATTGTGGTGTTGGGACATGAAAAGGAGAAAATTCTTCAAACCATCGGTTTTCCTCAAGCAACAGTAGTATACAATCCGAATTATCGATCAGGCTTAAGCACTTCATTAAAAATCGGACTTGAGACGATTCCAGATGAACACAAATGTGCTGTTTTTATCCTGGGTGATCAACCCCTGGTGAATCAGCACATCATTAACCGACTCATCGAAGCCTATCTTAAATCACAAGCACCTATTGTGATTCCTGCGGTAGAAGGAAAAAAAGGAAACCCGGTACTGATGGATCGGTCCGTATTTTCTCGACTGATGGCATTGTCCGGCGATATTGGTGGTCGGGTGTTATTTGACGAATTCAAAGATCGTCTTATAACCGTGGATTTAGCAGATACCGCTATTCATATGGATATTGATACCATACAGGACTATCGTAATCTGATAAAATCAAAAAATCTTACCGATATTACTTGATTTCAACATCATGCCTGATTTAAAAAAAAGATCCCTTGTTGATGTTATATCACCGGACAAAAACAGTGTCATCTCTGTTGTCGGGGCTGGAGGTAAAACAACAACCATCTTCACCTTGGCCCGTGAGTTGTCCTCAAATGGATTTTCAGTTTTAATTGCATCAACAACCGCCATGTTTCATCCGGATAAGTTAAAACACCCCTATGACAAACTGATTATCGGTACGCCGGAGACTGTCATCAGCAGTGTATACCCAGACGTGGGAAAGATCACTTTTGCTGCCGGACTATATGATCAACAGACTGAAAAGGTAAAAGGGTATAAGCCTGAAGAGGTTGATTTTTTTTATAAAAAAGGTATTTTTGATTTCATTTTAGTGGAAGCGGACGGTGCCAGACAGCTACCCATTAAGGCTCCGGCGGATCATGAACCGTTGATACCGTCATCAACAAGTATCGTTATTGGTGTGGTCGGCCTTAATTGCCTTGACAAACCATTGCATTCAAGCCATGTGCACCGACCGGAGATTTTTTCTGAATTATGCAGTTTGCCGATGGGGGGGAAAATCACGGAATCGACCATTGAATCCCTGGTCCATGCTCCCAACGGATTATTCAAACATTCACCCGTCAAGGCCAAAAATATTGTTTTACTAAATAAAGCTGATAACAAGACGCTGGAGCAACGAGGATCAAACATCATCAAAGCCATACAACAAAAAAACAGTTTATCATTAAAGATAAGTAAAGTATTGATCCGTCGGTTATTCAAACAGGTTTGATATTAAGAGAGAAAAGAGAGTCAATGTTTCATAAACACCGGATTTTTCCGTTTTTGCCTGTCTCCTGATTATCGTTCGTTAGTACGAGAGTCTTGGAACATACCCTGCATTTACATTTATGCAATGTAGAAAAAAGACGATCAAACCACAATTGACCATTTTGTTTTAGGGTTCTTTTTCCAAATATAAAATATACTAGAAAACAGGTTGAAATGAGAATGTTAAAGAAGAGATTCAGCTGGTTGCTGTTGGCTACCGTCTTATGCTTCTCGCTGTCCAGTTGCGGCATTATGTCCGATTGCGGCATATTCGGCAGTTCCAAAAAAAAACGTAGACTACCTTGAAACAGCAGAAGAACGGATAGGTTATCCGTCAGTTTCAGCATTAACAATCAAGTAGTCTAACCCAACCATCGGTATCTCAGCACACAAAATCCAAAGATACCGATACCACTTATGTTTCTATTATGCGAAAGACAATCATCTGATATCATTTTTCACTTCATTACACCATATTTTTTCAGTTTTTGATGTAGTGTTCTTCGGGTAATTCCCAATTTTCTGGCGGTTTCACTCTTATTACCCTCCGTAATATCCAATGCTTCTAAAATAGCCTGCTTTTCTATTTCATCCAGGGGAAGAATGGCTTGGGAATTTGGGCTTGAAACCTCGGGAACGGTTGGTTGAGGTGTATTGTTGGAAACAAGGTCAAATCCATCAACTCCCATATAGTCGCTCCTGCACAGTACAACCCCTCTTTCTAAAGTATTCATTAATTCTCGAACATTACCAGGCCATTGGTAAGCCACCAGGTAGTCCATGGCTTGGGGGGTGAATCCTTTTATCTCCTTGTTGTTTTTTTGGGCAAAAGATTTAAGAAAATGTTGGGCCAATAGTGGAATATCCTCTTTTCGTTCCCTTAAAGGCGGAATATCCAGCTTAACAACATTTAATCGATAAAAAAGATCCTCACGAAAAGTTCCGTTGGCAACCATTTCCAGTATATCTTTGTTAGTAGCGGTAATCACCCGAACATCAACCTTGATAACATTTTCTCCGCCGACGCGGGTTAATTCTTTTTCCTGTAAAACCCGAAGCAGTTTGGCCTGCATGGGTAAAGGCATTTCACCAATCTCATCCAGGAAAAGGCTGCCGCCGCTGGATTGAAGAAATCGACCGTCTTTTCTTCGATCGGCTCCGGTAAAAGCTCCTTTTTCGTGACCGAACAACTCCGATTCTAACAATGTTTCTGTGATGGCAGCACAGTTAATTTTGATATACGGTTTGTTTTTACGAGGGCTGTTGAAATGAATAGCACCTGCAATTTGTTCCTTGCCGGTGCCTGATTCTCCTGCAATCAATACAGTTGCTTCTGTTGGTGCTACCTGAGCTATGGTTTCCATTAGATTGGCCATAACCTGACTATTTCCGATAATATTCCGGTTATCAAAGTGCTTTCCCAGACTTTCTTTGAGCTGTCGGTTCTCCTCTTTTAATTGAATATGCTCCACCGCTCTTTCCATTACAAACCGGAGCTTATCGAAGTCCAATGGTTTGGTCAGGTAATCGTACGCTCCCTTTTTAATGGCTTCTACCGCGATTTCAATGGATGAATATGCTGTCATGATAATAATGGGAATGGTGCTATTAAATGATTTAATTTGTCCCAAGGCTTCCAATCCACTGACTTTTAACATACGGTTATCCATCAATACCAGGTCAAAATCATGATTTTTAACTTGTTTTATGGCTGTTGAACCATCATCAGCTTCGATTATTGTGTATCCCCAATCCTCCAGCAAAGTATGCAACATGGTTCGATGACCTTCATCATCGTCTACTATGAGTATTCTTTTATTTGTCATTGGTTTTATCCTTATTCAAATCTATTATGGTCGCTTTAAAAACAGTTCCTTGAACCGTTCTGTTTTCTGCTTTGATTTTGCCGTTGTGTGCTTCCAGGATATTGTGTACGATGGCCAGTCCCAAACCTGTGCCAGTTGACTTGGTAGTAAAGTACGGATCAAATATCCTGGTTAGATGTTCTTTTGTTATACCACTTCCAGTGTCGGCAACAGAAATCTCAACGCTTCGCTCTTTAGTATCGCAGGAAACGCCAACTTCTAATATTCCTCCACTATCCATGGATTCGATGGCGTTTAGATACAGATTTAACATCACCTGATTCAGCTTATCCCGATCCATGTTCATTCTACAGTTGGTTTCCGGTACGTTAAACTTGACTTGAATATTCTTTTCCGCCGCTTGTTGTTCGATCAGTTTCAATGAATCTTTGATAAATTCTTCCACATCAGTGGGCTGGGAATTGATTTTGATTGGCCGAGCTAACTCCAACAACTGTCCGACAACTCGATTCAACCGCTCAACCTCCTTTATCATAATGCCGGCAGTTTGATTATCTTTGGGGTTTTCTTTATAACGTTCCCTGAAATAAGTGGCAAATCCTTTAATGGAACTCAGGGGATTACGGATTTCGTGTGCCACTCCAGACGCCAATCGTCCCAATGAAGCCAAACGTTGACTTCTGGCAATCTCTCTTCTCAGCGATTTGACTTCAGTCAGATCCTTGAATAACAGAGCATATCCCATTATCGATTGGTGTTCATCTTTGATAATGGATACACTAAGCTCCAATGGAATTGATTTATCGGGACCAATGGAACAATCTATTTCATCTTCCAGGGGCGGCGCGTCCGATTCCATCATCTCAATCTGTTCCTGCATCTCCAAAGGCAATACCTGCTTTGCTTCCTTGCCGATGACATCATCTGCCGAAACATTCATAATCTTTTCCGCAACATAATTTATGGAGGATATGGTTTTGTTTTTGTCCAAAGCCAACAGGCCGATGGGCATGTTTTCTACAAGGTTATCGGAGAATGCTTTAATTTTGGACAGCGATATTTGGGCGCTATGATAGGTTTGGAAAAGAAAGAGCAGAATAATACCGGCCAGCCCGGCTACAAACAAGATAGCACCGGTAAGGATAGTATTCAGCATATCAGCTTTACTCGCTTTTTCCACCAAATGCATATCAAGTCCAACAAAAATGACTTTGGCGGTTGAATCATTTATAAAACCAAACCCTGAACTTTTATTATTCCGCCACCTCATCATTCTGCCACGACCCTGACCACCGGGAAGACCACTTGGAGTAAATTGTTTATAAACTTCAAACACCTTTCTATCATTAGGCAGGGTAATCATCCGCCATTTTAATTCCGAAGTTTTGGATGTTTCCTGGAAGTCTATATCGGCATTATAGATTTCATTCACCTGCTCAATGTCACTATGAGCAATGATTCTTCCGTTTTCATCCGTGACCATCAAATGGTATATGTCAGGCTGCTGAGCGGTTTCTCCCAGGAGCTGTTGTAATTTAAAAGACTCTCTCATTCTACCCATCATTCCTGTTCTTGTAGCGGCTTCAAACGATCGAATCAAAGCAGCTCCTTTTTCTAACAGAAGATGCTGATTGGCTGCTTGCTGCCGGTTAATATTCTGAACTGTAACAAAAACAAAGATAGGAGATAATACCAATACAGCTCCCAAAATAACCCAAGGTGATATATTGAAGCCGGTTTTGCTTTTTTTGTTTAACATATAAATAATGTCTTAAGTGAAATTCATGTTGATCATATTAGTTTTAGAGACCAAACCCGTTCATTATGATAATAATTATTCCCAGTATTGCTAACTGCAAATCACATACCGGTAACAAAGACGAACAAATAACTTATAAAGCCTGCTTTTTCGGCTTTTCTCCATGTGAGTAAATGGATATTTTTTATCCAGTGGTTTTTTTTTATCCTTTCAATCTGGATAATAAGTATCCATCTTTTGGGAATTCCAATCAAGAATTTTCTAAACCTGAATGCGGTTACAAAGTAAAAAAACAACATTATATCTTATAAATTCAATATTTTATAGGCTTCAGCATAAACCATTTTCAATTTATGGCACATCCTATGCGATAAAGATAATCATTAAGATTCAACAAAACCGGAAAAACAAGTTTCCGGTTTATTAACCTTAAAAATAAAAAACAAGAGGTATATATGAAACGTTTAAAAAAAATTGTTATTATGGCTGTTGTCAGTATTAGTTTAATGGCTTCAAGTATCGCCTTTGCTCAAGGCTGGGGCGGAGGAGGACGCAGATGGAATAATAATCCGAATCAAACCCAACCGCGTTTTAATCGACCCGGACCGATAATGGCCGAAGAGATGTATAATGCTCGAGTGGAAGTGTTGTCAGAATTGACTGGGCAATCCCAGGAAACCATCAAAGGAAAATTGGAATATAAACCCGTGTGGTCAGTATTGGATGAATACAAGGTGGACTATACAACCTTTAGATCCAAAATGACCGAAAAAAGAAATACGGTGATACAAAAGGCTGTCGAAGACGGAAGAATAACCCAGGAACAAGCCGACTTTATGAAACAAAATTCAAACCAAGGCCAAAGGTACGGACGAAGCGGTTATGGTCGAGGAAGAGGTTTCGGACAAGGATTTGGCGGCAATTGCCTCTGGAACTAATATCAGTTTTGAACACCTGCTTCATAACATAAACCAATGAAATAGGAAGGGGACGTTGTAGATATACTGAAATGCTTGTTAACATTTCAATATATCTACAACGTCCCTGGTTAGTTCCAGCGAGATGTTATGATCGAAAACTTCGTTGTCAGGTGATATCCCATGAATTTTACCGGTTTGAAGGAATTTTTCCAGCAGTTGCTTTCCCATTTGTATTCGATTTTGGTTAGGTTTTAAATGTCCTTTCTTATCTATCTGTTTGATAAAATTTATGATTCTTCCGATTCGAAGCAGTGTCAGGGTCTCTATTCTGCTTGTCGTATGAGCCACTGGTATGGCGGTTGAACGGGTGAGACTTAAGTGATCAGGTAATAATCCTAAATTATGGCAGGTATTATAATCGTTACTACCGGGAGAGGGATAAAAGACGGAAACACCCACCAAGGTCTTTTGTTTTGCCAAATAAAGCAGGTCCTTTACCGAATCATGTGGATTTTGGTGGGGACCACCAACAATGATATAGCTAACGGTTTCCAAGCCATATTTACTTGCCAGCGCCAACACCTTTTCAAAAGCCCGCTGGGTATCCGGTCGATTAAATCGCTTAAGATGTGATGGGGATATTGAGCATAAAGAAAGGTTGAGAGTGGTAAATCCCGCGTCTTTCATGGCCTTGATGGTCGGTTCATCCAATGCATTGGGAAACAGGCCATTCATAGCCCGTAGCTCCAGTTTTTTGTTTTTAAACCGGTCTTTGATTCCCAATAGAATTTCCAAAAACCATTTTTTATTGAATGATAAATTTTCATCCTCAAAATCGATAAATCCTGCCCCATACCCATCGACAGCTGCTTCGATCTCTTCCAAAACAGAAGTCGAACTTCTCCGTCGATACGGCACATAAGAATTGGCGCTCACCGAACAATAGGTACACTTCATGGGACATCCCCTGCCGGCCATCATCATCCATCCTCCCTGTCCGGCTCTTTTATAATATCGATGCTTGATCAATTCCATGGCTGGTTTCGGATAATAATCCAGTGATTTCATTACAGCAGGTGGATTCGTGTGAAGAGTACCATCAGATTTTCGAAATGCTATCCCCGGAATTTCTTCAAAAGACATATTGTTTTTTATGGCACTTGCCAAAAGGGACATTGACACTTCCCCTTCACCCCGGATAACAAAGTCCACCGATTTGTTTTTTAAGACCTTTTCAGGAAGAGAAGTGGGATGATGACCCCCTAATACAACTTTGCACTGGGGATGATAAGTCTTGACAACATCCGCTGTTTTAAGCGCTTCATCTGCATACGGTGTGAATAGAGATGAAATACCGACCAGAAACGCACCCGATTTTTTGGCCACTGATCCAATATGTTGAAAGCTGTAACCGTAATGACGGTAATGATAAAAAAGAGAAAACGGCGATATATCCGGTTGGTGGTAGTATTCCCTGAGATACTCCATTTCTTCCGGCAGCTCAATAATGTGGGATTTGGTTGTTGCCAATCCGTCAAAAATTTCAACACTGAAGCAATTTTTCTGTAACGAAGCGGCAATACAGGCCAATCCATAAGGAATGGTGCGCTTGGCCGTCAGGTAAAAATCTCTGATGGGAGGCTGTATGAGAAGTATGTCAGTCAAAAACAATCCCAATTTAAATAAAATAGTGCGTTCGTTTTTAGTGCACAAAATTTGATAATATTGAGGTTATCTTTGTCTGTAAAGCTGGCTTTGGGACATTCGTTCATATCGAGTTTCATTCAAGCAGGTCTATTTAAATAAAACTCACATTTATCCCGATCAACAGGAACTGCTTTTAGGGGTAGGTATTTTTCTGTTGAACCTGCAAATAGCGATAGTGGATGTTTTCCACCAGCCAACATAAATTGACAGGCCTCCACAACATCGCTCAAAACACCAGTTGCAGCTGGATAAGCACCACCGCCTAATCCTTGAAAAATATAGGTTCCGGAATTTGCAGTTTTTATAGATATCGCGTTGGTTGCACCATTGATAAATGATAAAAAATGGTCATTCGGAAGCAAGGCTGGATAAACACCAGCTGCAACTCCGTTTTTTGTCTTTTTGGCATACCCAACCAGTTTAATTGTACAACCATTTATTATCGCTTTATTTATGTCGGTATCTGAAATGGCGGTGATTCCCTCAACATAAAGGTCATTAAAATTAAAAATTCCATCAAAAGCCAGGTTGATTAACACAACCAGCTTATGGGCTGTATCATATCCTTTCACATCAAATTCGGGATTCGGCTCCAGTAAGCCTTTTTTTTGAGCCTCTAAAAGGGCATCATTGTATGATGTTCCCCGGTGCGTCATGCTGGTTAGAATGTAATTTGAAGTACTATTTAAAATTCCTGTGATTTCAAGGATGTTTTCCGCAGAAAAACCAGTACGCAAGGATCGTATTATAGGAATGCCGGAACCTACACTGGCCTCATATCCGAACCATCCTGGGGATTGAGAAGCAGCTGATAGAATGGACATGGCTTTTTTAGCCAGTAGTTCTTTGTTTGCAGTAACAATAGATTTTCCAGTTTGTAAGGCTGAAAGAATTACCTTTTCTGCCAAATCCAATCCCCCCATCAGCTCAATGACAACATCAATGGACGGATCTTCAAGAATAGATTCGGGCCGACAGCTTAACTCAATGGTTGATAAGTCGGTGTTTCTTTTTTTATTTATATTGGCAACGACCGCTTTAACGATCCGAACAGGTACGCCCGTTTGTTTTTTGATGATACTCTGGCTTTCAGATAGCAGCCGGCAAACGCCTGTTCCAACAGTCCCCAAACCAAATATGCCCACTCGGATTTCTTTTCTCATCTCATTCCAGGTTATTTTTGCCCGAAGGCTACAAAAATTGAAATCTGTGCAGAATCATCACAACAATCCGACGCCGAACAACAGTTTTCTCCAACGCAATCAACCTTTACATTTTGAAGACCTGCGTCCTTAAACCACTTAATTATCATTTTTCTGTCAAACCCCATCCATCGATCCTTTTGTTCAGTTCTGAGAAAATCATGACGATGTTCATCCAGATCGGTGATGATTAATTTACCCCCGGCTTTTAATACTCTGGACATTTCCTTAATGGCAGTTGATGGAGTTTCTACATGATGAAGATACATATTAGCAAAAACATAATCGGCTTTGTTATTTTCCAATGGCAGATTTTCAGCATAACCCTGCCGGCAATCGATTTTCCCAAATTTGGTCATCTTTTTTTTCAGCTCTTTCAGCATGGCATTTGACTGGTCAATGGCAATGACCTGTAATCCATTTTGCACCAAACCTTCCGAAATAAAACCGGTGCCTGCTCCAACATCAACAGCCAGTGTATTCGGTTGTAAATTGGCAACTTCGAATGCCTTTGTTTTAACTGATTCGGGGAAAAATTCTGTTCTCATTTCATCCCACTGATCGGCAATTTTTTCAAAATACTGTTGACTACTCATATATTATCCTTATTAATTGTTAATTATTGCATGTTGATATCTGTTCGAATCACTATATTCTTCAAGATTCCTCTTGTTGATTGTAAATCCTGAAAACTTAATACTGAAATATAGCCCCCTCAAAAAATCAAATGAATCAATAATTGCAATATCTCAACTTGGTTTATCAAAATCCAATTGTAATTTCTGATTCACCCGTTCAGGAATCCTGATTGACACATATTAAGTGAAAAAATAGTATAAAAACAAAAGTGTTATGATAGTAATCTCTCCCAGATAAGATGGAAGCCGATCATGGAATTATACCAACTAAAAACATTTGTTACTGTTGCTGATGAAGGACATTTAACTCGTGCCGCCGAGAGGTTGAACAGCAGTCAACCTACTGTGAGTGCTCATATTAAAGCACTTGAAGAGGAATTGGGTTTAAAGTTATTTTTAAGAACTCCTAAAGGGATGCAACTGACCAATGCCGGTCAGTTGTTAAAATCAAAAGCGGAAAAAGCGCTTGATATGGTCAACGATCTTCAAAAGCAGGCCAAAAAACTAAAAAAAGAAACGGTCGGCATCGTAAGAATAGGGCTGAATATAGATCCGAGATTCTTGAAAGTTAAAGACCTGTATCCGATTGCAAAAAAAAACTATCCGGGATTGGAATTACACATGTTACAGAAAACTTCCTGGCAAGTGTTGGACAGTGTCAGTAATGGTGAGCTTGATGCCGGATTTTTTTATGGAGAAAATTCCAAAATCAATACGGAATCGCTACTGCTTTGTCGATTCAATCTTATGATTGCCGGTCCATTGGAGTGGAAAGAAAAATTTGAAACAGCGGATTGGCTACACCTTTCTAAATTCCCCTGGATATGGACGCCTCCCCAATGCATATTTCATCCAATATCCAATGAGCTTTTTCAAAAACATAATCTTGAACCCCAAAAAGTGGTAGTTTCAGATCAGGAAACAACCATACAAACACTTACATCTACAGGCGTTGGACTAACACTGATGATTGAAGATGAAGCTCTGCTGGCCGAAAAAGAGGGCATATTAGCAGTTAGAAAAGATTCTGTAGCCACTGTAGATCTCTCACTGGCTTATCGAAAAAAGCAAGAAGATGATCCGGCAATCCAGGCTTTGTTGGAATGTATCAGGAAGGTTTGGGGGTTTGAATAAGTATATTCAGACAGCTTCATGAACGAAATATCTAAAATCGCCCACACTTCGATCAATAGAAAAAACATCTAATTTTAGTTTCAACAGCTAGAGATACTAATTTTAATAGGATAGAGGGATATTCTGAATGAACAATAATGTAAAAACAAAATGCAGACAAATCAATCTGTTTGATTCATTTAGGCTGGCAGTCAAGTTCGGTGCTGAATAACTGATGGGAGTATGATCTTTCGAAACCGGTATATGGAAGCTGATTTTAAACTTCCTTACACCGGTTTCCTAAACAAAAGCGGCAAAATCAACTGAGTATTTCATTGAATTTTATAATATTTTTGCGCAAGGCAAACACAATGGTATCCAGGGCGATATCTGCTGAATACCCGTATCGGTGGTTCATGTTATGGATGATATTTTTTACGAAATTCTTTATTTTGGGTGTATATTGTGACATACGTTTGGGATCATTTTTTTTATGAAAAAAGGCGTTTCTCAACTGCTCCGGATTGATCTCTTCGTCTACCTTTCGGTGTGACAGCAGAATGGAGTATTCCTTGGCAAAACATTGTAAAATATTATCTTTTCTTGACGAGATAATATTTTTTGCTTCTTCCAATTCAAGTTCACCCGAAGATTGGTAATCCAGAAACTTCTGGGATATCTCTTTGCGAATCAGGTTGACATTTTTCCCGGGGTTGATGACCTTTTCAATGCTTTTCATGTAATCCAGGTCCGGTTTATCTACTTTGAGACCGGTCTGGGGGTCAATAAAAGAGAATTTTGGGACCATGACATGGGCAAATGCCTTGTTTTGAACAGCACTGTCCAGTAAGGCGTGCTGGATGTACTTTCTCATGTCATATTCAATTTGTTGCGGATTACGATCAACGGTACAAATAGTAATCTCTTTTTTCACCATGGAATAATAAAGTTTCCGTACAACTTCTACCAACCCTTTATAATCACCGTAATCGCCGGTTCCTGTCTCAATGGATGCGTAACCTATCATTCTAAAGGGGATCACCGGTTTGTCCTTTTGATATTTTTCGTCAATGGCCAGCCAATGATGTAACTCCGGACCTTCTTCGATGATCTGGGTTAGCTGTTTCAAAAAAATCCCCACATGAATTTTCCTACCATCGGAATTAGAGATGGTATTACGCATCACGTTTTGCAGTTGTCTGACAGAAATTCCGCTTTTACCTTCCTCCGGGTAATGTTCGTTCCACAAGTACCTCATAAATTCATCATCGATCAGTTTCAACTCATCATTGGTAAACAGATCGCTGTCCCTCAAATTTAAAGCATTGGGATGTGAAATAATGAGATTTGAATAGGAATCAACATTGTACCGACTTAATCCCAGACGCATCATTTCATTTCGGAATGGATGCCAATGGGGAAGTTCCTGAATAGTGCGTACCGGATCTTCATTTTGCGAGCTGTAAATGAGCAATTTCTGTTCCGGGTTTATAGACCGATATAGTTTTTTCTTTTCTTCGTTCCATTTCTCGGGAAACGATTTTCTGGCCGGCGGTAACAAACGTGTTAATACAGCATAATAAGCAGCAATTCTCAACAGGTTCGGGTCCACATCATAATCTTCCCGCATGTTCGACATATCCCGCTTAAGAATATCCATTTCGGAGTTGGCATCCAACAGATAATTGACTGGAATTCTTTCAATTCTATCCAGGAGTTTGGACGCATCCAGTTGTTTGTCCAGATTCTGCATCTCTTCAATATTGGTAGTGATAACCACAGTGTTATCAACCGATGCCTGGGTAGATTCAATGGACACTTTTCCACTGCCAAGAAGCATTAACAAAGGCTTATAATCTCTTTGTCGTGCGCTGTCATTTAAGCCGAAAGCATCGTGTATATGAAGAATACCACGATTTGAGTCCACAATTGCTCCGGTGTAGCTGAAAAGAGCCTTACCCGGCAAATGTTCATTTAAAATGGTGGTATTTTTGTGATCCAGCATAATAGGATTCACCCTGGCTCTCAATTGCCCGGTATCGTCTATATTTGATATTCCTTTGGCCTGTGCAGTGGAGAATTCTATCTCTTCGATACGGACATACTCTTCTAAAACATCAAATAAAGAGGCGTCTTTGTTGGTTTGATTTTGAGTCAAGCCTTCCAGGATGTCCAGCGATCGTTTATCCAGGGTGGCATTCAGGTAAAAATTAGGGATAATGATCTCTCTGCTGGATTTGTGTTTTTCTTTGATATGATCAAACAGAATTTTCCGTGGTTGTACAATGGAACCGTCGTGTTTTTGCATGGTAATGGGAATCAACAGCAACGGATTGTGGTGAAATTGGGATCGGATATTAAACGACCTGCCTTGGGCATTGGAAAATTTGAAACTGAAAGTGAACAACTTAATGGATTTTTCCTTGGTATATTCTTCCAGGGCTTTGACAATCAGATCCACAACATTGGTTTTACCGGAGGCAGGCGGTCCAACCAGCACAATACCGCGATTAAGACCGGCTTCATTGTCAAAGGATTCAATAACATTAACGATATGTTTAATACAGTGCTCTTGACCGAAAACCGCATTAATCCCGGTGGAAAACAGATCTTTAAAGATGTTGTAACTGATAATCGGCTCTCCGCTACGGACAACAATTTCAAATCCAAAATACTTTATGGCATGTGAAATTAAAGAAGCCGATGTCTGGAGGAATTCAGACGGGTTGTTGATAACGCCGTCAATAAACTCTGAAAATCGAAGACTTCTTCTTCTTTGATAGTTCAGCAGTTCTTTCAAATCTAGCGTTTCCATAGCCATCATAAATTTAAAGGTTTTTTGTTTAAATCCATACGTTCCAAAATTTGTTCAAAGGGGATTTCCCTGATAGATTTTTCTTCAAATTTTTTGTTGTAGTAGGAATAAAACATGTCACCGGACATCAAAGATACAGCGCCTTTCCATATGAAGTTGAGGTTTTTCAAAGTCGGTTCGATCCAGGTTCTTCGCAGGGACCTGTTATCGTTTCGGTGATATAAGAGTAATCCACCATCAATAAAATTAGTGTCAACAATATAGATTCGAGGACGATGAAAATGGGAAAAAAACAACAACATTTCCTCTTTAACCATTTTTGGATCAAGCCAGATGAAGTATTCATCCTCTTTTATAATTGTATCTTTATTAATGCCATAATACTCAGCATGCTGTTTGAAGATACGATTCAGGTAAAACTCGCTTACCAGTTCTTCAGTCAAAAAACGCCGTAAAAATTCGTAATCGGTGATGGTCCTTACCAGATGAACCATGCTTGTCAGGGGATCTTCCTTGATTTCCTGCTGCCATTTTGCCCGCTTTTCCAGATCCATCTCTTCCATATAATCCAGTGTCACCTTTCCTTTGCGATAAAGATCTTCGATATGGTTCCACAAGTGGTATCCCAAGTGATACGGATTCCTCATGAAAAAAGGTCTGGGGGAACAAACACCTGAAAATGTTTTGGCATAATCGATAATCCCCTTAACCGCTTTTTCTTTGAAAAGCTCCAGCATAATTTTCTTTTCCCAATACATGGCCCAGCCCTCATTCATGATTTGTGTGCGAATCACGAAATCACTAGTAGAATGAGATACATACATATAATCCAATATGGCTTTTTCTGCTTTACTGGTAGGGGCATAATTACGTAAAAATCCCAAAATATCCTGACAGGGTCTATACAAACGATAACCGGAACGGCTGATCTGTTCCTGTTCGTTTTTTTTCTGTTGATCTTTTGTCCAGGCATCTTCAGCATTTTTGGGTTTTAACAGGGTATCCATGGTATGGGAAAAGGGGCGTATCAAGGATTTTATATCTTCCTTAACAATCGGTTCTCTGTAATCTTGGTGCGGGCTGGAATCGTCTTCTACAGAATGTGCCAGGTTGAACTGGGAATGGGGCGCAATCAGCGGTATGGCCGACTCGCAGGCGTTCCAGAAGGTCAGGTAGTTTTTTTCTCCCATTTGCTGGTGTCCGGCGTTGACTTTTTTTACCAGGTACATCACATACTCGGTGCGGTATGGATTGGAATCTTTTAGAACATTTAACTCTGAAAATTCACAATGACCGACCACATGTGCCATAACGGAGGCCTGCATCATGGGAGAATTGGTGTTGTTCAAATATGCGTACGATGGATTTCCGGTTTGTACTACCTCATAATAAAGACTGGATTCCTGTCCACTTTCAATTTTAAACTTTTTAGTAGTCATCCGTTTCCCTTCCCAAATACTTACCGGGCTGGAAGGATAGACGTGTTTTTCCAACAGTGAAGCAAATTCAAGTCGATCAAGTATAAAAAAGCGAATTTCCGGCAATGTTCTCCCCAGTTGCTCGGCATGATACATAACACGCTTTTCCAGGTCGTGCAGGATCTTGTCTGATGAAATCAATTTCATAAGCAGCCTAGCGAAACAGAAGTTTTATAGCATTAATAGTGTCGGATTTGCGATGAATTTTACTTAAACGAACGATTTTATCTTTGGCAAAATCTTTTGATAAATCAATAATCAGCTTACTCCATTGCGAGGGTAAAACTTCGAGTATGCCAATACGATTAAATACCGGCACAATGGCTTCTCTTAAAATCTGACCGATGTCTTTGCTATCACTACCAAACACTTCTCCATCACCAAAGTAGAAACCATAAAAATTAGTGGAATTGATGTCGTATTCATTAAAGGCGATCTGGTAAATCAGGTCAAAGACAATAAACGCCCGCGTTCCTCCGATATTGCCAACCCGGTAGAATTCCTCTTCTTGAACCTCATATGCCTTGATATCATGGACAAAGAATCGGTGCTCCACATTGTTGACCCCATAGTTAAAATCGAGCCAGTTCTTAATAAAATTCACCAGTCTTTTTTCCATCTCCAGCCTCTGTCCATGGGTGGAATAGGAGATATCACCCATGTAAAAAACAACCGCCTTGAACTTAGGCTTCTCCACACGTTCCGGGATTTTAAAACGCCGATCCCTACGCATGAAGTCGACGGTGTATTTATTTTCAGCTGGATCGTATTTACCGGTCCCGATGCTGGATCGCAAGGCTCGTTTGAAGGTTCTTTTTTTATCAAGAATAACACCGGTGGTTCCAAATGTCTTAAATTCGTATGAGACCTCTTTGATTTTTCCTTTTCCCTCTTTGGTCAAATTGGGGAGTTTTAATTTTTCTGCCAGAAGCTCCATAAAACGGTTGAACGGCATGTTAAAAACAATCCTGCCGCCTTCCCTGCCCGGACCCCGTCCACCTTTACCTGCACCTTCTCCCTCATCACCGTAAACAAAAGTAGGCGGTACAATATCGTCCATCTCAATGATAATTTCACTACCACGATCTGCAAAGGTGTCCAGATCCCCTTCATTAACGATATCTTCGATCATGTCTTCGATTTTATCTTCGATAAAATCATTAAAGACACCTTCGGATTCATTAGAATTAATCTTATCTTCTTGCATTGTATTGTTTTTTTTAAGGGTTAACCAAATGATTCAAACGAAAACAGGTGATTAAGAATCATGCTCGAAAACCGATCATTGGCTTATGTTACAATGCTTGAAGCGTTGGCAGTGATGCTCAAGGCCTGAAATGCGCACTTGCCGCAGTAACCTTTGGTTTCAATCAGATATTTGATTGTTTCGTTCAGGTGTTCCTGCTCCTTGATATTCACATTGGCAGCGCTGGTTCCACTTTTAATCCAACCCAGCAATTTCATATTCTCACTGGCTTTGAATTCGTTTTCAAAAACATATTTTTTGATGGCATTTTGATAAGAGGGTTCGTCTTTTAACAACACCGCATAACTGACACTGGCAATGGCATCGCTGAGTTCTTTTCTAAACACCTCTCGATCCGGAATTCCCAGGTATTGCTCGATGGCCTGCATAAACTTTTCATCGGGCTGAACATCCATCTGGGTGACGTCATGTTTTACCTTGGCCCGGTGAGCATAAGCTCGAACATGATCGGTGTATTTTTTCCAGGTGGTTTCAATAACCGAATCATCCCGCAGGATTGCACTGTAAACATCACTGGCGATCTGACCGAAAATCCAGTTCTTGGCCAGGGGGGTTATCTTTTCCACATAATGACTGAGTTTTGTTTTTTCAGTGGCAAACAGATCCTTTAATGCGTTTTCCAGCCGAACATAAAGATCTAGCGGTGTAACGCAGGGATTTTGCAATGCCAGTGAGGTCAGCAAGGCATGATCTCCAGATTCCGCCTCCAATTGATTGATGTTGGCAGCATATTCACTGATCTGAAAATGGTCAGTATATTCAATAATATTCTGAATAAACCGTGGGTCCAAACCAAACGTACCTTCCGAAGGTTTAACAAATTCGAACTCTTCCAGTATCATTTTTGCCATATTATTATCGACACCGCTGTCTGCCCGACCAGCATAAATCAGCGCCTTTTGCAGCAGGGACAGGTTTTCATTCTGCTTTGATGCATAAAGCCTTGACATTACCGCTACCAAACTTAAAAAGGAAAGACTGTGCGGTGCAATATGTGCCTGATGTTTTTTTCCTTTATGCCAAAGACGGGTGTCGTTGGAATAGGTAAAGGCATAAATCAGCTCTTCCTGTTTGTAATTTACGGACAAGGGCATTTCAATAAAAGTAGTCCGCGAACGCAGAGCTTCAAAGGTCGGATTCCCCATGAACATATTGTATTCATGAAAGTTTGTATGACCGATAATAACTCCGTTAAAGGGTATGGGCGATTGGCCTTCCGGTTTAAAAAACCGATCCTGGGTGGCAAAAAGCAACTCGTAGAGAAATTTATCAGAAAGCTTTAAAATCTCATGAATTTCAACAAAACCATTGGCGCCAGCACACAATTCGCCTTTGTAATCGTGAACCAACGGATGAGATTCGCTGCCAAACCTGGGTAAAAGACTGTAATCGATATTTCCCACCAACGAACCTGCCTCCTGGCTTTTTTCATCCCTGGGAGTATAAGAGCCGATCCCGGTTTTGGTTCGGGCATCAAAGATCATGCGTTTGACTTTCAGAAAAGAAATTAAATCGTTAAAAGTCATCTTTTTAGCCGCCATGAAATCTTTTAACACATAGTCGGCATAGGGCGAGATAAGTCCGTTGATCTGGATTTTGAAATCATTGTCGTAATGCGTATGTTTTTTCAGCCATTTACTGATTGCCTTTTTATCAATAACTTTTGATAATTGTCTGGTAAACTCATCCCTGATTTCAAACGGAATCACCATTAAAGGTGATTCAAACAGAGGAGCAGGTAAATAATAAATGCCATCCTCTTTGAACAGGGCTTTATCTTTTAATCGTTCATCAATCGTTGGCAATAACAGGAAATAAGTTTTGCCTTCTTCGGATGCGGAATAGCGATTTAGTGCTGTTTTAATTCCGTCCATGGATCGCGATTTGGCCGAGCCGGGAGGACCTAATAAAATCCATAACCGTTTGGAGGCCTCCATCCCTCGACTGGCATTGTGGATTTTTTCGATCAGGTTTTCCTTGGCTCTCTGTTGTCCAAAAACAACATATTGATCCACCAGATTGTCCGCTTCAAAAAAGTGATAAGTATGTTTTACCGGTTTTCCAGCGACCATGGAATGCTCTACTCCTTCGGACAACATCATGTCATGCAACAGTTGGGTTGAATCCCTGGCAATCCATGGTTCCTTTTTAACCAATTCCAGATACTCTTCGAAACTCAAAATTTCTTGAACAACCTGGGTTCTTTCAATGGATTTGTTAAGCAGATCATCTAGAATCTTTTTCATGCAAACTCCGTTTTTGAGGTTGTATTTATCTGAATCATCGATGTTACCAGCTTCAATCAATTGAACTTCTCATCATCGGGACATCCTGTTTAAACAACAAACCGGACAATCTCAACTGCGTTGTAACTGTTTCTATAACATTCTTTCAAAACCTTTTTCTATTTAATTTACAATAAATTGGTCATAAAAAGTAGGGAAAAATGTTCACCGGTACAAATTCAATGATGCATATATCTTCCTGCCTATTGAGAAAACTTCCATTTACAACTTCATACTTTGATCAAACGTACGTTCTCCCAGATTTCCATAACGATGGTAATTGTGACTGATACTTTGGCTTTGCACATACTGCAACAATTCAATTCTACCTTCCATCAAAACATTTGCCGCAGAGATATAAAAACCTGTTTCAGCAGCTGCTTTATAAATACTGGGTGGAACTCTTGACGGACTTGCGTATCGAATGCGTTTAATCTCCGGCAACCCGGCAATTAATTGCTCATCGCTTTGATAACGAAATTTGACTTTTTTAGTTAATGCATTCCCTTCTTTACTTAATAAAAAAGATACAACTTCATTGTTCAATCCGGGAGGAATGCTTACCCAGAATGTACATCCAACAATTTGTGCGGCAGTGATCCTGGCCAGCACTTCAAAAAGGCTATCATCCTGGTGCACCCTGATAACCATTGGGCTGATTGGAATATATTTAAGAATGTTATCTTGTCCTCTCAAGTGAAAATAATCCTTTTCCATTTTGAATTCGTGATTGGCATGATAACTATAGCTGTTCAAAGCCCGGACCATCTTTTGGATATCGGTCTGGTATTCGTTTAATTTCTGCCAATTCAATTTCCGCATCCATTTTTTTGCTGTTTTTAACAACCGCCGATCATATTGAGTTGCGACTTCAGCAGGTGAGCCTGTTTCGGTGAATTTTAGAAACTGGGAGACATAATTTGGACCACCAGTTTTAAATCCAGTCCCCAGTGTGGATTTTCCAATGCCGCCGAATGGCTGACGTAATGTTTTGGCGCCTGTTGTTCTCCTGTTAATATACAAATTTCCAGCCTCGATACATTCTTTCCATTTCTCCTGTTTTCTTTTATCCAAGCTCTCAAGACCAGCAACCAATCCATACCCGGTTTGATTTACAAGTTTTATGGCATGATCAAAATCTTCGGCACACATCACTCCCAGCACCGGCCCGAAAAACTCCGTCATATGTGTAAATGATCCCGGTTGAACATCCCACTTGATGCCAGGAGTCCAATTATTTGGATTGTTATCAATATTTTGAGGCTTTAATGCCCATGATTCTCCATATTCCAGTTCGGTTAAGGCTTTTTTAAGATTACCTGTCGGTGGATAGATCAACGGTCCCATGCGATTTCCAAAATCCCAGGCTGAGCCGGTTTTAAAACTTCTTGCAGCGTCGATCAACTGTTCTTTAAACCTGGTATCCTCATATACTTCTTTTTCAAGAATCAGCAGCGATATGGCTGAACTTTCTTGACCACTACTACTAAAGGCAGAATAAACAATATTATCAATAGCTTGATCTTTATCCGAAACTGCTGTAACAATGATGGCGTTTTTTCCGCTGGTTGCAGCTGATAGCTGAATATCAGGTTTTTGTTTCAGCAATTTGATTCCGGTATCCGTTTTCCCGGTGAAAATAACAAAATCAACGTCCAAATGGCAGGCCAAAAAGGAACCGATATCCGATCCTGAACCGGGGATAAATTGGAGAGTATTCTTGGAGATTCCGGCATTCCAAAAACATTGACATAAAAACCAGGAAGGTAAAACAGACTCTGATGACGGTTTAAATATCACTGTGTTGCCAGCTGTCAGAGCAGCTGTAATAGCACTACAGGGGCCGGCAATGGGAGAATTCCAGGACGATAAAACCACACCAACACCTTTCCCCTGCCATTGAATGTTCCTGAATTCAATAAACGTCTTCATAGAATAGGGATAATATTCTGCAAAATCAATTGCTTCCGATACTTCAACATCGGACTCTGTGAATATTTTGCCTGTGCCGGCAGTAACCGCTCCAATAAGATCTCCCCTTGCTTTACGAAGCTCTCGGGCCACGGTTGACAATACCATGTGCCGTTCGTTCTGCGTTTTTAATCTCCATTGGTCGGGATCTTTTTTGGCCGTTTCAACTGCCTGGTCAACATCACTTTCTAATCCCATCGCAAAACGAGCCGTTATAATGCGATCGTTTATCTGTGAAGGATCAAAACAATCCCGAACAATCCTGTTAGCCATAATTTCATTTCCGGCAACAACCAATGGAATGTTTATGGGTTCGGAATCAGTGGTTTTTTTCCAACTCTGTCGTATTTTCTCCGCCCATTTTCTATTGGCCTGAAGAAACCAGTCAGTATCGGGTTCATTGGAAAATTTTCCTAAATGATATGTCCCGGTTTTTTCTGGAAACGATTCTTCAAATCGGTTCTGAATGCGACGACGATTCAGATTGACGTTGTTTTTGTGAATGTTGGACGAAAAGAATTGATCTTTAAGAAAATTCCATTCTTTGGAATCGGGTTTTAATCCATATGAATGCGACAGAAAATTTCCTTTGGCTGTGTTTTCATCCAATCGTCGAATAAGATAGGCAATGGCATTGATAAACTCTTCGTCGGTGGCCACCGGTGCATATAAAATAACCTCTCCCGAAATTTCACATATCGCCCGTCGTACATGATCGGCCATGCCGGTAAGCATCTCAATTATAATGCTATCGAGTGCGTGATGTTTTGTTGCAGCTTGATAGGCATATGCCAGTTCAAAAAGATTATGCGAAGCGATTCCCAGGCGAACGGCCTTGAAATTTTCATCCATTAATCCAAAATCCACCATTCGTTTGTAATTGGCATCCACATCCAACTTGTTGCTGTAAGTTGCCAATGGCCAGCCTTGGATGGAAGCATTTACTTGCTCAATATCGATATTAGCCCCCTTGACCAAACGGATTTTGATGGGACTGCCACCGGAATTAACACGTTTCTTTGCCCAATCCGTCAATTTCCGTTGGATGTTACATGAATCCGGAAAATAAGCCTGAAGTGCGATACCAGCGGTAAAATTTTTAAATTCAGGTTCATCAAGGGTTTCACGGAATACGGTAGCGGTTATTTCAAGATCGTTATAAGTCTCAATATCCAAATAGACAAATTTAGGAGCAGTTATCCCATTTTTACAGACAAATTGATTCGATGAAGCAGCCCGGTATAATTGAGACAACCGATCTTTAGCCATTTTTAAATTGTGATCAAAGGCGATGGGTTGGAATTGGGGACATATAGTGGCAATTTTAACTGAAATACATTCAATGTCGGGATTCTCCAGATCATTGATATACGCTTTTAGTCGGTTTAAAGCTTCTCTTTCCCCCAGAACAGGCTCTCCCAAATGATTAAGATTCATTCGAACACCTTCTTCCCTTTTTTGTCTTAAATAAACGGATAAAGCATCTTTTTCTCCCGAAATCACTGTACGCCCACTATCCTTTTTAATTTTGTCTATCATCAGTGGTACGGCAATACGAGGAATATGTCGGCCGATTCTCAAAAACAACCACATTAACAGACTGTCCCACAAAGTAAAGAACTCCGGGAAACCGTTTCTTCTCAACAAAAAACTAATCTGGTCCGCCACCCTGGCTACATCTCTGGAACGAAAACATTGATCAATTAGTTTGGTTAAAAACGCTTTATCAATGGGATTCTGCATTAATTGCAGGAGACGCCGTTGAACGATTTTTTCTTCAGATGTAATCAATTCATTTGCACGATTTTGCCAAGTAGCGGCAAGGGATATGACGCCATGTAGATCAACTTCTGATAAGTCGCTATTCATAGGTAAAAGATTCGATTAAAACTTTTATTAAACGAGTACACGTTAAAAAAACTCGCAAATTTTTTTCATCATTGAAATGATCTGTTTTACTTATAGTTCCAATGTCTCTGAATTGCCTTACTTTCGAGCGATAGCCTCTTTGCGGCTTTCAACAGCAAACATAGTGTATCACGATAATTTAAAATAATCAATTTATTATTGATTTTTAGCTACTTCAGATTAAGCATTATGGTCTTCTAAGCCCCAGTTTTATTATAGTTACAAAAATGACGAATTTTAAAGAATTAATTATTTGGTCAAAAGATACTTCGCATGTGAATGCCAATGTGATAAAATTAAACTGTATCGTTCCGGTCCAATGGGTAAAACCTATTATACGCTTCATGCATAACCTGATTTATCTAATATAATAATTAAAATAAATCAAGAGGATGAAATATGTTTTTTCCTTGAGAAAAATACTATTTATATTTCAAGGATTTTATTGAATACTACTGTCTAAAGCGGTTTTAGGCAGGAAGAATGCATAAATGATGGATAAGAGTTTTAGGTCAACTTCTTATTTTTCAGGGGGAAATATGGAAACAAGACATCGACCCTATTACTGCTATCTCAGCAAAGGCATCCCAACTATCGTTGAGGATGAACCGGATAATTTTTTGGAACTTCCCGGCTGTTATCTGACCCACTGTCCAAATATTCAAGTGGCTGAAATGACCTATCAGGCCAATCTGAAAATAATGCAATGGCGAACCATGGGGAAATAGTCGAATATTCATTGATACCCGACCATTTCTGTATTTATTGGAATAACCTGGAAAATTGAATAGATATATCTTTGGTTCCTCAATATATCTGCCACAGAATTCACCAAAAAAGTTGAATCAAATCAATCTGTAAGAAACAAAAAAATACCCGATGCCTACCAGGAACACACCCAAACATGGTTTCCAAAGGTATTTGTACACAGGTCCCATAGTCGTATTAAAATATTGATTTGAAAGAATGTAGCACAAATGCAAAGGTGAAAATAGAACACCTAGAAATCCACAGACCATCACCAGCATAACATACGGAAAGATAAAGGCACTTTCTCCATAAGTTTGAATCAAAGGAATCAAAATCGGAAGGGAAACTCCCACATAAGCCAAGGTGTAACCGGAAATCATACCGATAAGAAAAGGTAGGGTCATGGTGATAAGTACCAGGGGGATTTTCAGATCAATTAATTCAAAACTGATCTCTTTTGCTGCATTGCAATGTTCTAAAATATCTTTGAATATCACAATGGTTAAAACCATATATATTATTACTGAAACCTGGCGGCTGAAAACCAATTCGGCAATATGCTTCAGGCTGAAGGCGTTTTTGTGCCAAACCCAGATGATGCTGATAACCAATGCGATATGAAGTCCCAATTCCTTGGATATGGTCAGATTAGGAAAAATATATGAAAATATGACACCCAGGATCAATCCTGGAAAAATGACGATGAGGATTGGGAGCAACTCCTTAAAAAAAGGCCATATGGACGGCTTATTTTTATTTTGTTGAGTGTTGTTTTTTATTGAACCTTGCTCTTTTAATGGCCAATATCCAAAATAGAATGCCAATATTGTAATAGGACACATGTAAAGCACAAAAGTTACGATATTGATATCCGCCAAAATAGTGGCCAGTAAAATTCCCGGATATAGCGGCCAGGAGTACTCCCACACATGGCGAAACCAGTAGTTGATATAACTTAATTTTGCATTTGAGAGCTTTAAGTCCGCCCCCAGGTCTTTAACCATGGGGGCGGAAAAAACCGCACCACCGGGCATGGGTAACAATCCGATCAAAGCCGGAAAAATAACCAGGTTAATTTTGGGGTGAGACACCAATCTTTTGAATTCCGTCAGAAGTCTTTCCATCTGACCGGCTTTTTCTAAACTGTTACTGAGAACAAGAATTAAAGAAACGATGATGGCCAAAGACAATGTCTTGGGATAGATAATGGAATCCACCATGGTCACACCCATCTCCACAGGAGAAAACCCAAAAATCAGCCCCAATGATATGCTGCCGAACAAGAAAGAATTGCCTAATGAGAATTTTTTTCTGATTGCAATAAGGATTAGAGCAAAAACAAAAAGTACTCGAATAATTGCAGGGATTTCTAATATTAATGACATCTATTCAAGGTATTTTATGAATAAAACTGTGATATTCGGGGAATCCGAAACGCAGATTCATGTTTTCAAGGAAAAGAGAGGAAAAAATCTAAAAAATACATCACTTTTTATATATAAAAATAATGGTTCTGGGAAAAAGTGTCCAGCTAAATCCCTTTGGAATATGTATCTTTAAATTCGGCTTCATTAAGGTCGCTTTTTTGCAAGGCTATGAGTTGATCATTCCTTAATTTTGATTTGTTGACGAAAAGGAGCAACAGATTGTATTTGATTTTATCCGAATCATAACGTTTCATCATTACTCATTTTATAGACAATGAATAAATTTAGATTCCTCTTTTCATGTTTAGTGAAATCTGGATAGTGGATGTAATTATATCGTTGATTCTTCAATTTATTTCCATAAAGCGTTTTTTTTGTTCAAACAAATAACAAAGCGAAATAATCAATATAATCCGTGGCTTTATTGCATTGTCAATTTGCAAAGCTATGTACTTACTATCCGGCGTTTGGATGTGACAATGTTAGATATATGGATGTTGAACGCAAACCGGATAGACATATTACCAAAGGGAATATGAGATTCTTCCTCCTCACACTGTATTTTATAATAATATCGTCTTATATTGCTGCTCAAACAACACTCGGTCCAACTGAAAAAAAACCCGAAGTGTCTAAAGCAACCTCCAAAGAGTTATTTGTTCATGAAAAACCGGATGAAAATTCAAGGATCATTGGGCAATTGATTTACGATGAAACCATTCTCATTGTCAAACGGAATGTGGCGGTGACGGAAAAAGGGATCTGGGTTAAAATCACCTCACCCTTTGAAGGGTATTATTTAGAAACCAAAAAACGTTCGATGGGTACTTTGAGCCTGGGATCAGATAATAAAGACCTGGATCAGGATAGTCATTTTCAGAGTTTCATACAATCAAAACTGCAACGAGAGAAATCCCAAAGCGACGAAACAGAACAAATCGAACAGGAATCCCCCGGTTTTTTTAAACAAATTTACCTGCGACTATTTGGTCCTGATGAGAAGGAAAAAATCGATCAGCAAGAAACAGCGGCGGCTAAAAAGGAGAAAAAAAAGACCGATTTCATGAAACTACTGGGACGTGGCAGGGGTGAAATCTGGTGTGGATTGGGCCTGGGTTTGTATAGCATTCCCGAAGAAAAGGGATATTCGTCCCCCGGAATTCCTGTGGATTTTCATGTTGAGTTTTTAAACAGACCGGGATTGCTTTCCAAGTTCAGGTTCGGTTTGAATATGACAAAATCCGAGAAAAGTGGTTACGATACCAGCACCAATAGCCTTTATGCTGCTTACAGAATAAATGTTGATCAGATCAATGTTCAGAACACCGGTGCTTTCGCTTATGCAGGCCTGGCCTGGATGATGTCTACCATCTCCGGCAAAGCATCCGGTTCCGCCCAGGATTTCGGTGTGGTTTTAGGAGCTGGCGGTTACTACAGACTGTCGGATAACATCCGAATCGGTGGCCAATATATCTACTTCTCTAATCAAGCCAACTTCGGAAACATCAAACGATACATCGGCTCAACCCAGATTCAACTGACAGGGAGTATGGGATTTTAAAAGTCTCCAAGATCCAGGTTTTGTTGAGGACTCAATTCTGATATTTTTCCTTTTTAACATGAGTTGTGTTGATCTGATAAACCAATCATTATTTCTTCATCACTACCACTATCAATTCCAATTGTTATAAGTGCCCTTTCTATAGTAAGTATACCGTGATGTGGATACCAGTACCAACTTCCTTAATGCTGTTTATATAGACAATATCGATCAAATCTAAAGTGAAAATGCCGGCAGTTTTACTTATGCCGGTCTGGCTTGGATGGCTTTCTCTATCTCCGGCAAAGCATCCAATTCTTACTAAGGTTTTGCTGAATTCTGTTGCTACAGACTGTCGAAAAAATCAGACGATATATCAGCTCCACACGAATTCAAATAACAATGAATGTGTGGGGAAAGATGAATCTCCATATAAAGTATATCGAATAATCGTCTGACTTCATTTTCTCATTGAGTTCTTTGTTATTTTAAAAAATTAAAATCCCAGTCTACCTGCTGAGTATACGTGAACGGCACCCTTTCGATTATATACATTTCCCATACGATAGTATGAGGATGATGTTATTGATTCATTATGTTCACCTGCAAATCCTGTTATTAATGCTTTTTTTCCGTTGGACAGTACTATTAAACCTAATGAACTACCTAGATTGTCCCCCTGTTTTGATCCTTCCAGTGTTATAGAAAGTGAATCATATTCTGTTAAATCTGTTCCACTAGTCAAATTTTGTTGACGAATCACTACCACCCTTCCCTTATGGTCATTTCTTGTACCGATGAAAATTGTGTCAAATGTTTCCAATTCTCCTATGTCCCCTGCAGCAAGACTAACACCAAGTTTGTCATTAGTAATATCTGACGATCCATCAATGTGTGAACTATAGTCACCTCCATAAATGTATACTCGACCAGCATTGCTTTGACTGCCAGGTGAACCCACTACAAGGCATGGACATGCTGACGGACTATCCGAATCAAAACCGGAATCAACAATTGCCAAACTATAACCAAACAAATTTCCTTCAATTCCAACACCTAAAGGTTCAGATTTTCTAACTGTCGTATCTTGAAAAGAAGTACCAGAGACGACACCATACACTGATACTTCTCCCAATACATCATCTGCTCCTTCCCTTCCAGGTGAGCCTACATATAGATGTGTAGTGCTGGCTGATGAATGCATCATTTTTGTTTTACCTATTACCATACTGAAACCAAACAACATATTATCAGTTGAACCAACTATACTATCTGTAACTGTTGATCCATCACCAATATCAGTTGTTGTATCCGAAGAATTATCAAACGGAAAATCCTTCCTAATTTCATAAACAGCTCCTCTATAAGTATTACCATAATAAGGTGCTGAAACATATATATCATTTGTTCCATCACCATTTCTATCATAAAATGCTAACGAGGTTCCCAATCGACCATCCGTAGTAGCATCAATTCTATAGGCATAACTATATATACCGGATTCAAGTTTGATTTGACTATAATCAGCACTTGTATCAGAGATCGGTGCTTGAAGAACATAGAGCGCTCCATTATCAGTTGAATATCCAGGAGCACCGACAACTATGTTTTTACTTGAATACAATGAATCGGATGCTATATCAACAGAACTTATTCCAACTGAAAACCCAAATTCATCACCATTGTTTTCACCAAATACAGCATAGTCATATGCCCTTATAGTTTTTGTTGAACCGTTTCCATAATTTAAATCTGAACTTACATCAAAATTATTACTGCTTTGATATGTAAAGTATCCCTCAATTGTCCTGTTAATATGGCCAATAGTTATATATCCATCAGCGGTTGAGTCTGAATCAACAATATTTCCATTGGAATCTGTTGGTAATGCATATAAAAATGTACCATTTGATCCTAATGAATAAGAATTTAAAAAAGCTCTGTTGAGATAGCTAGCTATTTCTGCAGCTTTGGCCTTAGTTTTATCTGTATAATCAGTTGAACGAGCCAATCCACTTGTGTCGTTGGAGGGATCAAGATTAATACGTAATGTATTTCCGCTATCTGTCGAAAACTCTAACCACTTGTTTCCTGATATGTCAGTACTTGAATCTCCAAGATAGAACTGTTTTAATGCTCGTTCTCTAAATCCATCATACCAAATATAAATGGCACCATTTGCTTCACTTGTAGCGGGAGTAAAACTATACGAATATGCAGGTGCTCCAATTATAATGTCGTCATTTCTATTGTCACCATCCAAATCACCGACTGCAATCGAATGCCCGAAGTTCGTATGCTTTTCAGAGGTTGGAAGTTCAAAATCATGATAAATTCCTGATTGTTGGATTCCAGGGGTGAAGTACTCTACAATATGTCCATAACTATTATGGAAGCCATAGTCAGGATCTTCGCATGAAAACTGATATGTTTCGTTACACACCGGTGAATTAGTTGCTTTGTCAATCCCCGTAAATGCTAAATATGTATTTGTTGTTATATTTTGTAAAACAGTGCTTGATGAGACTGATGTATAATTTGTTTCTGTACATTCACTCCAAAAATCATATCCATTAGAATATGCACTGTTAATTTCTCTTTTGCAGTACATTGCAGTTGCTGTCTCATCAGCAGTAGTATCAGATAGAGTTGGGTTTGAGGCTTTATAGACATTCATTTTATCAAGTCCGCTATCCTGTATAAATGGCATTATGGATATTGATGTTTCCAAATTTCCGCTGGATGGAGGAAGAGTCAACAAGTTTGGTTCATCTTTATCTATAATAACAACTATAGATCCTTCATTGTCGGCCGATCCATCCGAAATGTCCGGTGATGAAAAACCTTGTGAACCTCCATAAATAAGATTGTATTTTATTTGATAGATTGTTGTTGTGTTGTCAGAAGTTGATAGGGTGATAGCAGTTGGATCTTCAATCGGATCATATGGATAAGTATCATAGTATCTTATTGAATCAGAATCAGGGATAGGAGGTGAACCATTAAATACATGATCAGATGAAGTATCCGCAGATACATCTGGGCCAGATATCATTCGATAATATATTTGGTAATTTGAACCAGGAATAGTACGGTTACTTGATTTTGAAAGTATAATCCCCTTATTTTGATTATAATAGGCTTTATTAATAGTTTCTCCAACAATTCCAGCAGAAATTCCGTTAATTTCAAAGCTGCAATCATGAATAGTACTTTCCGAATTGGGTGTAAGCGCATAATCTCTGGCAAAAAACTTAACGTAGGTATCATTTTCAGTAATATTTAAGGTTTCACCCGAATTAATAGAGTTAGACGTAATATCTGGATCTGAAGGGGCTGATCCTATACTTGATGTGTAGTAGATTGTAGACGATTCATTGGCTGTGATTTTCAAGTATGCTGGTCCCTGGCAACTATAGGTATTAGATGAACTGTCCAAGTTACAATCAGTGGATGAATCAACAGTCAGTTTTACAGATTCAATGCTTGATATAGGTTCAGTGCTATCGATTAAATAGATGATTATTTGTTTAGACGATTCTGTATTATTTGATGAATCAACAGCAAAGTATTTTATGTAAACAGTATCTTTTTCTGAACCTGTAACAGAAATACTAAAGGGAGCTGAACTTGAGTCTGAACTTGTACTAACTGTGGGTGAAGAACCAATTTGTTGAGCATAATAAACGGTAGCAGATTCGCTGACAGAAAAAGTTATGCTAGTGGAGCCAGTACAATTATATGTTGTTCCACTGAGAATACAACCACCTGAGGCTGAGGGTGTTGCAGTTGTTGTTGGGGTTGTTCTATCGGAACTACCATCATCATCGGATGATTGCTGGCAACCGGACAATGCTAGCAATAGGATCACAGCTAAAACACTAATTGGTTTTACCAGCGCTTGGTGAATAGTATCTGTTGGCTTCTTTTTATGATTTTTCATGGTTCATTCCGTTTGGATGAAGTGATTTACTGTGGCCGGGAATAATGAGTGAAAGTTTTTTGATTAATTGACAGTTGTGTCCCCCGGGTCGGTAAATATGGTCTATTGGTTTGACGAGTTTCCAAATACTGTTACCTCAAATCAGCAATAACAGTATTTTAAAAACAATGGGTTATTTTATAATAGATTTTTATTGATCAATATAGTTTTGATACTGGCTTATTAATGCAATTTATTTTCCAAATCACTACATGCATTTTTAATTGCGAATCGTCATGATAACAATGGATTACAATTTGAATGATTTGCTTCATCTATTTGAATATATTGATAATTTTTATCCTTCCTTTGTTTGTTTGTTCCAAATTTGTTATCAGGTCTATTCATGGAGAACTACAGGATAGAATGTACAGTGCAACAAAAATATTGTATCCAAAATAAGGTTGCGATAAACTGATTTCAGGTTTAAAATCGTCCATTTGGTTTGTAAAAACTGTTTTCAAAGAAAATAAAAAGTCTATTTCACCTTCGAAATCTGTGGTTTCCATTTTTGTCATTCACAATCGTTGATATATTGAAACATCATATAAAATTAAATCTCTACCTACTTGAAAAAAACCATGCCCACTGAAGAAACGACGTCGAATGTAAGCAGGAGTATATCACCCTATTTAAAGTGTATAAAAAAAGGTTATCTAAAAGCAATGTGGTATTTGCCTTATCAAATATTTCTGCTTTTTCCCCTGAATCAGGAAAAAGAAAACCAGGGAGAAGTTTCGGATCCCAGAGAACTGGATCAGTTTTATCAACTTCTCGGCAATGTTAGCTGGTGCAAAAGCGTTTATGCCAAGTTGGTGATCAAACAAGCAAAATCTTGTTTCAAGGGATTCAGGAATGAATATATAACTGAGAAACCACCAGCCAATTTTTCCAATATTCAAAAAACCATTAAGTTATTGGAACAATTTCTTCCCCCCAGGGAAATGAAAGAACTTTTATCAGATTTATTTAACCTGGCTGAAACAACAGAAGAGCTTTTAACAGAAAAGGGTTTTTTAGATCCGGCGCATAAAAACGATCCGGTGTTACCTAAATTGAATGATTTTTTTGTTAAAATACCATCCCCTTCAAAATCCTTGGGCGACCTGTTTGTTGAACTCCCCTTTATGCTTTTTGTTTTGGTGGCGGACGCAGATGGCCAAATCGATAAGGATGAACGATTTCAATTTATGAGAATCATCCGTGATCCCGAATGGTGTTTCAGTGATTGCACACAGCTGATATTTACCGGCACCTCTTATTTCTACAGCGAATTTTATATGCAGTATAACCGGGGGAAATTTAAAAAGGATATCCAACAAGTGGAAAGAACCATTCGATTTATGGAGCAGGTGTTTTCAAAACCGGAAGCGGATTTGATCAAAGTGGATCTGTCCCGTATGTCCAATGAGATCGCCAAAGCCTCGGGTGGATTTGGAAGAATCGGCGCTATGTGTAAAGAGGAAAAAAAGGTTATTACCAAACTGGTTACTATCTTCGGGGATCTCTCCAACGTTCAGATCCCCAAAAATCAATAAACAGCCAAACAGCCCCCCCGGGTTCAATCAAGTACGGAATAAAGCAGCTTTTATTCGGTAAAACCTTTTATAAATTGTCCAATCTTGTCTAATGCCTGCTGAGATTCGGGAACAGACTCCGCAAAAAGTTGCCAGGAATGAAACATTTCCGGCCAAGCATCAAAATAAATACTAACATCACTTTCACCGGCTTTTTGAGCAAATTGCCGGCAATCCTCATAAAAAAGCTCATTTTCGCATACTTGAATCATTATGGGCGGTAATCCTTTCAGGTCAGCAAATAACGGCGAAATATATGGATTTTTACTATCTGATCCTGCACAATACGCTTGATCGCAAAACCGGATAAAATTCTCCGACAAAATAGAATCTTTTTTGCTTTGTTCTTTGGATTCAAAATGATTTTTTACCAGATTGACACACGGAGATAAAGCAATGGCACAATCCGGAAGTATCAGATTTGTATCTCTTAACCGAAGCAGGGTTGCAATAGTCAGGTTTCCACCTGCTGAATCACCGGCAATGGCAGCCTTTTTAGTAAAACTCGCTCCGTTGGGGCCGTTTATTAACATCCATTGGAAAGCCAGAACCGCATCATTTAATGCACTCGGGTATGGATATTCTGGAGAAAGGTGATACTCAATGACTAAAACGGAACAACCGGTATATTTTGCCACCAGGCGAGCGAAGGGAACAGTGGTCTCGATATCACCAAAAACAAATCCGCCTCCATGGAGATACAACAACCGAAAATCGGGATTTGATTCCGATTCGCAAACCCATTCATATTGAATACCATTGACCCTGAAGGTTTTTTTCTCCAAACGGGGATAAATAAGGGGAAAGATATTCATCTTTGCCCTTATTTGGTGATGGTCAACAACATTACCTTCTTCGTTTGCTTTCGCCAACCATTCTTTTAAGCAATTCAATATCTCCCGACATTGGACGGATATCATATGTTCCGATATTGATAAAATTATATTTTTTAGAAATGACTAGCTCACAGAATAGCATAATCTGCGGACTTTTACCAATTACCGTAATAAATAATGGGGCAACAAAGGAAGAAAGGATGATGAAAAAAAATTACAGAAAAATCTAAATTTGCTCATCATCCTGAGAAAATGAGGAAGGATTTGATTTCACAGATAATATAAACCTGAGTTACCTGTAAAATCTGTGATAGATATTGATTTAATTAACAAAACTATGAAATCCCGATATAATCTAATTGGTATCTATTCTTTCCAAAAAGGTTTCCTGATTTCATCATGAATATCAAAGCGTGTTAATCCTATGTCTTTCAGATGATAATCGCTCAGTCTTCTCAATTCGTTTCTTGACTTTGAACGTTTCATCCAGATGTTTAACATTTTTACAGGTGAAGATCCTTTTATTTTAAAAATTGACATGTTAACCTCCAAGTATTTGTATTATTAATGGTTGAGTGACGTAGTATTGTTTAACTTACTGTTATTTTTTTAAAAAAATTTCTCTTTCTATCGATGACAGTTGATTAATCAATTAATAAAGCAGTTTCTTGTTTGATATTAAAACAATCAACTTGAATCTATCATAGCTCTTCACTAATCTAGATTGACAAACGAAACTTTTTAATTAATGGATTAATTTCTTTAATGCATCATATGGTACTAAATTTTTCTGCCTTGCTTACCTTTGTTATCGTTGCAAAACATCTTAGTTTTACCAAGGCTGCCAAGGAGTTACATTTAACACAGGGAGCAGTCAGCATACAAATCAAACAGTTGGAAGAGGATCTTGGTTTTGTATTGTTCCAACGGGAAACACGCAAGATCTTCCTAACACGAGAAGGTAAAGAGTTGCTGGATACTGTTGATCCTGCCTTAAGGCAAATACAAACCCGCATTAAGACCATCCAATCCAAAGGTTTGGATGGTGTGTTGACTGTGTCGTCCTTGCCATCATTTGCCTCTAAGTGGTTGATTCCAAGGATTCTTCAGTTTCAGGAGAAATTTCCGACCATTGATTTAAGAGTTCATACTAGCGCGCATCTGGTGGACTTTATCAATGAAAAGGTTGATTGTGCCATCCGTTTTGGACGAGGTGAATACCCGGAGCTTTCGGTAACGCACATCGTTAATGAAATATATTTCCCGGTTTGCAGTCCTGATTTGATCAAAAAGGATTACCCCCTAAAGGAACCGGAGGACATCAAACATTACAGACTGCTACATGATGATTATGCTGTTGATGACTACTTTAACACGACTTGGAAAAAATGGGCGAAAGCCATTGGGAAACCGGATTTGGATGTGGGTCGTGGCGTACAATATGGCCAGTCAGATTTTGTTCTCCAGGCAGCTATTGCCGGTCAAGGTATCGCTTTGGCGAGAATTACCCTGGTAGGGGATGATCTAAAAGCCGGATTGTTGCAACCGTTATTTAACAGCAGCGTACAAACCGAATACTCCTTTTACTTTGTCTGTCCAAAAGCATACGAAAATATGCACAAAGTTGTTGTCTTTCGAGATTGGATTATTAAAAAAATGCAAAAAGAGATACAAGAATCCAAAAAACTGCTGGGGGTCAATTTTTCTTGATAAGTGTCCCTGCTTATCTTTAGCTAAAAGTAAATTTTAAAAATGAACATTCAGTGTTGACAGTTTTTTCGTTTTTTATACCTTTCAAGTTTTTTTATCTATAATCCAGCGTTAAATAGTTTTTTGTTATTTATCCTGAAGTTGCAATAGCTTTAATAACACACATTTTAAGGTTTGGATTTGACCTTTACCAATTAAAATCTTTTCAAAAACCAATGTTGTTCTGATGGAAGTCCCGGTTACCTGAAGAATTTCCATGCTTTTAAAGAGATCTTTTGTTACCGGTTTCATGAATTTTGGTCGTTTTTGCAAATTGTAAGGGTGATTAACCTGACTTTATAGCCAATCTTGTTACTATACTGGAATACTCTTTTAACGTTTCCATGGTGTTGGGGATATGAAACGCCTTTGCCTGATTGCTGAGTTTTTCCCCATAGGCAACCAGAGAAATTGCATTATGTTTTTGCCCCAACTGTACCAGCTCGTCACCGAAAACAACAACATCACTCATTTTTCCAAAACCTTTCAGATTTTCCCATTGTGCCTGACTTTCTGTTTCAAGCGTTTTTATCAACTGGTCATGGTCGGTAATATCCTCAATTAAATCAAAATTGGATGATTCCTTTATCTCATTGTTTGTTGTGGTAAATTGTTTTTTTATTTTTAGATACTTGGATAATTCCGTTAGCAGCGTATGTGTATTCATTGGCTTTAGAAGGCTTCCAGTAAATCCGTATTCCTGTAGTTTGGGACGGTCTTTCTCCTGTAAATATGCTGTGCAGGCAAAAACCGGGATTTTTTTTGTTTTCGGGTTTTGTTTTATTTTTTTAACGGCCTGATATCCATCCATTACAGGCATCATTATATCCATTAAAATGATATCGGGCAGATATTCTTCGGCCATGAGTACAGCTTCTTTGCCATCTTCGGCTGTTATAGCTTCCAAGTTGACAGTTAAAAGCATCTCGGATAACAACACTCTGTTGGATCGAACATCGTCCACTACCAGCACCGTTGCCTTTTCAAACGAAACACTATCTAAATCATTTAATTGATGTTCCTTTAATGGAGAGGAATCCGATGTGATCACGTCAACATCTTTAAGTACAATCTTAAAGGTGGACCCCTCATCAATCTTGCTGGTAACGGATATATCGCCGTTCATTAATTTGGCAAGTTTTTTACTGATGGGTAGTCCCAAACCTGTTCCACCGAATTTAGAGGTTTTTTGTCCTTTTTGCTGTTCAAATGATTCAAATATAATCTCCAACTCATCCTCAGGAATTCCCATGCCTGTATCCTCAACAGTCATTATCAGGTCCACTTTACGGGGAGATTTGTCAGAAGCTTTTGTGGTGGCAAACAACTTTACATGCCCCTTACTGGTAAACTTTATAGCGTTTCCAACCAGGTTGATTAGAATTTGTTTGAGTCTTGTATCATCTAACAAAAGAGTGTGCGGGATTTCTTCATCAATTTCCATAATGCATTGCAGACCTTTTTCTGTTGCTTTCATGGAAAGAATCTGATGTATATCATTAAAAATCAAATTGGGATTAACCGGAGATAGTTGAATTTCTATTTTTCCTGCTTCGACTTTAGAAAGATCCATGATATCGTCAATCAGGGACAACAGATTATTCCCGGCGCTTTTTATGGTGTTAATATAATTTTTTTGCTTTGAATCTGTTGTTGTAGTAGACAGTAATTCACTGCATCCAATAACAGCGTTCAATGGTGTCCTCAGTTCATGACTCATATTGGTTAAAAAATCACTTGTGGCTTGTCTGGCTTTTTCGGCTTCCACTTTAGCTTTTTTAAATTCCTCTTCATTGTACTTTCGTTCCGTGATATCCCTTGATACTCCCAGAATCCCAATTACATTCTTATCGGAGTCATATAATAATGATTTTATAGTATGCATCAATCGCGAGGAACCGTCCGAAAATTTCGTCCAACTTTCTAAATGAATTTCTGAACCCTTTTCTAATATTTCTTTGTCAGTTTTGTAGTATTCATCGGCAATTTCTTTTGAAAATAATTCGTGATCGGTATGACCTACAACATCGTCAAAATTGCGGATGACAATCTTTTCAAATTGTGCGTTACAGCCCAGGTATCTACCTTCCAGATCCTTATAAAATATGCTGTCCGGTATGGAATTGATAAGTTCTTTTAGTAAGTTTGATTGTTGCCGCAAAGCTTCTTCGATCTTTTCACGCTCTACAATTTGGGTCCGTAATTCGGCAGTTCTGTTTTCTACAGCAATCTCAAGCCCAGCGGCTTGTTTTTGCACCTTTTTTGTCAGCTCCTCTTTTTTTAGAAAAATTTCTCTAATTGCCACAAACCAGGCGTTCCATTCTTTTGGAAGGTTATCTATGCTGGTAGTTGGCGTATGGTGATTCAAATCAACGATAAAATTTACGAGTTTTTGTGAAGGCAATATAAAATTACGAAACGTATTGATAAAAATAACCAAAATTAAAATAACAAAACCCAAAAACGAAAGTGCTGCTTCCGGATCTAATATTTTCCCGAAATATGATGTAAACGCTGGACGTTCAATATAGTAAAATATCTGCCAAGGTGCATGGGTTAATTGGGTTTTTATGAATGAATAAGCACCAAATTCGACGGCTTTATCGAGTTCGATGTTTTTTATCTCATCCGCATATGATACTAAATCTTCAGGTAATGCATCCTGAAAAAAATGAATTGTCTTATCTTCAGAAGATATTTTAGTTGGATGGGCTAACAGTTGGCCACGATCATTTACAACGAGCATTACTCCTTGTTCTGGTTGGATATTTTTCATGAAGGAGTTAAAATAATCCACAGTTAAATCCATGGCGATGATCCCTATAAAACTATTTCTGTCATAAATGGGAACCGCGCATGTTGTCGTCAAATCTTTACCAATCTTGTCTGAATAAACGCTTGTCCAATACAAGTTTTTTTCCGGATTGTTTTCCGGAAGACCCATTTTATAAAACTCTTGGGAATAAAATGTCTCAGAAAATCTAATCTGACTGGAAGGCATCCATGGATATATGTTTGCAAATGATTTTGCCGAAATATAATAGAACCGGACGATACCTCTCAATTCGATTGCATTAGCCCTGAAATGATTATTCAGGTGCAATGCCATGTAAATCTCATGAAAAAAGGTCTCATTGCGATGTTGAATTGAACCTTTACCTGTTAAGTTACCCACCTTTTCATGGGTGACAGAGGGGCGAAGTGTATCCAGATGAAAATAAGATCCATCCGGTGAATCTTTTAGATAACCGGCAATTAATGGCGGAATGACGATATCATTATACAGCGATTCAAAATAATAGGCATTGGCCGCGATCTTCATCCCAACAACTCGGTTGCTAATCCTGGAGAGGAGATTATCAAAATGATTAACTCGTTCCTTAAAAATAGTAGTTAACTGTCGTGTTTCATCCAATTCATGACTGTCTCGACTCCTCGCTACCAGTAAAAATGATGAAATCAGCAAAATAACCATTAAAAACACCATACTCCACGTATAGCGCCTAAAAAACCGCATCATCCTGTCTTTTTCAATCAGCCTCTGCATGTTGTATCCATCAAATAATCACTACCAGCATTAACAGGCGGTTCCTTGACATTTTTACAGCCAAAAACAAGGATATTGTGTATCTGACAAAGAGTTTATTTAAATATGTCTTGAAAATACTCTTCGGTTATTCTGTCGATGTTTATCTTTTTTAATCCTTGATTAAATATGGCTGTAAAATTTTTACCTCTTTTACTTTTTTGAAAACACACGTGGAGTTTTTTATTTTCCAATAATCGTGCATTAAACTGCAATTGGTCCTTTTTGTCCTTAAATTGGCTATCTGTATTGATGATATATTGCAAAACAGATTTATCAATGACCGCCATTTCAATTCGGCCAAAAAGCACTTTACGTATATTAGTCGCATCATCCACCACGGTTTCCACATTTATTTCACCAGATGCCACCTTCAAGTCAAATTCAACAGTATTTACATACCCTCTCACCACACCAATGCTCTTTATTTTGTTTAAATCATCAATGGCAGTCCAGGTTATGGGATTTGTTGTTCTTTCAACAAATCCAAGGGGACTGTTTCCAATGGGATCTGAAAAGCTGAAGTTCTTTTCGATTTCTTTAGAATAATATTCTGGAAAATACCCAAGATATTTAGATCGTTTAGCCATTATAATGGTTCTGGCCCATGGAAAAAAATCAACTTCTAATTCATACCCCATGGCGGCAAACGCTGCTTTTGCTACAACAACATTTGCCCCTTTTTTAAAAAGGCTTTTACCAGTATATGGAGGCCAGTCAAGAGATGCAAATCGAATGATTTTATTTTTAGCCAAACACATGGTTGTTGACATAACAAACAAAGTGAAAATCGTCAGCAAATATATTACTTTTTTCATTTTACCCCTCCAAAAGTTATTAACGCAAAACCTTTAGAAAATCTGAAGTTTAGAACAGGATGTTGACTTTTAATGCTTTCGGGCAACATTTTTTTTATACCGAAAGTGTTCACTTTGAATATATCTAAATAGATAACACAACCAATATGTTATAATTGAATGAAAGCTACATATTTGTCATGAAAAATCTATTATGAAAAAGCAACAAAAGCAGCTTTATATGGCTTAAGACACTGTTATTTTGTAATTAACAGCTGATCTTGCGTCACCTTATATTATATCAAAACAATAAATCTGATGTCTAACTAATAATAAATCCCAAAAAACTGCTTTTATCTACTACGACTGAAATATAGTGTTTCTATGAATTAATCGGTATAACGGTGGGGAAGGTCCTACGGGATGGAAACTGTTGCTGGAGGAACGAAGTAATCTCCCGGCTAACAACTTTAATCGGGAGATTATTTTTCAGAATAAAATTCACTCTGTTTTTCTCTTCAGGGAGTCACCACATTGACAATGGGTTATCGTCCCCACTCCTTATTTCGAAGCTCTATGCGCCGAATTTTACCGCTGATGGTTTTAGGCAGCACTTCCACAAATTCAATTTTTCTCGGGTACTTGTATGGAGCGGTGACATTTTTAACATGATCCTGCAATTCTTTACTCAACTCGTCGCTACCCTTGAATCCCGGAGCAAGGATAACAAATGCCTTAACCACTTCACCCCTGGTTTGATCCGGACTGGAAACCACAGCAGATTCTGCCACGGCCGGGTGTTCAATCAATGCACTTTCCACTTCAAACGGACCGATTCTATAACCGGATGTTAAAATAACATCATCTGAACGACCGACAAACCAGAAATAACCATCCTCATCGACATAGGCACGATCACCTGTAAGATACCAACCGTTGCGATAAACCGATGCGGTTCGGTCCGGTTCTTTCCAATACTCTTTCAATAACCCCACAGGACGTTCCGGCTTCACTCGAACCGCGATATCGCCTTCTTGATTGGGTGGTAGAATTTCACCGTCTTCATCAACCACTTGAAGATCAATCCCCGGTGTGGGTTTTCCCATGGAACCAAATCTTGGTTCAATACATGGAAAGCTACCACACAGCAGAACAGTTTCTGTCTGACCATAACCATCCCGAATGATACATCCGGTGGCTTTTTCCCATACTTCGATGATTTCAGGATTAAGCGGCTCGCCGGCACCAACACAATGGCGTAAACTGGAAAACGAATGTTTGGATAAATCTTGTAATACCAGCATTCTATAAATGGTCGGTGCACCGCACATGGTGGTCACCGGATATTTTGAAAGCAAGTTCAATGTGATTTCAGGATCAAATCGATCCGTGTGGTGGATGAACTGGGCAGCACCCATGTTCCAGGGACCAAAAAAACTGCTCCATGCAGCTTTTGCCCAACCGGTATCACTCACATTCCAGTGCATATCTTCAGGTTTCAGGTCCAACCAGTACTTACCGGTAATCTGATGTCCAATGGGATAAGAAGCATGCGTATGAAGCGCCATTTTGGGAAATCCGGTGGTTCCCGATGTAAAATAAATCAGACAATTATCTTCACTTCGGGTTTTGACAGTTTCAAATTCCGAAGAAGCCGATGCCACTGCTTTGTCATAAAATAACCAACCATCCTTAGACTCGGTGATAACAATTTTTGATTTTACTGTGGGGCATTTATCTTCAACTTCATCATATCTGGCAGCTATCTCCGGGTTGGTTATGATACAAGCGGCCTGTGCTTTATTTGCTCTGAATTTAATGTCCTTACTCGTCAACTGCGTTGTTCCCGGTGAAAGAACCGCCCCCATTCGGATACATGCGCTAAAGGTTTCCCACCATTCAATATTTCTAGGCAGGATAACGATCACCACGTCACCCTGTTTCACCCCCTGTTGTGCCAGTACATTAGCCAGCTTTTTGGATGCGATGCTGACATCAAGAAATGTCTTTTTAATTTCATTCCCAAAATCATCCACCCACAACATGGCGAGTTTTTCCGGGTCTTGTGCCCATTTGTCGATCACATCACCAGTAAAATTGAAATATTCGGGAACTTCCCATTCAAATTCCGAGTATTCTTTCTTATAATCGGTCATATTATGTTGTACTGTCATGGCTTCAGATTCTCCTCTTAAAAAGGTTGATATAACAGATATCCAATAGTAACGGTGAGCCCATCCTAACTGCTGAACTATCTTGTTCGGTAGGGATGCTCGACTCTACTAAACAGTGCTTGATCTGCTATCAACGGATGCAATTTGGTGAGTAAGAAAATTGATTTTACTGACTTTGATATACCTGAGGAAAAACAATGGGACAATCAGAGGATCTCTGATTAAAATGTGGGTATTAAAGCTGATTGGAGAGTAGGAAAGTATCGCAGACAGGGTAGGTATTTTACTTACCCTGGTGATGCCAACAAAAACAGTGCATTAAGATCTTCGGTTTCGTTGAGCGGAAAAAACTGATTTATACAGAACGTCGTTTGTCATTTAAGGTTTGATTGGCGATAACCGTTCGTTGAATTTCTGATGTTCCCTCATAAATAGTAAAAACACGGGCGTCTCTGAAGAGCCGTTCCACTGTATAATCCTTTATAAAGCCATATCCGCCGTGCACCTGAACAGCCTTGGCAGTAACACGATTTACCATTTCAGAAGCATATAGTTTGGCCATGGAAGCCTGCATTGTAAAATTCTCACCCCGATCTTTCATGGCAGCAGCTGAAAAGGTAAGCTGTTGAGCCGCTTCTATTTCTGTCGCCATATCGGCGATAATCCATCTTAACCCCTGGAATTTAGAGATTTTTTGCCCAAATTGTTCCCGTTTTTTAGCATAATCGATGGCCGAATCCAAGGCAGCCCTTGCCACGCCGATGGATTGTGCGGCGATACCGATTCGACCACAGTCAAGTCCGCTCATTGCTATTTTAAAACCATCTCCCTCTTCTCCCAGCATGTTTTCTGCTGGAATCACACAATCTTCAAGGATAATATCTGTCGTATCGGAAGCACGCAGGCCCATTTTATCCTCCGGGGTGCCTATTTTTAAACCCGGTGTGCCCTTTTCTACTAAAAATGCGCTGATTCCCTTGTGACGTTGAGATTCATTAGTCTTAGCAGTGACGATGATAACGCCTGAGTTTTTACCGGAAGTGATAAAACACTTGGTTCCATTTAATACATAAGAATCACCCTCTCGAACTGCCGTGGTGGATTGTGCCACTGGATCGGAACCTGCGTGGGGTTCGGTTAAAGCAAAAGCTCCAATGATATCGGCCTCGGTTAAAGGAATGAGAAATTTGATCTTCTGGTCTTCATTTCCAAATTTCAAAATACTTTCACAAACAATTGAGTTGTGTACAGACATAACAACAGCCGTCGAAGCACATGAATAGGCAATTTCGGACAGGGCCAAAACATAACTTACGGTATCAGCTTCCTCACCATTATATTTTGTAGGAATCAGCATGCCCATCAAGCCCAATTCACCCATTTTTTTCAGGTTTTCCGCCGGAAACTCCTTGGTTTTATCACGTTCTGCAGCTGTTACCGCCACTACCTTTCGTGAAAATTCTCTAACCATGGATTGAATCATTAGTTGTTCATTTGTCAATTTAAAAAGCATTGGTTACTCCTTATTTGAAGTAGTATTGCCATTTTAGATACGAAGTTTTGTTCCAGCCCTGCATCCCGCCATCAATGTTGTTAACTTAATAACATCAAAATCATCAGTGCAATCTATGGTTCCAAGTTAAATTGGTTTTAATCGACTGGATTCAAAAACCGGTCTAATAATGGAACTTTTGGAATTGATATAACAAAATGGAGGTAAATCCGACAATGGTCAGGAAGCTGATATTGATTTGGTAAAAGGACTGATGGAAGAGTGGGGAAATTTTGTAGCCAGAGTAAGGTTTTTACCTACACTGGTAGAGGCCTATCAAGCCTCGCTTTCCAGCTGGCCGGTCTTTTCCCAATGAACTGCATATCGAACCAGCTCACTGGCGTGTTTAACATTCAGTTTTTCCTTAATTCGCTCTTTATGAGTACCGATGGTTTTTATACTTAAGTGCAACTTCCCGGCGATTTCCCGAGTGCTGAACCCCCGACCGATCATACGAAAAACCTCCAGCTCGCGGTCAGTTAAACGTTTGATGGGAGGCTTGTCTTTGATACCGGGTTTATCAGCCAGGTTGGACAAAATATGATCTTTAACCTTTTCATTAAGATAGATTTTCCCGTCGAGAACTTGTCGAATAGCTGTAACAACGGACTCCATGGCTTCCTGTTTCATGATATAGCCACGGGCACCGATGTGAAGCGCACGTTCAGCATATAAGAACTCGTCGTGCATTGACAGCATGAGGACCGGAAGTCCCTTAAAACGTCTGTTAACTTCTTTTGCCAGTTCAATACCATCGCCGTCTTTTAATGTAATATCGGCAATAATAAGGTCCGGTTGCAGGTTGTCAATTTCGATCCAGGCTTGGTGCACACTTTCAGCCATACCACAAACTTCAAGATCATCTTCCTGGTTTATCAACTCGCTCAATCCCAGACTGAATATGGGGTGGTCCTCAACAATCAGGATTTTCTTTTTTTTATTCATCACTTTTAATATTCTTTCAAATCAAAAAATTATGCTTTATCTATCAAACCGGAAGAATCACTTTTTAAATTTATTTGTACAACAGTGCCGCCAGCCTGTTCCCGCCTGATATCCAGCAAAGCCTCTATGATGTTGGCACGGAATCTCATGATTCGCAACCCCATACCATCGGACTCGATAATATCAGGAATCCCAACACCATTATCTATTATTTTTAGTTCAATAATCCTGTTTTCAGAGGAAAGCTCGATAAGGATTGACTTTGCTTTTCCATGTTTAATGGCGTTATGAATGGCTTCCTGCGTTATACGAAAGAGATGTGTTGCGGCGGTGTTGTCTTTTATCGGGACTGGAGAAGTACAATCAAATTTACAGTTGATATCAAAAACAGATTCCGTATGGATGGCCAATTCGCGCAGTGATGATTCTAAACCATGATCAACTGTGTAAACAGGACAAAGTCCGCGAGCCAGGCGTCTCGTCTTTGAAGTGGCTGTTTTAATAAGTTCCGTGATTTTGACTACCAAGGGAGATTCTTCTGGAACCTTGTTATCCAGCTTTTTTTTCAGGACTTTTAACAGACCCTCGATGCCGATCAAATGGGGACATAAGTCATCATGAAGATCTTGTCCAATTTTTTGACGTTCTTGGTCACCAATGTCCATCACCTGTTTTTCCAGCCGTCTCAGGTCGGAAACATCGCGATGAGTAATCACACTACCGATGGGAACACCGTTTTTATCACGATATACGGCTCCCCTGAGACTAACTTCATTAAGTTTTCCAGTTTTAGTAAAACGCCTGGTTTCCACCCCGATGAAATTCTGTCCGGCAAGAAGTTTTTTTATACCTGCTCTTGTTTCTTCCCAGTTATCCCGTGGTACGAAATGATCCAGTGTTTTTCCCAGACACTCATCCAAGGTCCAGCCAAAAAACCGTGTAAATGCCGGATTCATATAGGTAATTCTGCCTTCCATATCATACACAATCGTCGGATCGGGAGTGGCTTCCATCACGGATCGATATTTCTCTTCACTAATCCGCAAGGCTTCTTCCACTTGACGTCGATCGTGAATCTCTTCCTTCAGACTTTTACTGTAACGATCCAGCCGATCCATGAACGAATCAAAATAAACGGTTAATTGATCGATTTCATCGTCCGAAACACCCTGTTGTGGTTGATGTTCATAAGATTTCAGTGCTATATCCATACGTTTCATTAATGAATACAGCGGTTTGGTAATTGAAGAACTGATTTGAAATGTTAGAGGCAGCACCAATAGCAATGATGCCAGCAGGGAAAACACAATCACATTGTTCAATGTTTTCAGGGGGGAATAAAACTCGTTCAAATATCTTGACGAAGCTACAATCCATCCGTATTCGGGAATATAATCAAACACTACCAGTTTTTTCCTCAGTTTTTCATCTCCAGGATTTTTCCAGTCATATATAATTTTACCACTTTTTTGCTCTACCATTGATTTCATGGGCTGATGCGGCAAACTTGCTTCCTCGAATATATTAATCCCCTGTAATTCAGGATGAATAATGATATTTCCTTTTGTGTCTGTAACAAAAGAATACCCGGTTTGACCGAATCGAAATGATATAACACTTTTCCGAAAATCGCTTATATTAGCCAGTTTTATGAATTCTTTTTGATAAGAGGAAACCGTGATAATCCAATCCCAAGGCTCAAAATAGGACATGTACATAGCCTTTGGTCGAACATGAGATTCTCCTGGATTTTGCCAATTGTATTCGATATAGCCGTTCTTTTTCCGAATCATCTCCTGAACAAATTCATGTTGTGTGATATCAACATCGATCCACGGTTTTTCCGGGTGAACTCTCATAATACCTTTACTGTCCACACAAGCAATATACCCAGTTGTACCGATGCGCTGACTTAACAAAACAGCAGTCGCCCTTGCCTTTGCCTCTTTTTCACTCAGTTCTCCACTGAGGTAAAGGCCATAAAAATAGGTCACTATGTCCCGGTTTTTCTCCGCCGCCGCCCTGAGATGGTTTTTGATGGAAACAGATACCGACGTCCTGACCAAGTTCTTAAGGGCTTCTGTGGAATTGCTTAACTCGCTTTCAATAACGCTTTGAATGGCCTTACTGACGATAAAATACTGAATAAAACTCCCCAGGGAAATCGTCAGAATAAAAACCATTGAATAGCTAAGCAGCAATTTATATCGTATTCGTAACTTCCGATAAAAAAACATAAGAAACCGATGGTTGTTCTAAAATCCTGAAATATATGGTTATATAGTAAAAACAGCAATTTTTTTAATATTATTTATTATTTAACTACCCTAACATTTTATTTTCATGATGAGTAACAATATTGACTTTTCTAGTATAATTGCTCAAAAAAAACTAGACTTTTTTTCTTCCATATTATAAAAGATTTTTCCATATCGACCAATTGCCTTGATTTTTCACATCTTTTTAAATAAATCGGATGGCATTCAAAAAAGGTTTTTGTTAAATCATATTCCATGACAAGACTATATGATTAAAAATCATAGAACTTTCAGGCTTTGGAATAGTCTGGCGATAGAACCCGATCAATCCGTTTTTATCTATTGTTATTATAGTTTTAAATTATATATCCATTAATAGGAGCAAGTCACTCAGATACAAACAGTTCTCAACACTTGTTCACCTAAAAAAAAGATAAACAAATACAGTGCTCAAGATAATACTGCCATATTTTGCAATGTAAAATAATTTGAAACAAGAAATAAAATATATATATTCACATTATTATTTTTCATTCAATTTATATATAAATTTTAATAATTATATTGACATATTATAGGATCTCAACAGTTTAGAGTTATTGGCCAAGATATTGAAATATAAGCTAATATTGAATACATTTCATTGTCAATTACCCAAGTTTATATTTAACGTACGTAACACAAACTATGCATAAACTCCTTTAATAAAGAGAAAAAAG